>NZ_JBFAXS010000010.1:0-327085 GCF_040680955.1 Kribbella sp. NPDC051936 | reverse complement strand
AGCCCAGTCCTCCACTGTCATCACCCTTCACAGGGTCACGCAGGGGGTTCATTTTCAGCCGCCGATAGAGGGTCAGTCTTCACCCGACGTCGACAGGCCGTACGACGGGCATGCCCTAGGAGATGTCGTACGGCGAGGACAGCTGGAAGCCCTGCACGAGCAGGTGACTCGGGCACGGAGCGGGATCGCAGGGCAGTGGGTACACGGGGATTGCTGGGAGAGCTGTGCTCGCACCCTCGGGCACAGCGCGACCCACCGCATGGGGTGTGCGGGCGACGGTGGGACGCGGTAGCGGCGGGGGAGTACGACGGGCAGGCCTGGGAGTTGTCGTACGGCGGGAACAGCTGGAAGCGCTGCACGAGCGGTTGGTTCTGCCACGCAGCGGGATCGCAGGGCGATGGGGGATACGGGGGATTGCTGGGGAGCTGTGCTCGCACCTGCGGGCACAGCGCGAACGGGTGCACGGGGGTGCAGTACGACGGGCAGGCCTGGGAGTTGTCGTACGGCGGGAACTGTTGGAAGCGCTGGACGAGCGGGTGGTTCTGCCACGCAGCGGGATCGCAGGGCGACGGGGGACGCGGCGGTGCTTCTATGGGGTTCGTCAAGGAAATCTGGCTGCGTTCGCGGGGTGATGGCGGGCAGCATGGCGGGATGCCGGATCTGCTGTGGGACGACGTCAGGAACTTCTTCGACCCTGACCTGATGGGTGCTCTGCCGGACGTGTCCGTGGCGGGGACCTCGGTCGAGGACTGGCAGGCGGTGTTCGATCTGATCCGCTCGAGCGGATGGGCGTGGGAGTACTCGGTAGGCGGCGTCGCTGGGCCACTGCCGTCCGCGGCGGAGGTGCTGATGCGTCCGGCCGATGCGGACACTGTCGATCTGCGGGTCTGGCCGGTCCCGGATGTGCTGGCGATCTTCCGTCCGATGTCGGCCGAAGAGATCGACTTCGATGTCGACCTTCGCGAGCTGCAGGGCCAGGAAAGAGTGGACATCCTGTGCGGGTTCTTCGCCGCTGTGGGTCGCAGGCTTGGCAAGCCGGTGGTCATGACGGCCGAGGGCGACAACGGGCATCCGGTGCTCGCGTTCGATCCCGCAGCCAATCGCGTGGTGTTGATGGCGGACCCGCGGGTCAGCTGACCGTTTCGCCCGCGGCGGTCTACCGATGCCTCCGGCCCGGTGACAGCACCCCGGATCATGCGAGCTACAGGGGGAACAGTCATGTCGGGCCGGAGGC
Source organism: Kribbella sp. NPDC051936 (assembly GCF_040680955.1). Taxonomy (NCBI): domain Bacteria; kingdom Bacillati; phylum Actinomycetota; class Actinomycetes; order Propionibacteriales; family Kribbellaceae; genus Kribbella; species Kribbella sp. NPDC051936. The sequence goes on along the minus strand of NZ_JBFAXS010000010.1, from coordinate 325,851 downwards.
CGGGAGCCGCGCTGCAGGGCCACAAAGGAGGGAACGGGGGATCGCCGGGGACAGCTGTGCTCGGACCCGCGGGCGCAGGGCGATCCAGTGAAAGGGGGAGTGTGGTTGAGATCCGCGAGGCCGATCATCGTCTGCGCTCCTCGCCTCACCAGTTGACGAAGCCGCGGATCCTGTCGGTCCAGGAGCTCGGCGGACGCGTGGTCAGTGCTGTGCGAGGTGATGTTGTGCGCGGGAGGCCAGTTCCTGGACGGAGTTGTCTGTGTCCGGCGGGAGGGCGTCGAGGGGGAACCAAGCGAGGGCGTGGGATTCCTCGCTGACGACGTATTCCGTGGATGTCGCGGTGACCAGGAACTGGACGTCGAGGTGGTAGGCGCCGGCGCAGCCGCCTGCTTCCAGTAGGTGGCGGGAGAGTTGGAGGGGTTCGCGGCTGACTGTGAGGGATGAGAGCCCGGATTCCTCAGTTGCTTCGCGGAGGGCGGCGCCGGTCAGGGTGGTGTCGCCGGGTTCGCAGTGGCCGCCTAGTTGGAGCCAGCGGCCGACTGTTTTGTGCAGCGTCAGCAGGGTGTTTTGGCCTGCAGCATCGACAACCAGCGCGCTGGCCGTCACGTGCTCCGGGCGGCAGCTGCGCCACATCCCGTCCGGATGGGTCGAGAGGTGGTGCAGATAGTGCGCCCGCAGCTTCTCTTGCTCGGCGTCGGGCGCGTGCCACCTCTTCAAGACCTCGACTGCGTCGGCATGAAGCATTCCGCAAGTCTCCACATCCCCGCCTGGACACACTCAGGCGGGGTGTGGAGAACGCCGCAGCTACTTGGCGGGGTTGTCGCCGTCGTCCTCGGTCGGCGGCTCGGGAGTCTCGGCGTCGAGGAAGTCGCTGATGTCGATGTCGGAGAGTTCGCCTGCGTGCTGGGCGAAGCCGATGGGGTCGTCCAGGTCGCCGGTGCTCGGCATCAGGTCCGGGTGGGACCAGAGGTTGTCACGGCCTTCGACGCCGCGGGCGTCGCGGACGGCGGCCCAGAGGTTCGCGGCGTCGCGGAGGCGGCGTGGGCGCAGCTGCAGACCGACGAGGGTCGCGAACGTCTGCTCGGCCGGACCGCCGGCGGCGCGGCGGCGCCGAACCGTCTCGGCAAGCTGGACCGCGGCGGGCATCCGGTCCTTGGTGGCTTCCCGTACGACGTCGTCGACCCAGCCTTCGACCAGGGCCAGCGTGGTCTCGAGCCGGACGAGGGCTGCCTTCTGCTGCTCCGAGTCCTCGGGCTCGAACAGGCCGCCGGCGAGCGCCTCCTGCATCGCCTCCGGGTTCTGCGGGTCGATGTCGGCCATCGCGCGCTCGATCTTGCCGGTGTCGACCTCGATCCCGGCCGCGTAGTCGGCGACTGCGGCGAGCAGGTGCTGACGGAGCCACGGCACCCCGGCGTACAGCCGCTGGTGGGCGACCTCACGCAACGCGAGGTACAGCCGGACGTCCTCGTCGGTCAGCCCGAGCCCCTCGGCGAACTTGGCGATGTTGTCGGGCAGCAGGATCGCCTGGCCGGTCGGGCCCAGCGGCAGCCCGATGTCGGACGAGCTGACGACCTCGCCGGCGAGCTCTCCCAGCCCCTGGCCGACCTGCGCTCCGAAGACGGAACCGCCGAGCTGCCGCAGCATCCCGGCCATCGGGCCGGCGAACTGCTGCGCCTCGGCGGGCAGGGCGTTGCCCATCGCGCCGGCGACGTGTTCCGCGACCGGGTCGACGATCGTCTGCCAGACCGGGAGCGTGTTCTCGACCCACTCCGCGCGGCTCCAGGCCGCGGAGGTGGCGGACACCTCGGGCAGCGTGGTGGCGTCGTCGAGCCAGTGCTCGGCGAGCCGGACCGCGTCCGCGACCCGGTCGCCGTCGGTGGACGTCATCGACCGGTCCCCGGCGGTGGAGACGGTCTTGCGGGCGATGTCCTTGGCCAGGTCCCAGTTCACCGGCTTGCCGTCGGTGGAACCGCTCAGCAACTGCTGGACCTGGGCGAAGATCGCGTTCAGGTCCGGGGTGCCGCCCGCGCCGGCCGCACCGGAGAACTGCTGGAACATGGCCTCGAACGGCGTTCCCTTGAACGGGTTGTCCGGTTCGTCGCTCATCGGAGGGCCTTCCTGTGCGGGTGGGGCGTACTACTCCAACGTACTGGTTCCGGCGACCAGTTCCTCGTCCGGCGAACGCATCGCCGCCTCTGTTCGCCGCAGGCAGAGCCGCGAACCCGGGCCGGCCGGCGGATGGCGGGTAGGTGAGGAAGGCAACAGTCTCTCCCGGTGCACGCCGGACCACGCACCGCAGTCTCCGAACGGCCCCGAACGGGAGGTGGTGTCCGGGAATCGGCGGGCGGGAGGGAGAATTGCGGCGGGGGAATGGAATGGTGTGTGGGGACACGGCGGGAATGAGGAACGGATGAGCGACGCGATCAGGCTGCTGGACATCCGCGACAGTGCGCTGTCCAGCGACGAGGTGCTGGCCGCGGTCGCGGATCCGACGGCGGGCGGAACTGCGCTTTTCATCGGCACAGTGCGCAACCACGACCAGGACAAGCCGGTCGACCGCCTGAGCTACGAGGCCCACCCGGACGCGCTGGAGCACCTGCGGAAGGTCGCGCAGCGTGTTTGCGACGACCCGGCGGTGACCGCGCTGGCCGCCGTGCACCGCACGGGGGACCTGGTGATCGGGGACGCCGCGGTGATCGTGGCGGTGGCCGCGTCGCACCGCGATGTGGCGTTCGCCGCGTGCCGGCGACTCATCGACGACCTCAAGGCCGAGGTCCCGATTTGGAAACACCAGAGCTTCAGCGACGGTGGCAGCGAGTGGGTCGGCGCTCACTGACCCGTACGCTGGGCGCATGAAGGTGGCCGGATGAAGGTTTTGGCGTGGCTGGCGTTTCCGCTGACCGCCACGCTGCTGGCGATGTGCTGGGCCGCCTGGCGTGGCTGGCGCAGCCGTGAGCCGCGCCGGTCCGGCGGTGCCTTCGCCTCGGTCGAGGACTTCCGTCGCTTCAACGCCGCGCTCGCCGCGCCCGGCCCGCGGGCCACTCCGGAACGTCGTCGCGGCCTCGGTCGTCGTATCCATCAGCCGGTCTCTTCCGAGGTCCGTGGCTCCGGCTCCAAGATCGCAGGGCAGGGTTCGTGACACGTCGTACCGCCACATTGGTCACCTCGATCGTCGTGCTCGTCGTCTCGCTGGGGCTGGTCACCGCCTTCCCGGTGCCGTTCGTCTCGTTCAGCCCCGGTCCGGTCAAGGACACGCTGGGGGCGTCGAAGAACAAGCCGGTCATCGAGATCAGCGGTCACAAGACGTTCCCGACATCGGGGCAGCTCGATCTGACCACGGTGTCCGTGACCTCTCCGGACCGTCAGTTGACCCTGCCGCAGGCGATGCGGAACTGGCTCGACCCGCACCACGACCTGTTCCCGCGCGACATCATTTATCCGCCGGACCAGAGCGCCGACGAGGTCGAGCAGCAGAACACCGCCGAGATGACCGGCTCGCAGGACAGCGCGGTCGCCGCGGCATTGCAGGCGGCGAACGTACCGTTCCACACGAAGGTGTCGACGGTCGCGGAGAAGTCTCCGGCCGAAGGAAAGCTGAAGCCGGGCGACATCGTGCTGGCCGTCGACGGTCAGCCGGTGACGCAGGTCCCGCAGGTCGGCGAGTTCGTCCGCAAGCACAAGGTGGGCGAGAACGTCGTCTTCCTGATCCGCCGCGGCACCGCCGAGCAGACCGTCCAGCTGAAGACGGCCGCGACCCCGGGCGACGAGACCCGCCCGATGGTCGGGATCACGATCGGTGTCGACTCGCAGGTGAAGGTGACGGTCAACCTCGGGCAGGATATCGGCGGTCCGAGCGCGGGCACCGCGTTCGCCCTGGCCATCTACGACAAGCTGACGCCGGGTGCGCTGCTGAACGGCAAGCACGTCGCCGGAACCGGCACGATCGACGCGCTCGGCCAGGTCGGCGCGATCGGCGGTATCCAGCAGAAGATCGCCGGCGCCCGCAACGACGGCGCGACGGTCTTCCTGGTCCCGGCGCCGAACTGTGCGGCCGCGCTGCACGCGGACGTGAAGGGCATCCAGCTGGTGAAGATCAGCACGCTGAACGACGCGATCAGCGCCCTGAAAGCGGTCGCCGACGGGAAGGGCGAGGTCCCGTCGTGCAGCCAATGAGTCGTTTGTACGAACCGGCGAACCGAAGGGGAGAGCTGCCGGCATGGATTCCGTAGGCATGCTGCCGTCCGACGCGCTGAGCCGCGCGGTGATCGAGATCGAGAAGCACGTGAGCAGCGCGGGCTGGGACCAGCCGGCGCAGTTGTTCGCGCTGGTCCCGACCGCGGAACTGCTCCGCGCGGAGCCGCAGCTCGCCGCCGAGCTCGGTGCCGAGGACGCGTCCCAGCCGCTGACTCCGGTCGCGCAGGGCGAGCTGCCCGGCGGGGTGGAGGACGAGCATCTCGCCGACACCCTCGGCCGGATCGAGTGGCCGGACGGTGTCGCCGGCTGTGCGTTGGCGATCGAGCGGATCGTGCTGCCGGCGGCGGCCGAGTCCGGGCTGTCCAGCGTCGAGTCGGACGCCGAACTGGCCCGGCTGGCCGGGAGCGATCCGCGCCGGCACGAGGTCCGGATGGTCGCCGCGGTGCTGCGTGAGGGCGACCGGTTCGGCGCCGTCCGGCTGCGCGCCCACGACGAGGACAGCGCGGTGCTCACCGGCGTCGACTTGGTCCCCACGCTGTGCGAAGTACTGTCTTTGACATTCGAACCTTCGGTCGGCAGCCGGTCGGGTGAAGGTCCTGGGGTCGACGGCATGAGCGACGACGAGGAGAAACCATGAGCGACGGCGTCTACGACATGCCGGAGGAGCCCGCCGCCCGGAGACCACGGCGCAGCGGCGGGCGCCCCCGTGCCCTGCTGCCGACGATCGCCACACTGATCGTCCTGCTGATCCTCTTCAGCGTGTTCACCGATGTCTGGACCCAGCGGCTCTGGTACCGGTCGGTGGACCTCGGGTCGGTCTTCAGCACCGTGCTGGGCACCCGGGTGCTGCTGTTCGTGGTCGTCGGTCTGCTGATGGCCGCGGCCGTCGTCGCGAACATCATCGTCGCGTTCCGCACCCGCCCGCGGGTGGCGCTCGCGCCGTCGCCGAGCCCGGGTTTCGAACGGTACGGCGACCTGCTGCAGCAGCACGGGAAGATCGCGGTCGGAGTGATCGCGACCCTGATGCTGATCTTCGGCGGCTCGGCAGCGTCGGGGGAGTGGAAGGTCTTCCTGGCCTGGCGCAACCGGACCCCCTTCGGCGTCACCGACAAGCACTTCAACAAGGACATCGCGTTCTTCGTCTTCGACTACCCGTGGCTGCGCGTGCTGCTCGGCTTCGGCTACTCGATCGTCCTGCTGTCGCTGGTCGCCGCGATCATCACCCACTACCTCTACGGCGGCTTCCGTCCGTCCGCCAAGGGCCAGAAGGCGTCGGGCGCGGCGCAGGTGCAGTTCTCCGTGCTGCTCGGGCTGCTCGTCCTGCTGAAGGCCTTCAGCTACTGGCTGGACCGGTACGGTCTGACGACCTCTGACGCCAAGCTCTTCACCGGTGTCTCCTACACCGGCGACAACGCCATCCTGCCCAGCAAAGAGATCCTGGCCGTCATCGCGGTCCTGTGCGCGGGACTGTTCTTCGCCAACGTGGTCCGCCGGACCTGGCTGCTTCCCGGCGTCGGCACGGTGGTGCTGATCCTGTCGGCGATCCTGCTCGGCGCGCTCTGGCCGGCCGCGCTCCAGCAGCTGCGGGTGCGACCGAGCGAGCCGGTGAAGGAAGCGCCGTACATCACGAAGAACATCGAGGCCACGCGTCAGGCTTACGGCCTCGAGGGCGCGGACGTCACCGAGTACCGGGCGGAGACGACGGCCAAGCCGGAGGAGTTGGCGGCCGATGCCGAGGTGCTGCCCGGTATCCGGCTGATCGACCCGACCGTGATCGGTCCGACCTTCGAGCAGCTCCAGCAGGTCCGCGGGTTCTACTCGTTCCCGACCGATCTGGACGTCGACCGGTACAAGGTCAAGGGCAAGGTCAACGACACCGTCATCGCGGTCCGCGAGGTCCAGGTCGACCGGCTGCCGGGCGGTCAGCGCAACTGGAACAACGACCACACCGTCTACACGCACGGCTACGGAGTCGTCGCCGCGAACGGCAACCAGTCGCAGGGCGGCATCCCCGTGTGGACCGAGAAGGACCTGCCGCCGACCGGCGACCTCGGGAAGTACGAGCCGCGGATCTACTTCGGCGAGCAGTCCCCGGACTACTCGATCGTCGGCGCTCCGGAAGGCGGTCAGCCGGTCGAGCTCGACACGCCGGAGGGCAAGTCCGGCGGCGACCCGACCCTGAACACCTACGAGGGCAAGGGCGGCGTCCCGATCGGGTCGTTCGCCAACCGGTTGCTCTACGCAACGAAGTTCCGGGACGCGAACATCCTGCTGTCCAGCCGGGTGAACCCCGAGTCGAAGATCCTCTACGACCGCAGCCCGCGCGAGCGGGTGGAGAAGGCGGCGCCGTGGCTGACGCCGGACGGTGACCCGTACCCGGCGATCGTCGACGGCCAGGTGGTCTGGATCGTCGACGGCTACACCACGTCGGACAACTACCCGTACTCCCAGAAGGTCGACCTGGACGTCAGCACCCGGGACACCACGACCGGCCGCGGGACGATCGCGCAGCAGCCGAGCGAGAAGATCAACTACATCCGCAACTCGGTCAAGGCGGTCGTGAACGCCTACGACGGCTCGGTCGAGCTGTACGCCTGGAACGAGAGCGACCCGGTGCTGAAGACCTGGATGAAGGCGTTCCCCGGCACGGTGAAGCCGCGCTCGGACATCTCGCCCGACCTGATGTCGCACCTGCGCTACCCGGAGGACATGTTCAAGGTCCAGCGCGACCTGCTCGCGAAGTACCACGTCGAGGACGCCGGCACGTGGTACCAGAACAGCGACCTGTGGCGCGTCCCGGACGACCCGACCGCGGTCTCGTCCGGCAGTGACTCGGCGACGCATATCAGCCAGCCTCCCTTCTACCTCTCGTTGCGGATGCCCGGTCAGACCGAGCCGAAGTTCTCACTGACGTCGGTGTACGTACCGAACGGTGAACGGGAGAACCTCACAGCATTCGTTGCCGTCGATGCCGAGGCGACCTCGCCGGACTACGGCAAGTTCCGGGTGCTGCGATTGCCGGGGAACCTGCAGATACCTGGTCCGGGGCAGGTCTACAACAAGTTCCAGACCGACGAAGGCATCAGACAGGCGCTGCTGCCGATCAACCAGCCGAACAGCGGCGCAAGAGCGCAGTACGGCAACCTGCTGACGCTGCCGCTCGGCGGTGGTCTGCTCTACGTCCAGCCGGTGTACTCGGTGCGGACCAGCGGAGCGGGCACTTACCCCGTCCTGCGGTACGTGCTGGTGTCGTTCGGTGACGGCGTGGCCTACGGCGGAACGCTGCAAGAAGCCCTCAATAAGGTCTTCAAGACCAACGTCGACACCGGTGAGCTGCCACCAGGAACCGAGAAACCGCCTGCACAACAGCCGAACCAGACGGTCAAGCAGGCCATCGCCGACGCACAGGCTGCCTGGACACGAGCGCAGGCAGCCCTGACGAAGGGCGACCTCGCCGGCTACCAGACCAACCTGAACCAGATGAAGGCGGCGCTCGACAGGGCTGCCGCAGCCGCGGCGGGAACGCCCACGCCGACGCCGTCGGCCACGCCGTCCGGTGGTCCGTCGAGTCCACCCGCATCTCCGACGCCAACTAGCCCACCGAGCTCACCGACAGGCTGAGCGCACGGGCTTCCAGGGGCGGCGACACCGACAGCAGTCGGGGTCGCCGCCCGTTCGTCTGCCCCGGCTTGGTTGCCTACGGCATCACGTCGTCGGCTCCGGGTGGAACCCGGCGGCGGTGTCGACCAGATCCTCGTCGGTGAAACGCTCGTGATCGATCGTCACTTCCGCCGCGACGCCGGGCTCGATGAAGTAGAACACCTCGTCGCCGGCGAGGAGACCGTCGTACCCACCGACCTTGACCGGGACGAGCTGCCAGTCGCCCGGCTCCTTCTCCTCGTACTCGACGAGGAAGTCCTTCACGGCTTCGAGGTCGGTCAGCCGCTCGCCGCGGAGGGTCTTCACGGTCAGGTCGACCTTGAACGCGCCCTCCGGATCCGGTCCGGTCTCCCAGACCCGGCTGTGGAACGACACGTCGTCCCACTCGTACTCGAAGTCGCTCGGCGTGCCGAGGCCGTCGGGGAGGTTCTCGATCACGAAGCCGTCCAAGGTGCCAGCCCTTTGCTCGGTCGATGGATGAGTTGCTGTGTGCGTCGACGAAGGCGCGAACCCGGTGGCCGAGGCGGGGGCGGTCGTCGAGAGCGCGAGCGCGGCCAGGACGACCGCGCTCCCGGTCACGATACGACGGGCGGACGGCACGGCTCGGGAACGAAGCGATGAACGCGACATGGCTGCCTCCTGGAATCGGCGGCGCCTCGCCTGCTGCGAGACGCCGTTCGTGACCAAGAAGATGCAGCGATCGCACCGCGTCCGGACGGGCGAATCCGGATCTGTGGACAAACCCGGCGTCAGTACCCGATCAGGCGATGCAGCCGGTGGAACGTCTGCCGGAACCCGAGCCGCGGCCACGTCCGCGACGACAACAGGTTCGTCACCCGCCAGTCCGTCACGACCGACGTGTACCCGGTCTCCGCCGACCACTGCAGTACGGCCTCGCCGAGCGCGCGCCCGGCCCCGAGCCCGCGCGCCGCGGGCAGGACGGCCGCGAATCCGAGGAAGCCGGCGTTGTCGGGCTTCGCCAGACCGTTGTGCGAACTCGACTTGTCCAGCGAACATCCGACCGACGAGCCGATGACCTCACCGTTGTACGAGGCAACGAAGGTCGCGTAGTCCTGGTCGTCGATCGACTCCTCCCAGTCCGCCACCGCCTCCTCCAGCGTCGGCATCTCGCCGGACGAGAACACCGGCGACAGGCCCTGATGACGCGGCAGCGCGAGGTCGAGCTCCGCGAGTACCGGGATGTCCGCGCGGACGGCACGCCGTACGGTGAGATCCGGCGGCGGTGCGAGGGGAGACTCGGGGACTGGGCGCACAGCGTGCGCATGCTGGGAACCGAACGCCAGCCGGAACCACGCGTCGATCAGCTCGGCGTCGTCGGGCACCAGGACGTAGTGCGCGGTGCGGCCGTCGTCGACCCACTGGGCAGCGGCGGCGCCGTACAGGTCGCGGATGTGTTCCGGCTCACGGACGGCGTGACCGGCGGCCTCCACCCAGATGTTCGGGCCCCAGACCGGTGAGTGCTTCGGTGCGGCGAGCAGGTAGCCGGTCAGTTCGCCGTGCTCGACCATGACGGCGCCTGACGCGCCCTCGCTCTCCCATGCGGCCGTCACTTCGACGAGCGCCAGCTGTTCGTCCTCGTAGTCGGCGGGAAGCAGCGGGTGACGCTTGCGATGCTCCTGATGCCGCTCGGCGAGCAAGCCCGCCGCCGCCGGCAGATCAGCCTCCTCGAACGGGCGGATGACGTGTTGGGACATACTCGGACGGTACGCCGGGACGTGCCCGACAGACACGGGTTTTCGCCGGTCCGGAGCCGCGCCGGGGGCCGATTTGGTTGCTCGGCCCAGATCCTCTAAACTAAAGACACAACGACGCGGGGTGGAGCAGCTCGGTAGCTCGCTGGGCTCATAACCCAGAGGTCGCAGGTTCAAATCCTGCCCCCGCTACGGAAGAAGGCCCGGACCATCAGGTCCGGGCCTTCGCTTTGTCCTTTGGGGCTTGACCAGCAGTCTTCCTCTGTCAGCGGCCTACCCACGATGCTGTCGCCGGCTGGTTCGGCGGGTTGTCGTCGGGTGCTCGATCAGGCTCAATCATGTGATCCGTACCCCGATCCGTACCCAGCGCCGATGTGGGATGGAGCTGCTCGAGGCGATGGGTGCGGCATTCGGGGTTGCTGTCGCGGAACCAGATCTGGCACCCGATATCGCAATGGTTCTGGGCGGCCTGCGAAACCTCCGTGCAGAGGACGTCAGAATTCTTCGCGAGATGCGCGACCGGCCGGTCTTTCAGCAGCAGACTGAGGACGAGCATGAGACTCTCGAAACGGACCGCCTCCAGACTCATCGTTGATCGCTCGAACCCTGCACCGCCACCAGCACCAACCAGCCCCTGACCTGCGGAGACGCGGTCAGGGGCTGTTTCCGTTGTGGTCAGGCGAGGGCCTTGGCCTTGAGGGACTCGTACTCCTCTTGCGTGATCGTGCCGGAGTCGAGCAGTTCCTTGGCGCTGGCAATCTCGTCGGTCGGGCTCTTCGACTTGGACGTGCTGGCAACCTGCTGGATGTACTTCTCCTGCTCGGCCTGCATCTGTGCAGCCGCCGTCCGCTGCCGCTCGGTCATGCTCCGGCCCCGAGCGATGAGGTAGATCAGTGCCCCCAGCCACGGCACGAGGATCAGCAGGATCGCCCAGCCGGCCTTGGCCCAACCGCTGAGCGAGCGGTCGCCGAACAGGTCCCACAGGCACCGGAACCACACCATCAGTGCGGCGATCCAGATGAAGAACCAGAAGCTCCACAGGAGAACTTCCCCGAAGTCATTCGTTATCGCATCCACGGCCTTTTCCTCCCAGTGATGAGCACTCGCGCCGCCCGGCTCACCCAGGTCGGGGCCTCACCTGCGCATCCGACAGGCGTTTACGGTTCGCATTGCAGCAGGTCCGGAGCGTCAGTTCCTCACCCGCTGGGGGTGAACTCCGCACTCAGGGCGCGGGACAACTCGGGGGTCAGGTCTTGTACGGCGTACTTCCACTGGAAGGGGCCCGCATCGAGGTGCGAGATCCAGGCCATGCCCACCGGGACGACACCGAGTGCGATCGCGGCGTCCGCTCGGAGATCCGTACCCAAACGCGTTGAGCAGCTCGGGACCGATCGGGACACCTGAGACGGATCAGTCGACGCCTCCGGCGTCCGCGGTGGGATGCCTGGACTGCTGAAGCGGCGTGAGACGGGGGCAGGCCTACTCATAACCCAGAGGTCGCAGGTTCAAATCCTGCCCCCGCTACGGAAGAAGGCCCGGACCGTCAGGTCCGGGCCTTCGCGCCGCACTCGCAGCCAGGCCTCGGCACCGTGGAGGTTTCTAAGGGAGCTCTAAAGCTCGCTGAAAGTGCGGCTGAGGGCGGGGCGGTTGTGTGTCGTCCAGGGCGCCGGGGACTGTCCGGCGCGGGACGAAAGGGATCAGGATGATGAAACGTGCACATCTGCTCGTGGCGACGGTGACCGTTGCGGCGCTGGCCACGACCGGTATGGCGCCGGCGGCGATGGCGGACCCGAAACCCGGCGCGGCGAAGTCGGGTGCCGCGGTCAAGTCGGACGGGAGAGCGAAGCCGGCCAAGAACACCGACATCGCCAAGATCGCGGCGCAGCTCGGGGTGACGGCCGATCGGCTCGAAGCCGCGCTCGTCGCGGCCAAGATGTCGCTGGGTGGCTCGACCAAGGTCACGCTGGATGCGTTCGCCGCGGCGGTCGCGGCGAACCTGAGGTTGCCGGTCGCGCGGGTCAAGGCCGCCGTGGCGCCGTTGTTCCTGAACCCCGGGCGCCCGCGTCCGGGAGACAAGCACGGCGAGCACAAGAAGGCGGGCGAGCACACGAAGGACGGCAAGGACAAGAAGGGCGGCAAGCACAAGAAGGACGATCCGCGCACCTCGCCGTTCGCGAGTGACGCCGCGGCCGCCCGGTTGGCGGCAGCACTCGGCATCAGTCGAGCGCAGGCGAAGACCACCCTGGTTGCTCTGGTATCGGCGCCCGGCGGGATCGTTCCGACCTCCAAGTCCTTCCGCGACCTGGCCGCCTCGCTCGGGGTCAGCGCCGAGCAGTTGAACTCCGCGTTGGGGGATCTGAAGAAGTCGCTGGACAACGGCTGACAGTCGGCGTCGCTCAGCTCATGAAATCTTCATGATTGACGGCGAGGATGGACGACCATGCGGATACTTGTCGTGGACGACGACCCGGCCGTGCGGCGGTCGTTGGAGCATGCGTTGGGCCGGGACGGTTACGACGTCGCGTCGGTCGCCGATGGGACGTCTGCCCTCGCCGAGCACGGCGTGTTCCGCCCGGACGCAGTGGTGCTCGATGTCCTGATGCCCGAGCCGAACGGGCTCGAGGTCTGCCGGACGCTGCGTTCGGGCGGGTACGACACGCCGATCCTGATGCTCACGGCCCGGGACCTGGTCACCGACCGGGTCGCCGGGCTCGACGCGGGGGCGGACGACTACCTGGCCAAGCCGTTCGCATTGGAGGAGCTGCGGGCCCGGCTTCGAGCACTGCTGCGGCGCAGCGGCGCCAGAGCCGAGGTGCTGCACTTCACCGACGTCGACCTGGACCTGAGCGGCCGCCAGGCCACCCGCGCGGGCCGGCGCCTGGAGCTCACCAAGACGGAGCTGTCCCTGCTCGAGTTGTTCTTGCGCAATCCCCGCCGGGTGCTGAGCCGGACCCAGATCTTCGAGTCCGTGTGGGGCTACGACTTCGGGCCGGAGTCGAATGCGCTCTGGGTCTACATCAGCTACCTGCGAAGCAAACTTGAGGCAGACGGCGGCAGCAGATTGATCCAGACGGTGCGCGGCCTGGGGTATGTCCTGCGCGAGGAGCCGTGAACCTGCGTACCCGGCTGGCCATCGCCGGAGGCTCCATCGTCGTAGCCGCACTGGTACTCGTCTCGGTGGTTCTGTACCCATCCGTGGAACACGGCCTCCGCGGCCAGATCGACAGCTCGCTCGTGACGGCGGCCGGCCAGGCGCCGGACGTCGCGAAAGCCATCAAGGAGAAGTTCCGGGGTACGTCGAACGAGGGGGCCTTTCCGGCCGTCCCGCTGGGAATCGGGAGCACCCAGCTGCAGATCGTGCCGGACCCGGTCACGGCCGGGCCGTCGGCCCAATTCGTCGACCTCACAGACCGCGACGTCGCCGTCGCCAACGGAACCGCCGCTGCGTACTTCCGCAACGCGGTCTACAACGACGTCGCCTACCGCATCTACACCGCCAGATTCCCAGGCGCATCCGGCGCGCTGGTGCGCACAGCGATACCGCAGTCGGATCCTGCCCCCACTCTGCGCCGACTCGCCTGGCTGCTCGCGGCGTCCACCGTGGCCGCCGGACTCCTGGCCGCTGTTGCCGCACGTCTCGCTGCTCGTCGCGTCCTCCGGCCTGTCCGGCGGCTGACCGAGACCGTCGAGCTGATTCGCACGACCGGCGATCTGGCGATCCCGATCCCGGCCGACGGTCAGGACGAGATCGGGCGGCTCGGCTCCGCGTTCGCCGGGATGACCGCTGCGCTGGACGAGTCCGTCGGCGCCCAGCGCCGCCTGGTGGCCGATGCCTCGCACGAACTGCGTACACCACTGACGAGCTTGACCGTGAACCTCGAACTGCTGGCCGAAGACCTGTACGACGAACAGGCCCCGCAACTCGCCGCTGAAGCGCTCGACCAGGCGAGCGGACTCAGAACGCTGATCAACGACCTGGTCGATCTGGCGCGCTACGGCCAGCCCGCTTTCCATACCGAAGATGTCCGCCTGGACCTGGTCGCCGAGCGCGTTGCGGCGCGCGCGACGCGGCGGGCGGCGCAGATCGAGTTCGAGCTGACCTGCGCGCCCACCCTTGTCCATGGAGACCCTGATGCCTTGGAACGCGCCGTCGCGAACCTGGTGGACAACGCTGTGAAGTGGAGCCCGTCCGGTGGCCAGGTGCGGATCAGCGTCAAGGAGGGCACTCTCGACGTCGCGGACACCGGTCCGGGCATCCCCGACAGTGACCTCGAGTTCGTCTTCGACCGCTTCTATCGGTCACCAGCTGCCCGCGCGCATCCCGGGTCCGGGCTGGGCCTGGCCATCGTCCGGCAGGTCGCCGAGGCTCATGGCGGTACAGCTGAAGTCGTACCGCGCAGCAGCGGCGCGCTGCTGCGCCTGAAACTGCCGGTGAGTAGTAGGACCTGCCAGCCAGACCTACCCTGAGGTCAGGGGTGGTAGCCATGAGGGAAGCCTGGGAGATTCTGACCGTAGGCCCCGACGATGCGGACCGAGCGGTCCTGCTCCTGCCGGGTGGAGCCAACGCTGCCCGCTCGTTCGACCTGGTGATGGCTGATCAGGCGCTGTCCGGGGTTCGCCTGGTGGCGACCACCATGCCAGGTATGGCAGGGGCCCCGCTGACCGGCGACGTGTCCGTGCCGGCACTGGCCCGTACGGCGGGAACGCTGGCCAAGGAACAAAGGTGCGACGTGCTGGTGGGCTTCTCGCACGGCGCCACCGTTGCTCTGGAGATGCTCCTGGCCGGTCACTTCCACGGCCCGGTCGTCCTGCTCGGCATCAGCTTGACGACCGAGGACGAGGCCAGGTTCTTCCGCGCCGTCGTCCGGGCATCGCAGCGGGTAGGGAGCTGGCCGATGGCCGTCCTGCTCCGGCTGCTGCCGCTGGTGGCGAGGTTTGCCAAGATCCCTGAGCCGCACAAGCGGGATCTCATCGAGGATCTCAAGCAGAACAGGGCCGGCGATTCGGTCCGGGTGAGCGGCCCGTACCTCGACTACATCGCCGCCGACCGTGACTACGCCGCCCAGTTGGCCGCGTCGGGCAGCGCGGTGTGGGTCGTCCACGCGGAGAAGGGCGATGGTGGGCTCACCGGCGCCGAGCGCGCCACCCTCGATGCGGCGGCCGACGTGACGCTGGTGACCATCCCTGGCGCGGTGTTCCTGCTGCCGGACGAGGCGCCGGAACAGACGGCGGCAGTGATCGCCACCGCCCTCTCGACGGTGACCTGACTTACTTGACGGCGAGTTCGCCGAGCTCTGACCAGTCGTCCTGGGGGAGTTTGAAGTTGACGATGCGGGGCGTCTCCACCAGGTGCGGCGGGAGGTGCTCCTGGGCCGCCTTGAAGTGGTCCGAGGTGACGTGGTGGGTGGCGGCCTCGTCGTCGGCGAAGGCCTCGACCAGGACGTACTCGTTCGCGTCGTCGACGGAGCGGGACCAGTCGAACCACAGGCAGCCGGGCTCGGCGCGGGTCGCCGCCGTGAAGTCGGCGGCGATCGACGGCCAGTCGGCGGCGTGCTCGGGCTTCACACGGAACTTCGCGGTGATGAAGATCATGGGGACCAACTTATCGGCCGCGGCCGCCGGCGACGGTCGCAATCTGAGATCAGCGGAGGGTGAATCCTGTGCCCAGCGGGTCGCGCGGGTCCAGGCTGAACGTCGCCGTGCCGGTCCGGTAGGCCGCCCCGGCCACCTCGGTGACGACACCGTCCGGCGTCTGCGCGACGACGCGGCCGAGGAACGTCGTCCCGACGATCGAGTCGTGGCGAAGCGTCTGCCCCGGTCCGAGACGACCTTCGTCGTACAGCAGGGCCAGGCGTGCCGACGTACCGGAGCCGCAGGGGGAGCGGTCCGCCTCGCCGTCGGCGAAGACGGCCAGGTTGCGCTGGTGCGGGCCGTCCTCGAGGTCGCCGAGATCGTCGTACAGGATCGTGCCGTACAGACCGCTGAGGCGCGGATCCGTCGGGTGTACGGCGACCGGGTCGAGCGCCCACTTGATCGCGCGGCCGATCGCGATCAGGTCGGCGTACGACGACGGCGCGACGGACAGGCCGACCGACGACGCGGGGACCGACGCGTAGAAGGCGCCGCCGTAGCTGATGTCCGCCAGCACCTCCCCGCGGGAGGTCGACACCGGCACGTCACGCCGCAGGACGTACGACGGAACGTTGCGGAAGGCAACGCCGGAGTCGCTGACGTGGGCCGTCACCCGTCCGGACGGTACGTCGATGACGACATCACCCGGCTGGACCAGACCGGTATCGACGGCCCAGGTCGCCAGCGCGATCGTCCCGTGCCCGCAGGCCGTCGAGTAGCCGTCCTTGTGCCAGAACACCACTCCGAAGTCGGCGCCGTCGTCGTCACCCGGAACGACGAACCCGCCGTACATGTCGGCATGGCCGCGCGGCTCGTTCACCAGCAGCTGCCGTACGGCGTCGATCGCCTCGGACGACTGCGCCGTGACCCGGCGGTCGGCGACGGAGTCGCCCGGGATCTCGACCGACGTCACGATCCGGAACGGCTCACCGGCCGTGTGATAGTCCACAACGCTGACCTCGTCCACGCACCAACCCTAAACATGACGAAACCGCTGCTTCCCCAGGCGTTGGGGTAGCAGCGGTTCGAGCGACCTGACAGGGGTCAGGCGGCTTGCGGTACGCGGTTGCGGGCGGCCCAGACGGCGCGGCGCAGTTTGGCCTTGTCGGGGTAGCCGGCCTCGCAACCGATCACGTACACATCGTGGCTGCGCATGTTGACCATGCCTGCCACGTACCAGACCGGGCTGCCCTCGGCCAGCATGGTGACGATCATGGTCCGGATGTCGGTGGTGATGTTCATTCTGACCCTCTCCTTTGGTCGCTCTCACTGATACGTCGAACCAAAGGCGCCGGATTCGACACCGGCAGAAAAGAAAAACGAAGCGCCCCGGTCGATGACCGGGGCGCTTGTCCGTGTGGGTCCCGGGGGGAGTGGGACCACCACACGTTGGGGGGGACCTCGACGGTAACCCCACCAAGGGGTCACGCCTGGTCGTTCCGTGCCACATCCGTCGCCGAACGGCAGCAGACCTGCGTTCAGCGGTTGTTGTGCCGCCGATACAGCGAAGTGGCCAGCACGAAGGAGAACAGGAGTAGACCACAACACCAGGCAAGTGCGGTCCATCCGTTGTTCGCCATCGGCGTCCCGATCAGCAGGCTCCGGACGGTCTCGATCACCGGCGTGATCGGCTGGTGCTCGCTCACCGGCCGCAACCACGACGGCATCGACTCCGGCCGGACGAACGCGCTGCTCAGGTAGGGCAGGAACAGCATGAAGAAGCTGAGCGTGCTGGCCGACTCGACGGACCTGGCGATCACGCCGAGCGCCGCCGCCAGCCAGGACAACGCGACGACGTACAGCAACAGCAGCCCGATCGCGGCCAGCCAGTCCAGCACGCCGCCGACGGGGCGGAACCCCATCGCCAGCGAGGCCAGGACGACGATCGCGGTCGAGGTGGCGTTGCGCGCGACGCTCGCGACGACATGACCGGTCAGCACGGCGAAGCTGTGGATGGGCAGCGACCGCAGCCGGTCGATCATCCCGTTGTGCATGTCGTCGGCGACCACCATCGCGGTCGACGCGGCGCCGTACCCGGTGGTGAGCAGCAGGATCCCCGGGACGACGTAGTTCACGTACTCCGTGCCGGTGTTGATCGCGCCGCCGAACACGTAGACGAACAGCGCCATCATCAGCAACGGCAGCAGCAGCGACACGAACAGCGTGTCGACGTTGCGCCGTGCCAGCCGCACGCTGCGGTCGATCATGGTCACCGCGTCCGAGCAGGCGGCGACGACTCCTTGGTGTGACATCGGCAAACCCCTCAGGCGGTCAGTGCGAGGAACACGTCGTCGAGCGTGGGCCGGTGGGACGACACCCGCTCCGGCTCCAACCCGTTGTCGCGCAGTACGTCGAGCACGTGGTGCAGATGCGCCGCCGTACCGTCCGACGGGATGTTCAGCATCAGCTGGTCGGCCACGCCTTCCAGTACGCCGGCGGCTTTCACGACCTGCACCTCGTCGGCGAACCACACCGAGATCCGCTCGCCGCCGATCTGCGTCTTCAGCGCGTCCGCAGTACCGCCGGCGACGATGCGGCCGTGGTCGAGCAGCACGATCCGGTCGGCGAGCCGGTCGGCCTCCTCCAGGTACTGCGTGGTGAGCAGGATCGTCGTGCCGTCGTGGACCAGCTCGACGATCGCGTCCCACATCGCCGAGCGGCTGGCCGGATCGAGTCCGGTCGTCGGCTCGTCCAGGAAGATCACCCGCGGCCGCGCGATCAGGCTCATCGCCAGGTCGAGCTTGCGCCGCATGCCGCCGGAGTACGTCTTCACGCGCCGGTCCATCGCGTCGGTCAGGCCGAACTGGTCGAGCAGCTCGGCCGTCCGCCGCTGCGCGGTCCGCCGGCCGAGGTGCATCAGCCGGCCGACCATCACCAGGTTCTCCCGGCCGGTCTGGTTCTCGTCGACCGCGGCGTACTGCCCGGTCAGGCTGATCACGCCGCGCACGCGGGCCGGCTCGCGCAGTACGTCGTACCCCGCGATCGTCGCCGTACCGGAATCCGGGCGGGTCAGCGTGGTCAGGATCCGCACCGTGGTGGTCTTGCCGGCGCCGTTCGGGCCCAGCAGGGCGAGCACCGACCCCTCCGCGACGCTCAGATCCACCCCGGTCAGCACGTCGGTCGCGCCGTACGACTTCCGCAGGCCGGTCGCCTCGACGATCATGGTCCCCTCCTTACTGCGTATTAGATACGCTAAATAGCGTAGCAGGTACGCAGTATCGGTTGGCAAGCCCTAAACTGACCCGGTGGACAACGATGAGTTGCCGGCCGACGTCGCGCTGATGTGGCGGCTCCGGGAGACGCCGCGGCGCGGGCCGAAGCCCTCGCTGACGCTCGACGACATCGTCACGGCGGCGATCGCGCTCGCGGACGCCGAAGGTCTGGCGGCGCTCTCGATGGCGCGGGTCGCGGAGCGGCTCGGCAATTCGACGATGGCGCTGTACCGGCACGTGAAGAGCAAGGACGACCTGCTCGTGATGATGTCCGACGCCGCCCTCGAGCGTCCGGAACCGATGCCCGAGGGGATCGACTGGCGGACCGGGCTGACGTTCTGGGCGGACGGTGTGCTGTCCGCGATCCGCCGGCACTCCTGGTACGCGAAGGTGCCGATCTCCGGCCCGCCGGCCGGTCCGAACAACCTCGCCTGGTTCGACTCCGCGCTCGGCGTGCTGAAGGACACCGGTCTGCCGGAGGAGGCCAAGGTCGGCGTGGTGATGGGTCTCATCACCTACGTGCAGGGAGAGATCCGGATGGCCTTCGACCTGGCGGCCGGCTACGCGGAGAACCCGGACGCCTTCCAGCGGTTCGGCTCGACGCTGCGGCGGGTCGCGGATCCGCGGGTGTACCCGGCGGTGGCGCGCACCGTCGAGGCCGGGGTGTTCGACGAGGTCGGGAGCTTCGAGGAGGACAACGAAGCCGACTTCGACTTCGGGTTGCAGCTCTACCTGGACGGCGTCGCCGCGTTCATCGACCGGGTCGGATGATCGCGTCGGCCGCTGGTGCGGTCGCGGCGATCAGCTGGGCGTTGCGTTCGTCCGAGCCGAATGTCCGCTCGTGCGCTTCCTCGGCAGATCGGCCGAAGGCGCGGTGCCTGGCCTCGAGTCGCGCGTGGCGGAGCTCCTCGGGTACCTCGACGTACCAGCACTCGTCGAGCAGGCGGCTTACGGCCGACCAGGGCGGCTCGTCGAGCAGCAGGTAGTTGCCCTCGGTCAGGACCAGCGTGACCTCGGGCGCGATCCCGATGCTCGCGGCGATCGAGTCCTCGATGCCACGGTCGAAACGCGGCGCCCAGATCTGCTCGTCCGGTGACTCCTTGAGCCGCCGCAACAGGGCGACGAAGCCGAAGCCGTCGAAGGTGTGCGGTGCGCCTTTGACGTCCGCGAGCCCGAGGTCTTCCAGCACCGACTGCGCGAGGTGGTAGCCGTCCATCGGGACGAGCGCGACCCGGTGACCGTCGGCCGTCAGCTTCGCGGCGAGCTGCTCGGCGTACGTCGACTTGCCCGCCGCCGGCGCCCCGGTGATCCCCAGCAGCTGCCGCCGCCCCCGCGTCGCCAACGCGACGGCACGGTCGTAGGCAGCGGCTGCGTCCAAGGTCTGCACCCGAAGGATCCTAGGCGAGGCACCCCTGTGCGCGGATCAGGATCTCGTCGCCCGCCTGGGCGTGGTAGTTCGCGAACGCTTCCGTCGAGGTGATGTCGACGGCGTGCGGGTGGGTCGCCGGGGTGTTGGGGGGAGAACCGCAGCCGGGTCTCGTGCGGACCGCGGAACAGGCACCCGGTCGCCTCGCGGCGAGCCGCACGGTCGGACGCCACACGGTCGACCAGGTGAGGTCACGAAGCTCCAGGCCATCACAATCGGCCGAAGCCTCGGCCGCGCCGCGGGTGACGGTCGGACGCGCCGCGATTGTGATGGCGTGGGGATCCGTGTCCGGCACTCTGAGTGGCCCAGGTCCGAGGCCCGCTTCTAGTCCTCCGGCGGGGCCTCGGCGCCTTCGCGCTCGTCGCGCTCGGCCCACTCCATCAAGGTGTCGAGCGAGTAGACGTCGTCGTCGATCGTGGCGTGCAGGTCGCCGAGCTCGGCGTACCGCTGCGGGACCGTCCGGATCGTGAAGTCCTTCGGGTTCACGTCGTCGATCTCGTCCCAGCGGATCGGGGTCGAGACCGTGCCTTCGGGGTTGCCGCGGACCGAGTACGCCGAGGCGATCGTGTGGTCGCGGGCGTTCTGGTTGTAGTCGACGAACAGCTTCTTCGGGTCGCGGTCCTTGCGCCACCACGTGGTCGTCACGTCGTCCGGCGCCCGCCGCTCGACTTCTCGCGCGAACGCGAGCGCGGCCCGCCGTACGTCGGAGAAGCCGTACGCCGGCTCGACGCGGACGTAGATGTGGATGCCGCTGCCGCCGGACGTCTTCGGGTAGCCGACCGCGCCGAGCTCGTCGAGTACTTCGTGGACGGTGTGCGCGACCCGGCGGACCCGGTCGAACGGGCAGTCGGGCATCGGGTCGAGATCGATGCGCCACTCGTCCGGCTTCTCGGTGTCGGCGCGCCGCGAGTTCCACGGGTGGAACTCGACCGTCGACATCTGCACGGCCCAGGCGACGTGGGCGATCTCGGTCACGCACAGCTCGTCGGCGGTCCGGTTGTACCGCGGGAACGTGACCCGGACCGTCTCCATCCACGGCGGCGCACCGTGCGGCAGCCGCTTCTGGTGCACCTTCTCGCCCGACACCCCCTCCGGGAACCGGTGCAGCATGCACGGCCGCTCCCGCAGCGCGTTGACGATCCCGTCCCCGACCGACAGGTAGTACTTCACCAGGTCGAGCTTGGTCTCGCCGTGCGCCGGGAAGTACACCCGGTCCGGGTTGGACACCCGGACCGTCCGTTCCCCGACCTCCAGCTCGATCGCCGGAGACTTGCCCTTGGACTCGGCCATGACGTCAACCTTAGAGGGCCCGGGACAATCGGCATCAGGTCAGGCGGGTGAGCCACTTGCGGGTGTCGGGGATCCGGCCGTACTGCAGGTCGAGCAGCGTGCTGCGGATCTTGGTGGTGACCGGCCCGACGCCGTGGTTCACCGAGTGGTCGCCGATGGTCAGGTCGCCGTCGGGCCAGGCGACGCGGCCGATCGGGGTGATGACCGCGGCGGTGCCGGAGGCGAAGACCTCGGTGATCTCGCCGCTGCGGACGCCGTCGCGCCACTCGTCGGCGGCGATCCGGCGCTCCTCGACGGGGTGGCCGAGATCGGCGGCGAGCTCGAGGACCGAGGCGCGGGTGACGCCTTCGAGGATCGAGCCGGACAGCTCCGGGGTCGCGATGTGGCCGTCGGCATAGACGAAGAACATGTTCATGCTGCCCATCTCTTCGAGCCACTTGTGCTCGACCGCCTCGACGAACGCGACCTGATCGCAGCCGTTTGCCATCGCTTCGGCCTGTCCGGCCAGGCTGGCGGCGTAGTTGCCGCCGCACTTGGCCGCGCCGGTCCCGCCCGGGGTGGCGCGGACGGTCGAGGTCGTGAGCCAGATGGAGACCGGCTTGGGGCCGGTGTCGAAGTACGGGCCGGCGGGGGAGGCGATGACGCCGAACAGCACCTCGTGCGCGGGCCGGACGCTGAGGACGGCCTCGGTGGCGATCATGTACGGCCGGAGATACAGACTGGTCTCGCCGTCGTCGGCGGACGGTACCCAGGCCTCGTCGACGGTCACCAGTGCGCGCAGGGCCGCGATGAACTCGTCCTCCGGCACCTGCGGCAGCGCCAGCCGCTCCGCGCTCGCGGTGAACCGCCTGGCGTTTCGGTCCGGGCGGAACGCCCACACCGAGCCGTCCGCGTGCCGGTACGCCTTGAGGCCCTCGAAGATCTCCTGCGAGTAGTGGAAGACAGCAGCCGCCGGGCTGAGCGACAGCGGTGCGTACGCCGTGACCTTCGCGTCGTGCCAGCCGCGGTCCAGCGACCAGTTGGCCACGACCATGTGGTCGGTGAACGACTGTCCGAACGCCGGGTTGGCCAGGACGGCCGCCCGAGCCTCCGCACTGGCCGGATCGGGGCGCAGCTCGACCGCGAAGTCCCACGCGTCTGTCATTACCGTTGTCCGCTGTTCACCTGTCACTCGCCGCACGCTACTCCCGCTGTCACCTCTGGCTCGAACCGATGCCCACACTTCGGCCACTCCGGTGCACTGGCCGCGCCAGCAGCCGTCGTAGCTCGGCCGCACCGGGCTCTGCCTGTACGACGCGCAGCACCCGGTCGGCGGCGTCGTACACCAAGGTGTCGTGCCACTCGTCGGGCAGCTCGACCAGGACGCGGAGCGCCGTGGCCAGGCCTGCGGCGACCTCGCCGGCGACGACAAGGCACTCGGCCAGGCTCAGGTCGAGACGTGCGCGCTCACCGATCCAGCTCTCCGGACAGAGCTCTCTGGCGCGCTCGAGCAGGACGCAGCCCGCCACGCCATACCCCAGCGCGGTGCAGACGCGTCCTTCGGCCCAATGCAACTCGTACGGCTGTGCTTGTGGTGTTGCGCGCAGGACCTCGTCACCGGCGCCGATGAGCTCCTGGAGCGCTTGCTGGGCCTCGTGAGTCCGGCCGAGCTCGGCGAGCACCAGGGCTCGCGCTGTCAGTGGCGCGCAGCCGGCCGCGCCCGGTGCTTGTCGATCAAGCGCGACCGACTCGTCCGCGAGCTGCAGCAACTCCGTCAACGGACGCCGCTCGGCCAGGCCGATGATCGCCTCCCTGGCGCGCGCCACTGCCGGTAGCGGGCCGTCGCCGAGGCTGTCCGCAGTCGCACGGGCAGCCCACCACCACCGCCTCGCGGTGCTTCGCTCGTCCAGCCTGGTCAGCGTCTCGGCGATCAGCATTCCCAGCTCGGCTGCCTCCGCCTGGGCGGCGCCGCGGAGTTGCCGCACCAGGTCAGGGAGCAGCGAAGCCGGTGGCACGCTGCGATGATCGCCGGGCCTCGGGCCGCCGGCGCCGAGCGTCGCGGCCAGTCCGCGCCAGGCAGTCTCCAACGGGTCGGCCTCCGGCCGGAGCTGAGCCGCGCGGGCGGGCTTTCGCTCGAAGGTGGAGGACAGCCGGGCGCCGGTGCCGAGCTCCTGGTCGCAGAGTCGCGCCAGGTCCGCAGAGCCCGGCCGCTGCCCGCGCTCCACCTGTGACAGGTAGCTGTGGTCGTAGCCGACACGTGCTGCCAGTTGGCGCAGGCTCAGCCCGGCCGCCTGCCTGCACTGCCGCAGCAGCGGACCGAACGATGTCTCGATCGATGTCTCGGTGGATGTCTCGGTGGATGTCTCGGTCACAGGATCACCCCGTTCGCGCTTCGAGCTCATGTGGTGCGTGCCGGAGAAGTTACAAGCCCTCGCCGACAAAAACCGTGGAAAACAAGGGCATGTGGGCTGTGGGCTGTTCCCACAGCCCACAGCCCACACCTGTTGTGTGCACTGCGTTCTGGGCGAACCTGGGCAGGTGAACACGCTGCAGCGACAGGCTCGCCTCTTCCGTCTGGTCCGCCCCGCCGCCCCTGGCCCCCGGATGGTCGCGGAAGGCGCGGAGTGGTCCGATGGTGCGGTCGCGCTCAGGTGGCTCGGCCGCTGGTCGAGCACCTCGACCTGGGACGGCATCGAGTCCCTGCTGGCGGTTCACGCCGACGACGGCGACACCTGTCTGCACTGGCTCGACCCGCCGCCGGTCCGTCCCGCCGCACCGCCTCCCGAGGCGCCGGAGCGGGCGGTCTGGCTGCCTGCGCCGGCTCCTGACGGTCGCTGTTCGCGGTGCGGCCGTCCGTGGCCCTGTCTGGACTGCGGCCCGTGAGACATCGTGTCCGCACTTACTTGACGCGGTTTAGTGTGAGGTGGTTTGGGTTGGGTCGTTGAGGGGTGATGCGGGTGGCGGACGGTGCAGTGGTGGATCCGCTGGACGAACTGGACGCTCAGGTCGCTCGGTTGCGGCTGGTGGCCGACGAGTTGCGGGAGGCTCGTGGGAAGCCGGTGCTGGACGGGAACCAGGTCGAGCTGATCGAGGACGGGTTGACGCTGCTCCGGGCCTACGAGGAGATGCAGTGCAGTTGCCGGGTCCAGGTCCGGGCGCTGGACCGCCCGCCGTACTCGGCGCCGCCCGCGGCGCAGCAGAAGCTCGAGCTGGACCGGCTGGCCGACGGCCTGGTGTACCGGGCGATCTACGGGTTCGAGGTGTTCGAGTCCGACGAGGTGATGGCGCTGCTGCCGGAGCTGCGGGCCGCCGGTGAGGTCAGCCGGGTGCTGCCGCAGATGCCGATGAAGATGGTGCTCGGCGACGACAACATGGCACTGGTGGCGCTGACGAAGCGGGCGCCCGCGGAGTCGCACCTGCTGATCAGGTCGTCGGGTCTGCTCGACGGTCTGATCGCGATGTTCGAGATGTTGTGGGGCCTGGCCGTCCCGATGCCGGAGCTGGAGGCCAACGGTGACGTCACGGAGCTGCGGGCCCCGGACCGGGACATCCTGATGCTGCTGGCCGGTGGAGCCACCGACGACATGATCAGCCGGCGGTTGCGGATCAGCCCCCGGACGACCCAGCGCCGGGTCCGCGCGCTGATGGATGCTCTCGGCGCGCAGACCCGGTTCCAGGCGGGCGTTCAGGCCGCCCGCCGGCGCTGGATCTGAAGCAGCTGGACCTAGTTGATCGTCACCACCGTCCCGGCCCGGTTCGGGAACTCGACGAAGCCGGTGGAGCGCCTGTCGGTCGGCAGGCCGGACCACGAGGCCGTCACCTGGAACGGCTTGAACGCGGCCGGTGCCACCGGAGGCGTCACCTTGAGCGAGCTGCCGGACGAGGCGGTCACGACGTTCGTCTGCATGGTGTACTCCGTCGTGCTCGCGCCCGGCGGGTTGGACAGGGTGATCGCGAGCACGCCCCACACGCCCGGCGTCGGTGCAGGCACACTGGCGGACGCCTGGTTGGAGCCGTCACCGACGAACGACAGCAGCTGCATCTGGCCGTTAACGACCTTGTAGAGGACCAGCCAGATGCTGCCGGCCGGATCCACGGTCTTGATGTTCCACTGCACCGCCTTGGTCTGTGAGGTCGCAGTCACCGGGTAGTCGGGCAGATCAGCGTCCGCGGCACCGGCCGGTACCGCACCGGGCACCAGCGGAGCCGACACGACGCCGTACGAGCGGATCGGTACGCCGGCCTTGCCGACGGTGGCGGTGAACGACGCGGAGCCGGACGCGCCGGAGCCGGACACAGCGGTCGGAGCGAGGACGGACGTCGGTACGACGACGATCGGGCTCCGGACGGTCTTGCCTGCGCCCTGCCAGGTCAGCCAGCCGTTGGCCGAGGTACCGGAGTCGCCGCTGTCCAGGGTGAGCTTCACCGTGAACGTCTTGGTCTCGCCGGCCTTGGTGAAGTTCAGGATCGACGGCGTCACCACAGCCTTCATTCCCGGCACGGACACGGTCGCGTGGTACAGACCCGGGGTCACAGCGGTCACCCGGCGGGTGATGGTCTGCGTACCCAGCAGCTGGCCGACCGCGATCGACGGGGCGTTGTAGTTGCTCGGGTTGATGGCAGGTACGCCGGTGCCGGTCTTGACACCAGTGCCTTCCAAGTAGCCGAGCCAGTCCGTGTCACCCGAGTCGTAGACGAGGCCCGGGTCCAGCATCTTCGACGGCTGTACCTCACCGGCGCCGGCGTCGAACGGGTTGGTGTTGACAGCGCCGGTCGAGGTCAGCACGTTTCCAGCGGTCGTCATCAGCGCGGACTTGACCGCCATGGGCGACCAGTCCGGGTGCTTCGACAGGTAGAGCGCTGCCAGACCCGCCACGTGCGGGGCGGCCATCGACGTACCCGAGAGGAACGCGTAGCTCTGTCCGCCGTTGGTGGGCGGCGCTACCGCGGCCAGCACGTTCACGCCCGGTGCGGCCAGGTCAGGCTTCAACAGGTTGCCGTTGCTCTGCAGTGAAGGACCACGCGACGAGAAGTCGGCCATCTGCGGGTACGGCGTCGTCGTGCTGGTCTGGTTGCCAGGGACGAGCTCAGCGGTGGCGCCGGCCTGCGTGGCGTACGACCTCACCGACAGCGCCCCGGGGGTGTTGAGGTGCACAGTCGGTACGACGTGGGAGTCGCCGACGACGTCCTGGTCGAACAGGTTGAGCAGCACCATTCCGACGCCACCGGCGCGCTGCACCTCGGCTGACTTGTCCACGCGGGCGCTGATACCGCGGTCGCAGGCGACGATCTTGCCGGCGGTCTTGGCCGGGTCGAGGGTGTTCGCCAGACAGATCAGTGCGTCCGCGTCGCTCACACCGTCCTTCTTGACCGCAACTCCGCTGACGAACGGCTTGCTGCCGGTCGGCGACGAGACGGTCGTGCTGACGCCGGAGTACTTCTGGCCGTTGCCCAGCACGACAGTCCCGTTCCACGGGGCGACGGTGGTGGCTCCGACCGTGGTCACCCACGGAGACGTGTTGTCGAGGGTCGACGCGTCCGGACCGGAGTTGCCGCCGGCCGCGGAGACGAAGACGCCGGCCGATGCGGCGGACAGGAACGCCAGCTGGATCGGGTCGGTGGCAGGGGACTCGATCGTCGAACCGACCGAGTAGTTGATGACGTCCACGCCGTCCGCGACCGCCTGGTCGATGGCGGCGACGATGTCGGACGTGAAACCGCCCGTGTCCTGTGCGGTCTTGCCGGACCAGAGCGCCTTGTACACAGCGATCTTGGCGGCGGGGGCGACGCCGGTGACGGTGCCGAGGTCACGGCCGCCCAGTTGGACGTCCACGTCGGCGCGGCCGGCCGCGGTGGTCGCGGTGTGCGTCCCGTGGCCCTCACCGTCGCGCGGCGACACGTAGTCGGCGCGGCGCTCCGGCGGAACCAGGCTGAGCCAGCCCTCACCGAAGTACTTCGCGCTGATCAGCTTGGTGTTGCACAGGTCGGCGGTGAAGTCGTCGCCGGTCTCGCAGCTGCCGGTGAAGGTGCCTCCGTCGGCCTTCTCCATCACGGTCGTCGAGCCGGACAGGTACGGGCGGTACGGGTCGGTGCTGGTCGGCGCCTCGGTGCCGAGCTTGGGGCCGGACAGGGACGCGCTCTCCGGCCAGATGCCGGTGTCGACCACGCCGACGACGACCCCCTGGCCCGCGGTCGCCTTGCCGCCGAGCTTGTTCCAGACGCCGGTCTGGCCGGACAGCTTGAGGAAGTCGGTCGGGTTGCGGTCATCCAGGGCGACGTGCAGCTGGTCGGGGACAACGGACACCACACCGGCGGTCTTGGTGAGCTGGTTGACCTGCTTCGAGGTCAGCGAGGCGGCGAAGCCGTTCAGCGTGGTCGAGTAGTTCTGGTCCACCTTCGCGCCGACCGCGGCCGCGACCTGCGCGTGCTTGCCGGTCAGGTAGGCGCGGTACGCCTTTCCGCTGGTGCTGTTGACCTCGACCTTGCGACCGGCTGCCGGCTTGGTGGCCTTCAGCCCGGTCACGCCGCCTTGGTACGTCGCCAGCGGCTTGTCGGCCAGCGTCACGACGTACCGCCCGGGCGCGAAGGTGAAACGGCTGGCGGCCGGCGCGTCCGTTCCGGGCGTCGCGGAGCCTGGTGGAGCCACCAAGGCGGTGGTGATCAGCGCGGCGCCTGCAAGCAGAGCGGCGCGCCGACGCAGGTTGGGATGGTTCACGTGATGCCTCCACGGCATGTAGTCCTGGCCGTGGCTGTAGCCCCGGCCGCCCGCCCCCGAGCTCGGACGCCGAAGAGCCTGCCAATCGACAGCCCCGACCACACGGTTTTGGCTTCAACTAGCCGCTGGCGAAAACCTGCCAGTCAGCGCACCGCGGTTGCCAGCAGGTACTGCGCCTTCAGCCGCACCTCACCGGTCGACGTCGTCCAGTTCTCGTCGAGCATGGTCAGGACGCGGGTGCGTACGTCGTCCAGCCGACCGGCCTTCTCGAGAACCGGGAGGGTCTCGATGCCGAGGGGATGGGTGGCGATCCGGGTTTCCCAGTACTCGGCGGGGGACGAGGTCACCACGTCGAGCTCGAGTGTCCTGCTGGAGACGGTGAAGCCGTGGGGTGCGAGCAGGTCGGACAGGGCGTTCGGGTCGTGCCAGTTGAACGGCGTGCCCATGTCGACGCTGCCGGTGACCTCGCGGAGCGCGGCGATGACGACGCCGACGAGCTTGCTGAGGACGCCGGGTTGCCAGCTGGTCAGGAGGATCCGGCCCGTCGGCCTCGCGACCCGGGCGAGCTCGGCCACCGCGGCGGCCGGGTCCGGCGCGAAGATGACCGCGAAGTTGGACAGGATCGCGTCGGCCGACGCATCGGGCATCGGGATCGAGGCGGCCGTGCCGTCGACGACGGTCAGGTCGCGGTCGAGCGCGGTTTCGGCGATCACCTCGCGGAGGCGGGCGGCCGGTTCGACCGCGGTCACGCGGGCGCCGAGGCCGGCCGCGAGCAGGGCGACGTTGCCGGTGCCCGCGCCGACGTCGACCACGTGCTCGCCGGGCTGGATCCGTGCTGCCGTGACCAGCTCCCGGGCCGCGGGCAACAGGTCCGCGGCGGTCGGTTCGTAGCTGCCCTTGCCCCAGTCGAAGTCGCTCACCCCGTCACCCTAGGCCGGTTCCCGACACCGTCGGGTATCCGCCTCCGCGACGCATTGACCCACGATTATGGAACGTCTCTACTAAATGGCTATGCGATGGCTTGCCGTGGTTCTGGGAGTCCTGCTGGCCGGCATCACGATCCCGGCGCAGGCCGCCAACATTTTGTCGAACCCGGGCTTCGAGTCCGGTTCCCTGGGCGGCTGGAACTGCTCGGGTGGTTCAGTCGTGAGTACTCCGGTCCGCAGCGGCGGCTATGCGCTGAACGGTGCCGTCACGAGCTCGGACTACGCGCAGTGCAGCCAGACCGTGGCGGTGCAGCCCAACACGGCGTACACGCTGTCGGCCTGGGTGCGGGGCTCGTACGTGTACCTGGGTGTGACGGGCGGCTCGTCCACTTGGACGCCGTCCGCCGCCAGCTTCACCCAGCTGAGCCTATCGTTCACGACTGGTGCGAGTCAGACGTCCGCGCAGATCTACGTGCACGGCTGGTACGGCCAGCCGGCGTACCAGGCCGACGACTTCGCCCTGGACGGTCCGGGCGGTACGCCGGGTGCGCCGAGCACCCCCGGTACGCCGGCCGTCACCAACTCGACCACCTCGTCCGTCTCGCTGAGCTGGTCGGCTGCCACGGGCACTGTCACCGGCTACCGCGTCTACGAAGGCGCGTCAGTCGTGCAGACCGTCACAGGAACCACAGCCACCGTCAGCGGACTCCAGACATGCAGCAGTCACTCGTACGCGGTAACGGCGTACAACAGCGCTGGCGAGTCGGCCAAGTCAGCAGCTGTGACTGGCAGGACGGCCGGCTGTACGAGCACCGGTCTGGCGAAGCACGCGCTCATCGGCTACCTGCATGCGAGCTTCGCCAACGGGTCCGGGTACGTGCGGATGGCTGATGTGCCGGAGGAGTGGGACATCATCAATCTGGCGTTCGGCGAGCCGACGTCGGTGACCTCTGGTGACGTCAGGTTCAACAGGTGTCCGGTCGGGGAGTGCCCGAACGTGGAGAGCGACGCGGACTTCGCGGCAGCCATCAAGGCCAAGCAGGCCGCCGGGAAGAAGGTCCTGATCTCCATCGGCGGTGCGAACGGGCAGGTCCAGCTGACCACCGCCGCGGCCCGCGACGCGTTCGTCAGCTCGGTCAGCGCGATCATCGACCGCTGGGGCCTGGACGGGCTCGACATCGACTTCGAAGGGCACTCGCTCTATCTGAACGCCGGTGACACCGACTTCCGCAACCCGACCACTCCGGTGATCGTGAACCTGATCTCGGCGCTGAAGACGCTGAAGGCGAAGTACGGCGCGGGCTTCGTGCTGACGATGGCCCCGGAGACGTTCTTCGTCCAGGTCGGCTACCAGTTCTACGGCGGCTCCAGCGGCGGCGACAACCGGACCGGATCGTACCTGCCCGTCATCCACGCGCTGCGGGACTCGCTGACCGTGCTGCACGTCCAGGACTACAACTCCGGTCCCGTGATGGGGCTGGACAACCAGTACCACACAATGGGCGGTGCCGACTCGAGCGGTGCCGACTTCCACATCGCGATGACCGACATGGTCAAGGCGGGCTTCCCGGTGGCGAACACCGGCCAGACGTTCCCCGGGCTGCGCGACGACCAGATCGGTTTCGGGCTCCCGGCAGCGGTCAGCGCGGGCAACGGCTACACCGCCCCGGCAGCCGTGCACACGGCGCTCGACTGCTTGGTGAAGGGCCAGAACTGCGGCGGCTACAGCCTCCGCGGCGGTCCTTCGCCAGGGTTCCGCGGGCTGATGACGTGGTCGATCAACTGGGACCACTACTACAACTGGGAGTTCCGGAACAGCCACGCGCCGTACCTCGACGCTCTCCCGTAGGCCGCCCCTCGCGCCCGGTTCGCGAATCAGCCCCTCGCGAACCGGGCACGGGCCTGTGGATTACCGATCCCGGTTTGTGGGCTTGCGCTGGTATGAAGGAGTCATGACAGCGTCAACGACCCGCTCGGTGATCCTCACCGTGGACGACGATCCCGGCGTTTCCCGGTCGATCGCCCGTGACCTCCGCCGTCGGTACGGCGAGGAGAACCGCATCGTCCGGGCGGAGAACCCGGCGCAGGCGCTCGACGCGCTGAAGGAGCTGAAGCTCCGGGGTGAGCCCGTCGCGCTGCTGCTGGCCGACTACCGGATGCCGCAGATGTCCGGCATCGAGTTCCTCGAGGCCGCGATGGACCTGTTCCCGCTCGCCCGGCGCGTGCTGCTGACGGCGTACGCCGACACCGACGCCGCGATCCAGGCGATCAACGTGGTCGACCTCGACCACTACCTGCTGAAGCCGTGGAACCCGCCGGAGGAGAAGCTCTACCCGGTGGTCGACGCGATGCTCGAGCTGTGGCGGTCGACCCCGGAGCCGTCCGGCGACGAGACCCGGGTGATCGGGCACCGCTGGTCGGCGCCGTCGTTCGCGGCCCGCGACTTCCTCGCCCGGAACGCCGTGCCCTACCGCTGGCTGAACGTCGACGACGACGAGGCTAAGCGGCTGCTCGACGCCGCCGACGTCGACGGGACGACGCTGCCGGTCGTGATCACGCCCGACGCCACGGTCATGGTCGCGCCGTCGGAGGCCGAGCTGGCCCAGAAGGTCGGTCTGTCGACAGCCCCGGCGAAGGACTTCTACGACCTTGTCGTGGTCGGCGGCGGTCCCGCCGGGCTCGGTGCGGCGGTGTACGGCGCCAGCGAGGGCCTGCGGACCGTGCTGGTCGAGCAGCTGGCGACCGGTGGTCAGGCCGGCCAGTCGAGCCGCATCGAGAACTACCTCGGCTTCCCGGACGGGGTGTCCGGTGCGCAGTTGACCGACCGAGCCCGGCGGCAGGCGGTCCGATTCGGCGCCGAGCTGCTGACGACCCGGCAGGTCGTGGGGCTCGAGACGCTCGGCAACGCGCGCCGGCTGCGGTTCGCCGACGGGAGCGAGATCTCGGCGCACTCGGTGATCCTGGCGACCGGCGTCTCGTACCGGACGCTCCAGGCCCCCGGCGTCGACGACCTGTGCGGCCGCGGCATCTACTACGGCTCGGCGACCACCGAGGGTCCGGCGTGCGCCGGCGCCGAGGTGTACATCATCGGCGGGGCGAACTCCGCGGGTCAGGCCGCGGTCTATTTCTCCAGGCATGCCAAGCGTGTGCATATGCTGGTACGAGGACCATCGCTCACCGCGACGATGTCGTCGTACCTGATCGACCAGATCGATCAGATCGACAACATCGAGGTGCACACCTGCACGCAGGTCGTTTCCTGTATGGGCTCGGAGCACCTGGAACACCTCACCTTGCTGAACAGCGAGACCGGGGAGAAGCGCGAGGTGGACACGGAATGGATGTTCGTGTTCATCGGCGCGGCGCCGCGGACGGACTGGCTGCCCGGTGACCTGCTCCGCGACGACCGAGGATTCGTGCTCACCGGACCGGACCTGCCCGGCAGACCTCCGGGCTGGCCGCTGGAGCGGGAGCCGTACCACCTGGAGACGAGCATGCCCGGCGTGTTCGCCGCGGGTGACGTGCGGGCCGAGTCGGTCAAGCGCGTCGCCTCGGCCGTCGGTGACGGTGCGATGGCCGTGACACTGGTGCACCGATACCTGGAGATGCTCTGATGACCGACCAAGCGGTGAAGCGGCTGACGCCCGACGAGCTGCGCACGCTGTTCCTCTTCGAGAGCCTCACCGAGGAGCAGCTCCAGTGGCTGTCCGACGCGGGGCACGTCGAGGACGTGCACGACGGGACCGTCTTCAACGAGGGCGACGAGGCGACCTGCTGCTACGTCCTGCTCTCGGGTGAGCTTCGCCTGTGCAAGCGGTCGCACGGCGAGCTGGTGGAGATCAACCGGACCCGGCAGCGTGGTGTGTACGCCGGCGCGTTCAACGCGTTCTTCGGTGCCGCCGACCACAAGTCGTACACCGCGACGATGCTGGTCACCGAGCCGTCGGAGTTCTTCGTCATCAGCGCCGAGAGCATGGCGACGATGATGAACACCTGGTTCCCGATGGCGGTGCACCTGATCGAGGGCTTCGTGATGGGCATGCGGCGGACCAACGAGACGCTCGGTGAGCGGGAGCGGTTGCTCGCCCTCGGCTCGCTGTCGGCCGGTCTGACGCACGAGCTGAACAACCCGGCCGCCGCCGCGGTCCGGGCGGCCGCGACCCTGCGGCAGCGCGTGTCCGGGATGCGGTCGAAGCTCGCGATGCTTGCCGACGGCACCCTGGACGCGACCAAGCTGCACCAGATCGTCGCGCTCCAGGACGACGCGGTCGAGCGGCTGGACAAGACCAAGGACAAGGACATCCCGCCGCTGGAGTTGTCCGACCGCGAGGACACGCTGACGGACTGGCTCGACGACCACGACGTGCAGGCGAGCTGGGACGTGGCGCCGGTGCTGGCGTCCGCCGGGCTGGACGTGCCGTGGATGGAGAACGTGCTCGAGGTGGTCGGGCCGAAGTACCTCGAGGGCGCGGTGCGCTGGTTGATGTACACGATCGACACCGAGTCGCTGATGAACGAGATCGACGACTCGGTCACCCGGATCTCGACGCTGGTCGGCGCCGCCAAGCAGTACTCGCAGATCGACCGCGCGCCGTACCAGACCGTCGATCTGCGCGAGTTGCTGAAGTCGACGCTGGTGATGATGTCGGGCAAGCTGCAGGGCTACGAGGTGGTCAAGGACTTCGACCCCGAGTTGCCCGCGATCCCGGCGTACGCCGCGGAGCTCAACCAGGTGTGGACCAACATCATCGACAACGCGGTGAGCGCGATGGGCGGATCCGGGACGCTGACGCTGCGCACCCGTCGCGACGGCGCGTACGCGGTCGTCGAGATCGGCGACACCGGACCGGGGATCCCGGAGGAGATCCGGCGCCGCATCTTCGAGCCGTTCTTCACCACGAAGCCGATCGGCGAAGGCACCGGCCTGGGCCTCGACATCTCCTGGCGCATCGTCGTCAAGAAGCACCACGGCGACCTGCGCGTCGAGTCCGAGCCCGGCCACACGGTCTTCAAGATCGTCCTCCCGCTGGAGCCCGAGCGAGAACTCGAATCGGACCCGGCACTGCTGTCCTGAGCAGCGAACCGCTCCCCACCGCCGCGGTGGGGAGCGGTGTTGTCTACGGCAACCAATCGAGGATCGCCGAGAGCGCGGCCTGGTCCACGTGGCCGGCGTCCTGGTAATCGGCCCATCGTCGACGGGCCGGCGCGCGGAGTTCAACGCGTACGTCGATCGTGAGGGAGCCGATCCGGTCGCGGACCTCGTCGGGTACCGCCAGCACGGGATCTGGCTGACCGAGGCCGAACTCCACCAGCTCATCGAGGGAATGCGCGCGGCGATCCTCCCGGCGTTGTCCAACGAGGCCGCACCCGGCAGATCCCGGTACCTCCTCAGCCCGATCCTCTTCCCGGTAGAAGACGACACCTGACCCCGAGGCGGCGAACCGGAGACAAGAAATGGTGGATGGGGACCTGTTATTACCTGTCTCAGCCCACCAGTTCTGGTCTCCGCCTGGCTGATCCCTGGTCGTGGCGGGCGGGTGGTGCGGGTCAGCGGAGGGCGGTGCCCTGGGTGTGCGTCAGGAGGGTCAGGTCTTCGCGGGTGGGGAGGGATTCCCAGTCGCCGTACGCCGTGACGCAGAAGGCGCCGGAGGTGGTGGCGCGGGTGAGACGCTCCTCGGGGGAGAGGTTGTCGAGGGTCGCCGACAGGTAGCCGGAGACGAAGGCGTCGCCGGCGCCGATGCTG
This sequence comes from Kribbella sp. NPDC051936, assembly GCF_040680955.1. Taxonomy (NCBI): domain Bacteria; kingdom Bacillati; phylum Actinomycetota; class Actinomycetes; order Propionibacteriales; family Kribbellaceae; genus Kribbella; species Kribbella sp. NPDC051936. Next base: position 291,363 of record NZ_JBFAXS010000010.1, on the reverse strand, counting down.
TCGACGACGGTCACCGGAAGTGCGGGAGCGTGGATGGTGCCGTCGGCGGTGTGCGACCAGGCGCCCTTGCCGCCGGCTGTCACGACGACGGTTTCGACGGTGTTGAGCAGGTCGGCGACCGGGTCGTCGGCGTCCGTGAGGAGGTCGAGTTCGTCGTCCGAGGCGAAGACGGTGTGGACGTCGGGGAGAAGTTCCCGCAGCGCGCTGGCTGCTGAAGCGCGGGACCACAGCCGGGCGCGGTAGTTCACGTCCAACGAGACCCTTGCGTTCGTTGCGCGTACGGCGGCGAGGGTCGCGGCTCGCGCCGAGGAAGAGAGGGCCGGCGTGATGCCGGTGACGTGCAGGAGGGTCGGCGCCAGTTCGGCGACGGCGGCCGTGGTTTCGTCGGCGGTCAGTGTGGAGGCGGCCGAGCCGCGGCGGTGGTAGCTGACGCGGGTGATGTCGTGCGACGGCTGGTCAAATGCGATGAAGCCGGTGAACGCCTCGTCGGAGAACCGGATCCGGGTGCCGACGTTCTCGGCGCGGAGGGTGCGCTGGATCAGCCGCCCCGGCTCGTCGTTGCCCACGGCGCTCAGCCAGGTGACGTCGTGCCCGAGGCGCGCGACGCCGATCGCCACGTTGCTCTCGGAGCCGGCGATCGACAGATGCGCGTCGCCGCCGAGCCGCATCGGGCGCGCGGTCCGTACCGAGACCATCGTCTCGCCGATGGTCAGCAAGTTAGTCATTCCACTACTCCGTTCACTACTCCGCGACATCCCGAAGGCCGGTCCGCTTCCGCACCCGTCACATTTGCCTGGTCCACCAGCCAAATGCCGGGTTGTACACCGGTATTCAGGGTGCAGAACCCAGCATCTCCCTGGTCAACCAGGCAAATTGGCTGGTCTGCCAGGCGAATGGGTCGGGGGTCAGAGGTTGAGTTCGGTGCGGAATCTGGCGGCGCGGATCGCCAGCTCTGACAGTGAGCCGCCGGTGCCCGCGTCGCCGAGCAGGGGGGAGCCGACACCGACCGCGAGCGCGCCGGCCGCCAGATACTTCGGCGCGGACTGTGCGTCCACGCCGCCGACGGCGATCAGAGGCGCGTCGGGAAGGGGAGCCCGGAGCTCGGAGAAGTAGCCGGGGCCGTACACCTTGGCCGGGAAGATCTTGACCGCGGTGGCGCCGAGGTCCAGCGCGGCGACGACCTCGGTGGGAGTCAGCGCGCCGCACAGCAGCGGCAGGCCGAGCTCGACCGAGCGGTGCGCGCCGCGGGTGATCGCCGGCGTGACGGTGAAGTCGGCCCGCGCGGCGGCGACCTCGTCGGCCTGCGCCGCGGTGACGACGGTGCCGGCGCCGATCAGGATGTCCGGGTCGTACTGCGATCGTGCGCGGGCGATCGCCTCGACCCCGCCCGGTGTGGTGAGCGAGACCTCGAGCGCGGTGACGCCGGCCTCGACGAGGGTCTGGACGCAGGCGAGTGCGGTCTCCGCCCCGTCGGCGCGGACGATCGCGAGCAGTTTCCGGCTCCGGAGTTCTCCCAGCAGGTCCATGTTCTCCAACCTATGTGATCAGCGTGGACATAGGACGTCCCATGAGCTCTGGCGTGGACGCCGAATGTGTGGCTAAATTTCGAAGTGAACAACCGCCCCGTTGTTTACTTTCAGGAGGCATCCGCTCATGCCTAGGTTCAAAGCCCTCGTAACGGCGCTCGCGCTGGCCGCGCTCATCGTCCCGGCACCGCCCGCCGCCCAAGCCGCCGTGACCCAGACCGTGCTGTTCGACAAAGGGGACGCCGGCTACGGCTGCTACCGCATCCCCGCGATCGTGAAGACCAAGGCCGGGACGCTGCTCGCGTTCGCCGAGGCCCGCCGCGCGTGGTGCGCGGACTCCCAGGAGATCGACCTGGTGATGCGCCGGTCCGAGGACGACGGCCGCACCTGGTCGGCGACCCAGACCGTCCTGTCCGGCACCGACACCGACCCGAACGCGGTCGCCACGCGGGGCAATCCGGCCCCGATCGTCGACTACGAGACCGGCCGGATCGTGCTGCTGAGCACGATGGACCCCGGTACGACGAGCCGCCCGCGCACGCCGTACGTCCAGGTCAGCGACGACGACGGGAAGACGTGGAGTACGGCGCGGAACATCGGCGACCAGATCGACGACCCGGCCTGGGGCTGGTACGCGACCGGCCCGGTGCACGGCATCCAGCTGACCCGCGGCGCCCACGCCGGCCGCCTTGTCGCCGGCACCAACTACGACAACGGCGCCGGGCAGAACGCCGGCCAGCTCGTGTACAGCGACGACCACGGCGTGACCTGGCACAAAGGCGCGACGGATCTGCGGTCGGACGCCACGCCGCAGGAGATCAGCGTCGTCGAGAAGGTCGACGGCGGGGTGTACGCCGGTGCGCGCAACAACGCCGGGACGTCGGGAGCGAGCCGGATGGCCGCGGTGAGCAACGACGGCGGTCAGACGTTCTCCGCGCCGTTCACCACGATCGCCGGCCTGACGACGCCAGTCGTCCAAGGCTCGCTGCAGCGCCTCAAGGCGGTCGACCGAGGCGACAAGTACAACCGCATCCTGTTCGCCGCTCCGGCCGATCCGGACCGACGCCGGTACATGACGATCCGGTCCAGTTTCGACGAGGGCAAGACCTGGCAGACCGTTGCCGAAGGCACCAGGATCACCAGCTACTGGTCCGGCTACTCCGACCTGGCGATCCTCGACACCGGCGAAATCGGCCTGCTCTACGAGGGCGGCTCGGTCGACGCGCGCGACCAGATCCGCTTCGCACGCTTCACCGAGAACGACATCGGCCACCCCGACGCGCCCCTCGGCCCGACCACCCCGGACGTCTCGGGCTACGGCAACGCCAGCTACCTGCGCGGTGGAACGACGGCAGTGACCGGCAAGTTCGGCCAAGCGCGAGATCTGGATGGGGTCGACGACGCGATCCAGCTGCCGTTCGCCGAGTCCCTGGCCACGAACGCGGGTGATTTCACGGCGATGGCGTGGATCAAGTACGGCGCGAGCACGGCCAATCAGGCGATCTTGTGGGCGTACGGGATCAACGAGTTCTCCCAGTTCTGGCTCCGCGCCGAACCCGCGGACAGTCGTATCCGCGGCCTGATCACGACCGGCGGCGCCACGGCCGCCGTACAGACGACGAAGGCCTACAACGACAACGCCTGGCATCACGTCGCTCTGCAACGCAAGGCCGGCACGCTCTCGATCTGGGTCGACGGCACCCAGGCCGCGAGCGTCACGGCGCCGACCGGCTCGGTCAGCCCCGGGCGTCCGTTCAAGATGTACGTCGGGCAGCGCCTCGACGGAGCACACCACTTCGACGGCTCGATGGACGAGGTCCGCATCTACAAACGGGCCCTGACCGCCACCGAGCTGAACAGCATCCGCACCGCCAACAGCACCTCGGTGCCCGACGCCGTCCTCGATCTGCCGCTGGGGTGACATCACACTGGCCTGGCGGACGCGGTCAGCCGCCAGGTCAGTTCACCACTCGCGGGGACGACCGCAGCGTCGTCCGGACCGGCGGTCGCCAGGTCGAACACGCGGCCCAGCATCGGCTCGACGCCGAGACTCCGGTACGGCGCGTCGTTCGGGAAGCCGCCCTGGTTGCGCCACAGCGCGGTGGAGACTGGTTGTCCCGGGCAACTCAAGGTCAGGCTGAGCTCGGCGCCGCGATCCTGGACCGAGACCGCCGGGCAGTCCAGCAGGACGGCGCCGACGGCGGTGCCGTCCGTAGCGCCGTACGTGTCGAGGTCGAGAGGAGTCGGCCAGACGGCCGTCACCCACGGCGCATCGGCCGGCCAGGCCCAGGGAAGGAGAGGGGCGGACTCGGGGTACAGCCTGCACTCGGTCCCGGGCACAGGGGAGATGACGGCACCTTCGGCACAGTCGAGCAATGCGTGAGCGGCCCAGATGAACCGGTAACCCGGAGCCGCCTCGAGGTGGTAGTCGACGGCGACCGTGTCGGTGCCGGAGGTGACGGTGCGGGTCAGGATCGCGCCGTCGTACACCACCGACCCGTCCCACGGCTGGTTCCACAGGCCGCCGTGATCAGGTTCGCCGCGAACGGTCGGGAAGCATTCGTCGAGCCCGCCGGCGTCGATGAAGGTGGCCAGACCTGCCCGGGAGCCGGTGATCAGACCCGGACCTGCCCACAGCCATTCGCGTCCCGCGAGGTGCAGGGAGGTCCATCTGCCGCCGTCCTGGGCGTCGACCGTGACCAGGCGGCCGGCGCCCTGCTCGGTCACCATTCGGCGAACGATCCGTCGTCGTGGGTCCACAACGGGTTGCGCCACGTGTGACCGATCCGGTCCGCGGCGCGGACGGCGTTTTCGTCGACCGTGATTCCCAAGCCGGGCAGGGGATTCCACTCCGCGTGGCCGTTGACCCAGGTGAACGGCGCCGGATCCACGACGTACGACGTGAGGTCGCTCGTCACGTTGTAATGGATGCCCCTGCTCTGCTCCTGGATCAGGAAGTTCGGGGTCGCGAACGAGACCTGCAGGGACGCCGCCAGCGAGATCGGGCCGAGCGGGCAATGCGGCGCCAGCAGGGCCCCGTGCGCATCCGCGAGGACGGCGATGCGGCGCAGCTCGGAGATCCCGCCCGCGTGCGAGACGTCGGGCTGCACGACGGCGACGCCGGCGTTCAGCGGCGCCATGAAGTCGGCCCGGTGGTACAGCCGTTCTCCCAGGGCGACGGGCACCGTCGACGTCGTGACGACCTCGGCCAGATGCGCCATCTGCTCCGGAAGCACCGGCTCCTCGACGAACAGCGGCTGCAGGTCCTCGACCGCGTGCAGGATCCGCCGCGCCGCGGCCACGCCGACCCGTCCGTGCAGATCGATCGCGACGTCCCGGGAGTCACCGAGAACCGAGCGAGCAGCGGCCAGCCGGGTGACGATGTCGTTGACCTCGGCAACGGACGGGGACGCCTGGATCTGCCCGCTGGCGTTCATCTTGACCGCCGTCATCCCGGCCGCCACCTGCTCGGCGACCGACTCGGCGATGGCGGACGGCTCGTCCCCGCCGACCCATGCGTAGACGCGGACCCGGTCCCGGACCCGCCCACCGAGGAGCGCCGCGACGGGCGCGCCGTACACCTTGCCGGCGATGTCCCAGAGTGCGTGGTCCAGTCCCGCCACGGCACTGCTCAGCACTGGGCCGCCGCGGTAGAAGCCGCCCTTGGTCAGCACCTGCCAATGCCGCTCGATCTGCAGCGGGTCCTTGCCGATCAGGTACTCGGCCAGGACGTCGATCGCGGCGCGGACGACCTCGGCGCGTCCTTCGACGACCGGTTCACCCCACCCGACGACGCCGTCGCTGGTCTCGATCCGGCAGAACAGCCAGCGCGGCGGGACGAGGAACGTCTCGATGCGTTCGATCTTCACCGGCGCCGCCGGGCACGGGTCGAACCACGGACCTCGGTGAGGTCCTCGGCCGCCTTCGCGAGCAGTTCCCGCATCGCGAGCTCGGCGCCCTCGGGGTCGTGGGCGCGGACCGCGTCCACCACCCGCCGGTGGCTGGGCACCGGGTCGTCCGAAGGCTTCACCTTGTGCACCAGCCGGTCGCGGTCGGCGAGCCCGGTCTCCATGATCACTTCCATCTTGGTCAGCAGTTCGTTACCGGTCGCGGCGAGCAGCGCCCGGTGGAAGGCGAGGTCCGCGGTCACGGCGGCGAGGTCGTCGGTCGCCGACTCCATCGCCGCCAGTGCCTCGTCGAGCGCGGTGAGGTGGGTGTCGTCCGAGCGCAGCGCGGCCAGCCGGGCGGCGGCCGGCTCGACGATGCCGCGCACCTCGTGCAGTTCCTCGAGCAGCTCGGGCCGGGCGTCCGCGTCGCTGAAGTGCCAGCGGATCATGTCCGCGTCGAGCAGGTTCCAGTCCGAGCGCGGCCGGACGAACGTCCCGCGCTTCTGCCGTGCGTCCACCAGGCCTTTGGCGGTCAGCACCTTCAAGGCCTCGCGGACCGCGGTGAGGCTGACGCCGAGGTCGGACTGCAGTTCGGTGACGTTGATGGTCGCTCCCTCCGGGATCTGCCCGGACAGGATGCGTTGCGCCATCACCTCCACGATCTGCCCGTGCAGTCCCCGCGGTACCCCACGCTGAATCCCCGTCACCCTGCTCTCCCTCACGCCGAGTCCTTCACGGCGGACCATCCGCCGTCGACCACCAGGCTGGTCGCGGTGACGAACGACGCCTCGTGCGACAGCAGGAACGCCACCGCCTGGGCCACCTCGTCAGGCTGCCCGAGCCGCTTGAGTGCCGTCGCCTGGGCGCTCTGCTCGCGCCCTTCGGTGTCGACCCGGTCCCACATCGCGGTGACGACCGGGCCCGGAAGCACGCTGTTCACGCGGATCGACCGGCCGTACTCGACGGCGAGCTGCCGTCCGAGCGCGACCAGCGCGCCCTTCGTCGCGGCGTACGCCGGATGCCCGGGCAGGCCGGCCAGGGCGTGCACCGACGACACCAGTACGACGGAGCCGGCGCCCGCGACAAGGTCGTCGTACAGGGCCTGGAAGCCGAGGAACGCGGCGGTCAGGTTGACGTCGAGCTGCCGCTGCCAGGACGGCGGCGGCAGTTCGTGGGCCGGCTTCACGTCGACGACGACCGCGTTGCTGACCAATCCGTCGATCGGGCCGAGCTCGTCGCGCCCGCGGGACCGGACCTCCGCCCAGGTGTCCGGCGACGACACGTCACCGATCACGCTGATCGCCTTGCCAGGCACGTCCTTGCAGGGGTGTACGTCGACCTGCACCACCTGCGCGCCCTCGGTCAGCGCCCGTTCGGCACAGGCCGCGCCGATCCCCGACGCGGCTCCGGTCACCACGATCACCCGCCCAGCCAGCCGCACCAGCGCCTCCTTCGATCCGCTCCTACCCAAGCACGGAGGCAGGCCGCTTCCAACGATGAACGAGGCATCAGTTGATCGTGACGCCCGTGTCGCGTCAAGCGATTTGCTCGTAATTTACGAATTAATATTGACACCTGCGACGCGCCGCCGCAAGATCGTCCGCAACACACCACTCACCCGACTGGCATCGCCGGCCGGGCAGATCTCAGGAGTTAGGGCATGACGGGTCTGGCAGCGGATCGACGCACATTCCTCAAGGGGCTCGGGCTGCTCGGGGCGGCCACCCTGGTCCCCGGGTGCGCGACGTCGTCGAAGAGTCCGGGCAGCGGCAGTGCCGCCACCGGTGAGGTCGCACTGCAGTCGAACCTCTCGAGTGAGCAGGCCAAGGCCGCGATGGAGAAACTCGTTGCCGCGTACAACAAGACCGGCGGTTCGCAGGTCAAGCTCAACACGGTCGCCGCGGAGATCTTCCGGACCCAGCTGCCGACGTACCTGACCTCGGCGAACCCGCCGGACGTCTACACCTGGTACGCCGGTTCGGTTGCGGATTCGTACGCGAAGAAGGACCTGCTGCTCGACGTCTCGAGCGTGTGGGACTCGATGGGCAACTACTCCAAGGCGATGCAGACGCTGTCCACGAGCAGCGCCGGGCAGAAGATCTTCGTGCCGACCAGCTACTACTGGTGGGGCATTTTCTACCGCAAGTCGAACTTCGCCAAGTGGGGCGTGACGCCGCCGAAGACCTGGGACGAGTTCGTCGCGGTGTGCAAGACCATCCAGAGCAAGGGCGTGCCGCCGATCGGTATCGGGCTCGGCGACACCCCGTGGGTCGCGTCGGCGTGGTTCGACTACCTGAACATCCGGATCAACGGCGCGCCGTTCCACCGGCAGCTGCTGGCCGGCGAGGGGAACTTCACCGACCCGAAGGTGAAGGCGGTCTTCACCAAGTGGCGTGAGGTGCTGCCGTACTTCGACCCGAAGGGCAAGTCGTTCCCGTTCCAGGAGGCGACGTCGGCGCTGCTCGCGGGCAAGACCGGGATGTTCCTGATCGGGACGTTCTTCGCGGACTCGGCGCCGAAGGACGCGCTCGACGACATCGACTTCTTCCAGTTCCCGATCATCGATCCGGCCGTGCGGGTGGCCGAGGAGGCGCCGACGGACGGGTACTTCGCCTCCAAGAAGGTGAAGGACGTCGACGGCACGAAGAAGTTCCTGACCTGGCTGGCGACGGCCGAGGCGCAGGAGATCTACGTCCAGAACTCCTCCGGCACGGTCATCCCGGCGAACCCGGACGGGAAGGCCGCCGACACCCCGCTGGTGAAGAAGGGCAAGGCGATGATCGAAGGCGCCGCCGAGATCACCCAGTTCTTCAACCGCGACTCGAGTGACGCGCTGCAGCCGACCGCCGACGCCGCCCTCACCAAGTTCCTCGACAAGCCGGACCAGATCGACCAGATCCTGAAGGACTGGCAGGCCGCGGCAGAGAAGGTCTTCAAGGCTTGACGTCCTCCCCGCACGCAGGGCGGGGATTCCAACTACTACGCGGAGGTAGCGTGTTGAGGTTCACGCTTCGGCGAGACCCGTGGTGGCGTCTCTTGGCGTGCGCTGACGGCCCGTCCGGCCGCGATGTTGACTGCCGCGTTCACGTCGGCGTTGGCAAGATGTCCGCAGGCAACACACCGGAAGATCGCTTGGCTCTTGCGGTTCTCCGGCGCGCAATACCCACAGGCGCTGCAGGTCTGCGACGTGTACGCAGATTTGACTTTCTCGACTCGTCCAATGGCTTTGTGCTGCAGGCGGACGACCATTTCGCCCCATCCGTTGGCCAAGATGCCTCGAGACAGGCCCGCCTTTGCGCGCCGCCGGTTCGGCAGATACGCACCTGGCCGATCGTGGTCGGGGATGGGTTTGGGGCGACGGGTCATCTGCATGACGCGCAGGTCTTCCACGCGGATGAGGTCGAAGCGTCGGGCGAGGTCGGTGCTGATCTTCTCGACCCAGTCCTTGCGGCGGTCGCGGGCACGAGCGTGCAACTTGGCGATCGCGTCCTTCGTCCGCCTGCGACGGTTGGAGCCGCGACGACAGCGTGCGAGTCGGCGCTGCAGTCGCTTGAGTCGATCCCGCTCGCGGTCCGAGAGGCCCGGGCAGGTCAGGAGTTCGCCGGTGCTCAGTGCTGCGGAGACGGTGATGCCGCGGTCCACGCCGACGACCTCGCCTGTACCGGGTGCGGGGATCGGCTGCGGGATCGCTGTGAAGGCGATGTGCCAGCGGTGGGCCCGATCGCGGGTGATGCGGTACGACTTCGCGTCCGGGACGGCGCGCGACAGCCGCAGCCGGACCCAGCCAACTTTGGGCACGTTGACCTCGGCCCACTTCCGGTTCCTTTTGGCTACCCGAGAAGCCTGGAGACCAACGATGCGGAACCCTTCGCGGTGGCCGGCTTTGCGCCAGCTCGGACGCCGGTGGGTTCCGCCGAAGAAGTTCTTCACCGCCTGCTGGAAGTCGCGCAATGCCTGCTGTTGAACGGTCTGCGACCCGGCCCTCAGCCAGTCGAACGCGGCTCGCGCCTCAGTCAACTGACGGCACTGCGCAGCAAAGCCTGGCGTCGGCCTCTGCCCGCGGGTCCACATCGACCACTGTTCAAGAGCCAAGTTCCAGACATACCGCGCATGCTTGCAATGTTCAAGCAATGCAGCTTCCTGCGCGGGAGTCGGGTAGAGCCGGAACCGGGACACGCCATCTATCCAATCAGTCGGGACCGACAGTTCCCTGTCCTCGAAGGGAGGCAGTCGCGGTTCGTCCCCACCCTGGAGAAAGGGGCTACCCCGCGACAACTCAGGTGACGTCCATAGTGAGCGAGACCGAATCACCCCCTCGCCGTACCGGTGGGAGAGCAACACCCGTTCCCCGCCGACCGTCCCGCGGCGGTTCGCGACGCGTCGCACCCTTGATCCTGGCGTTTGTCCTGGTGCCGTTTGCGGTTGAGGCCGTTTGGGTGTTCTGGCCCGCGCTGCAGGGGTTCTGGCTGGCCTTGACCAGTTGGGACGGGTTGTCGGCGCCGCGGTTCGTCGGGTTCGGAAACTTCTCCGACATGGTTTCCGATCCGATTTTCCGGACCGCGTTGAAGAACACGGCGATCTGGCTGGTGCTGTTCGGCGGGCTGAGCGTCGCGGGCGGCTTCGGGATGGCGTTGCTCCTGCAGCGCGAGCGGCGCGGCGTCGGGATCTACCGGGCGGCGCTGTTCACCCCGGTGGTCTTCAGCCTGGTCGTGACCGCGCTGATCTGGCGGGTGTTCTACCAGCCGGACGGTCTCGTCGACACCGTTTTCCGTACCGTCGGCCTGGGCAACTTCGTCCGCCCGTGGCTGGCCGACCCGGACACCGCGTTGTACGCCGTCATCGTGCCGGCCCTGTGGCGCCAGATCGGGTACGTGATGGTGCTGTACCTGGCCGGCCTGAAGGCCGTCGACCCGGCGCTGTACGAGGCCGCGAAGGTCGACGGCGCGTCCGCCTGGCAGCGCACGCGCTACGTCACGATCCCGCAGCTCAAGGGCGTGAACTCGGTCGTGCTGTCGGTGATCGTGATCGACTCGCTGCGATCCTTCGACATCGTCTGGTCGATGACGAAGGGCGGTCCGTACCACTCGTCCGAACTGCTCAGCACCTACATGTACTCGACCGCGTTCCAGTCCACCCAGCTCGGGTACGCCTCCGCGCTGGCGGTCGTGATCTTCCTGCTCGCCCTCGCCGTCATCCTCGGCTACCTGATCCGCGCCTTCCGGGAGGAAACGTGATACGGCGTACCGGCTACCACGTCGCGATGGGGCTGATCTCGTTCCTGTGGGTCGCGCCGATCCTGTGGGTGGTGGTGATCTCGTTCCGTTCGTTCGACGACGTCGCGGCGAACGGGCTCGGCTCGCTGCCGCACTCGTTCACGTTCTCGACGTACAAGTCGGCGTGGGAGGACGCGGACGAGTTCCGCGCGCTGATCAACAGCCTGCTGGTGACGATCCCGGCCGTCCTGCTGAGTCTCGGGCTCGCCTCGGTGGCGGCGTACGGGCTCGCGCGCTACAGCATTCCGTTCCGGCGGACGATCCTGTTGCTGATGTTGATGGGCAACCTGCTGCCGCCGCAGATCCTGCTGATCCCGATCTCGCGCTTCGTCGAGCTGATCGGCTACTACGACACGCTCATCGCACTGATCGCGGTGCACGTCGGGTTCGGGCTGGGCTTCTACACGTTCGTCCTGCACGGATTCATGCGCGACCTGCCGCGCGAGATCCAGGAAGCGGCGACCATCGACGGAGCCGGGCCGGGGAAGATCTACTCGGCGGTGATCCTGCCGCTGACCCGGCCGGCGCTGGCGGCGCTCGGCGCGCTGTCGTTCACGTGGATCTTCAACGACCTGTTGTGGTCGATCACCGTGATCCGCTCCGGCGACAAGATGCCGGTCACGCCGGCGCTGCTCGGCCTCCAAGGGCTGTTCGTGTCGTCGTGGAACGTGATCGCGGCGGGCACCGTGATCGCCGCCGTACCGACGGTCGCGGTCTTCCTCCGCTTCCAGAAACACTTCGTCGGCGGTCTGGCGATCGGGGCCGTCAAGTGAGGACCTGGTGGCTGCGCGGCACGACGACGTCGTACGTCGTCGGTGTGCCGGAGCACGGGCAGTGGGCGCAGCTGGTCGCCTGGGGACCTGGTCCGGCGCCGGTCGAGGTGGTCGGGACCGAGCACTTCGTACCGCGAGCCGATGTCGAGCCGCTGGAGTACGCCGTACGGGGCGTCCGCTACACCGCCCCGGTCGACCTGGTGGTCAGCGGACCGGACGGTTGCGACGAACTCCGCCCAACCTTCACCCACCCGATCCACGCCACCCGCCCCGCCCATCTGCCCCACGCCCCCACGGCCATTTCAGGGGTTAACCCCCGCCCAGGCCGGTTCACCGATCGCATGCAGCCGGGGGAACCGGCAATGCGAGCGGTTCACCCCTCAAATGGTCCTGGGGAGGACGGTGTGGGGCCGGCGGGCGAGGTGGGGGTGGGGGAGGAACTGGGTCTGGAGTTCGTCGACGAGGTGCGCGGGCTGGGGGTCGTATTGCACTACCGGATGGTCGGCGACGTGGTGGAGCGGTGGGTTTCCGTGCGCAACGACGGGACCGAAGAGCTCACGCTGCATCGGCACGACTCCGCCGGGTTCGTGGTGCCCGTGGGGAACACGGTCAAGTACTTGTGGGGCGAGTGGAACAGCGAGTTCCAGCAGGCGTCCGTGACCCTGCCGCGCGGACGGTTCACCATCGGGAGCGCGCAGGGGATCACGGGGCATTCGTATTCGCCGTTCCTCGCGACGGACGGGGACGTGGCGTACGGCGTCCAGTTGGCGTGGTCCGGGTCCTGGGAGATGTCCGCCGACGTCGACACCACCGGCCTTCTCCGCATTCAGGCAGGCCGGAGTGCTTCGAGCCTTGGTACGCGGCTGGGTCCGGGCGAGATCTGGGAGTCGCCGAAGGCTGTCGGGGCTTGTAGCGCCGAGGGTCCTGACGGCCTGGCTCGAACGTTCCACGAGTACGCGCGGGCCGGGTCGCGAAAACGTGTTCCGAAGGTCCTGTACAACTCGTGGTTCGCGACCGAGTTCGACCTGCGTGCCGAGCATCAGCTCGAGCTGGCGCGGCGGGCGGCGGGGATCGGCGTCGAGACGTTCGTGGTGGACGACGGGTGGTTCGTCGGGCGGTCCGACGACACCGGCGGGCTGGGCGACTGGGAGGTCGACGCGGCCAAGTTCCCTCGTGGGCTCGACGGTTTCATCGCCGACCTGCACGGGTTGGGGCTCGATTTCGGTCTGTGGATCGAGCCTGAGTCGGTCAGCCCGACGTCGCAGCCGGCGCAGGAGCATCCCGAGTGGATCCTCCGGACGTCCGGCCGCGAGCCGGTGCTGGTCCGCAACCAGTTGCTGCTCGATCTCAGCCGGGACGATGTTGCCGAGTTCATCTGGAGCACGTTGGATCGGCTGCTGTCGTCGTACGACATCTCGTATCTGAAATGGGATGCGAATCGGCCGCGGCTCGACACCGGGGATGTGCGGCGCGACGTCGACGGACTGGCGGTGAGGAATCTCTACGCCATTCTGGATCGGCTGCGGGCCCGGCACCCCGATGTGTCCGTGGAAGGCTGCGCAGGCGGGGGAGCGAGGGTGGACCTGGGCATGGCGGCGCGCGTCGACACGCTCTGGCCGTCCGACAACACGGCGCCGCTGGATCGGCTGAAGATCCAGCAGGGTTTCCGCACCGGGTTCGCGCCGCACCTGATGAGCTCGTGGGTGACCGATGCGGAAGGTACGCACGACGGCCGGCAGCGATCGCTCGATTTCCGGTTCCACGTGGCGATGGCCGGGGTGCTCGGGATCGGCGCGGACCTGTCGCGCTGGAACGACGAGCAGCTGAAGACGGCGGCGCGGCACATCGAGCAGTACAAGGGCTTCCGGGAATTGATTGCCGAGAGCAAGGTCTCCGGACTGGGCTCCGGTGTGCAGTACGTCGGACCGCGGAAGTCCGTGGTGTTCCTGTGGGAGACCGGTGACGGCAACGTGCGCGGCACACTGCCGACCCGGCCGCGGCGGGTGCCGCTGGCCGGGCTGGATCCGGCCAAGAACTACCGGGTGGGCGATCACACCTACCTGGGCAGCTACCTGCTGCAGGTCGGGGTCGTCGTCGACGGCTCCGCCGATTCGCACTGCCTGGTCGTCGAGTCGATCGACTGACCATCCGCTCAAACGGCAGCAAAGGAAAACGAAGATGCTCAGACGACTCCTGGGTGGGGTGACCGCGGCGGCGTTGCTGGCCGGCGCGCTCGCGGCCACGACCGGAGCTGTGGCGGCTCAGGCCACAGCTCCGGTCCTCAGCCCGACGCCCTACATGGGCTGGAACACGTACTACGGCCTCGGCGGCGACTTCACCGAGGACACGATCAAGTCGGTCGCGGACTCGCTGGTGAGCCGCGGACTGGCGAAGGCCGGGTACGACATCGTGTGGCTGGACGGCGGCTGGCAGGCCGACCAGTCCCGCAGTGCAGCCGGCGACCTGGTGCCGAACCCGGCCAAGTTCCCGAACGGCCTGAAGCCGCTGGTCGACTACATCCACAGCAAGGGCCTGAAGGCCGGCATCTACACCGACGCCGGCCCGTACATCCCGGGCAAGTGCGGTCTCGGCAGCGGCGGGTACTACCAGCGCGACGCGGACCAGTTCGCCGCCTGGGGTTTCGACGCGGTCAAGGTCGACTACCTGTGCGGTATCGCGGCGAACCTGGACCCCAAGACGGCCTACACCGAGTTCGCCCAGGCGCTGCGGAACAACGCCGGCCACCGGCCGATGATCTTCAACCTGTGCAACCCGGTGACGTCGCCGGACTGGGGCAACTACCCGGAGTCCCAGCAGTCGATCAACTCCTGGTCGTACGCGCCGACGATCGCGCAGTCGTGGCGGACCTACACCGACGTCGGGTTCCAGGGCGACATCAAGTTCAAGGACGTCCTGCGGAACTACGACGCGAACGCCCGGCACCCGGAGGTCGTGAAGCCGGGCGCGTTCAGCGACCCGGACTACCTGGCGCCCGAGCTCGGGATGAGCGACGAGGAGTTCCGAACGCAGCTCACGCTGTGGGCGGTGGCCGCCGCGCCGCTGGTGGTCGGCAGCGACGTGCGCAAGCTGAGCGCGACGACGATCGGGATGCTGACCGACCCGGAGGTGGTCGCGATCAACCAGGACAAGGCCGCTGTGCAGGCGGTGCGGGCCGGCGCGGCCGGTACGACGGAGACCTGGGTGAAGCGGCTCGCCGACGGCAGCCGGGCCGTGGTCCTGCTGAACCGGGGCGACAGCGCGAAGACCATCACCACCACCGCGTCGGCGGTCGGTCTCAGCGGTGACCGATTCACGCTCAAGAACGCATGGACCGACAAGGTGACCGAAAGCGGCGGCGTGATCAGCGCGGCGATCCCGGCGCACGGTACTGCGCTGTTCCGCGTCTCGGCGGCCCGTGGCGTCCCCGGGGTCCCGCACGTGACGGCGGGCATCCCGCAGGTGACCAAGGTCGGCACGGACGCGCAGCCCGAGGGTGCCGCGCCGGTGGTCGCGGGTGGCGACGAACTCACCGTGCAAGTTGCCGTCCGCAATGATGGGCTGATGCCGGTGTTCACCCCCGCCGTGACAGTTGCCGGCGGCACCGGGTGGTCGGTGAAGCCGTTGTCGAAGGCACCTGCTCTGATCGAGGGCGGCCAGCAGGCGACGTTCGGGTTCACCGTGACGCTGCCGGCCGGGGCCGCGCCCGGTACCGCGAGCCTGACGGCGACCACGACGTACCAGGCAATCGGGTATGGCACGCAGCAGCAGACGACTGTGCTGTCGCCGGTGGTCGTCGCGCCGGCGCCGCCGAGCGGGACCGTGCCGCTGTCGCATCATCAGTGGATCACCGCGACCAGCGGCTGGATGTCACCGACGATCGACGAGAGTGTCGGCGGCGGGAACCCGATCAAGCTCACCGGTACGACGTACGCGACCGGCATCGGTGTGGCGTCGCCGTCGCTGATCCGGTACTACCTGGGCAAGTCGTGCGCGCGGCTCACCGGCACCGTCGGCATCGACGACGTGGTGAGCAACGTCGGACCGGACGGCGGTACGTCGACGTTCCAGGTCGTCGGTGACGGCAAGGTCCTGTTCGACAGCGGCACTGTCGACCGCTTCACCCCGAAGCAGTTCGACGTCGACCTCACCGGTGTCCGCGTCCTGGACCTCCTCGTCGGCGACGCCGGCGACGGCGGCTACAACGACCGCGCCGACTGGGCCGCACCAACCGCGACCTGCTGACCACGATGTGCAGGGAGCGGTCTGCGAAGACCGCCCCCTGCACCTACTTCCAGTCGACCTCGGTCGACTTCAGCCAGGTCCAGCCGCGGGTGCGCCAGGCGGGAGACTGCTCAGCCAAGCGCGCGGCGTACATCGGCCAGTCAGTGGGGGTCTGGTGCGACCATCCCTTCTCGGCGGCGCCGGGGAGGCGGGGGAGGAGCATCAGTTCGAGGTCGTCGGGGCCGGTGATGGTTTCGCACCACATCGCGGCCTCGATACCGGCCAGCTGGTCGGTCGACGTCACGCCGGGGGTGTCCTCGACCGGGTCCCAGTCGATCCCGTCGCGGAGGGTGGCCGGGCCGTAGAACTCCAGCCCGAGCCGCTTGCGCGCCTCCTCCTGTTCCGGGTCGGACGACGCGTCGCCGTGCGGCCGGTCGAAGTACAACCAGGTGGTCGGCGAGGCGATCAGGCGCGCGCCGGCGGCGAGTGCCTTCGGGGCGTCGCCCTTCGCCTTCCGCAGGTGTTCGACGAGGATCGGCAGCAGGTCCGCCGGCGGAACCGGCCCGTTCCCGGCGTCCGCCGCGTCGAGGTCGATGCTGATCCAGTACTGCGCGACGTCGTCCGGACCCAGGTTCGCCCGGGCGATCTCCTGCCACCCGACGACGCGCTTGCCGCGCGCCCGCACCAGCGCGGCGGCCTTGTCGACGAACGCGGCGTGGTCCTCGTCCGCCATGCCCCACGCCTCGTCGCCGCCGATGTGCACGTACGCGCTCTGCGGGAACTGCGGGACGACCGCGTCCAGCACGTCCTCGACGAACGCCCAGGTCTCGGGGCGACCGGGCTCGAGCGCGTTCAGCGGAATCGCGTTGCCGTTGCCGAGATCAATCGTGCGCAGCTCGGCCGGGGCCAGCTCCGGGTACGCCGTGAACACCGCCGACGTGTGCCCCGGCATGTCGATCTCGGGGACGACGGTCACGTACCGGTCGGCCGCGTACGCCACCAGCTCGGCCAGCTCGTGGGTGCGGTAGTACCCGCCCGGACGGTCGCCGATCGCGCCCGCAGCGCCCACCCGCGTCAACTCGGGCCGCGACGGTACCTCGACCCGCCAGCCCTGGTCGTCGGTGAGATGGAGGTGCAGCACGTTGAGCTTGTACAGCGCGAGCATGTCGATGACCCGCCGTACCTCGGCCGGCGCGTGGAACGTCCGCACCACGTCGAGCGACAGCCCGCGCCAGGCGAACCGCGGTCCGTCGACGATCCGGACCGCCGGGAGTACCGCCGTACCGTCCTGCAGGTGGGCGGTGATGAGCTGACGCAGTGAGGTGAGGCCGCGGTGGACGGCTTCGGGAGTCGGGCCCCACACGCGGACGCCCTCGCTCGTGATCTCCAGCCCGTGGCGCTCGTCCACGTCGTTCCCGTCCGCGCGAACTCCGGCCGCGGACGGGATGTCGCCGAGGCCCTCGTCGCTGATCAGCACGGTGACGGCTGCCGGGGTCGCGTCCGGCGGGACCGTGGCCGCGTCACGGATGACCGGCGGGACGAGCGTGAGCCCGGTGTCGAGCCGGACCTCCCGGACGAACAGCGCGGCCGGCCCGGCGAGCTCCGGTGAGCGTACGGCGACACGGGATTCGCCACTCAGGGTGAAGGTTTCGTCGCTGGTGGTCGTCGTCGTGGGTGCGGGGATCACGGGAAGACTCATGCGACGATTCTGCGGCATCGCCGTCGCATGGGCTGGGTACCGGACCCGAATGGACACGCAACGGCTGCTGGAACAGGCAGAGCGGCTGTCGAAGGCGCTCACGCCCGGTGACCTCGACCATACACTCGAGCGCATCACCGCGGCGGCCGTCGAAGTGCTCGACGAGGTGGACCACGCCAGCATCACGATCCTGCACCTCGACGGTCGGCTGGAGACTGTCGCACCCACCGCCGACCTGCTGTGGGGCGTCGACGCGGCGCAGTACGAGCTGCAGGAAGGACCGTGCTACGACGCCGCGGCCGACGCGGTGCACGTCGTCTCGCCGTACCTCGCCGACGATCCACGCTTCCCGCGGTACGCCGCGACCGCCGTCGCCGCCGGGATCCAGGCCCAGGCGGGCATCCGGCTCTTCGACGCGCCGAAGTCGCGCGGTGCGCTGAACCTGTACGCGCACACGGCCGGCGCTTTCAGCGACCTCGGCGCACTCGGTGTGCTCTTCCAGCACCAGGCCGCGATGGCGATCGGGTATGCCCGGGAGATCCACAACCTGCAGGACGCCGTGCGCACCCGGGGCCTGATCGGCAACGCGGTCGGGATCATCATGGAGCGGTACCACCTGTCCGACGACCGCGCGTTCGCGTTCCTCACCAGGCTGTCCCAGGACGGCAACGTGAAACTGCGCGTGGTCGCCGAGCAGATAGTCGCCGGGACCGCCACCCACTGAGGCCGGCCAGACGGGTGCAGACGGCTACTGCGGATAGGGGACCGGGCCGGCCGGTGGCGGCCTGTGCTGTACGACGGTGGTCGCGCTCCGGGCGGTGCCGGTCACCAGGGCACCGATGGTGATGCCGATGGCCAGATTGATCAGCGCGGTGGCCACAGTCTCCCAGGAGCGTTCGGCCGCGAAGGGTGCGAGCACGGCGGCCAGCGTGGCGAGCATGACGACCCACTTGAAGAAACGGAGCGGACGGGGCGTCGACAGGATCAACAGGTGCACGAGGCCGGTCGCCACGAGGGCAGCACCGGCGGACACGGCGGCGTACGTCCAGGTATCCGCATCACCCCAGACGCCATCGCCCTTGGGAGCGAGCACCTCGAGGTCGAAGACACCACGGGCGAGCAGGATGCCGACGATCGCGACGAGGCCCGCAACGACAGCGGTGGCCGCTCCGCCCGCCCAGAGGCGGGCTGCGTTGACGCGCGGAGCTCGGTCGGCGGCTGGCGACGAAGGTGGCACGGTCATGCGTCGGACCCTCCTGTCGGGCGGCGTTGCCCAGACTTTGGCCACGGAGCGGCCGGGCCGCATCACTCGGGGCGGATGATTCGCCGATCCGCACGGGCCGGCCCAGGTGCCGTTCACCCAGTGGGGATGAGGCGACGGGCTTGTCGTCGGTCGAGGCTGCAGATGACGTACAGACCGACTTAAGGGAGCGCACGATGGCGACACTGACGGTGTGGAAGTTCGACAGCCCGACAGGAGCCGATCAAGCCGTCGGAACGTTGGAGTCACTGGCCAAACAGCAGCTCATCGAGGTGCACGACGCGGCGACTGTGTCGTGGCAGCCGGACAAGAAGAAGCCCAAGACCCGGCAGTTGCACAACCTGGCCGGTGCCGGGGCGCTGGGCGGCATGTTCTGGGGCATGCTCTTCGGGCTGATCTTCTTCGTTCCGCTGTTCGGCGCCGCCATCGGCGCCGCGACCGGCGCACTGGCGGGATCGATGAGCGACGTCGGCATCGACGACGACTTCATCAAGACCGCCCGCGACAAGGTCACCCCCGGGACCTCGGCACTGTTCCTGATGTCGAGCGGTGCCGTGCAGGAGAAGGTGAAGGCGGCCTTCGACGAGCGCGGGGTGAAGCCCGAGCTCATCGAGTCGAACCTGTCGGCCGAGCAGGAGGCGGAACTGCGCGAGATGCTCGCGCAGTAGCCGGTTCTCCGGACCGCATCGGCGGCGCCGGCCCCGCGTGACGACGCGGTGGCCGGCGCCGCCGCGCGCGACCGGCGACGACCTGTGGTCATACGGCAGGGATGACGACACAACCCTGCGCAGCCGATGCGATGGGATGCATGTCCGAGACAACACCGGCCCCTGTGGGCCGGCGATCCGAGCTCGCCGGACGTCTCGCCCACGGCGCGCGGCACCGGCGGTGGTACTCCTGGCTGGCGTCGGCGGTGCTGTGGCTGGTGGCCACGGCGCTGGCGGTCCTGCTGTGCGATGCGATCGTGCCCGGGTTCGATGTGGACCTCCCGCTCGGTCCGCTCAGTTTCGCCGTCGTCCTCGGGATCGCGGGGCTCGCGCTGCAGCCGCTGCTCATTGCGGGGGCCGTGCGGCTCGGCTGGGCGGGCGTCCTGCTGCTGGCACTCGCCGGGCAGGCGTTGATCGTTCTCGCCACCGCGTGGCTGCTGCCGGGAGTGCGGATCGACGACTTCTGGTCCGCGTTGCTCGCCGCCTGGATCCTCGGCATCGTCGGCACGGTCGTCGGCTGGCTCAGCACCGCCGGTACCGACGACCGCCTGGTCCAGAGGCTGGTGGCGTCCGGCCGTCGCCGCCCGGCCGAGCTGGACGACGCCGAGGTGCAGGGCGTGGTCTTCGTCCAGGTGGACGGTGTGCCGTTCCCCGTCCTGCAGATGGCGGTGACGGCAGGTTTGGTGCCGACGCTGTCGCGCTGGCTTCGCTCGGGCAGCCATCGGCTGTACGAGTGGACGCCGAAGCTGCCGGCCACCACGCCCGCGAGTCAGATGGGCATCCTGCACGGTGTCATCGACGGCATCCCCGCCTTCCGTTGGTACGACCGCGCCGGCGACCGGATCCTGGTGGCGAACCGCCCGGCCGACGCCGCCGTGATCGAGGCCGCCCTGACCACCGGGAACGGACTGCTCGTCGACGGCGGCGTGAGTATCGGCAACCTGTTCACCGGTGACGCGCCGCAGGCGGCACTGACCATGAGCCGGCGTGCCGGCCGGGGCGAGATCACCAGGCGCGCCGCCGCCCAGTTCGTCGCCAGCCCGAGCGGTCTGACCCGTGGCCTGTCACGGTCGGTCTCGGAGCTGCTGCGCGACCGGTTCCAGGCCCGGCGCGGAGTCCGGCGGGAGGTCCAGCCGCGCTGCCACCGCTCCTGGTCGACGGCGGCCCTGCGAGCGGTCACCAACGGGGTGCTGCGCGATGTCAACACCGCACTCGTCGCTCAGCACATGCTCCGCGGCACGCGGTCGATCTACGTCGACTACGTGGACTACGACGAGGTCGCGCACCACGCTGGGATCCTGCGCCCGGAGAGCCTCGAGGCACTGGAGTCGATCGATCGCGTCCTGCACCAGCTCGAGCTGATCGCGTCCGTGGCACCGCGGACATACCGCTTCGTGATCCTGTCCGACCACGGCCAGGCGCAGGGAACGCCCTTCGCGGACAGGTACGGCGAGGAACTCGCGGTCGTCGTGTCCCGCCTGGCCGCAGCGGACGTCGCGGTGTCGTCCGCGCCGGTCGAGGGCTGGGGCCGGACCCGGATCCTGGTGGACGAGCTGGCGACCGGGAAGGGGGTCGGCGGGCGCACCATGCGCAACGCCGCCGCGGCCATCCAGCGCCGCGGGCAGGACGAGGCCGACGCCGTCGAGGCCGGCGACCGGCAACGATCGGGCAAGGCCGAGGGCGACGAGGAGTTCCACGTGTTCGGGTCGGGCAACCTCGGACTCGTCTACGTGCGCGGCAGCAAGGAGCGGCTGACCAGGGATCAGCTCGACCGCCGGTATCCGGCGCTGCTGGCGGGACTGGCCGCGCATCCGGGCGTCGGCTTCGTCGTCGTCCTGGACGCCGTCGACGGACCGATCGCGCTGGGGGCCGCGGGCAGTCACCGGCTCGACGACGGCCGGGTGGACGGCGTCGATCCGCTGGCTCCGTTCGGACCCAACGCCCCAGCTTTCGTCCGCCGGGCGGCACTGCGACCCGAGGCGCCCGACATCTACGTCAACAGCCTGGTCGAATCCGGCACCGAAGAGGTCGCCGCGTTCGAGGGCCTCGTCGGGTGCCACGGCGGGCTCGGTGGCTGGCAGGACCGCGCACTCGTCGCCGTTCCCGCGGACCTGCCGTTCCCCGCCGAGCGGGTGGTCGGAGCCGACGCCTTGCACATCGCCCTGAAGGACATCCTGCGGTACTGCGGCCATCGAGCCGACGTCGCGCCCGACGTCGGCTCTACAGTCCGGTCTCGACCTCGAGCCGACCGCTCTGGACCGCGTTCATGAACACCTGGTAGTCGCGTTCGTTCTGGTCGGCGTACGCTTCGGCGTACTCGGCCATCGCTTCGGGGAACGCGTCGTCGCCGCCCAGGTAGGTGGCCAACGCGATCCGGTCCCCGGACCGGGCATGGGCCCGCGCCAGCGTCCAGGCGCACAGCTGGCCGTACATCGTCATACCGGCCGGATCCATCTTGTGGACCACGGCCGCGCCCTTCATGTCCCGTAACTGCCGGACGTAGAAGTCGCGGGCCTGTCCGTCGATGCCCTCGGTCCGCCGCCAGCCGAGGAAGATGTCGCCGGTCACCTGCATCAGGCGTTGCCCGGCCACCACCCGTTCCCCGTCGTTGCGGGGCGCGGGCCGCTGCCTGAGTGCGGTGGGCACCTTCGCCTTGAGCACGGACGGCCCGGCCTCCTTGACCTGGAGCAGGAGCGGATCGCCGTCGTCCCGGCCGCGGAGCAGCACGATCCAGGACCGCGTACCGACGCTGCTCACGCCGACCACGGTGCGCGCCAGGTCGACGACCTCGAACTGGTCGAAGAGCACCCGCCGCTCGGTCGGCAGCGACCGGCGGTACAGGTTCAGCAGGTCCTTGATCCCGGCCTCGAGCTCCTCGCGGGCGGGATCGGGCAGGTAGTCGGCGATCGGCACGAGCAACGGCGGATCGGCCTTGATCCGGACCCCGTCGTCGGTCATCTCGATGAGCTTGGCGAAGGACTTCAGGCTCTCACTGCCGCGGGCCTTCGGCAGCGCCTGGCCGCTGTTCTTGCGCCTGCTCGAGCCCATCTTGGCGCGCAGCATCGTGGAGACGTCGTCGACGTCCGCGCGGGCGTACCAGACGTCGAGAGCGTGCATGGTCCCGAACTCGGCGATGGCGAGGCGGTAGCGGTGGACTGCCTCCAGCACGCACTTGCGGCGCTCCTTGCGCCCGAACCCGTTGCACCGGCCCGCGACCGCGAGACTCACGGCGAGGCGCTTGACGTCCCACTCCCATGGACCGGCCATGGTCTCGTCGAAGTCGTTGACGTCGAACAGCAGCCGACGGCGTCCGGCCGTTCCGAAGACGCCGAAGTTCGCCAGGTGGGCGTCACCACACAGTTGCACCCCGAGGCCGGACACGGGGGCCACGGCGAGATCGGTCGCCATGCCGGCGGCGTTGCCGCACAAGAAGGCGAAGGGCGACACCGTCATCCGGCCGTGCCGGACCGGCACGAGCTCCGGAATCCGGGACCTGGCCTGCTCCTCGAGCAGCGCGACCGGATCCCGGCGCTGCGAGGGCAGCACCAGTTGTGCCTGCTCGCGCGGCGGCAGCGCGGTCCGTGCGGCGAGTCCCAGGCGGGCGTGGTCGGAGGGCGTGAGCCGCCGGACGACGGGCGCCGATCCGCGGGTGGTACGGGGTGAATCGGTCGAGCGGATGACGGCCCGGGCCGGCACCATCGGCATCGATGCACTCATGTTGCACCACCCCTCCGTCGTGCCGGGTCGCGTGCCACGGCGCTGGATCCGCGACCTCCACCGAACACCGGAGGTCGCCCGGGCAGCATCACCCACGCCGGATGAACCAATCGTCGCGCGCACGGGCTTGACTTGATGCGTGAAGGACGCGGCGACCGACTACAGGCAACTGCCGCACAAGGCCCGCCGCCGGCTGGCCGCGGCGTCGCTGCTGCGTTCCGGCCTGGTGTCCGTGGCGATCGTCGTCGGCTACTTCCTGCTGCCCCTGCGCCTCGACGGCGGTGTTCCCGTGGCCGGTCTGGTGGCCGGACTCGCCGTCGTGGGTCTGGTGCTGGGCTGGCAAGTTCGCGACATCGCCCGTTCGCCCCACCCCCGGATCCGGGCGATCGGGGCGCTGGCGACGTCGGTGCCGTTGTTCCTCGCGGTGTTCGCCGTCACCTACTTCCTGATGGCGCGCATCGAGCCGGCGAGCTTCTCCGAGCGGCTCAGCCGGCTCGATGCCGCGTACTACACGGTGACGATCTTCGCGACCGTCGGCTTCGGGGACATCGTGCCCGTCTCGGGCCCGGCCCGGGTGGCCACCATGGTCCAGATGCTGGGTGACCTGGTCCTGGTCGGTCTGGTCGCGCGCGTCCTGATCGGCGCGGTCAACCAGAACCTCGATCGCCGGAAATGATCAGGTCCTAGGCCTGCGCGCCGGCGTCCTGGGCCGGCGGCGAAGGCTGCAGGCGCGCCATCCGGAAGGAGTTCACCAGCCCGGCGGCTCCGGCGAGGATCGGGATGCCCAGCGCCACCTGCAGGGCGAGCGGCCGTGCGGTGGTGTTGATGTCGACGATCTCCGCACGAACCTCGGGAGACTGACCAGCGAGCATCTTGTCGAGGTCGGTGTTGCTCATCACCTCGGCGTCGTGCTCGAGAGTGTCGGCGACCTGTTGCTGCTGCGCCGGCTGCAGCACGGTGCTGGATTCCGCGAGATTCGTGAACGCGAACGACAGGGTCGCGAGCATGATGGCGCCGGCGAACGCCAGCCCGAAGGACAGGCCGAACGAGCCGGCCGCCGAGTTGACCCCGGCCGCCTCGCTGACCCGTTCCTGGGAAATCGGAGACAGCGTGTAGTTGTTCAGTTGGGACACGAGCAGTCCCAGACCCACTCCGACGACCACCAGCGGTCCGGCGAGCGCCCAGCCGGACTGGGCCCGGGGCACGATCGGGAGGAGGATCACCAGGCCCGCGGTCAGCAGTGTGAATCCCCACCTGACGATGCCCGTCGGACGTCGCCCGCCGGCCTTCTTCTCCGCGAGGATCGCCATCCCGAACATGCTGAGGGACAGCGGAGCCAGCGAGAGGCCGGCGGCCATCGCGTTGTACTCGAGCACCATCTGCAGATAGATCGGCAGCACGATCATGGTGCCGCCCAGGGCGATCTGCTGGAGCATCTGCTGGGAGATCCCCAGCTTGAAGGGGGCGGAGCTGAACAGGACCGGGTCGATGAGCGTCGGCTCGCCGCGACGCTTGCGGCGCACCAGCCAGTAGCCGAACGAGACGAGTCCGAGGACGCCGACGGCCATGATCAGGCCGACGTACTCGCCGCCCTCCTGCCAGACCAGGATGCTCAGCACGATGCCGCCCATCCCCACGACCGACAGCACGGCGCCGACGACGTCGACCCGCCGGGAGCCGGTGTACGGCGCGTCGTGGATGAGGCCCTGGCCGGCCAGCACGACCGCGATCACCACGACCTCGAGCAGGAACGCCACCCGCCAGGACAGGTATGTGGTGATGAATCCGCCGAGCAGCGGTCCGACCGCGGCGGCCAGCGCGGCAGCGGCGCCCACCAAGGCATACGCCCTGGTCTGCGCCGCTCCTTCGAAGTTGCCGTGGATCAGTGACTGCATGGCGGGCAGCAGCAGTGACGCCCCGATGCCGCCGATCAGAGCCCAGAAGATGATGATCGCGGTCAGGCTCTGCGCCAGCGCCATCGCCGAGGCGCCGATCGCGTAGCCGCACAGTCCGAGCAGGTACGCGCGCTTGCGGCCGATCAGGTCGCCGACCTTGCTGCCGATCAGGATGAACGCCGCGGAGACCAGCGCCTCCAGGGCGATCGCCGACTGGACGCCGCTCACCGTCGTGTCGAGGTCCCGGACCACCGAGGAGATCGAGACGTTCATCAGCGAGGTGTCCACGACCAGCACGAACATCGCCATCGCGAGCAGGATGCTGAGTCGCGGGCTCGCCTTCGTCCCTGCCGGGACAGCGCCGGGTTCGTCGGTCATGCGTGCCGCTCCTGTCGATCGGCCGCCGACCAGCGGCGGGCTTCAGCCGGCGAGAATCTTCGCCTTCTGCGCCTCGAACTCGGCGTCGGTCAGCACACCCGACTGCTTCAGTTCGCCCAGGCTCTTGAGCTGCGCCAGCCGGTCCTCCGTCGCCGATGCGGCCGGTGCGGCCGGTGCGGGCGCCGGCGGCGGTGGCGCCATCTGCTCCTCGTACGCCTGGTTGCGGGTGGCCGCCGTCTCGGCGTCACGCTGGGCGAACTTCGCATCCTGACGCCGCTGCACCCGGCCGTGCACCGCTGACGCGGTGCCCGCAACGACGGCGGTCCTCGCTATTCCTCGTAACAGTCCCGGCATGTCAGGCTCCTCAACTCGACGGTTCCAGGGTGTCCATCGCTTCCAGGGCGTCGAGCACTTCCATCACATCCTGGGCCGGGATGCGTCCCCCGGCGATCAGCTGGCCGCCCGACTCCAGCGCCGCCGCGACGAACGGGATCGCCCAGGTGTTCTCGTAGACGATCAGCGCGGCCAAGGTGCCCGGGTCCATCGCGGCCGCCGCCGCGGCCAGGTCGTCGTCGGCCAGGATTCCCGACCGGGCGCCGCTGAGGTCCGCGAACCCGCCGGCCGGTCCCGTGGACTCGGCCAGGTCGACCAGGTAGGGGGAACCGTCGGCGTCCTTGCCGACCAGCATCACGTCGTACACGTGGATGATGCCGCGATCCACCAGGTTCACCAGTTCTTCGGCCGCCCGTCCGGTCAGCTTGTTGCCGGTGAACTCGAGGAGCACGTAGTCGATGGGTCCGTGAACGTCTGCATCCGACATGGCTCTCCATCCCTCCCAAGGGGCGTGCGCCCCCGGCGTCCTGTGCGGCCCACACTGCCGTGGGCCCGTGGTGGCGGCATCACCCCCGCGGGATGAACTCCGGTGCGCGGGGTGCGGCGGCGACCTCCGCCGGGGTCAACTGGCGGATGCTCAGGATCACCAGGCCCGCGCCCTGCAGCCGGGCGACCAGGTCGGCGATGCCCTGGTCGTCGCGCACCCGCAGCCGGAACGCGCCCGCTGTCCGGTGGCCGGCCTGCGGGCCGGCGCAGAACGCCAGCGTGGCGGGCCTCAGGTTGCCCTGGAGGACCACCTGGTACGACGGGCCGTGGTGCTCACGTGGTGTCATCGTCTTCGCTCCGTTGGTCGAGATCCGTCCACTCCGTCGACGGTGACGCCGGGTCGAGCACGCGCCGTACCTCGATGACTTCGATGCCCAGGGACCGGAGCCTCGCGAGCAAGCCGTAGAGCGCCGCCTGGCTCGGGATGCTGTAGACGATGGTGTTCACCTGGTCGATCGCGACCGTCACCGCGCGCATGTCTCGGAGATCCTGTTCGGGGACTGCGTCGGCCACACGGACCTCGTACGTCGCCTCGCCCATCGAAACCACTCCGTTCGCCACCTGTGCGTTCGACGCTCGCAAAGGTCCGATGCCGCGGCGTCACCCCTGTGGGGTGAACTGCCCGGGGCGACGCGAGCTCCCGGGCGGGCGCGTGCCGCCGCGCCAGTGGCCGGCCGGTGTTACGAAGATGCGGCGATCGGACGCAAAACGCTGGTTTTATGGGCGTATTGGTGGTTTCGTCGAGAACGTAAGACCCCTCAGGCAGTCCCTCCCACCGTTCGGCGCGCCAGCACGTCACCGGGAGGGATCATGCCGAGTGAGCAGTCTGCGAGGACGGGCGGCAGTCGCCGCGCGTCGCCCGACGCGCCGTTCGAGCGTCGTCTCGGATCCGCGATCGAAGCCCCGGCGATCATGCCCGGGATGGTGCCGAGGCAGCGACTAGTCGACCGGCTGGACCTGGCGGTCCAGCGGCCGCTGACCCTGATCAGCGCACCGGCCGGTTTCGGCAAGACGATCCTGGTCGAGTCGTGGGCGGAGCTCTATCGGGGCCCGGCCCTGATCCGGCGGGTCACGCTGCCCGCCGACGGTGAACCCGCCGACGTCCTGAACTCCGTCCACCAGTTGTTGCGTCGCGACGACCGGCAGGTGCTGGTGCTCGTCGTGGACTGCGGGGACCTGATGATCACGCCGGAGTACGGTAAGAGCCTCGACCGCCTCATTCGCGGCTACGCCGGACGCTTCCGGGTGGTTCTGCTGACCCGGTACGACCCGCCCATCCCGCTGTACCAGTACCGGTTGGCCGACGCGATCGCCGAGATCCAGGCGACCGACCTGGCGTTCACGCTCGACGAGACCAGGGCGCTGATGCGCGAGTTCAACCTGGACCTGACCGAGGAGCAGGTCGCCGACCTGCACACCCGGACCGACGGCTGGCCCGTCGGCCTCATGTTCGCGGCCATGAACCTGGCCGGAAAGTCCGACCCCGAGCGGGTGATCAGCGAGTTCCGCGGCGACACCGGCAACGTCGCGGCCTACCTGATGGCCGAGGTGCTCGACTCGCAACCGGCCGAGCTGCGGCAGTTCCTGCTCCGGACCAGCCTCGTCGACGTGATCCGGCCCGGACTGGCCGAGGCGCTGACGGGGTCCCGTTGCGACCTCCGCTCGCTGCAGTTCCTCGCGCGCGGCAACTCGTTCATCCAGCCCGTGCCGCGGACCGCCGACGGTTACAGCTACCAGGCGCTGTTCCGTGAGTTCCTGCGCGCCGAGATGCTGTACGAGCAGCCGGCCGCTGTCCCCGCACTGCACCGCGCCGCGGCGGCCTGGTTCGCCCAGCACGGTCAGCCGCTGGACGCGGTCCACCATGCCGTCACGGCCGGCGATTGGGCCCAAGCGGCCCGCTATCTGGTGGCGGATCCCGACTCTGCCGCGCTCCTGATCGGGCGTCGCCGACGGCACGCGACAGTATTGCTCGCGGGCTTTCCCGATGATCTCGAGGGGCCCGAGGCGGCGGTCGTCAGGGCCATCCTGGGCCTCGCCGAGTTCGATGTCGGCCGTTGCGTGCGGGAGCTGGACCGGGCGCGGACCTCGCTGGACGATGATGGGTCCATCCGCAGCCAGGCGGCTGAGCTGGTCATCAGCCTGCTGCAGGCGGTGTGTGCGAGCCTCGGAGCTGCTACCGACGCCGACCTGGGCGTCGTCCTGGCCGCTGAAGGCAGGCTTCAGGCGGCGTCGAGGCCGGCGGTCTTCCACCCGGAGGCGCGGCTGCTGATCCTCGGATGCAAGGGCCGGATCCTGCTCCAGCGCGGCGACTTCCCGGCGGCCGTCGAGGCCTTCGACGACGGCATCGCGCTCGCCGAGGACACCGGCGCGCACGAAGCCCTGACCGAGTTCCTCGGTATGGCCGCCCTGGCCGAGGCGATCCGGGGACGCCTGCGACGGACGGGCGAGATCGTCGCGCAGGCGACCGCGCTCGCCGAGGCCGGGACCTCGCCCGACCTGCCGCAGGCCACCCTCGTGGCGGAGGCCTGGATGCACACCGACCAGGGCGATCTGGCCGAGGCCGGAGAGCTGGTGCAGCGGGCCGAGGAGTCCGCCGACTCGACCCACGACGCCCGGGTCGTCACCGCGGCGTTCGCGCTGGTGCGGGCCAGGCTGCTGCGAGCCAGCGGCGACGTCGAGCTGGCCACCGCGGAACTGCGGGCCGCCAGCGCCGACTTCGGTGTGCACGGCGGCTGGCTGGACCAGGCCCTGATCATCGACGCGGCGAAGCTCCTGGTGACGCAACACCAGCTGGGGGAGGCCGTCGGGATGATCGAGCGGTCGCCGGGTCGTGAGCAGGCCGGATCCCTCCTGGTGCTGCAGCGTGCGGCGGTCGACGCCGGCCAGCGCGCACCCGCCCAGCCGCCGGTGGCCGTCGATCGTGCCGCACCCCTCCAGACCCAGGTGGACGGCTGGCTGGTCCAGGCGGCCGAGTCGGTCCGTGCCGGGAACTCGGCACGCGGCGGGCTCTGCCTGGAACGCGCCCTCAGGCTGGCCGCTCCAGAGCTGTTGCGCCGGCCCTTCGTGGAGGCGCCGCCGGTCCTGCGGAAGCTGCTGCAGCCGACCGGTGACGCGATGCGGCACCACGCGTGGCTGCGTGCACCGTCGCGTCGCGGGCGAGACCGGGTCGTCGATCGCCGCGGGACGTCCCGGAACGACCTGGTCATCACCACGGCACTCACGAGCAAGGAACAGGAAGTGCTCGAGCACCTCGCCGAGCTGCTGACCACGGAGGAGATCGCCGACACCATGTTCGTGTCCGTGAACACGGTTCGGAGCCATGTCCGGAGCATCCTCCGCAAGCTGGGCGCGTCGCGCCGCAACGAAGCCGTCCGACGAGCATGGGAGATGGGGCTGCTGCCTACCCGGCCGGATGCCTAGGCCCTGGCCCGTCAGGTCAGAACTCCGCCGACCTGCGCAGCCGATGTGGGCGGCCGTCCGGGTCGTAGATCAGGCGGTACAGCGGCTCCGCCCAGAGCGCCTGGAACCCGCTCAGCGGCTCGGTCCGGTGCGCGCGGATCTGTCCGGCGGGCCGCGCGCCCTGACAGCCTCCGGCGTACCAGGCGTCCAGCGCCGCGGCGGTGCGCGTCCACAGGTCCAAGGCGGCCGGCGGGTCGAGAGCGGCGAGGCTTTCGCGCGTCCGGCCGAGGTGCTCCGACCACACCTCCAGCCGCAGGTTACGCGCCAGTTGCCGCCCGTCGGCGCCGGTCGTGTCGACGACGGCGCAGGTGAGCTCGCTGTCGCAGGTCCAGGACCGGCGGTTGAAGTTGTCCGAACCGCAGGTGAACCATGTGTCGTCGACGATGCAGATCTTCGAGTGGACGTAGATCGGCGTGCCCTCCTCGTTCTCCAGGTCGAAGACCCCGACCCGTCCGGGCGCGGCCCGCTGCAGCAGGCGCACGGCACGCAACTGGCCGAACCGGGACGGCGGCCCGCTGAGGGCGCCGTCGGCGTCGGGGTATCTCGGCACGACGACGATCACGCGGAGCGCCGGTGACCGCTCCAGGGCGTCGTGGATCCCCTGCGCGACGAGCTCGGACCACAGGTACTGGTCCTCCACGTAGATCAGGTCGCGGGCGAGGCCGAACGCCTTCTCGTACGCGCGAGCGACGCTGCGTTCGCCCTCGGGCGCGAACGGATAGCCGGGATGCTTGTGACCGTACGTCCGCAGCACCTGGACGGCGTGCGGGCCGGCCGGCGGGGGATCCGGGAACGACTCCGGCAGCGGCTTCGGATGCCGCGGCATCCGGGCGAGCCGCTGCACGATCATCCGGTACGGCGTCCGCCGGTCGAGCGGATGGCCGTCGTCCCAGCGCTCGCAGAACGTACGCAGCAGATCGCCGACGACCGGACCGCGGATCTCCAGCGCCGCGTCGTGCCAGGGCGTGCGATCGCCGTACCTGTGGTTCATCGGCGCGCGCTGCGGATCGCCCAGGTGGTCGTGGTCGTCACGGCGCTGATGGCACAGGTCGATACCGCCGACGAACGCGAGATCGCGTTCCGGGTGGCCCGCGTGCCGGACGACGAACAGCTTCTGGTGGTGCGACCCCAGCCAACGGACCCGCTGGTCGAGGAGGACCTCGGCGCCGACCTGGTTGAGTCTGGTCCCCAGCTTCCGGTTCTCCCGGGCGCTGAACCGCAGGTGATCCGAGTGCGACCTCCACAGCAGCCCTCTGACCTCGACACCCGACCCGGCCAGGTCGGTCAGCACGGCGCCGATGGTCGGGCCGTCGGGCAGCAGCTTCTCGTCCGCGTCGCCCCGCCAGTCGGTGAAGTACACCCGGTCACCGGCCCGCAGCGCGCACAGCTCCTCGTACAGCCTGCGGAAGTAGGTCGCGCCGTGGATCAGCGGCCGGACCAGGTTGCCCTCCACCCAGGACCCGTCCACGTCGCCCATCCGGTCGATGTCCGTACCGGGATTCCCGCGCTCGTCCGGACTGAGGAACCACGTCCCGGCGGTCTGGTCGGTCATCGTTCATCCTCGCTGCGCCGGATGCCGACGAGGCGGTCCGGCCGTCACCTACGCGTCCGCGCGGGAGCGCGTCAGCGCCCAGATCACCCACACGTCCAGACCGATCAGCAGCAGCGCCCAGAACGGCTGGTACGGAATGAAGAAGAAGTTGTTCAGCGCACTCAGCATGACCAGGAACAGCGCGACCCACTCCGCCCAGCCGGCCCGGCGGAACAGACCGACGGCGGTCGCGACCATGGCCAGCCCGAAGATCAGGTAGATCCATCCCCAGGCCGTCAGGTCCAGGTCGAAGACGTAGCCCCGGACCTGGACGAAGTACTCGTCGTTCAAGATCGCGGACAGGCCGGTGATCACGTGGAACGCGCCGATCACCACGATGACCACGGCGGCGAAGACGACGGCGCCCTTCGCCCAGCCCGACTCCGGCGGTGACGCGATGGTGCGGTTCTCGGTCATCTGCGTTCACATCCTCCTGCTCGACCCCCGACGGACGTCGGGAACGCGTCGACAGTAGGTCCGCACCGACCGCCGCGCGTCACCCGTGGCGGACGACGTCCGCGCTCAGTGCGACAGGGCGGCCTTCAGCACGACGATCGCCAGGCCGAGCAAGAGATTGACCACCCCCGCCGCGATCAGACGGGCCCAGGTGGCGCCTCCTCTGGCGGCGACGTACAGCGCCCATCCCAGCTGGGATCCCACCGCCACCGCGAGCGCCAGCCAGGCGGCTTCGGAGTCCGTCAGGCCGACGAGCGCCCCGATGCCCGCCGCCGCCGCGGGCGGTACGGCGGCCTGCACGAGCGGCCACTCCCGCCGCGCGGCCGCGCGGATCCTGAGCAGTGGCGGGATGGCCTGGGTCGAGTGCTCCGCGGCCAGCTGCGCATAGACATGGGCCAGCCAGAACACCACGCCGGTGGCGAGCAGGAGGACGATCAGCTGTCCCGGATGCGGCGGCTGCTGGCCCGGACCTGTCCCGGCCACGACCGACGCCGCGAGCAAGGAACCGTAGACCGCCCCGGCAGCGTCGGGCGGTTCCCGCCGGCTCGCACCGGCGGCGTCGACCGTCGACTCGTCGCCCATCCCGCCTCCTCCGCAGGGCCGCAGAACCGTGCCGGGAATCGAGGGAAGTCTCCGGCAGGGACCTCGGCGGACTCCTCACCCTGCCCGGATGACCGGTCCGTTTCCGCGGGGAGGTTCATCCGGTGAGGGTGATGCTGGTCAGCACGATCTGGGCGATGTTCGGAGCCCGGGGGAGTCGGCGAGAGGGGGTTGCGACGATGACCGCAGGCTCCAGCGAGTCCGCCGCCGACCGGACTCCGGCGGTTGATCCGGGTGTGGGGGCGGCAGCGCAGCCGACCACTCCCAGCTGGGCGCTTCCGCGCGGGGTCGTCGTCCTGGCCGGGACCGCGGGCGCCGTACTGACGGCCGTCGGCCTGCGTGGTTTCTCGCACATCATCGGTCCCACCTTCCTCGCGCTCGTCCTGACGATCGCCGTGAGCCCGCTGCGCCGGCTGCTCGTCCGGCACGGGGTCAAGCGCTGGCTGTCCGCGCTGATCGGCCTCGTGGTCGTGAACGCGATCCTGCTCGGCGTGGCCGCCGCGCTGGCCTTCTCGGTCGCCAAGCTGGCGAGCCTGCTGCCGACCTACGAGGACAAGTTCACCGAGATCGTCGACGACGTCCGCAGCTGGCTCGCGGACCGCGGCGTGGGCGCCGACCAGATCCAGGCCGCCCTGCAGAAGATCGACCTGCGGCAGTTCTTCGACGTCCTGCAGGGCTGGCTGTCCAGCCTGCTCGGGGTCGTCTCGGGTCTGGGGTTCGTCATCGTCGTGCTGTTCTTCATGGCCATCGACGCGGCTCCGTTCGCGGATCGGATGCGGGAGGCGGCCCAGAGCCGGCCGGACGTCATGGGCGCCTTGGGCGGCTTCGCCCGCGACACGACGCGCTACCTGGTCGTCGCCACCGTCTTCGGTCTGATCGTCGCCGTCTTCGACGTCGGGATCCTTTACCTGCTGGACATCCCGCTGCCCTGGCTGTGGGGCCTGCTCGCGTTCATCACCAACTACATCCCGAACGTCGGCTTCTTCATCGGGGTGCTGCCGCCCGCGCTGCTGGGCCTGCTCGGGCAGGGCTGGGCGACGCTCGTGTGGGTGATCGTGGGGTACAGCGTCGTCAACTTCATCATCCAGTCGATCATCCAGCCGAAGGTCGTCGGCGACGCGGTCGGCCTGTCCACGACCCTGACCTTCCTGTCACTGATCTTCTGGGCCTGGATCCTCGGCCCGGTCGGCGCCGTCCTCGCCATCCCGCTGTCGCTGCTGGTCAAGGCCCTGCTGCTGGACGCCGACCCCTCCACCCAGTGGCTCAGCGGCTTGATCTCCGGCGGTCAGCGTCAGGACGAAGTCCCGGCGCCCGAGCCGGGATCTGAGCCGGCACCTGAGCCGGCAACAGAGGCGGCAACTGAGTCGGCAGAACTGCCCGCGGGCGAGGTCGCCGCGGAACAACCCGGATGAGGAGATCAGCATGCCGCGTTCGGTGTCGTACGAGTTCGACGAGATCCTGCCGACCTGTCAGGGTCTGCCCGGCAGTCTCGCACCCGGCTCGCCCACCGCAGATCCGGCCGACGGCACCGTGCTGATCGGACCCGCGCGGAGCCTGCACTACCTGCTCGACACCCCGCTCTGCGATGTCGTCGGGCTCAGCTGCCGGCTGCGGATCAAGTACCCCGCGCCGACGGTCAGCTCGTCGCTGCGGATCCTCCAGCTCGGGGACGCGTTCGACCTGGGACTCGAACCGCTGACGACCTGCCGCGCCCTCGTCCGCGTCCGGCTGCACCAGGTCCGGCACGACCTGGGCCAGCTGGCGAATCCTGGCACGCGCTTCGCGGAGCTGCGGCTCGACTGGCACACCAGCGGCAAGACCTTCCTGCGCGTGGACGGCCGGCTGGTCGGCTATCACGACACGCTCGGTCGAGGTCGTCGGCTGAGCATCGAGGACATCACCTTCGGCGCGGTCGACGTGCTCCCGGACGAGCCCGCACAGCACTATCAGTTGCGCGAGTTCTCGGTGAGCGCGCTCCTCGCCCGGCCGCGCTGGCCGCACCGGTACCGGACGGTCGTGCACCGGCCGTGACGGCCGGAGCGCCGGTTCAGGACTCTTCTTGGCGTGCCCGGGTCAGTGCCCAGATCACCCATGCGCAGAGCGCGATGACCACCAGCGACCACACCGGCTGGAAAGGAATGAAGAAGAAGTAGTCGATCGCGATCAGCCCGGCCAGGACGATCGCGACCATGCCTGCCCAGGACTTGTTGGCGAACAGACCGACGCCGACGGCGACGAACGCCAGCCCCAGGACCAGGTGGATCCAGCCCCAGGCGACGGTGTCGAGGTCGAACGCGTACCGCCGGCTGACCACCAGGTAGTCGTCGTCGAGGATCGCGGCGAGTCCGGCGACCACCGAGAACGAACCGACCATGACCATGACGGAAGCGGCGAACGCGAGCCCGCCCACTGCCGCGCTCGGAACGGACTGTCGCGAGTCCATGTCGCCGTACGTCATCGCGTGCCTCTTTCCGTCTCACGTCCTCACCTCCCGACGATGCCCGCCGTCCCGCTCGCACCGCATCGTCCGGCCGGGATGAGGCGCCGGCCGCGGCGACCCTGGCATTCTCACGACGGAGGCGCGGCCATGACAGAAGCCATGTTCGGGGTGCTCGCGCTCCTCGTCCTGGCCTGGGTGGTCACCTCGGACCTCCTCGCCAGAGCGAACATCACCGGTCCGCTGTTCTTCACCGTCGCCGGATTCCTGATCGGAAGCCACGACTGGAAACACCTCACGGTGGAGGTCGATGCTCCGTCGGTCCATCTCGTCGCGGAGGTCACGCTGGCCTTGCTGCTGTTCGCCGACGCGGCCCGGGTCGACTTCTCCCGGCTGCGGCAAGACATCTACCTGCCCGGGCGCCTGCTCGGCATCGGTCTACCGCTCTCGGTCGTCCTGGGCTCGCTCCTGGCGGCTTGGCTGTTCGACGACTTCACCTGGGCGGTCGCAGGCTTCGTCGGCGCCACGCTGGCTCCCACCGATGCCGCGCTGAGTGCACAGGTCATCAACGACCGGCGGATACCGATGCGCCTGCGCCGTGCGCTGAACGTGGAGAGCGGACTGAACGACGGCATCGTCACCCCTGTCGTCACGTTCACGCTGGCTGTTGCCGCCGGGCAACTGGGACCCGGCGAGAAGGAAGGGTTCCTCGCTGACGGCGGTGCGCTGCTGGAGCTGGCGGTCGGCCTGGTCGTCGGTCTGGTGATCGGGCGGGGGAGCGCCAAGCTCCTGGTCTTCGGTCTCCGGCGGCGCTGGACCAGTACCGAAGCCCGCGGACTCGCCACACTCGCGGCCGCGCTCGGCAGTTTCGCGATCGCGCTGACGTTGAGCGGCAACGGATTCATCGCGGCGTTCGTGGCCGGCCTCGCCTTCCGGGCGGGCCTGGGCGGGGCGTTGCTGGACACCGAAGGCACCGACGGCACCGCCGCCGCCGACGACGTCGTCGAGCTGCCCGAGCTGCTCGGTGAGATCCTGGCGTTCGTCGTCTGGTTCCTGTTCGGCGCCGCGCTGGTTCCGATCGCGATCGACAACTTCGACCTGCCGCTGCTCGCGTACGCCGTCCTCAGCCTGACCGTTGTGCGCATCGTTCCGGTCGCTGCGTCCCTGGTCGGCAAGGGACTGGACGGCCGTACGGTTCTGTTCCTCGGCTGGTTCGGGCCCCGCGGCCTGGCGTCGGTCGTGTTCGCCTTGCTCGCGATCGAGGAATTGGGGACGACCGGGTCGGTGCAACCCGCGATCGCGGCCGTGGCCCTCACCGTGCTGATGAGCGTCGTACTGCACGGCGTCTCGGCCGGCCCGTTGGGCGGGTGGTACGTCCGGCACGAGCAAGCGCACGACGACTCAGGCCCGGGCCCGCGGTCCCGACGGCCCGCCCATCGTCAGCTGGGCCGGCGTTGACGACCGTGACCGGCGACGCAGCGCGATCCGGGCGGCCAATCGCCCGAACACCGCACCGACGCTGACGCCGGCCAGAACGTCGCTCGGGTAGTGCACGCCGGTGTACACCCGCGAGAAGGCGACGACCGACGCCGCGGCCAGCAGGGGCCGCCGGAGTCTGGGCAGAACCCCGCCGACGGCGACGGCGAAGGCTGCTGCCGACGCGGAGTGTCCGGACGGGAACGACCCGGAGGACGGCATCGGAACCCATCGCTCGACCGGCACGCCGTGGCCGCCGCGGTCGGGACGCGTGCGCTCACTCGCCATCCGCTTCATCGGCTGGTTCACCAGCAAGGACGCGGCCCCGACCGCGCTCAGGCCCGTCACCGCCGCCCGCCGTCCCCGCGGACCGCCGAACAGGGCGAGGGCGCCCGCCGTCAGGAACCACGGCTTGGAGAAGTTCGCGAAATCGGACACCCGCCGCAACGGCTCGTCCAGAACCGGTACGGACAGTCGCGCCACCGACCCGAACAGCGCGTGGTCGTAGGCCTCGAGACGCCGCAGCGAGCGTAAGAGCCGACCGCCCTCGTCAGGGTCCCTGGCCGGTGTCATCCGGCGGGTTTCCGGTCCCGGCCGAGCGCGATGCGCACCAGCTCGGCCAGGCCGTCGCGCAGACCCTCGGGAGCTGTCGCCGACGGTGACGATCCGGGGTGCTGGTGGGCGATCCGTACCTGGAGGACTCCGGGCCGGATCCGGAACCGCAGCGGTGCGTCGAGGACGAGGGCCTCCCCGTCGATACCCGCCGGGAGGGGGCGATCGGCCTCGATCTCGAAGGTCGGCGCCGACCACTCGCGCCACGGGCGCTGGACACGCCGGTGGCCGGCCTCCGGTGGCGCCCCGAGCACGGTGATGCCGAGCAGACCGTCGTCGATGCGCGGCCGCGTGCCGGAGCCGACGGCACGACCGAGGCGGTAGCGGTTGTTGGAGACCAGCACAGCCACACCGCCCCGGTGTCCGTCGCCACCGGGCCCGGTCCAGCGCATGTCGAGCTCGCTGCCGCCGGCGCCGAGCGCGTCCGGCACGGTGTCGAGCAGCGTGCGGAGCTTGGCCTCCCGGTAACCGCTGCGCTGGACGGCTTCGGCGTACAGGCCGAGCGACACGTTGTTGACGAACACCCTGCCGTTGACCTCGGCAAGATCGACCCACCGTTGACCGCCGTCGACGAATGCGTCCAGGGCGCCGACGACGTCGTCCCGGTCGACCCCGAGGTCGAGGGCGAAGTGGTTGCGGGTGCCGGCGGGCACGCAGGCGTACGGCAACGAGTGCTCGGCAGCGATCGCCGCGACGATCGCCTGCGAGCCGTCGCCGCCGGCCATCGCGAGCCCGTCGGCCCCCCGTGCCACCGCATCGCGGACCAGGGTCTCGAGGTCCTCCCCGGGCTTGAGCTCGATCGGCTCGATGCCGCGGCGGCGCGCTTCCTCGGCGAGCGCGAACCGCTCCGCCTTGCCGCCGCCGGAACGCGGGTTGTAGAACAGCACCGCCCGCTGCGGAGCGACAGCCCGCGGCAGCTCCGCGCGGGCGAGGAAGGCGGCGCGGGTCGCGGCCAGTGTCAGCAGGACACCGGCCAGGACGAGCAGGTCGACGCCGAACTTGCCGCCCACCGCGATCAGGACGATCGCACCGGCGGCCGCGATCCCGGCGATGTACAGCCCGGCCACGCGGGCGACGCCGCGCCGCAGCGCGCCGTACCAGGCGGCCAAGACCGCGATCACCAGGCAGGCTACGACGGCAAGCCCCCGCGGGAACTCCTTGACCGCGACAATCACACCGAGAACGGCAGTCGCCGTCCCGGCCAACAGCGCCACCACCGCCGCCACCCGTCGCCTCATGGTGACCACGTCACACCCACGGGGCCCGCGGCGGCATCCCACACCCAGGATGAATCCGTCCCGGAAACGGCCGCCTGGCCCGCTCGTCCATCAGGGGTGATGCGAGGGCGCGGGTTGTGCTGAATCGTCGGCGCCGTACGCGGATCGCAGGGCCGCGTGTCCGGCTCGTCCGGCGAGCCGCACCGGCGACGAGGAGAGGGGCGGCCGGCCATGCCCACCAAGGTGCACCATCTGACATTGCAGGAGCGGCAGGCCCAGGGACTCGAGGCTCGCACGCATGTGCCGCCGGACAGCCACGCAGGCTGGCGGCCGGCCGCGGACCGGCCCGACCCGGTCTCGCTCATCGAGGAACAGAACCTCCGCCGGGACGCGGACCTGGTCCCGGTCCGGCACGGCCGGATGATGGCGTCGCCGTTCACGTTCTACCGCGGCGCCGCCAAGATCATGGCGGTCGACCTCGCCGCGACACCGACGTCCGGTCTCCAGGTCCAGTTGTGCGGTGACGCCCATCTGTCGAACTTCGGCGTCTTCGCCTCGCCCGAGCGCAACCTGGTGTTCGACATCAACGACTTCGACGAGACGCTGCCGGGGCCGTTCGAGTACGACGTCGAACGGCTGGCCGCGAGCTTCATGGTGGCGGCGCAGAACAACGGCTGCTCGACGCCGGACGCGCAGGCGATCACGAAAGGCTGTGTCACCTCCTACCGGGAGGCGATGGCCCAGTTCGCCGGGATGCGAACCCTCGACGTCTGGTACGCGCACCTGGCCGAGGACCAGATCAAGGAGTCGGTGGACGCGTTCTTCGCGGCCAGCGGCCGGGCCAAAGGGTCCGGCAAAGATGGCAAGAAGGGCAAGCAGAAGAAGACCGGCGAGGACGAGGGCATCACCGGGATGACGCAGAAGCAGGTGAAGGAGGCCCAGAAGCGCTTCCAGAAGAACGCGCTGAAGGCACATTCCCGCAACAGCGACCAGGCCCTGTCCAAGCTCAGCGAGGAGGTCGACGGCCGCTACCGGATCGTCAGCGCCCCGCCGGTGATCGTCCCCGCCCGCGAGCTGCACGTGGTGTACGGCCGGGAACCCGCCGACTTCGAGGAGGTCGTGATCAATCTGTTCACCGGCTACCGCGCCAGCCTCCGCCCCGAGCTGCGGCGCCTTCTGGAGCGCTTCGAGGTCATCGACTGGGCCCGCAAGGTCGTCGGTGTCGGCAGCGTCGGAACCCGGGCGTTCATCGTCCTGCTGCAGGGCCGCGACCGCGACGATCCGCTGTTCCTGCAGGTCAAGGAGGCCACCCAGTCGGTGCTCGAAGGACCGTTGCCGAAGAGCGAATTCGCGCAGTCGGGCGAGCGGGTCGTGCACGGGCAACGCCTGATGCAGGCCAGCAGCGACATCTTTCTGGGCTGGTCCGAAGGAGTGGAGCCCGGCCGGTACTACTACTGGCGCCAGTTGCGCGACATGAAGGGCTCGGCGCTCGTGGAGATGCTGAAGCCCGCGGAACTCGCCTTCTACGGCCGCACGTGCGGATGGACACTGGCCCGGGCGCACGCACGGTCCGGCGACCCGGTCGCCATCTCCGCCTACCTCGGCGAGGACGACAGCTTCGACAACGCGATCACCGACTTCTCCGAACGTTACGCGACCCAGAACGACCAGGACTTCGCGGACTTCGCCAAGGCCATCAGCTCGAACCGGATCGACGCTCTGCAACAGGTTTGAGGCCGGCCCGTCGCCCCGAGGAGAGGACAGCACCGTGGGTGAGATCGGTATGGCAGTACCCTCAGCGACCGGGGGCGAGACGGCGCCGTACGCGCTGCCGCCGGACGCGGTGGTCGCGGCGGCGGGATCCGACACCGGGTCGGGGCTGTCCGCGACCGAGGCGGCCCAACGGCTCTCGTCGTACGGCCCCAACGAGATCCCGGCCGAGAAGCCGCCCTCGGTCTGGGCCGTCGCGGGCCAGCAGTTGCGCGACCCGATGAACATCATGCTGATCGGAGTCGTGGTCGTCAGCCTGCTGATCGGCGAGCTGTCGACCGGCATCATCGTCGCCCTGCTGATCGTGCTGAACGTCGGTCTCGGCACCCGCCAGGAGTTGACGGCGCGGGCGAGCGTGAACGCTCTCGCCACCTTGCAGGTCCCGCAGGCGCGGGTGGTCCGCGACGGCGAGCCGGCGATGATCCCCGCCACCGAGGTCGTTCCGGGCGACATCGTCCAGGTCGAGGCCGGTGACATCGTGCCCGCGGACGGACGCATCGTGCAGTCGGCAACGC
Organism: Kribbella sp. NPDC051936; assembly: GCF_040680955.1. Classification (NCBI taxonomy): domain Bacteria; kingdom Bacillati; phylum Actinomycetota; class Actinomycetes; order Propionibacteriales; family Kribbellaceae; genus Kribbella; species Kribbella sp. NPDC051936. The sequence goes on along the minus strand of NZ_JBFAXS010000010.1, from coordinate 251,014 downwards.
TGGAGGCGCAGGAGGCTGCGCTGACCGGTGAGAGCGCGCCGATCGCCAAGGACGCCAACGCGCTGGACAGCTCCGACGTCGGCCTGGGCGACCAGACCGACATGCTGTTCCAGGGGACGTCGGTCACCCGGGGAACCGGCACGGTGGTGGTCACCGCCACCGGCCTGCAGACGCAGATGGGCCGGATCGCGACGATGCTCACATCCGTGACGCGGACGCGGTCACCGCTGCAGCGGGAGCTGGACTCCCTGACGAAGGTGCTCGGAATCATCGCCTGGGGAGCGGTCGCGATCATCGTGGTGGTCGGCCTGATCCGCGGGATACCGGGCAAGGACCTGCTGCTGCTCGGGACCGCGATGGCGATCTCGGCGATCCCGACCGGCATGCCGGCGTTCGTCTCGGGCCTGCTCTCGCTCGGCGCCCGGCAGCTGGCCGACGCGAAGGCCGTGGTGAAGAACCTGACCGACGTCGAGACCCTCGGTGCGACGAACGCGATCAACACCGACAAGACCGGGACGCTGACGCTGAACCAGATGATGGTCTCGACGTTGTACGCCGGCGGTTCCTGGTTCACCGTCGACGGCCAGGGCTACCGGATGAGCGGCGCGATCCGGTCGGCGGCCGGCGTCCCCGTTCCCGACTTCACGCGGCTCGGTCTCGGGCTGGCCCTCGACAGCGACGCGGTCGTCGGCGACGACGGTTCGGTGATCGGCGACCCGACCGAGGCGGCGCTGGTCGTCCTGGCCGCCAAGCTCGGCGTCGACGCGGAGGAGACCCGGCGTCGGTACCCGCGGCTGGCCGAGGTCCCGTTCGACTCCGAGTACAAGTTCATGGCGACGTTCCACCGGGTGACCGTCGACGGCGCCGAGCACGTCATCGAGCTGGTCAAGGGCGCGCCGGACGTCGTGGTGGCCCGCTGCAGCCAGGTCGGCGGACCGCTCAGCGGCTCGCAGATCCCGATCGCCGACGGGCGGCCCGGCATCGACGAGGCCAACCTGCGGATGGGGCGGCAGGGCCTGCGGGTGCTCGCGTTCGCGGCCCGCCTGGTCGGCGACGACGAGCTGGCGACGATGACCGCGGATCCGATGGCGCTGACCACCGGGCTGTCGTTCGTCGGGATGGCCGGCATCATCGACCCGCTCCGGGTGGAGGCGAAGAGCGCGGTCCGTACGGCGCTCGCGGCCGGCATCGACGTCCGGATGATCACCGGCGACCACGCGGTCACCGCCCAGGCGATCGGCGAGCAGCTGGGCCTGGGGCCGGGCGCGATCAGCGGCCAGGAACTGGCGGCGCTGACCGACGAGCAGCTGAAGCAGCGACTGCCCGAGCTGCACGTGTTCGGGCGGGTCACCCCGCAGGACAAGCTGCGCCTGGCCCGGGCCATGCAGGAGCAGGGCATGATCGTCGCGATGACCGGTGACGCGGTCAACGACGCGGCCGCGCTCAAGCAGGCCGACATCGGGGTGGCGATGGGCAGCGGCAGCGAGGTCACCAAACAGGCCGCGCGGATGGTGCTCACCGACGACAACTTCGGGACGCTCGTGCACGCGGTGGAGATCGGCCGGCGCGTCTACGACAAGGTCGTCTCGTACGTCCGGTACCAGATGACGCAACTGCTCTCGCTCGTGCTGCTCTTCCTGGCCGCGACCGCGTTCGACATCAACGACGGTGTGGCGATGACGCCGTCGATGGTGCTGTTCCTGCTGTTCTTCGCCACCGCCGTCGGTGTCGTGGTGATCGCGATCGATCCCGGTGATCCCGAGGTCATGCGCCGTCCGCCGCGCGACCCCGCCGTACCGATCACGAACCGGAACGCGGTGATCCGGTGGGTCGGTTACGCGTTCGTGCTCTTCCTGGCCGCCTTGGCGCCGCTGGTCGCGGGGCCGGACGATCCGAGTGCGACACAGGGCACGGTGTCGATGACGATGACCTTCGTGGTGATGGGCGTGGGGACCGCGTTCAACTCGGTGGTCAACCGGCGCGCCCCGGCCAGCGGTCTGACCCCGCCGATCGTGAAGGCGGCGGCGATCGCGGTGATCCCCATCGTGTTGTTGTTCCTGGCCAGCGAACTGCCGACGTTGCAGTCCGGTCTGCTGACCGTCGAGCTCAGCCCGCGCCAGTGGCTCACCTGTTTCGGCCTGGCCGCCCTGCTTCCGATCGCCGTCGAGGCGGACAAGCTGGTCACCCGGCGCAAGCGACGGACGCCGGTGCGGCTCCGCCCGGAGGACGCCGTCGCTCCGGCTCGCGTCCGGCAGCAGGCCGGCTGAAGGTAGGGGGAGACCATGACATCTCGCGAACAGCGGATCGCCGACTTCATCGCGCCGTTCCGCGTCGAACCGGGCCAGAAGGTGCGGCTGGGCAGGGATTTCGCGCCGGACTTCAAGGGAACGATCGGTTCGAAGAAGCGCGGCCGCAAACTGCTGGTCCAGGGCACCGAACTGCTGTCCGAGTACCAGTCCCGGCTGTACGCCGACAACACCCACGGTGTGCTGGTGGTCCTGCAGGCGCTGGACGCCGCGGGGAAGGACGGCACGATCCGGCACGTCATGACCGGGGTCAACCCCCAGGGGGTGGCGGTGCACAGCTTCAAGGTCCCCTCGAGCGAGGAGCTGGACCACGACTACCTGTGGCGGTACGGGGTGCGCCTGCCGTCCCGCGGGCAGATCGGGATCTTCAACCGGTCGCACTACGAGGAGGTGCTCGTCGTCCGCGTGCACCAGGAACTCCTCGACCGGCAGAAGCTCCCGCGCGGCACCCGGAAGGGGGTGTGGAAGCGCCGCTACCACGAGATCAACGAGTGGGAGCGGATGCTCAGCGCCAACGGCATCAAGATCGTGAAGCTCTTCCTGAACCTGTCCCACGAGGAACAGCGGATCCGCTTCCTGCGCCGGATCGACCTGCGCGACCACAACTGGAAGTTCTCCGCGGCCGACGTCCGCGAGCGCGAGTACTGGGACTCCTACCAGCGGGCGTTCTCGCGGATGCTGTCCAGGACGAGCACCGAGTGGGCGCCCTGGTACGTGATCCCCGCCGACCGCAAGTGGTACGCGCGGATCGCCGCGGCCGCCGTGATCGCCAACACGCTGATCGAGATCGATCCCCGCTATCCGAAGGTCGGCAAGGACGCCCGGGCGGCGCTGCAGGAGATCAAGACCGCCCTGGAGAAGCAGGCGCCCGAGGGCGCGGCGCCCGATCCGTTCGCGGGCGAGTAGGCGAGCAGGGCGACGACCATGGCCGAAGGCACCGCTCGACCCGACGCGAAGCCGTCCCGGTGGCGCGAGTACGTGCCCGGCCTGGACGTGGCCGCGTCGTACCGGCGCGCGTGGCTTCCGAAGGATGTCGTCGCCGGCCTCGTCCTGTCGGCCCTCCTGGTGCCGCAGGGGATGGCGTACGCCGAGCTGGCCGGGCTGCCGCCGGTGACCGGTCTCTACACCTCGATCCTTTGCCTGCTCGGGTACGCGGTGTTCGGGCCCTCCAGGGTGCTGGTGCTCGGCCCGGACTCGTCCCTCGGACCGATGATCGCGGCGACGCTCGCGCCGCTGCTGCTGGCCGGCGGGGACCCGGGTCGTGCGGTCGCGCTCGCCTCCATGCTGGCCGTGATGGTCGGCGTGGTGATGACAGTGGCCGGCGTGGCCCGGCTCGGGTTCGTGGCGGACCTGCTGTCCAAGCCGACCCAGATCGGTTACCTGAACGGGCTCGCCCTGACCATCATCGTCGGCCAGCTCGACAAGCTCTTCGGTTTCTCGGTCGACGCCGACGGGCTGATCGCCGAGACGCGCGACTTCTTCTCGGGGCTCGCGAACGGCGAGGCCAACGCGACGGCCGCGGTCCTCGGGATCGGCTCGCTGATCGGCATCCTGCTCCTGAACCGGCTGCTGCCCAAGGTGCCGAGCGTCCTGGTCGTCGTGGTCCTGGCCGCCCTCGTGGTGAACGCGTTCGATCTGCAGGACCACGACGTCGACACGATCGGCGTGCTGCCGCAAGGATTCCCGCCCTTCACGATCCCCTCGGTCGGGTGGGACGATCTGCCGCCGCTGCTCGCCGGGGCGCTCGCGATCGCCGTCGTCGCGCTGGCCGACACGATGTCCACGGCCTCGGCGTTCGCCGCGCGCAAGGGCGATCGCGTGCGCGGTAACCAGGAGATGGTCGGTATCGGCGTCGCGAACATCGCGGCCGGCTTCTTCCAGGGCTTCCCGGTGAGTACCAGCGGGTCCCGCACCGCCGTCGCCGAGCAGGCCGGCTCCCGGTCCCAGGTGACCGGCATCGTCGGCGCCGCGGTGATCACTGTGGTCGTGGTCTTCGCCACCTCCTTGATGCAGTACGTCCCGCAGCCGACGCTCGGCGCGATCGTCATCGCGGCCGCGTTGTCCCTGGCCGACATCCGCGGTACGCGCCGTCTGTGGCACCAGCGTCGTACGGAGTTCCTGCTGTCCGTCGTGGCGCTGCTCGGTGTGGCCCTGCTGGGAGTCCTGCCAGGCATCGGCATCGCCGTGGCCCTGTCCATCCTGAACGTCTTCCGCCGCGCCTGGTGGCCGCACCAGGCCGAGCTCGGCCGGGTGGGCGGGATCGCCGGCCTGCACGACACCGTCAGCTATCCCCACGCCCAGCTGCTGCCTGGCCTGGTCGTCCTCCGGTTCGACGCGCCGCTGATCTTCGCGAACGCGCGGATCTTCAGCGACACGGTGCGGGAGATCGCCGGCGACCGGCCCGGCCTGCGCTGGATCGTGATCGCCGCCGAGCCGATCACCGACGTCGACACCACGGCCTCCGACATGCTGCAGGAGCTCGACGCCTGGCTGAACGCCCGCGGGGTGTCCCTGGTCTTCGCGGAGATGAAGGACCCGGTGCGCGCGAAGATCGAGCGGTACGAGCTCACCCGGACGATCGATCCGGCGCACTTCCTGCCGACCCTCGACGACGCCGTCGCGGAGTACGTCCGGCAGACCGGCGCGCAGTGGCGGGACCCGCAGCCGGACGCCGACGACGAGAGCTCCCGGCGGTGAGTCCCGGACAGGGATCGAGCACGTCCGCGGACGGACGTGCTCGATTGCCGGCAGGACACGCGACCGGGTGAGTCTGCCTGCCGACGCTCACCCCATCGGCGGTACGCGCTGTTCGGCCGCCGACTGCGGAACCTCGCCCTCCTGACCGTTCCAGGTGGCCTCGGCGCGCCGTTCGATCCGCTCGCGCGCCCCGCTCCACCCGGCGGTGAGCGCGTACAGCACGGCGGTGTCCAGCGCGATCATCAGCAGTGACCACACCGGGTAGGCGCCGAGCGACACGATCTGCAGGATCACGTGCAGTCCGACGACGATGATGGCCGTGATCCTGGCCCACGTCTGCGCCGCCAGCAGGCCGCATCCGACGGCCAGCAGGAGCAGCCCGGAGATCAGCAGGAACCATCCCCAGCCGGTCACGTCCACGACGATGAGCTTGTCCGGCGTGATGGCCAGACGCTTGTCGTCGAACAGCGCGACGAATCCTTCGAACACGTTGACCAGCCCTATGACCACGAGCATCACGCCCGCGAAGACAACCAAACCGGCCATGGCCCCCGGGGCCCGTTTCGCAGCCATTCGAGATCCCCTCTCGTGCGACGGGAGCCGCCGGAACCGGTGGCTCCTCATCTGGATGCTGTCCCGGTCGCCGCACCGGCACCTCACCCCACGCGGATGAGGCCCTGCCGGCGCGGGCACTGGGCTGCTTCATCCACGCAGGGTGAGGTTCGGGCTGCCTGCTGCGGAGACGATCGATCCCTCAGACGACGGTCGAGGAGGCGCAGCATGTCCGATCCAGGCCCGACGGTGCCAGCTCCCGAGCCCCCTGCGCCCGCCGCGCCCGCTGCGGAGCGGCCGTCGAGGGGCCGATCGGCCGCGGTGGTGATCTGCCTGCTGCTGGCGGCTTTGCTGACGACGCCGGCAGGCATCGCCTATTGGGGGCAGCGGACCCTCAACGACACCACACGCTACGTGAACACGGTGGGGCCGCTGGTGAACTCGCCCGAGGTCCAGAACGCCATCGCGACGAAGGTGACCGACACGATCCAGCAACAGGTCGACATCGAGGCACTCCTCAACGACGTGTTCTCCGGGGTGATCACCGACCGGCCCCGGCTGCAACGACTCGTCGGACCGTTGGCCGCCGCGATCAACAGCCTGATCGACCGCCAGGTCCGGGAGTTCCTCGCCTCGGACGAGTTCGCCGACCTCTGGACCGCGGTCAACACCAGAGCCCAGCAATCCCTGCAACGGCTGCTGAACGGTGACCAGTCGGGGGCCGTGCAGCTCCAGGGCGACCAGGTCGTCCTCGACGTCTCCGAGGTCATCGAGCGGGTCAAGCAACGCCTCGTCGACCGCGGCCTCACGATCGTGCAGAACATCCCGGTCCCCAATATCGACAAGCAGATCGTCTTGCTGGAAGCGCCGCAGCTGAAGCAGCTCAAGAACATCTACGCCCTCGCGAACCCGTTGGCGCAGTGGCTGATCGTGGTCGTCGCCGGCCTCTATCTGGCCGCGCTCGTGCTCTCCCGCCGGCGTCCGCGGACTACGGTGGTGATCGGCGCGGCGCTGGCGGCGAACGCGCTGCTCTTGGCGCTGGCCATCTCCGTCGGGCGCCAGCTGTTCAGCGACGCTCTCGCCGGAACGGTGTTCGGCCCGGCGAGCCGGGTCTTCTACAACACCCTGCTCGTCTACCTGGACCGAGGTCGGCAGGTCATGCTCTGGCTGGGCCTGATCCTGATCGTCGTCGGCTGGTTCGCCGGTGCCAACAAGTACGGATCCGCCGTCCGCGGCACGGTCCGGGGCGGGCTGGAGAACATCGGTGGTTCGCTCGCTGACGGACCGGTCGGCAACGCCGGCCGATGGGTCGCGCCGAACGCCGGATGGTTGCGTGTGGTGGCCGGCCTTGTGGGCGCCGTCGTACTGCTCTGGGGCAACAACATGTCGGTGTCCCGGCTGTTCTGGTCGCTCGTGCTCGTCGTCGGGTTGCTGGCCGTCGTACAGGTCCTGGTCGGTGCGGGCAGGTCGGTGTCCCAGGCCCCGCCGATGGTTCCGGGACAAGCCGTTCCGGGCGCCGCGAAGTAGTCAGCTTGCCCGGCGCCGGTGGTCGGCGACGTACGGCAGGGGGTTGCCGGACGCTCGCGCGCCGGCGGCGAGCCAGGCCGCGACTCCGTCCGGGGAGCGCCGGTCGAGTTCGTCGAGATAGCGCTGCCGCTGTTCGACGACGGCCAGACGCTCCGCCGCCGTGACGGCTGCCTCCAGCCGGCGGAAGCTTCGCCGCCAGGCGAGACACACCGCCTCGTCGTCGAGGGACTCGAGCTCCATGACCGGCTCGGCCGCGGGCCCGCCGACGAGCGACGTCGCGGGGATGCGAGCTGCGGGCGACCCCGGCGGGGTGCCCGGAACGTCGCCCTTGGCTTCCCGTCGCGCCCTGAAGAACGAGGTGACCGGAGGTGCCGTCGCCACCAGTGCCAGCACCAGCAGGACGCCGGCGAGCTTGAGCACGACGATCAGCGCCACCGCTGCCGGGGCTGCCAGCCCGCCACTGAAAGCGACCCGGAGGATTCGGGGCACCGCACGCCGTCCGTCCTCTGCCCACAGGGACGCTGCGATGACGCCGGTCACCAGCACGAGCAGAACCACGCAGAGTACGACGGTGGTCACGTCCCAGCTGACGAGCGCACAACCGAGGCCGGCCGCCGTGGCGAGATGGGCCGACCATGACCAGATCGTGCTGCCGGCGGAACTGCCGCCCTGGTTCCTGCCGGCGCCGTGGGACGGCGTCGGCCCGCTCATGTTCCCAGCCCTTCGCCAGGTCGCCGATCGGCTCGGTCAATGACTCGGTGGATGACCACGGCACCCTCCACATCACCAGGGACGCGGCAGCCTGCGGCTGCCGGCTCTTGGCGCCACCCACCCCTCAGAGAATGACACCAAGAGCGACGGCGGTGGCCGGGTGCGGATCGATCCCACCGGCCGATCGCACAGTCCACCTGTGAGCCGACGGTAGGCGCGGCCGGCCCGAGCAGGCTTCACCCTCGGCGGACGATCTCGGCCCACCCCGGGCCGGTCGGCATCATCGGCCGGGCCGCTTGCTCAGCAGGCCGAGCTCGCGGGCGCGCCGTACGGCGTCCCGGCGTCTGGTCACGCCCAGCTTCTGGAAGATCCGCTTGAGGTGTGCTTTCACCGTGTTCACCGACACGAACAGCTCCACCGCGATCTCTGCGTTGGTCATCATCGTCGGCAGGTAGTTCAGGACGGTCAGCTCACGGTCCGTCAGCGGCTCGGTCGTCGGGGCGACCAGCGCGCCCGGCGGCTTGACCAGGCCCAGGCCCGCGATCAGCTCGTCCAGGAAGGCGGCGGCCTCGGGATCCCATCGCGCGGTCAGCGGCAGCAGCCGCGACAGCCGATCCGTGGGCCCGAACAGGAACGGCCGGCGGACGCCCTCGCGCCGTGCGGCGTCCACCGCCCGGCCGAGGGCGCCGAGGGCGCGGTCGGTCGCACCCTGCCGGTCGGCCAACAGCGCGGTGAGCAGCCAGACCTCCACCGCGGCGGTGGGATCGTTCGTGCTGACTCGCAGCGGCGAGAGGATCGCCTCGGCGCGTTGCGTGTCACCGCAGGCGAGGAACGCTTCCGCCAGGCAGGTCTGCTCCCGATCGAAGGGCGGCTGATAGCCCGTCGGCGCATCGAACCTGGCGATCGCCGCCGTCGGGTCGTCCGCCGCAAGGTCGATCTCGGCCTCGGTGACGGCATACCACCGCTGCAGCAGAACCGGTGGCCGCCACCGCTCGATCTCGCCGCGCACGCGCGCCAGCTGCTCGCGCGCCGCCTCGACCCGGCCGAGGGACGCGTACAGACGGGCCTGCGCCAGACCGGCCGCGCACCTGGCCGTCAGTTCCGGACGCGCGGCCTCGGCGCCGCGGGCCAGCTGGCTCTGCGCCTCGTCGAGGTCGTTCCACCGAAGGTGGGTGAGCGACAGCGCCAGGTACGCCGTTGCGGCCTGCGGGAGCGGCTCCCAGCCGCGGGCTTCGACGAGTTCGACGGCCTGGGTGGCGTACCCGAAACCCCGTTGCAGCCGGCCGGAGACGGCGGCGGCGAGCCCCAGATGGGCCAGGACGTTGATCCGGGAGGCGTCCAGCCGATGGGCGGTGGTGAGCCGGAGCCCTTCCTGCAGACGCGCCTCGGCCTCGTCGAAGGCGTCGCACCACAGCAGGCCGGTGCCCAGATTGCTCAAGGCGATCGCGCGGTACTGATCGGCCGCCGGAAGCGACGCACCCGGTCCGGACGTCTCGCCGAGCGCCGCCGCGGAGTCCGCGACCAGGGCGTCGATGTCTCCGCGCGAGCGCGTGACGGCGGCCGAGAACACATGGATCGCGATCGAGGTGCCGATCCGCGCCTCCGGACTCGTCCGGTCCAGCTGTGCCCGGGCCCGGTCCAGGTGCGGACGCATCTCCTGCACCCGGCCGGCGTGCATACACAGAGCCGCGGCGGCCACGGCCAGCGCCGGGGCCTCGGTGAGCCGGCCGGCCGGAATGCGGGCCAGTTGCGCCGCGACCGCCGAGCGTTCGGACGAAACCATCAGCGGGGCGGCCCTGGTGACGAACAGCCGGCCGAGCAGCGCCCAGTCGGCCGCGTCCGCGCTGTGCCGCAACGCCTCGATCGGCTGACCGTTCGCCGCGAACCAGAGGGCGGCCCGCCGTTCCAGGTCGGGCACGATCTCCGGCTCGACGAGCGTCAACTGGTGACGCAGCATCTCCCGGAGCATCGGGTGGTACCGGTACCAGTGCCGGTCCGGGCTCAGCCCGACCACGAACGCGTTCGACCTCTCGAGCAGCTCCAGGAAGCGCTGCCCGCGGGAATCGTCGGTCAGCGCCTGGGCGAGACCGCCGGTCAGCCGTTCGGTCACGGAGGTCCGCAGCAGGAACTGCTGGAGCTCGGGCGGCTGGTTGGTGAGAACCTCCTCGACGAGGTAGTCGCTCACCGCCTGGTCGTTGCCGGCGAAGTCCGCCGCGGTCCGGTCCGGTCCTCCGCGTTTGAGGAAGTAGGCCGCCAGCTGGAGCCCGGCCGGCCAGCCTTCGGTCCGGTCGACGAGCAACCGTGCCTCGTCCGGCTCGATCGGGACGCCGTCGGCGGCGAACAGCGCCAGCGCCTCGGGGACGTCGAAGGCGAGGTCATGGGAGCGGATCTCGGCCAGCTCGCCCCTGAGTTCGAGGCGGCGCAGCGGAAGTGCGGGAACCGCCCTCGACAGCAGCACCAGTCGCAACTGCTCGGGTGGGTGCCGCAGCAGCTCGGCGATCCCGGTGAGCACCGCCGGTTCGCGCACGATCTGGAAGTCGTCGAGGACGACGACGACCGGCTCCGGCAGCCCGGTCAGCCCGGCGACGAGCCGGCGATGGTTGCCTTCCCTGGCCCCGAGGCCCGGCGCGAGACCCGCCAGCGGGTTCCCGCGGGGGATCTCGGTGGCGCTGCGGATTGCGGCCACGAACGAGGTCCAGAAGGAGCGCGGATGGTTGTCGCTCTCGTCGAGCGAGAGCCACGCCACCGACCCCGGGACCGGGAGCGCCGCGGCCCATGACGCCGTCGCCAGTGTCTTTCCCCAGCCGGCGCCCGCGCTCACCACCGTCAGCGCGCGCCGCGTGCCCTCGTCGAGCATGCCGGCGATCCGCGGGCGGTCGACGTACGTCGACGGCACGCGCGGCCGCGCCAGCTTGGTAGTGAGCAGGTGGACGTCCGACGCCTCGGAGGCATCGAAAAGGAACTGTTCGGCGTCAGCAGGTGACATTGCCCCGACCCTGTCGACCGCACGCAGTCCGTACCGAAGGCCCCTCCATCTGGACGACGGACAAACGCACGGGTACCGAGCGCTGGTCCTGAGTAGCCCCGGATCACATCGCCCCCGCGACGAGGCACTCGGTCTGAATCGCGCCCCCACGACCAACCCTGTCTCGCCCTATGCTACGCGCATTCGCCCGGCATTACCCCCTTCGGGTGATGCCCTCGGGCTCCAGCGGGGTCACGGTATGGCTCATGGGGGGGAAGTACGGAACCGAGCAGTCCGCTGGGGTCGACGGCGCAGGGTCCGTCGATCCCTTGTCGGCGGTTCGGTTCGGTATCCCGCGACGTCCGCGGCGGTACGTCGACCGGCCGCGCCTCAACAAGCGTTTGGACCGGGGCGCCGAATTGCCGCTGACACTGGTCAGCGCTCCGGCCGGTAGTGGGAAGACCGCCCTCGTTGCCGCCTGGGCTGCGGCCCGGCGGGCAGCGACCGGGCGGGGCATTGCCTGGCTGACGCTGGAGGAGCAAGACGTCCCGGCGGCGATGTTCCTGGCCGAGGTCGTCGAAGCCCTTCGCCGGCAGGGCGTGGTCCTGCCGGGAGCCCGTGACGACACCGCGGACGCCCACTCCCAGCTGCTCACCGAGCTCGCTTCGGCGCTGGCCCTGCGGACGCACCCGGTGACGCTTGTGCTGGACGGCTACGAGATCGCCGGCGCCGAGCAGTCGAGCGACCTCGACTTCCTGCTGCAGCACAGCGATCAGCGCCTGCACGTGGTGATCCTGACCCGCGTCGATCCCGCGCTTCCGCTGCTGCGCTACCGCCAGGCAGGGATCATCACCGAGATCCGGATGGCGGATCTCGCCTTCACCGAGGCGGAGACGGCCCGCCTGATCCACCTGTCGCGGATCAGCGTGCGCAGCGACTCCGTCACGGCGCTGACCCGGCGGACCCGCGGCTGGGCGGTCGGCCTGCGTTTCGCGAGCATGTACCTGGAGCGGAGCGACGATCCGGACGAGGCGGTGGCCCATCTCGCCGGCGACAGCGGCAACATCGCCCAGTACCTGTCGGTCGAGATGCTCCGGACGCAGTCGGCCGAAGTACGGTCGCTGCTGCTGCGGACCAGCGTCGTCGACGTGCTCCAGCCCGGGCTGATCGAAGAGCTCGGCGGGCCTTCGGCCGGGCAGACCCTCGTGGCGCTGTCCGCCGGCAACGTGCTCGTCGAGCCGCTGCCCGACCATCCCGGCTGGTACCGCTACCATCCCTTCCTGCGCGACCTGCTGCGCGCCGAACTCGCCTACGAGTCACCGCGGCAACGGCAGCAGCTGCTGAAGAAGGCGGCCGACTGGTTCGCCCGGGAAGGCTTGCTCGAGGCCGCCGTCGGCCTGGCCTCCGAGGCCGGTGCCTGGACCGACGCCTCGGCGTACGTCGTGGACGGTCTCGCCATCGGCGCGGTCCTGCTCGGTGACGACAGCTGCGGGGTGTACGTGACCCTGCGGAAGATGCCGCCCGACGTCGGCGATCCGGCCGCCAGGGTGGTCAGGGCCGCGCTGGCTCTGACCGACCGTGACACCGCCTGGTGTACCCGCGAGCTCGAGCAGGCCTGTGCGTCGCTGGTCCCCGAATCGGACCACGATCAGGCCGTCGAACTGGCGGCCGACATCGTCCGGACCGCGTGCTCGTCGCTGACCGGCGATCCGCGCACCGCGCAGCTCGCCGACCTGGCCGAGCGGAAACTCGGCACGCAGGACCGGCGGAGGCTCGCGGCCCATCCCGAGCTTGCCCTGCTGGTCCGGGCCGTCAAGGCGCGGGCGCTCCTGCAGGACGGCGACATCGCCGGGGCACGCGCCGCGCTGGTCGCCGCGGTGGGTGCGGTGGTGCCGGGATACGAGAACCTGACCGCGGCGTGCCTCGGCTACCTCGCGCTGCTCGATTCCGCCGAGGGCGCGCTGCGCGACGCTCGCGACTGGGCGGCCCGGTCGGTGGCCCTCACCGAGCACGCAGGGGGGCCGGCGGAATGGCCTCCGGCCGCGACCGAGATCGCCCTCGCCGGCGTGAGCATCGAACGCCACGAGCTCCGGGCCGGCGACGACCACGTCAGAGCGGCGATGCGGTCGTTCGACGGGTGCGACGAACCCGTCCTGCAAGCCCAGGCGGCCGTGGTGCAGGCGCGTCTGCTCGAGGCTCGCGGAGCGCTCGACGAGGCCATGGCCCTGGTCGAGGCGGCCGCCGACCGGACCGGCGTCGACATCGGCTGGCCCGCACGCCCGCTCCAGGTCGAAGCGGCCAAGCTGAAGGTCGCCCAGGGTTGGCCCGACGAGGCAGCACGGATGATCGAGCGTCTGGACGACCGCACCGACGCCGTCGGCACCCTCGTGCTCGGTCAGGCGCATCTGCAGCGCGAGAACTGGACCGGTGTCGCGGCGTCGGTCTCCCGCATTCTTGCTCAGGGCAACGAGATGCCGCTGCAGGCCACGGTCGGCGCCCGGCTGCTGGAGGCGGCGTACGAGTTGCACTGCGGGGAGTCCGGCCGCGCGCGAACCGCGGTCGCCGACGCCGTCCGCCTGGCCCGGCCGGAGGAACTGCGCCGGCCGTTCTGGGAGGCGGCCCCGGCCGTCCGGCAGCTGCTCGAGTCCGACCCGGAGCTGGTCGGCCAGAACCCCTGGCTGCGGCCCGTCCTCGGCCCCCGGACCAGGACGGTCCGGATCCGCACCGGTCCGGCTCCCGGCCACGCGAACGCCGAGCCGATCATCGAGCCGCTCACGCCGAAGGAGATGGAGGTGCTCGGTCACCTGTCCGAGCTGCTCACCACCGAGGAGATCGCGCTGGAGATGTACGTGTCGGTCAACACCGTGCGCACCCACATCCGCAACATTCTCCGCAAGCTCGCCGTGTCACGGCGCAACGAGGCCGTACGCCGTGCCCGGGCGCTCAGCCTGATCCCGGCCTGATCCCGGCCTGATCCCGGCCTGATCCCGGCCTGATCCCGGCCTGAGGCGTCGGCCACCGCTCGGTCGCGGCGTTTCGGGACCAGATCGTCCGGAGCGGGTGATGCAGGTCCGCGCGGCCCGGCGCATCGTCCGACTACCGGGCCGGGGAACCGACAGGCCGTTGTGGCCGCCGGACTCCGGACCGTGATGACCCAACACACCCAGGGAGTGAACGACAGTGACCCAAGGGGCAGCAGCATCGCACTACGACGCCGCGGGCGAGGAACACGAGGCCAGCAGCTGGGCGGTCGGTTTCGTCCTGTTCGCCGGCGTCATGATGATCATGGCCGGATCCTTCCAGGCGTTCTCCGGCCTGGTGGCGCTCTTCGAGAACGAGTTCTACGTCGCCACCCGCAACTACCTGTTCCAGTTCGACGCCACCGCCTGGGGCTGGATCCACCTGATCGGCGGTGCGCTGGTGGCGCTGGCCGGCTTCGCGGTGATGGCCGGACAGACCTGGGCGCGGGTGGTCGGCATCATCCTGGCGGTGCTGAGCGCATTCGCCAACTTCACCTTCATGCCGTACTACCCGTTCTGGGCGATCATGGTGATCGCCGTCGACGTCTTCGTGATCTGGGCACTGGCCGTGCACGGTCGCGACGTGAAGGCCTGAGTCGACGCCGATGGCCGCCGAACGGAAAGGGATGGCGCTGTCCGGGTTCGTCGTGTTCGCCGGCGCGATGCTGATGGTGATCGGCCTGGTGAACGTCTTCCAGGCGTTCGTCGCGTGGTTCGCCGATGACCGGCTGGCCGCGAAACCGGAGCACTTCGTCGTCGTGAACACGACCGCCTGGGGGTGGGTCCTGCTGATCTCCGGCCTGCTCCTGATGGCCGTCGGCGGCGGCCTGCTGGCCGCCACCGGCTGGTCGCGGATCGCCGCGATCGTGGTGGTCTGCCTGCACGCCGTCTCGCAGATCGCCTCGTTCGGCGCCTACCCGGTCTGGTCGCTGCTGATGATCGCGCTGGACGTGGTCGTGCTGTGGGCCCTCACCGCGCGGTGGTCCGACGTCCGGGACCGCCTGGGCGGCGTCGGCGACGCTCCCTGGAGCAGCGCCCAAGGTCCGCAGGTCTAGACCTGGAGGGTTCAGGGCCGGCGCCGGGTCACTCGATCCGGCGCCGAGTCTCGTCGACGTACGGCAGCGGGTCGCCGGAGGCTCGCGCACCCGAGGCGAACCAGGCAGCCAGCCCGTCCGGCGATCGCCGGTGCAGCTCGTCGAGATACCGCTGCCGCTCCTGGACCACGGCCAGCCGCGCACCCGCCGTCGAAGCAGCCTCCAACCGGAAGAAGCTCCGACGCCACTCCAGACAAAGCGCCTCGTCATCCAGCCGCGCAAGCTCCGCCGCCGCCCCCGACGGCGGCGCGTCCCCCGCCCGACCCCCCACCGGCCACACCTCGCCCGGCTGCGCGTCGTTCACCTGGGTCCCGCCGGGCTGCTCCTGACCCGGCTGAGTCTCGCCGGGCTGCGCGTCGTCCGGCTGCGCGTCGCCGGGCTGCGCGTCGTCGGGCTGCGCGTCGTTCGCGTGGGTCTCGCCGGACTGTGCCTCGTGCGGCCGCGCCTCGCCGGGCTGCGTCCCGCCGGACTGTGCGTGGTGTGGCCGCGTCTCGCCGGGCAGTGTCTCGTCCGGCAGTGTCTCGCCGGGCTGTGCGTCGCTCGCCTGGGTCTCGCTCGGCTTCGGCCCGCCGTACTGTGCCTCGTCGGGCCATGTGTCGCCGGGCTGGGTCTCGTCGGGCAGTGCTCCGTGGGGCTCTGTGTCGTCCGGCCGGGCTGGTGGGAACCAGCGTGCGCGTACGAGGGCTGTGAGTGAGGGCATTGTCACCGCGAGGATCAGGGCGATCAGGAGGCCGGCGGAGCCGAAGGCTGCGATCAGGCCGGCTACGGCGGGGCCGAGGACGGCGCCGGCGCCTGTCGTCTTGGCGATCTTGCGACCCGCCCCCTGGACGTCGTCGCCCGACCAGACCGACGACGCGACGACGGCCGCCACCAGCGTGCCGAACGCCACCAGCACGACCGCGGCCGACCACCCCCACCAGGCGAAGATGCAGAGGATCCCGATACCGGCCGTCACGCAGGCACAACACCACCAGACCAGCCGGC
Source organism: Kribbella sp. NPDC051936 (assembly GCF_040680955.1). Lineage (NCBI taxonomy): Bacteria > Bacillati > Actinomycetota > Actinomycetes > Propionibacteriales > Kribbellaceae > Kribbella > Kribbella sp. NPDC051936. The sequence continues at coordinate 235,158 of NZ_JBFAXS010000010.1, read as the reverse complement.
CCACGCTGCGTGGTCCGCCGGCCCCGGGCTGGTCGGCACCGGATCGCCGTGGCGTCTCACTCACCCTCAGGAACCTGTCACCTCCCCGCCTGACCTGCCTCATCCTCGCCGGATGAGGCACGCGCGGCCGACGGGGCGAAGGCTGGAGCCGAGGATTCCGTCGAGGGGAGACCTGCCATGTCGCATTCCACGAGACCGCACGAAACCGCCGACGTGGCTGAGCCGGAGAAGCCGTACCACGTCCAGCCCACGGCGATGTCGGCCTGGGTCGGCTGGATCGCGTTCGCCGGCGTGATCATGGTGCTGCTCGGCATCTTCCACGTGCTCCAGGGTTTCGTCGCCCTGTTCGAGGACGGCTACTTCCAGGTCGACAAGTCGCACCTCACCGTGCAGGTCTCCTACACGGTCTGGGGCTGGGTGCACATCATCGGCGGCGCCATCGTCGCGGGCGCCGGTATCGCGGTGTTCGCCGGCCAGCTGTGGGCCCGGATCGTCGGCGTCCTGGTGGCGATGGCGAGCGCGATCGTGAACGTCGGATTCCTGGCCGCGCACCCGTTCTGGTCGGGCATCATGATCCTGATGGACATCCTGATCATCTGGGCGCTGACCGTCCACGGCCGCGAGATCAAGGAGTAGGCGCCGCTCCACGGGCCGGTGACGCCGGCCCGTGGGATCTCAGGTCACGCCGTTCGGCCGACCCGGTGGAGTGCGGCGAGTTGCTTCAGGTGGAGCGCGCTCTGTTTCGGCGTCCGGGTCTGGGTTTCGTAGTCGACCCGGACGATGCCGAAGCGCTTGACGTAGCCGTAGGCCCATTCGAAGTTGTCCATCAACGACCAGGCCAGGTACCCGCGGATGTCGGCGCCCTGCGCGATCGCATCGGCCACGGCGCCCAGGTGGGACGTGAAGTACGCCGTCCGGCCGGTGTCGTCGACGTACCCGTTCTCGTCGGCCACGTCGTCGAAGGCGGAGCCGTTCTCGGTGATGACCATCGGCAGGCCGGGATAGTCGCGGGCGATGCCGAGCAGCAGGTCGGTGAATCCCTCGGGGACGATCTCCCAGTCCATCGCGGTGCGTGGCCGGCCCAGCGGCACGTCGCGGCTCACCGGAAGGCCGTTGCCGTCGACGGTGCTGCCGTCCTCGGCGTACCCGGTGAACTTCTGGCTGAAGTAGTAGTTCACGCCGAGCACGTCGATCGGCGCCGCGATGATCTCCAGGTCGCCGTCCTCGATCGGCAGCTCGACCCCTTCGCGGGCGAGGTCCGCGACCACGTCGGCCGGGTAGTGCCCGTGGACGAGCGGGTCGAGGTAGATCCGCCGGCCCATCCCGTCCGCCCGTCGCGCCGCGTCGACGTCCGGTGCGGCGTCCGAGGCCGGGTACGCCGTCGCGACGTTGAGCGTGATCCCGATGTCGAGCTTGCGCGGTGCGGCCGCGCGCATCTGCTGGGTCGCGAGCCCGTGGCCGAGCAGCAGGTGGTGGACCGCGGCGATGGCGGCCGGGTACTCCCGCCGGCCCGGGGCGTGCAGGCCGTACGCGTAGCCGAGCATCGCCGAGCACCACGGCTCGTTCAGCGTGGTCCAGGTGGTCACCCGGTCCTGCAACGCGTCGAACACCAGCATCGCGTACTCGGCGAACCGGTACGCCGTGTCGCGCACCGGCCAGCCGCCCGCGTCCTCGAGCTCCTGCGGCAGGTCCCAGTGGTACAGCGTCACCCACGGGTCGATGCCCTGGGCAAGCAACTCGTCGACCAGCCGGTCGTAGAAGCCGATCCCGGCTGCGTTCACCGGGCCCTTGCCGCGCGGCTGGACCCGGGGCCAAGCCACCGAGAAGCGGTACGTGTCGAGGCCGAGGTCCTTGATCAGGGCCACGTCCGCCGGCATCCGGTGGTAGTGGTCGCAGGCGATGTCGCCGGTGTCGCCGTTGTCGATCGCTCCCGGAACCCGGCAGAACGTGTCCCAGATCGACGGCGTCCGGCCGTCCGCGCTCACCGCACCCTCGATCTGGTACGCCGAGGTTGCGACACCCCACCGGAAGCCGGACGGGAACCCTCCGACGAGGGTCTCAGGAGTGCTCATCCACGTCCTCGCTTCGCTCCGGGCGCGGATGAGGCTCGAGATGCGCTGTGCTCGATGATGAACTCGCTTCGCTCGTTCATGGTTGCCTTTCTAGGCTGTGCGGCCGGGGAGCCAGCATGCGACAGATCGGTTGGGGTCCTTGCGGGCCGACGGGATCTCCAGGACCGGGATCTCCGCCGAGCAGCGCTCGAACGCTTGTGGGCATCGCGGATGGAACGAGCAGCCCGACGGCATACCGCGCAGATCGGGTGGTGAACCGGGGATCCCGGAGAGCTCGCGCCGTTCGCCGCGCAGGGCGGGGAAAGACTTCAGCAGGCCTTCGCTGTAGGGGTGCAGGCTGTCGGTGTAGAGCTCCTTGGAGCGGGCTTCCTCGACGATGCGCCCGCCGTACATGATCGCGATCCGGTCCGAGAACTCGACCAGCAGCGACAGGTCGTGGGTGATGAACAGCACCGAGAACCCGAGCCGCTCGCGCAGCTCGACCAGCTGCGCGAGGATCTGCCGCTGCATCACCACGTCCAGCGCGGTGGTCGGCTCGTCCATGATCACGACCTGCGGCTCGAGCACGAGCGCCATCCCGATCATCACGCGCTGCCGCATACCGCCGGACAGTTGGTGCGGGTACGCGTCCATCCGGTCCGCGGAAATCCCGACGAGTTTCAGCATTTCCTGAGCCCTGGCGATCCGGGCCTGCGGGGACAGCTGTGGCTCGTGCGCCTTGATCACGTCGAGCATCTGGGTGGAGACCTTGTGCACCGGGTTCAGCGAGTTCATCGCGCCCTGGAACACGATCGACGTCTCCGCCCAGCGGAATCTCCGCAGTTCCGCGTCGGTCAGCGCCATCACGTCGTACGGGTCGCCAGACGGCGGGTGGTAGACCACCGACCCGCCGCTGATCACGCCGGGCGGCGGCAGCAGCCGCGTCACGCCGTACGCCAGCGTCGACTTCCCGCTGCCGCTCTCGCCGGCCAGGCCGAGGACCTCGCCGCGGTGCAGCGTCAGGTTGACGTCACGGACCGCCTGCACGGCTTCGTCACCGAGGCCGTAGTCGACGTGGAAGTTCTTGATCTCCAGCACCGGCGTCTTCACGCGACCTCCTCCTCACGGCGGCGTACGACGGGCGTCACCGGCGCCTGTTTCGACGACAGCACCGGCGTGAAGCCGACCCGCATCCGCACCGAGTGGCCGTCCTTGGTCTTCACCCGGGTGCGGCCGCTGCTGCGCAGCCGGGGGCTGACGAACTCGTCGATGCCGAAGTTGATCAGCGACAGCGCCGTGCCGAGGACCGCGATCGCCAGACCGGCCGGGACGAACCACCACCAGGCACCCTGGGCAAGCGCCTGCTGGCTCTGCGCCCAGAACAGGATGGTTCCCCAGTTCCACTCCGAGATCGTGGAGATGCCGATGAACGCCAGCGTGATCTCGGACATCACCGCGAAGATCACGGTGCCGACGAAACCGGAGGCGATGATCGCGGTCAGGTTCGGCATGATCTCGAAGGTGATGATCCGCCAGGTGCTCTCGCCGGTCGCCCGCGCGGCCTCGACGTAGTCGCGCCGGCGCAAGGACAGCGTTTGCGCCCGCAGCACCCGCGCGCCCCAGGCCCAGGACGTGAAACCGATGACCAAGGCAACCATCAGGTCGCCGGCCGACGGGATCGTGGACGCGACGATGATGATCAACGGGAGCGCCGGAATCACCAGGAAAACGTTGGACAGCGCGGACAGGCTGTCGTCCGCGGCGCCGCCGAGGAAGCCCGCGCTGACGCCGATCAGGATCGACAGCGCGGTCGCGACGAGGCCGGCCAGCAGGCCGACGAACATCACGCCGCGGGTGCCGACGAGCACCTGGCTGAAGATGTCCTGCCCGAGGTGCGTGGTGCCGAACCAGTGCTTGCCGGACGGCGCCTGGATCAGGTCGCTGCTGCGGGCGGACGGGTCGTACGGCGCGACCCACGGGCCGATGATCGCGATCAGGCAGAAGAACGCGAGCACGACCAGGCCGGTCGCGGCCTTCGGGTTCGCGACGAACCGCAGCCGGCGGCGTTTCGCGGGCGCCGCCGCGACCTCAGGGCCTTCGGGCGTGACCGCGGTGATGGTGGTGGCTGGTGCGGACATCGTCAGCCCTCCTTCCGGGTACGCGGATCGAGCAGGAGATAGGCGACGTCGGCCAGCAGGTTGGCGACCAGCACGGACAACGTGATGACCAGGAAGACGCCCTGCATCAGCGGGTAGTCCTTGGCGCCGACGGCCTGGAACAGGTTGTAGCCGATGCCCGGGTAGGAGAACACGATCTCCACCAGCAGCGTGCCGCCGACGATGAAGCCGAGCGACAGCGCGAAGCCGGAAACGTTCGGCAACAGGGCGTTCCGCGCCGCGTAGCTGACCATCACCCGGCGCTCGGGCAGGCCCTTGGCGTGTGCGACGGTGATGTAGTCCTCGGAGGACACCGTGACCATCATGTTCCGCATGGTCAGGATCCAGCCGCTCACCGACGAGATCAGGATCGTGATCGCCGGCAGCAGGCTGTGCTGGATCGCGCTGCCGATGAACTCGCCGCTCCAGCCCGGCACGAGCCCGGGCTCGTAGCCGCCCGACGACGGGAAGAAGCTGTCCGGCCCGGCGAGCAGCGTGATCGCCAGCAGACCGAGCCAGAAGTACGGGATCGACGACAGGAACGTCGTCACCGGCAACAATCCGTCCATCACCGATCCGCGCCGCCAGCCGGCCAGCACGCCGAGCGACGTACCGATCATGAAGCTGGCGAACGTGGTGATACCGACCAGCGCGATCGTCCACGGCAGGCTCTGCCGCAGGATCTCCGAGACCGGGGTCGGGAAGAACGTGAACGACAATCCGAGGTCGCCGCGGAACACCTGGCCCCAGTAGTCGACGTACTGACTCCACAGCGACGCGTTCTTGTCCAGGCCGAACAGCACGTAGAGCGAGTTGATCGCGTCGGTGCTCATCTGGCCCTGGAACTTGTTGATCAGCGACGTCACCGGGTCGCCCGGGATCAGCCGCGGGATGAAGAAGTTGATGGTCAGCGCGGCCCACGCGGTGAAGACGTAGAAGGCGAGCCGCTGCAGGAGGAACTTCACTTCGCCGTCCCTTCTTCGTAGAGCCAGCACGCGGCCCAGTGACCGGCGACCGGCAGTTCGAAGCGGGGCGGCAGATCGGTCGAGCACTTGGGCATCGCGTGCACGCAGCGCGGGTTGAACCGGCAGCCGCTGGGCGGCGCGATCAGGCTCGGCGGCTCGCCGCCGGCCTGGTCCTCGGGTGTGCTGAGCTGCCCGAGCCGATCGGGGTCCGGCGCGCTGTCGATCAGCAACCGCGTGTACGGGTGGGCCGGATTCTGCGTGACGGTCTCGGAGTCGCCGCCCTCGACCATGCGGCCGGCGTACATCACCAGGGTCTCGTCGGCGAAGTACCGGGCCGAGGCGATGTCGTGGGTGATGTAGAGGATGGCGAGGTTGAGTCGTTCCTTCAGGTCCCGCAGCAGGTTCAGGACGCCGAGCCGGATCGACACGTCGAGCATCGACACCGGCTCGTCGGCGAGGAGCGCCTCGGGGTCCGCGCCGAGCGCGCGGGCGATCGAGACGCGCTGGCGCTGACCACCGGACAGTTCGTGCGGGAACTTGTCCAGATAGCGCTCCGGAGGAGTGAGCTGGACCTGCGCCAGGAGGTCGCGCAGGTTCTGCTCGAGATCGCCTTCGCGGCCGTGGATCCGCAGCGACCGGGTCAGGTGGTACCGGACCGTGTGCGTCGGGTTCAGGGACGCGAACGGGTCCTGGAAGATCATCTGTACGCGGCGCGCGTAGGCGCGGAACTTGCGGCCGCCGTGCACGGTGATCGGCTCGCCGTGCAGCCGGATCTCACCGGAGGTGCGCCCGTACAACTGGGCCAGCAGCCGCGCGACGGTCGACTTGCCCGACCCGGACTCGCCGACCAGCGCGGTCACCCGGCCTCGGCGCAGCGTCAGCCGGACGTCGTCGACGGCGTGCACGGCCTTGTGCTCGCGGGACAGCAGATCACGGATTCCCCGCCGTACCGGGAAATGCTTGGTGAGGCCCTCGGCCTCCAGAACAACCTCGGTCTCGGTGACCGTCATCAGTCTCTCCTCAAGGCGACGGCGCCAGGCCCGTGGGCCTGGCGCCGTGCACCGCTGTTACTGGCTGCCGGCCGGCTTCAGGTTCAGGATGATCTGCAGAGCGTTCTGCTGGGTCGGCTGCGCCGGCCCGTACTGGTTCTGCTCGTCGGGCCAGCCGACCCAGTTCTTGGTGCTGTAGAGACCGCCGACGTTGGACGCCGAGGTGGGGATGATCGGCATCTGCTCGACCATGATCTTCTGCAGCGTGTTCAGCGCGGTGGTGCGGGTCGCGTCGTCCGCGGCGTTGGCGTACTCCTCCAGCGCCTTGGTCGCCTCCGGGCTGTTGAACCGGCCGTAGTTGCCGCTCACGCCGCCCTTGCCGACCGGCTTCAGGATCTTGCCGTCCATGATGTTCTGGTAGATGTCGTACGGCGTCGCGCCGCCGTTGGTCCAGTGCATCGCGGCGTCGAAGTTGCCCTCGTCGATGTTCTTGAACCAGGCGTCCTGGTTGGCCTTGTCGACGGTGGCCTTGATCCCGATCGTGGACAGGTTGTCCTTGATGATCTCCAGGTCGGTGATGTAGTCGGACCAGCCGGCCGGGTCGGTCAGCGTGATCGTCACCGGCTTGCCGGACGGGTCCTTGAGCGCGTCGCCCTCGAGCTTGAAGCCGGCGTCGGTGAGCTCCTTCTTGGCTGCCTCGACGTCCACCTTGTGCTTGAGGTCCTTGTACTCCGGCGCGATGAAGGACTCACCGGCCGGGGTCGGGATGCCGGTCATCGACTCGACCTTCGGGTAGAAGTACCCGGCCTCGCCCTGCTGGAAGATGTCGTCGCGGTTGATCACCAGGTTCATCGCGCGCCGCAGGGCCGGGTTGTCGAACGGCTTGCGGGTGGTGTTGATCCACAGGCCGTGGATTCCGAGGTTCGCCGGGAACCACAGCTTGTGGTTCTTCGGGTCCTTGTCCTGGTAGACGGCCTTCACGTTCGGGACGAAGACGAAGCTCCACTCCGAGGCGCCGTTGGCCAGCGCGGTGGTCTGCGCGTTGTTGTCGTTGTACGAGGTGTACCGCAGCTCCTTGACCTTCGGCAGGTCCTGCCAGTACGCGTCGCGCAGCGTCAGCGTGGTGGTCTGCGGGGTGAACGACTTCACCGTGTACGGACCGGTGCCGATCGGGCTCTTCAGGGTGTCCTGGCTCGGGTCCTTGATCGTCGACCACTGGTGCTTCGGGATCACGAACACGGTCAGGATCTTGTTCTGGTTGGTGAACTGCGACCGGCTGAAGGTCAGGTCGACCTTGTTGCCGGACGCGGTGATGGTGCCGTACGGGATCGCATCGGAGTTCAGCGCCTCGTTGTCCTTGCGGATCTGGAACGAGTACGCCACGTCGTCGGCGGTCATCGGCTGACCGTCGGAGAACTTCACGCCGTCGCGGACCGTCAGCGACAGCTTGGTGTAGTTGGCGTCCCACTTCCACTCGGTCGCCAGCCAGGGCTTGCCGGGTTCGGTCGGCTTGATCCCGTTGATCATCACCAGCGGCTCGAAGATCATCCAGCGGTAGCCCAGCGAGGCGCCCGAGGAGGAGCCGAGGAACGGGTTGTGGTTCTCGGTCTGCGGACCGTTCGGCATCCCGACGTTGAGCACGGTCGCGCCCGTGCCCGATCCGCCGTTTCCAGAGCTGCCTGACTTCCCGTCCCCGCTACTACAAGCAGCCAGGGTGGCTGCCGCGAGCAGGCCCGCCAGGGCCAGCGCGACGCTACGTCGTGCTCGCATCGGTTCCTCCTGTGTTCCAGTTGACGGATGGCCCACCCTGAGCCGGTGGGCCAGTGCATCCTGGCGTGAGAACGCTCTCATCGGAAGAGCGAACGCCATATCGGTTCGGTGTCGAGGGGTGGTTCCGGCGGCGGGACAGGGGCAGCTGCCCCGCCGCCGGAGATCTACCGGTGGGACCGGTTCTTCGGGGCGGGGGCGGTCCCCGGTGGTCGACTCTTCGGGGCGGTTGAGCTGCGGACGATCAGCGTCGTCGGCAGCACCTGCGGGGTCTCGGGCAGCGGCGTGCCGCCGAAGTACCCCATCAGCATCCGGGCCGCGGTTTGACCCATCTGGCGCATCGGCTGATGCACCGTGGTCAGCGGCGGTTCGGTGTGTTCGGCGTACGGGATGTCGTCGAACCCGACCACCGACACGTCGTTCGGCACGTTCCGCCCGGTCTCCCGGACGGCCTGGACGGCGCCGCCGGCGGAGAGGTCGTTGTGGGCGAAGATCGCGTCGAACTCGAGTCGCTCGCCGAGCGCGTGCTGGACGCCGCGGCGTCCGCTCTCGTAGGTGAAGTCGCCTTCGAACACGAGTCTCGGGTCGAGCTCGAGGCCGGCCTCCGCATAGGTGTCGCGGAAACCGTCCAGGCGTTCGTGGGTGCAGCCGAAGCGCTCGACGCCGGTGATCACCAGCGGCCGGCGGCGACCGAGCTCCAGCAGGTGCCGGGCGGCGGACTCGCCGCCGGCGTAGTTCGTGGTGGCGACGGACGGGAACTGCGGGCGCTTGTCGCGGTCGTCGATCAGGACCACCGGCAGGCCGCGCGCATGGAGTTGCTCGATGTAGGTGAGCGTGCCCTCGGGCTCGATCACCAGCAGGCCGTCGAACGACTGCGCCGAGACCTGGGACGCGAACTGCTGCATGGATTCCTCACCCCGGTTGAAGGTGAACAGCAGCAGGCCGTAGCCCTCGCTCTCGACCACGTCGACGGCGCCCTGCAGCACCTCGCCCATCCAGGGCCAGGTGAGCGACGGGACCAGCATTCCGACGATCCGGGTCCGGCCGCGGGCCAGGCCGACGGCGCGAGCGCTCGGCACGTACCCGAGCTCGGCGATCACCTGCCGGACCCGCTCGGCGGTCCGCAGGTCCAGCTCGCCCTTGCCGTTGAGGACGCGTGACACGGTCGTCTTGCTGACGCCGGCACGGGCCGCGACATCGGCGATGGTGATGGACACGCTGACTCCCCTCGGGCGGTAAGGGTGGCGCTCTGGATGGGACGGAACCGGTTTCGGAAGCGGTTCCGTAGATCAAAGCCGAGACCGCAACGGGCCGTCAATCACGGAGTGGTAACGAATCGCGACTTAGTTCACGACTTGGAAGAAGCCACCTCTTCCGTCGGGTGGGACGGCATGATGAACTCGGGGACGAGCGGCCCACCTGGGGCCCCGCAGCGTGAGGTTGGGGTATGGAAGTTCGCCGGACCACGGTGCGGGACATGCGCCGGTCCAACCGCTCGGTGATCCTCACCAGCATCTACCGCGACGGTCCGCTGAGCCGCCAGGAGCTGACCGGCCGGACCTCGCTCAGTGCGGCCAGCGTGAGCAACCTGGTCGCCGAACTGATCGCCGAAGGCGTCGTCGAGGAGGCCGGTTCGGTCGAGTCCGAAGGCGGCCGGCCGCGGGTGCTGTTGCGCGTGGCACCGACCTTCCGGTACGTCGTGGGCGCCGAGGTGGGGGAGACCCGGGTCCGCGTCGAGCTGTTCGACCTGGCCATGAACGTGCTGGCCCGGGCCGACCACCCGATCAGTTCGCCGACGCCCGAAGAGGTCGTGAAGCACGTCCTGGAAGGACTTTCGGCCGTGGTCGCGTCCTCGGGAGTGCGCCCGGAGCAGATCCTCGGCCTCGGGGTCGCGGTCTCAGGTGTCGTCGAGGACAACGCGATCGTCGACGCGCAGACGCTCGGCTGGGACGCCGTACCGCTCGCCGCGATGCTTGCCGAGGGCACCGACATACCGGTGCACGTGGACAACGGCGCGAACATGCTCGGCCAGGCCGAGATGTGGTTCGGTGCGGGCCGCGGCGCGACCGACGTGGTCGTGGCCCTGGTCGGCTCCGGTGCGGGCTCGGCCCTGGTGGCCGGCGGCTCCAGCTACCGCGGCGCCCGCAGCAGCGCGGGCGAGTGGGGTCACATGACGATCGTGTACGGCGGCCGCCAGTGCCGCTGCGGCGCGCTGGGATGCCTCGAGACGTACGTCGGCGCGGAAGGCGTCCTGGACCGGTACCGGCAGGCCGGGGGTGTGGCCGACGGTGACGAGGAGACCGCGTTCGTCGAGCTCCTGGAGTCGGATTCGGAGCTCGCGGCAACGATCGTCGACGACACGATCGGCTACCTGGCCGCGGGTTTCGCGAACCTGGTCAACCTGGTGAACCCCGAGCGCATCGTGCTCGGCGGCTGGGCCGGCCTGCTGCTCGGCGAGAAGCGCCTGGACGAGTTGCGCTCGGAGGTCGGCAAACACGCCCTCCGCCGCCCCTACGCCCAGGTCTCCATCGTCCTGTGCGAACTGGGCCGCGACGCCGTCGCGCTAGGCGCCGCGACCCTCCCCGTGGTACGCCTGCTCCGCGACGGCGGCGCAGTACGCGGCTGAAGTGTGCACGGCGACAGGTAGTGCACCCGTGAGACGGCGTACGCAATAGCAGGTTCACGCTCAGGTGCACTACCGCGGCGACCGACACCTCCTGTCGAGCTTGTACGACAGCGGCCGCCCCGTCGCACGACCCCGATGCACAGAACCCCCACAGCCGGCCCGCAACCCCCATTTCAGGGGTTCACCTTCGCCGGTGCCCCTTCACCTGCCGTGTGCGAGGGGTGAAGGGGCACTTTGCGTGGTGAACCCGCGAAATGGGGCCGCCGGGGTGGGGCGTGAGCCGGGCGGTGTGTCGGGGGTCAGACGGTCCACTTCTGGTTGGCTGCGCCGGTGCAGGTCCAGGTCTGGAGGGGTGTGCTGTTGGCGGAGTTGTTGCCGGTGACATCGAGGCACTTGTTCGCCTGCGGGTTCACCAGGTCGTGGCCGGAGGTGTAGGTCCATTTCTGCGCGCCGGTCCCGTTGCAGGTCCAGAGCTGGACCTTGGCTCCGTCGGCGAGTGAGCCGGCGTTGACGTCGAGGCACTTGCCGAGCGCGCGGATCGTGCCGTCACCGGGGCGCGTCCACTTCTGCGCGTTCGTGCCGTTGCAGTCGTACAGCTGCACCGGCGTACCGTCGGCGGAGTTCGCGGCCGCGACGTCCATGCACTTTCCGGCCAGGCCGGTGATCTGCGAGCCGCCGCCGCCCGAGCTGCCGAGCGTGGAGACGCGGACGTAGTCGACGGTCATGGTCTGCGGGAAGACTGTCGTACCGTCCGGGTAGCCCGGCCAGTAGCCGCCGACCGCGAGGTTGAGGATCATGAAGAACGGGTGGTTGAAGACCCAGGTGTTGCCGCCGAGGTCGGCCGGCGTACGGCGCTGGTACTGCACGCCGTCGACGTACCAGGTGATCGAGTCCGGGGCCCAGTCCACCGCGAAGGTGTGGAAGTCGTCGGCGAACGACCAGCCGTTCGGATGGTTGTACGCGGCACCGATCCCGCCGGCGCCGGAGTAGCCCGGGCCGTGGATCGTGCCGTGCACGGTGGCCGGCTCCTTGCCGATGTTCTCCATGATGTCGATCTCGCCGTCGTTCGGCCAGTTGCCGCCGCCGAGCATCCAGAACGCGGGCCAGATCCCTTGCCCGCGGGGGATCTTGATGCGGGCCTCGAACCGCCCGTACGTCTGGGTGAAGGTCTGCGCGGTGAGCAGCCGGGCCGACGTGTACTGGCACGGGCCGTAGTGGCACTGGTAGCCGCCGTTCTCCTGCCGGGCGGTGATCACCAGGTTGCCGTTGCCGTCCAGCGCGGAGTTGCGGGTGCTGTTGGTGTAGTACTCCATCTCGTTGTTGCCCCAGCCGCCGCCGCCGATGTCGTAGCGCCATTTGGCGGGGTCGGGGGCCTGGCCGGCCGGGCCGTCGAAGGTGTCCTCCCAGACCGTCGCCGTCGTGGCGGCGGCGGCCTGCTGGTGCCCGGTGGCCGCGGGCTGGAGGAGGGCAGTGCCGGCGAGTGCGGCACCGATCGCGAGGAACGCGAGCATGCGGGGACGCTTCATGAGTACCTCATTTCGGGGGCGTCTGAATGAGGGCAATGACTGGCCCGCAGCGTGCCGTGAGAACGCTCCCACGTCAACCCCGCGACTAAATAAAAGATCTGAAAAAAGTCTCGGTTTCGCCGTTGACACCGATATGCACGAATGGTTACCTCGTGCTGACCACCTGTTGCGGCGCGGGCAGACGCCGGCAACTCGAACCGCCCCATACTCCTTTAAAACAAGGGAGAACCGCCCCATGCCCGCGAAACGGCTTTTGCCGGCCGCGGTCGCCGCGCTCTGCGTGGCCGCCGCCGGACTCGGCTTCGGAACCGCTGCACCCGCCGTCGGCTCGGTCGCCGCCGGCGAACAGGTCAACATCTGGCTGACCACCACCAACGACTCGGCCGGCCGCACCGTGACCCGCGGTCTGCAGCAGCAGACACCGGTGAACTTCGGACCGGCCGGCGGGACCGCGAACCAGACCGTCACAGTCAACGAGAACACCACGTACCAGTCCTTCGAGGGCGGCGGCGCCTCGTTCGCGGACAGCTCCGCCTGGCTGCTGAACAGCAGCAACGTCATCTCGGCCGCGACCCGCGACCAGGTGATGCGGGACCTGTTCGACCCCGTGAACGGGATCGGTCTCGCGTTCGTCCGGAACCCGATGGGCGCCTCCGACCTCGCCCGCTTCAACTACTCCTACGACGACACCTGCTGCGACCTGAACGACTTCAGCATCCAGCACGACCTCGCCGACGTCGTACCGCTGACCAAGCAGGCGCGGCAGCTCAACCCGGCGTTGAAGGTGATGGGCTCGCCGTGGAGCGCGCCGGCCTGGATGAAGGACAACAACGACTTCGTGCACCGCGGCTGGCTGAAGTGGGAGTACGCGCCGATGTACGCGCAGTACTTCGTGAAGTACCTGCAGCAGAACGAGGCGCAGGGCAACCACATCGACTACATCTCGGTGCAGAACGAGCCGACCTGCTGCGGCAGCGACAGCACCGGCTACGCATCGATGAACTGGAACGGCTCCGGCCTGCTCGAGTTCACCAAGAACAACCTGATGCCCGCGCTGCAGGCGGCCGGGCTCACCACCAAGGTGCTGATCCTCGACTACAACTGGGGCAACTACAACGACCTCGGTTCGGTCCCGATCGCCGACGCCGCGCTGCGCAACCATCCGAACTTCGGCGGGATCGCCTGGCACGGGTACGGCGGTGACGTGAACCTGCAGACACAGGTGCACAACCAGTACCCGGGCGTGAACGCGTACATGACCGAGCACTCCGGCGGTACGTGGATCGCGAACCAGCAGGTCGAGGACATGAACAACCTGATCGACTACACCCGCAACTGGGACAAGTCGTGGGTCAAGTGGGGTATCGCGCTCGACGAGGACCACCTGCCGTACGTCGGCGCCGGCTGCAACGTCTGCACCGGGCTCGTGACGGTGCACCGCAACGACGGCCAGCGTGGTCAGGTCACCAAGACGGTCGAGTACTACACGATGGGCCACCTGACGAAGTTCGTGAAGCCGGGTGCGCTGCGGATCGACTCGACCGCGAACAGCTCGGTGAAGAACGTGGCCTGGAAGAACCCCGACGGCTCCAAGGCGCTGATCGCCTTCAACACCACGGGCAGCTCACAGTCCGTGCGGGTCAACTGGGGCTCGCAGTCCTTCGTCTACACGCTGCCGACCAAGACGTCGGCGACGTTCACCTGGTCGGGCTCGCAGAGCGGCGGCGGTGGTACGAGCGGACAGATCACCGGCCTGGGCGGCAAGTGCGTCGACGTCGCCGGTGCGAACTCCGCCGACGGTACGCCGGTGCAGCTGTACGACTGCAACGGCACGACGGCCCAGCAGTGGTCCCGTCCTGGTGACGGCACGCTCCGCGCGCTCGGCAAGTGCCTGGACGTCTCGGGCGGCTCTGTGGCCAACGGCGCCAAGGTGCAGCTGTGGACGTGTAACGGCAGCGGGGCGCAGCAATGGAACTACACGAGTGGCAATGACCTGGTGAATCCACAGGCGAACAAGTGTCTCGACGTCACCAACAACACCTCCGCCAACGGCACCCCACTGCAGCTGTGGAGCTGCACGGGTGCGGCCAACCAGAAGTGGACCATCTCATGAAGCGATTACTCGCAGTGGGCGCGACGCTCGTCCTGGGACTGACTCTGGCTGCACCGGCTGTCACGGCTCAGGCAGCCACCGGTGCCGTCACCGGTCTGGCCGGCAAGTGCATGGACGTCGCCGCGGCGAACAGCGCCGACGGTACGCAGGTCCAGCTGTACGACTGCAACGGTACGAGCGCACAGCAGTGGACGCGCTCCAGCGACGGGACCCTGCGCGCACTGGGCAAGTGTCTGGACGTGTCCGGTGGTTCTGTGGCGAACGGCGCCAAGGTGCAGCTGTGGACGTGTAACGGCAGCGGGGCGCAGCAGTGGACGTACACGTCCGGGCGTGACCTCGTGAACCCGCAGGCGAACAAGTGCCTCGATGTCACCGGCAACAACTCCGCGAACAGTACGCCGCTGCAGCTGTGGAGCTGCACCGGTGCGGCGAACCAGAAGTGGAACGTCCCGGCGGCGGACGACGGACCGCCGCCGGCGGGCGGTGCGCCGATGGCGGCCGCGCCGTACCTCTACCAGGGCTGGGGTGACCCGCCGAACCCGGCGACCGTGATGAACGCGTCCGGCGTGAAGTGGTTCACGATGGCCTTCATCCTGTCGAACGGCTACTGCAACCCGCAGTGGGACGGTTCACGACCGCTGACCGGCGGCGTCGACCAGCAGGCGCTCAACACGATCCGCTCCAACGGCGGCGACGTGGTGGTCTCGGTCGGCGGCTGGTCCGGCAACAAGCTGGGACAGAGCTGCGGTACGGCGAGCGAGCTGGCGGCGGCGTACCAGAAGGTGATCAACGCGCTGTCGCTGAAGGCGATCGACGTGGACATCGAGGACCAGGAGTTCTCCCAGGCCGCCGTCCGGCAGAAGGTCGTCGACGCGCTGAAGATCGTCGAGCAGAACAACCCGGGGATCGCGACGTACCTGACCTTCGGGACCACGACGTCCGGGCCGGACGGCAACGGTCAGGACCTGATCCGGCGCGGCGCGGCGTCCGGGCTGAACCTGGACGGCTGGGTGATCATGCCGTTCGACTTCGGCGGCGGGTCGACCAACATGGGCACGCTGACCCGGCAGGCGGCCGACGGGCTGAAGAACCAGGTGAAGGCGGCGTACGGGCTGAGCGACGACGCGGCGTACCGCAAGATCGGCATCTCCTCGATGAACGGCATCACCGACGTCGCGGGGGAGCGCGTCAACCTGTCCGACTTCGAGTCGATGCTGTCGTACGCGTCCGAGCACCACCTGGCCCGCTTCACGTTCTGGTCGGTCAACCGCGACCGCCCGTGCACAGGCGGCAGCGCCGACAGCTGCTCCGGCATCTCCCAGAACCCCTGGGACTTCACCAAGGTCATCGGCCGCTACCGCGGCTGACCTGAGCGATCCGGACACTGCCCACCTGGAGATCTTCCAGGTGGGCAGTTCCATTTGACCCTCCTGTAACCGGAGGGTGGAAGCTTGGGGCATGACGGCGACGGTGACGGTGGGGGAGTTCTCCCGCCTGACGCATCTGAGTGTGAAGACCCTGCACCACTACCACGACATCGGCCTGCTCGCCCCGGTCACGATCGACGCGTCGTCGGGCTACCGGCGCTACGGGACGGACCAGGTCGACACCGCGCTGCTGATCCGGCGGCTGCGGGAGCTGCGGATGCCGCTCCCGGATGTCCGGGCGGTGGTCGAGGCGTCCGACGGGCCGGCGCGCGAGGAGACGCTGCGTGCTCATCTCGAGCGGATGGAGCAGGAGCTCGCGCACACCCGCGAGGTCGTCATGTCACTGCGTCAGCTGCTCACGCCCGGTCGACCGATCCTCGACGTGCAGTACCGGTTCATCCCGCCGTTCCGTGCCTACGGCGTGTCCGGGCACGTGGTGCGGGAGGAGATCGGGCCGTGGTGCGAGTTCGCCTTCGGCCGGCTCGACGCCGTCGGCGCCGACATCCGGGCGACGCCGGGAGCGACGTACTCCGACGAGTTCTTCACCGAGGACGCCGGCCAGGTGACCGCGTTCCTGCCGGTCGCGCTCGACCAGCCGCCGGCCGACGGGGTGGACCTCGTCGACCTCCCGGGCGGGTACTTCGCGATCGCCGTGCACGCCGGTCACATGACCGACTTCGACCGGACGTACGGCGCGCTCGGCAGCCACGTCGCGGAGTACTGCGAGATCGCGCCCGGCCCGATCCGTGAGCTGTATCCCATCGGCCCGGGGGACGTCCCCGATCCTGCCGACTACCGAACCGAGGTCTGCTGGCCGATCCAGCGGATCCCAGTACTGAAAGGCTGAGCATGTCCATTTCTCTTGAGAGCATCGCCTTCGACTGTGCCGACGCCGCCGCGCTGGCCGGCTTCTGGGCCGGTGTCTTCTCGACCGATGTCGATGCGGACGGCAACGAATTCTTCGCGACCGTGAACCGGGAGGCGCCCGGGCCGACGCTGATGTTCCTCCAGGTCCCGGAGCCGCGCAACGGCAAGAACCGCCTGCACGTCGACCTGGCCGCGACCGACTGGGCCGCCGAGGTCGACCGCCTCGTCGGCCTGGGCGCCAAACGCGTCGACGAGCACAACGAGTACGGCACGCACTGGCTCACGCTCGCCGACCCGGAGGGCAACGTCTTCGACGTCGCCGAACACTAGGCCCTGTGTGGCCCAGGTCCAAGGGATTGCCAGGTCGTCGCCCGGGGAGGAGGGTGAGAAGTGTCCGGCGGCGCCGCCGGGGCGCTGCCCTGAGCGTAAGGGGGGTGGATCGTGTACGCGCGTTCCACCACGATCAATGCCGCGCCGGCGTCGGTCGATGCCGGCATCGCGCAGGTGCGCGACGAAGTGATGCCGATGCTGCTCGACCTGGACGGCTGTATCGGCCTGTCAATGATCGTCGACCGGGAGTCCGGCCGATGCATCGCGACCAGTGCCTGGCAGTCGGAGGAGGCGATGCGGGCCTCCGACGAAGCGCTCCGGCCGGTCCGCGAGCGGATCGCGGAGACCATGGGCGGGTCCGGTCCGCAGGTGCAGGAGTGGGAGATCGCCGTACTGCACCGTGACCACCGTTCGTCCGCCGGCGCGTGCGTCCGGGCGACCTGGGTGAAGATCGACCCCGCGACGATGGACCGGGCGATCGACGTCTACAAGCTGGCGTCACTGCCGCGGCTCGAGGACCTGGCCGGGTTCTGCAGCGCGAGCCTGCTCGTCGATCGGGCCTCGGGCCATGGGGTGTCCTCGGTGACGTACGACAGTCAGGAGGCGATGAACAGTAACCGGGAGGCCGCCGCCTCGATGCGTGCCTCGACCTCCAAGGACGCCGGCGCGGAAGTCCTGGACGTCCGCGAGTTCGAGCTCGCCATCGCGCACTTACGGGTGCCCGAGATGACCTGACAGCTCAGGGAGCGTGACCGAAGGTGGCGGTGAACGCCTCCCGGAACAGGTCCGCCAGGTCGGGCTCGCCGTCGTCGGCGGCCCAGCGCAGCAAGGCGGTGTGAGTCACTCCGAGTACGGCGCTCGCGGCCGCGCGGGCGCCGTACTCCTGGCTGGGACCGATCGCGTTCACGAACGCTTCCTGCAGGCGGAACTGGCTGTCCAGGTGACGGGCCTGGAGCGCCGGGGTCGAGATCATCAGCCGGAGGCGTGCGAGCAGCAGGTCGTGCTCGGTGGTGGCCACCAGGTCGAGGATGGTCACGACAGTGCGGCCGATGCGGTCGGTGAGTGAACCGGTGGCCGGGAGCTCCGCGATCGTGGCCGCGGTCAACTGGTCGAAGTCGTCGTACAGGACCAGGTCTTCCTTGGTGGGGAAGTTCCGGTAGACCGTCATCGCCGAGACGCCGGCCGCGTCGGCGACGTCGTTCACCGTGGTCGCGTCGTACCCGCGGTCGGTGAACAGGCGCAGCGCCTGCCGCTGGATGCGTTGCCGGGTGTCGGCACGCTGGCGGTCCCTCAAGCTCATGTGGTAGATACTAACAACATGATAGTTTCTAACATGAAGGACAGGGTGGCGTTGGTGACCGGGGCCTCGCGCGGCATCGGGCGAGCGATCGCTGAGCGGCTGGCCGCGGCGGGAGCCGAGGTGGCTGTGCACTACCACCAGGACAAGGCCGGTGCGGAGGAGACGCTGGAGCGGATCGGCGGGCGCGGGTTCGTGATCGGCGCCGAGCTAGGTGTGCCGGGGGATACCGACGCCGTCGTCGATCAGTTGACCGTGGGGCTGGCAGGCCGGCGGTTGGACGTGCTCGTGAACAACGCGGCGGCATCGCCCGCGGGTCCGATCGGTACGGACACGGAGGCGGCTTTCGACCGGTTGATGGCAGTGAACGTGCGCGCGCCGTACTTCCTGATCCAGCGCTTGCTGCCGGTGCTGTCGGACGCGGGCCGGATCGTGTCGATCTCGTCGGTCGCGACCCGGATGGCGAACCCGGCGCAGACGTCGTTCGCGATGACCAAGGGTGCGCTCGAGACGATGACGCGCACGTTGGCGCAGCAGTTGGGTGCGCGAGGGATCACGGTCAATGCCGTCGCGCCCGGTGCGACCCGGACCGAGGCGAACGGGGCGTTCTTCGAGGCGCCGGGGCTGACGGAGTTGATCGTCGCCCAGACGGCGCTCGGCCGGCTGGGCGGTGGTGACGATGTCGCCGAGGTGGTCGCGTTCCTCGCCTCACCCGCGGCACGATGGATCACCGGGCAGGTCGTGGATGCGTCCGGCGGGCTACACCTCGGCGTCGGCTGATTCGCTGTCGAGGAAGAGCCGTACGCCGGGGTGGGTGCGCAGCGCCGTACCGGGGTGGTCCGGGCTGATCGGCTGCGTGAGGGTGTCGTGGACGGCTTGGCGCTTGACGGCTCCGGGGACGGATCCGATCAGCGCGCGGGCGTTCAGCAGCCGGGGGATGGTGACGGTGATCGCGTGGGTCGGTACGTCGTCCATGCCGGGGAAATTGCCCTCGTCGACCTGCTGCTTGCGGCTGGTCTCGTCCAGTGCGACCAGCCGGACCGCCTCGGCGGCGCTGAAGTCGGCGGGCGGGTCGTTGAACGCCAGATGCCCGTTGACGCCGAGGCCGAACAGGACGAGGTCGAACGGCTCGTCGCCCATCAGCTTCGCGTAGGCGTCCGGCCCGTCCTCGGGATCCAGCGGGCGAAACGTTGCCTGCGGCACCTTGTCGAGGAAGTTCCGGCGCAGCCAGTTCCGGAACGACTGCGGCGCGGCGGGATCCAGCCCGACGTACTCGTCCATGTGGAAGCACTCGACCCGGCTCCAGTCGAGGCCCGGTTCGGCGGCGAGCGCGGTCAGGGTCGCGATCTGGCTGGGGGCGGCGGCGAGCATGATCCGGGCCCGTCCGTCGGCCGCGATCGCCCTCAGGATCTCCCCGGCGGCGGCGGTCGCGGCAGCGCGGCCGAGCTCCTCGCGGCTCGGATGCGTGCTGATGCGCGGAGCGTGCTCGACTGTCATGGACCCTCCTGGCGGCGTGTGTACTGGGGAAAGCCTCGCACAACCGGGGGTTTTCCCCCGGTCGGTACGGTGGATGACCAGACCGGAAGACGGCGGCTGGCTCCAGTGTGTGGACAGGGTCCACGGATCTAGCGTCGTCCGCATGCTGACGACGACGAATCAGGTGATGATGGCCGCGCTGCAGGCGACGCAGGAACCGACCGGTGGGGTGGCCGGGTGGGCGATCGATCTCATGGAGCGGCTGGGTCCGGCCGGAGCGGGGGTCGCGGTCGCGCTGGAGAACCTGTTCCCGCCGTTGCCGAGCGAGGTGATCCTGCCGCTGGCCGGGTTCGCGGCGGCGCGCGGCGACTTCGGGCTGGTCGCCGCGATCGTCTGCACCACGCTCGGGTCGGTGATCGGCGCGCTCGCGCTGTACGGCGTGGGCGCGGTGCTGGGCCGCGACCGGATGCGGGCGCTAGCCGGGAAGCTGCCGCTGGTGAAGGTGCGCGACGTCGACAAGGCCGAGGAGTGGTTCGTCCGGCACGGCGCCAAAGCGGTGCTGATCGGGCGGCTGGTTCCGGTGGTGCGCAGCTTGATCTCGGTGCCCGCCGGCGTGGAGCGGATGCGGGTCGCGCTGTTCCTGCCGCTGACCGCGATCGGCAGCCTGGTGTGGAACTCGTTGCTGATCCTGGCCGGGTATCAGCTCGGCGAGCGGTGGCATCTGGTGGAGTCGTCGGTCGGCGTGTTCCAGAAGCTGGTGATCGTGGCCGCGGTGGCGGCGGTCGGGTGGTTCGTCGTGGTGCAGCTTCGGACCAGGCGTTCGGATAGTGAGAAAGTCCAGTAGACGGCTCGACTTTGACTACTCTCGAGACTGTTGCTGCACAGTTGCCGCCGAGGTTCCGGGAGATGGGTCAGATGCCGTCAGTCGCGTTCGAGTCGAAGGTCGCGCCGGAACCACCGGTCTGGCCCCAGTCGGTGGTCACGGTGGTGGGCAACCCGCGCGCCGGATCACGCACCGCGGCCGCGGCGGCGTCCGTCGCGGAGCTGCTCGCCTCCGAGCTCGGGACGCCGTACCGGATCGACGAGCTGATCGACCTGGTGACGCTGGCGCCGGCGATCTTCCAGGGCGACCAGGCAGGCGCGGAAACGCAGTCCGCGCTGGAGACCGCGATCGAGCTGGTGTCGTCGGCGTCGGTCATCGTCGTCGCGACACCGGTCTACAAGGGCAGTTACACCGGCCTGCTGAAGAGCTTCCTCGACGTGCTGCGTCCTTCGGCGCTGGCGGGCTCCGTGGTCGTCCCGGTGACGGTGTCGGCCGCGCCGAGCCACAAACTGCTGGCCGACCAGCATCTGCGGCCGGTGCTGGCCGAGCTGGGCGCGAGCGTCCCGGTGCCGGGCGTGATCTTGGAGGAGCGCGATCTGGAGGACCTGCAGGTCGTCCTGTCCGGCTGGATCCGCGACAACGCCGGCATCATCCAGGCCACCACGATCGCCCTGCAGCCGGTCGCCGAGCCGACGCCTGCCCGATAGCGCACAACCCGGCGCGTGCCGGGCGGTCCAGGACCTATCGTCGGTCTGTGGACGATCGGGCGCGGGTCGAGCGAAACCGGGTGGCCTGGGACCTGCGCGCCGCCGCGCACGTGTCGTCCGGGTTCTACGACGTCGCCGGGTTCCGGGCGGGCGGCAGTTCGCTGCGGCCGTACGAGGTCGAGGCGGTGGGCGACGTCCGCGGACGGCGACTGCTGCACCTCATGTGTCACTTCGGGCTGGACACGTTGTCGTGGGCACGGCTGGGCGCCGACGTCACCGGGGTGGACTTCTCCGCCGAGGCGATCGACGCGGCGCGACAGTTGGCCGACGAGGTCGGTTTGCCGGCGCGGTTCGTCCAGGCGGACGTGTACGACGTGCCCGACGTACTGGAGCCGGCGTCGTACGACGTGGTGGTGGCGACGTACGGGGTGCTGGTGTGGCTGCCCGATCTGGGCGAGTTCGCGCGGGTGGTGGCGCGGATGCTGCGCCCCGGTGGGACCGTCTTCCTCGCGGAATTCCATCCGCTGCAGGCGATGGTGGACGAGGAGCTTCGGGTCCGTACGTCGTACTTCCGCACCGGCGCCGTCGATCGTGAGGTGACGACCAGCTACACCGGGCAGGACGTGCCGGAACACGTGCAGAGCACCTGGCCCTGGACGGTCAGCGGATTGGTGAACGCACTGACGAGCGCCGGCCTGCACATCGACCGCCTCGACGAACTCCCCGTGGACCTACGCCGGCGGAGCCCGTCGATGCTGCAGGACGCCGCCGGGCTGTGGCGTCTGCCGGGTGATCCCATACCGCTGCTGTTGACGTGCCGAGCTCATCGCCCTGGCACGGGATGAATGCCGAGGGCGCCGAAGCGTGCGGTCAGCCCGCCAGGTGCGGCCCGACCTTGAACACCCGGCGGTGGGTGTGGACAGGTCATGCGCTGTCCACACCTACCAGGAGATGTCCAAGGTTCAGTCGTTGTGGGTGGGTTGAGTTGGGGCGTGGCGGAGGGTTGCTGTTGCGGGGATGAGGGTGGAGGCGAAGGTGAGTGCGGCGGCTGCTCCGATGATTACCAGGTAGATCCAGAACGGGCCTGTGGGGAGGGCATCGTTCGCGACCTTCGCGGAGAACGGCAGGAGGCAGGCGAGCGCGACGGCGGTGCCCAGCGTGATGCCCGTGAGGGTGACCAGCGTGCTTTCGGTGGTCAGCATGCGGAGCACCTGGAAGCGGGTGGAGCCGGTCAGCCGTTGCAGGGCGAACTCGCGGCGGCGGCGCAGCGTGGTGGACACCAGCGTGTTGACGACCGAGACCGCGGTGTACGCGATCAGCATGCCGACCAGCATGTAGTTGATCCACGCCTGCGTCTGCAGGTCCTCGACGTTCGAGGCGACGAGCGTGCTGCGGTCGGCGACCTGGACACCCGGGTGGGTGGTGGCGAGCTTGGCCAGAGCCGGTCGTACGTCGGCACCGGGCTCGGCGCGGACCAGGACCTGCTTGGTCAGACCGTCGGTCGTGTGGGCGGAAACCAGGGACGCGGGCAGGATGATCGACTCGTATCCACGCTCGGCCGCGAACGTCGCGACCACCCGCAGCTTCACAGTGATCCCGTCGCCCAAGGTCATCGTGATCTCGGAGCCGATGCCGCGACCGGTCTTGCTGGCCATGTACTCCGGGATCGCCGCGGTCGACCCACTCAGCCCGGCGAGCGATCCGCTCGTCAGCCGCACCGGCGCCGTACCGTTCGCGCCCTGCGCGTCCACGCCGATCACCGGCGCGCCGTCCTCGTCGAACGGAGCCTTCCGCGGGTCGTCGACCGCGCCCATGCTCCGGACGAACGCCGACGCGCTCGCCACGCCGGGGACCGCTCGCACCTCGGAGACCAGCCTCGGCGAGAGGCCCGCGTCCGAGACCAGTACGGCGTCGGCTCGCAAGTCCCGCGTGAACGCCTCGGAGGAAGCGTGGA
The DNA here is from genome assembly GCF_040680955.1 of Kribbella sp. NPDC051936. Taxonomy (NCBI): domain Bacteria; kingdom Bacillati; phylum Actinomycetota; class Actinomycetes; order Propionibacteriales; family Kribbellaceae; genus Kribbella; species Kribbella sp. NPDC051936. The sequence continues at coordinate 212,084 of NZ_JBFAXS010000010.1, read as the reverse complement.
CCTGCGTGGTCTGCATGTACAGGTTGGCGGTCGAGATGCCGACGGCAAGCATCACCGGCATCGCGGCGGCGGACAATGCCACCGTGCGCGCGGACAGGTTGCGGATCGCGAGCCGGCCGCTCACCCGGGTCAGTGCCTGGACCGGCCAGCGCCAGATGCCCAGCACCAGCTTGGTCCAGAACGGGCCGAGCAGCGCGACACCGATCGCCCAGCACAGGATCGACGGTCCGGCGGTCGACGCGGCAAGCGGGCCGGTCATCACGGTCGCGGTCACGATCAGGAGCGCGAGGCCGCCGCCCAGGAACAGCAGGCCGAACAGCAATCGCACCCAGCTGAACCACTTGCGCTGCAACGACGCCTCGACGAGCGCCTCGACCGGCTTGATCTTCGCCGACTTGCGCGCGGCGATCAGCGCGGCGCCGATCGCCGCGAGAACCGCCGCGCCGGCGCCGGCCGCGAACGGGATCCAGCCCTGGGCGAACTCGATCACCGGCGACGCGACACCGTGCGAGCTGAGCTGGTCGAAGAGGAAGCGGCCGAGGAAGATCCCTGGCACGCATCCCAGGACGACAGCCGGCAGCGACACCATCAAAGCCTCGCCGAGGATCATCCGCCGCACCTGACCGGGCGTCGTACCGATGCCGCGGAGCAGCGCGAACTCACGCTCGCGGTGCTGAGCGGCGAGCGCCAGCGTGGACGCGACCACGAACATCATCGTCATCGTCGCGATACCGCCGAACGAGCCGGCGACCGCGATCAACGCCGTACGGCGGGACTCGGCGTCGGGGTGCTCGGCCAGGCCGCGGTCGACGCCGGCGCGGACGGTCAGGTTTCCGTCCACCTCCTGCAGCTTGTGCTTCACCTCGTCGAGGTCGGTGCCGGGGGCAACCAGTACGCCGACGTCCGCGAAGCGGGACGGGTTGCGGACGAAGCTCGCGGCGTCCCGGTCGGCGAAGAAGGCGTGGCCGGAGGCCTGCGGGGCGATGCCGCTGATCGTGAAGGTCTTCGGCTCACCGTTGATCAAGAGCGTCAGGTGCTCGCCCACTTTCCCCGACGAGACCACTACCTGACCGGATCGCGGCGCGTGCCCGGTGCCGAGGTGGTACGGCGCGAGCGCAGCGCTCGACCAGTTGTGGCCCTCGGCAACCACAGGTCCGGACGAGCCGTTGACGGCGGTGACGGTGTAGTCGCCCACGGCGGAGGTGACGCCTTCGGTGGAACGGATCTTGGGGAGCAGGTCGACGGGGACGCCGACGCGTTCTGACAGGGGAGTGGGGTCCTCGACGCCGGGGCGGTGGTGGGACTGGTTGCCGGTGACGACCAGGGAGGCCGCGGCCAGCCGGTCGGGCTCGACGTTGGAGCGGATGCCGGTTTCCATCAGGCCGCCGCACGCCATCACGATCGCGGTACCGAAGACGACCGCGACGAACGTCGCGATGAATCCGCTCTTGCGGTGCCGCAAGGTGCGGACGGCGAGGCGCATCATCCCGCCACCGCCTGCAGGTTGGATCGCGCGCCCAGGTGAGTCATCCGGTCGGCGACCGCTTCGGCGGTGGGCGAGGTCAGGCTGCCCGCCAGCGCGCCGTCGGCGAGGAAGACCACCTGGTCGGCGTACGACGCGGCGACCGGGTCGTGCGTGACCATCACGACCGTCTGGCCCTGGGAACGCACGGGCTCGCGAAGCAGTTCGAGGACGTCGGCAGCGGTCTGGGTGTCGAGCGCGCCGGTCGGCTCGTCGGCGAAGATCACCGCGGGCCGGGCAACGAGCGCGCGGGCGATCGCGACCCGCTGCTGCTGGCCGCCGGACAGTTCGCCCGGGCGGTGCTTGTGCCGGTCGCCGAGGCCTACGCGGTCCAGAACCTGCCGTACGGCGGCCTTGTTCGGCCGGCGCCCGTCGAGCTCCTGCGGCAGGCAGACGTTCTGCCAGACCGTCAGCGCGGGCAGCAGGTTGAAGGACTGGAACACGAACCCGATCCGCTCCCGCCGCAGCTCGGTCAGCCTGCGCTCGCTCAGGCCCGCGAGCGGCTGTCCGTCGATGTACACGCTGCCGGACGTCGGCCGGTCGAGCCCGGCGGCACAGTGCAGGAAGGTGCTCTTGCCCGACCCGGACGGGCCCATCACCGCGGTGAAGGTGCCGGGGGCGAATTTCATCGAGATCCCGTCGAGGGCGGTGACGGTGTTCCCGCCACGGCCGTAGACCCGTCGTACATCCTGCAGGACGACCGAGTATCCGGCCCCGTCGACTGCTTCCTGCGTCCTCTTCTTCATGCCGTCGACGCTACGGAGCGACGGCGCCGCGCCCCATGGTGCTGAACCGACGACAGGGGTGGACGAAAGTCCACCCTAGGAACGGAACAAGGCTCGTGCTCCGGCGAGGTAAGTGCTGGGCGTCACATCACCGATGATCAGCCGCTGCAGGACGAAACCGGGGATCAGGGCGAGCAGAACCTGGGCGATGTACTCGGGTGCGACGTCGGGGTCGACGGTGCCGTCGGCCTGGGCCCGGCGGGCGACCGCCTCGAAGTTCCTGCGGAGCACGGTGTACTTGTCGCAGGCAGTGGCCATGATCGCCGGGTTCCGTAAGGCCTCGGCCCAGGCCTGGATCGCGACCCGGGTGACGTCGCCGCCCGGGCGTTCGGCGACCGCCACGACGTGGTTGATCGCCGCTTCGAGAGCCATCAGCGGTGTGACGGCCTGCTCCGTCGCCAGGATCTTCTGGAACAGCTCGTCGATCGTGCTGAGCGCGTCCTCGGCGATCGCCGCGACGATCTCTTCCTTGCTCTTGAAGTAGCCGTACACGGCGCCCGCGGACAGCCCGGACTCGCGGATCACGTCGGCCATCGTCGTCTTGTGGAAGCCCTCCTCGATCACGCAGGTGCGGGCCGCCGCGACGATCTGCGCGCGGCGCGCCAGCCGGTGTTCCTCGGTGACCTTGGGCACGTCCGCAACATAAAACGAATGTCCGTTCTTGACAAGTCGGTGGGCTGTTGCCAGGCTCGAAGTCATAAAGAACGATCATTCGGTTTTATTGCCCGAGGGAGTACCCGCCATGACCACTGAGGCGCACGCGGCCGACCGTCGCCGGCCGCCCCTGATCGCCGTCATCACGCTGCTGACCGCGGTCCTCACCGTGTTCCTGATCGCCTTCGCGTGGCCGGCCGCGCGCTCCGAGCCGCGCAACGTCCCGCTCGCGGTGTCCGGTCCGGCGCCGGCGGTCCAGCAGATCGAGACCGCGCTCGGCCAGGCGGTGCCCGACGGTTTCGAGATCACCGCCGTACCGGACCGGCAGGCGGCGGTGCAGCGGATCGAGGACCGGGAGGCGTACGGCGCGATCGTGCTGGACGCGGCGCAGCCCGAAGTACTGACCGCGTCCGCGGGCGGACCTGCCGTCGCGCAGGTGCTGACCCAGCTGTCCGCCCGGATGTCGCCGGAGAACCCCGCGAAGGTGACCGACATCGTGCCGCTGCCGAAGGACGACCCGCGTGGCGCCGGACTGGCGGCCGGTGCGTTGCCGCTCGTGCTCGGCGGGATCATCGCGGCCGGCGCCCTCACCCAGCTGGTGCGGTCCGGGGCGAAGCGGATGATCGGGGCGATCACCTTCGCGGTCACCGGCGGTCTCGCGCTGGCCGCCGTACTGCAGTACTGGCTCGGCTCGTTCGAAGGCAGCTACCTGGGCAATGCGGGCGTGATCGCGCTGTCGATCGCGGCGATCAGCCTCACTCTGCTCGGCCTCGAGTGGCTGCTCGGTACGGCGGGGCTCGCGCTCGGCGGCGCCGTGATGATGCTGCTCGGCAATCCGCTGTCCGGGATGACCAGCGCGCCCGAGATGCTGCCGACCGGATGGGGCACGCTCGGGCAGCTCCTGCCGCCCGGCGCGGCCGGTACGGCGTTGCGCTCGGTGAGCTTCTTCGACGGCGCCGGGGCCGCGCGGCCACTCGCCGTACTGGGGTGCTGGCTGCTCGCCGGGCTGCTGCTGTGCGGGGTCGGCTCGGTCCGTGCCCGGGGACGCGCCGTACCCGCTCGCCACGAGGCGCCGGCGGTCGCAGCCTGACAAAGTAGGGGTATGACACCGCGGTGACCGGATCGTTACGTCCCGGTCTCCGTGGTGCCGTGCGTTTGGGGCGACAACGTTGTCTGTCAAGCATTGACTTCGGCCGTTCAGGACTCCTACGGTCGCGGGAAAGCCCGCAGGTTTGGGTCGTGGTACCGGGATGACAACGATTGCCCGAAGGTGGACCTGATGATGTCTAGGAAACGTTTCAAGCTGGCAGCCGTCACGAGCGCGCTGCTGCTGGCGGTCACGGCCTGCAGCCAGGGGTCGACGACCAAGCAGCCGGACGCCGGCGGTGCGCAGAGCTCCGGCCCCGCGCACATCAAGATCGCGTACCAGCAGTGGGGTCCGGGCGTGGTGATGAAGAACTTCCTCACCGGCGTGAAGTCCGAGTACGAGGCCGCGAACCCCGGCTCGACGGTCGAGATCCTGCCGATCGTCGCCTCGGAGAACGACTACTACACCAAGCTGCAGCTGATGATGCGGTCGCCGAACACCGCGCCGGACGTGGTCTACGAGGACACCTTCCTGATCAACTCCGACATCACCGCGGGCTACCTGAAGCCGCTGGACGACTACATCAACAAGTGGGACCAGTGGGGCCAGTTCGAGGACACCGCCAAGGGCGCGGCGAAGGCGCTCGACGGCAAGACCTACGGCGTACCGGACGGCACGGACACCCGGGCGCTCTGGTACAACAAGCAGATCTTCGCCAAGGCCGGCCTGCCCGCCGACTGGCAGCCGAAGAGCTGGGACGACGTTCTCAGCGCCGCCCGGACCATCAAGCAGAAGGTCCCCGGCGTGATCCCGATGAACGTGTACTCCGGCAAGCCGATGGGTGAAGCCTCCGCGATGCAGGGCTTCGAGATGCTGCTGTACGGCACGAAGGACTCGCTGTACAACAACGACCAGCAGAAGTGGGTCGTCGGCAGCCAGGGCTTCAAGGACTCGCTGAACTTCATCAAGACGGTCTACACCGAGGGCCTCGGCCCGTCGCCGAAGCAGGCGCTCGACCCGAACATGGGCAGCAAGGTCGGCACCGAACTGCTGCCCGGCGGGAAACTGGCGATCGCGCTGGACGGCTCCTGGATCTACGGCAACTGGCAGAAGACCGGTGCGAAGCCGTGGCCGCAGTGGTCCGAGGTGCTCGGCCAGACCGCGATGCCGACCCAGGACGGCAGCGGCAAGGGCAAGGTCAGCCTCTCCGGCGGCTGGACCTGGGCGATCCCGGCCAAGTCGAAGAACCCGGACGCGGCCTGGAACCTGATCAAGACCCTGCAGACCCAGAAGAACGCGGCCAAGTACGCGACCGAGGGCGCGCAGATCGCGGTCCGCAAGGACGTCGCCTCCGACGCCACCTACAAGAGCTCCTCGAAGAGCACGCAGTTCTTCACCGACTTGGTCTCCGTCACCGTCTACCGCCCGGCGTACGCGGAGTACCCGAAGGTCTCCAACGAGATCATCACCGCGATGGAGGCGGTGATGACCGGACAGTCCTCGATCGACAAGGCCGCGAAGAACTACGACGAAGCGGTCGAAGGCATCGTCGGCAAGGACAAGACGACTTCGGGCCAGTAGCCCGGGCGAAGGAATCTCCCCTGTGACGACGACTGTCGCACCGACGGCCTCGGCTCCCACTCCCTCCGGCAAGACGTCCGGGGGGAGCGGGAAGCCGCGAGCCGCCAAGTTGCTCAAGATGCTGCCGCTGTCGCCGGCCATCGGACTGATGCTGGTCTTCCTGGCCGGTCCGATCATCTACTGCGTGTACGCCGCGTTCACGAACATGGCGCTCACCGGGACCGGCGCCGCGAACGTCAAGTTCGTCGGGCTGGACAACTTCCGCAAGGCGTTCGGCAGCGGCGCGTTCACGAACGCGATCTGGCTGACGCTGGTGTTCACGCTGATCTCGGCGATCATCGGGCAGAACACGCTCGGCCTCGGGCTCGCGCTGCTGATGCGCAAGTCCACCAAGGTGATCCGCAACTTCGTCGGCACCGCGGTGATCGGCGCCTGGGTGCTGCCCGAGGTGGTCGCGGCGTACCTGCTGAGCGCGTTCTTCAACGACGAGGGCACCCTCAACGTGATGCTGCACGCGGTCGGCCTGCCCGGGCAGGACTGGTTGTACGCGGCGCCGATCATCGCGGTGTCGCTGGCCAACATCTGGCGCGGTACGGCGTTCTCGATGCTGGTGTACTCGGCCGCGCTGAGCGAGATCCCCAAGGAGATCGAGGAGTCCGCCGAGATGGACGGCGCGGGCGGCTGGCGGCGGCTGGCGTTCGTGACGCTGCCGATGATCACCCGCGCGATCATGACCAACCTGATGCTGATCACGCTGCAGACGCTGAGCGTGTTCGGCCTTATCTACGCGATGACCCGCGGCGGCCCGGGCACCAAGAGCCAGACGTTGCCGCTGTACATGTACGAGCAGGCGTTCAGCTTCTCGCAGATCGGCTACGGTACGGCGATCGCGCTGGTGATGCTGGCGATCGGCGCGATCTTCTCGCTGATCTACCTGCGTGGACTCAACTCGGAGGCAGCGTGATTGCGCGCGACCGTCTCAGCAAGGTGACGTCGAACCTGATCCTGCTGGCCATTGGTGTGCTGTTCGTGCTCCCGCTGCTGTGGGTGCTGTTCGCGTCGATCAACCGGACCGCGGGGCTGCGGGTCGAGTTCCCGACGCACCCGACGCTCGGGAACTTCAAGGCGGTGCTGAACACCAACACGACGTACCGCCCGGTGCTCAACGGCGTCGTGCTGTGCGGCGGGGCCGCGCTGCTGACGATGGTGTGCGCGGTGCTGGCGGCGTACCCGCTGTCGCGGTTCAAGACGCGCTTCAACCGGCCCTTCCTGCTGACGGTTCTGTTCTGCACGGGGTTGCCGATCACTGCGGTGATGGTGCCTGTTTACGGGCTCTTCGTGCAGCTGAACCTGGTGGACACGCTCGGCGGCACGATCATGTTCATGGCGACTTCGGCGTTGCCCTTCGCGATCTGGCTGACGAAGACGTTCATGGACGGCGTACCGCTGTCTCTGGAGGAAGCTGCGTGGGTCGACGGCGCCGGCAACATGCGCGCGCTGTGGGCGATCGTGCTGCCGCTGATGTGGCCGGGGATCGCGGTCGTGCTGATCTTCACCTTCATCGGCATGTGGGGGAACTTCTTCGTCCCGTTCATGCTGCTGCTGTCGCCCGAACGGCTGCCGGCGTCGGTCAGCATCTTCACGTTCTTCGGCCAGTACGGCGAACCGAACTACGGCCAGCTGGCGGCGTACTCGCTCATCTACACCACCCCCGTCCTCCTCCTCTACCTCCTCCTCAGCCGCAAACTAGGCGGCGCCTTCGCCCTCGGCGGAGCCATCAAGGGCTAACCGGACACCGGCCGAAGGACACCGCTTCGCGGCGGCTGTCTTTGGCCCGGCTCCGCCGGGGTGCGGGGCAGGTGTTGAGCGGTTGAGGTGTTGGTGTCGGCTGCTGTGGCGCGAAGAGGACGCCGCTTCGCGGCGGCTGTCTTTTGGCCGGCTTCGCCGGGGTGCGTGGCAGGTGTTGAGCGGTTGACGTGTTGGCGTCGGCTGCTGTGGAGCGGAAGGACGCCGCTTCGCGGCGGCTGTCTTGGGCCGGCTTCGCCGGGGTGCGGGGCGGGTGTTGGGCGGTTGAGGTGTTGGTGTCGGCTGCTGTGGCGCGAAGGGGACGCTGGTTCGCGGCGGCTGTTGTTTGGCGCGGAACGTGGTGTGCAGCTTGCTGGCGCGGCCGTTGAACATGGGCGCCCCGCCGCGCGGGTGACTGTCCTTCCCGCCTGAGCTATGCGGCGAAGCATGCGCGGTGCGCCGAGTCGTGGGGTTTGGCTGGCTAGGACGACCAGGATCCACGACTCGGCGATCGGGGTGTGCGCCAATCGCCACGACTCGGCGACGGTGTCGGCGGGATGCTGGCCTGACGCTGGAAACGGGCGGAGGCGACGGGGTCGGTTGTGGGGCTGGGTTGGCTGGTGGGCGCGCGTTGCGCGTCGCGGTGCAACGGCGAGCCCAGCGCTTCTCATCTGCCGCGCTACCACCGCACCGCGACGCCACCACCGCACCGCCACAGCGGCTGGCGTCGATTGCCCCTGACGTTCGCCGCGAACTGCGCGCGGCGCCGGAGGCGGCTGATGGACTGTCGTCGCGAAGCGGGTCCTTTCAGCTGTTTGTGTGGGTCGGTGTCGGCTGCTGTGGTGTGGCGGCCGACGCCAAGGACGCCACTGCTCCGCAGCCCTTCCGGCGCGTGCGCGCATGGCGGCGGGCCGCTGGCGGGATGAGCGTCGGCGAGAGAACACCGCTTCGCAGCGCTGTCGTTGGCCGGCCTGGCCGGTGGGCGCGGATCGTGCTGGTGTTACACATAGGTCCGTTGGCCAGCGCACTGGTGCGTGACCCACCGCGGTGAGCGCTTTCGGGCGCGCTACTGCTGTGTCATCGAGCTCGACGCGGAGGCCGTGTGGCGGGGGCGGGCGCTCCCAGGAGATTGCCCAGAGCAACATCTCCGCGACCTCACCACTCTCGCGCACGCCGGGGCGAGGCCGACAGTCACCCTGTAGCGGTGTGCGTCGGCGGCCGTATGACACCCCTGCAGCCGACGCCACCATCAGATGCTCTGCTGGTGCCGGGCCAAGAAGACGTCGCCGCGTGCTGTCGTACATTGCCGAGGACGCGGAGCCGTGGCGCGTGGTGTTTGCTGGTGTGGGCCCACGAATAGCCCACAAAATAAGGGGATTCCGGCTCGGAAATTGTCGGTGGCACCGTCTAGGGTCGGGGGTATGGAACTTCTGGGCGAACGGCCGGCGTGGTCGATGAGTGGCGGCGAACTGCTGTCCACTCTCGACACGCTCGAAGCCGAGCTCGCCCGCCTGGAGGCCTACCGGCTGAGCGTGATCGCCGCCATCGAATCCACCGGGTACGCGCAGGAGCTCGGCGCCCGCGACACCGCCGAACTCCTGCGCTTCCGCTACCGCCTGGACCCACCGGCCGCCCGCCGCACCCTCCGCCTCGCCCAGACCGCCCCGCACTACCCGGCCGTGGCAACCGCCCTCGACCGCACCGCCTCCTCCGCACCCACCGACGCCCCCGACGGCAACCGATCCGACGACAGCCGATCCGACGACGGTGGATCCGACGCCACTGCCGACGGCACCGGCGCGGTTGAGGGCGGGGCTGAAGCTGGCGTGGGTGGTGGGTGGTTGCTGCGTCCGGCGCAGGCGGCCGCGATCGTGTCTCCGCTGGAGCGGGTTCGGTCGCGGGTGCCGGTGGAGCATCTGGACGCGGCCGCGGAGCAGTTGGTCGGGCTGGCCGGTCACCTGTCGCCGGGCGAACTGCGCACGGCCGCCAAGGAGATCGCCGACCTGCTGGACTCCGACGGCCCCGAGCCCGAGGAGCTGAAGGCGTATGAACGGGAGTCCCTGACGCTGTCGGCTGCCGACAACGGGGTGAAGTTCAAGGGCTTCCTGGCCAACGAGAACGCCGAACTGCTGCGCGCCGTCGTCCATGCCGGTGCCCGCCCGCACAAGACCGTCGACGGCGAACACGACCCCCGCGCGCGCGACAAGCGCCAGGCCGACGCGCTGTCGGATGCCTTGAGCATCGCCGCCGCCGTCTGGGACACCACCGCCCCCACCACGGGCCCCACCGCCGGCCCCGCCACGGGCACCGAGGGCGCCGCGGGTACAGGTGGTGCCGCGAGCAGCCCGGGTACAGGTGGTGCCGCGGGCGCCGAGGGCACAGTCGGCGGTGCGGGTACTGCGGGCGCCGAGGGCACAGTCGGCGGTGCGGGTACTGCGGGCGCCGAGGGCACAGTCGGCGGTGCGGGTACTGCGGGCGCCGAGGGCACAGTCGGCGGTGCGGGTACTGCGGGCGCCGAGGGCACGGGTGGTCGGGTGGCTGGGTATGGTGCGAGGGCGACCATCACGGTCACGATCGACTTCGAAGACCTGAAGGCCGCGACCGCGGACGCGATCGGGCGCACCGTCTACAGCGGCGGGCTGTCCGCGGCCACGATCCGGCGGCTGGCCTGTGACGCGAACATCATCCCGCTGGTGCTCGGCTCGAACTCCGAACCGCTCGACGTCGGGCGCCGCGTGCGGCTCGTCACCGGGGCGATGCGCCGCGCCCTGGACGCCCGCGACCGCGGCTGTGTGGTCTGCGGAGCCCCGCCGGTCATGTGCGACGCCCATCACCTGATCTCCTGGATCGACGGCGGCGACACCAAGGTCGACAATCTGGCCCTGCTGTGCCGCCGCCACCACGTCGACCTGCACAGGGGCCGCTGGCAGATCACCATCCTCGACGGCGTCGTCCACGTCACCCGCCCAGCCTGGGCAGAAACACCACTTAGACGCCACCACGGCTACCGCCGACGCGCCGTCGGGCACCCGTCCCCGCCCATCCCCACCCCGCCGACCGCCCCGCCGGCCGACGGCGATCCAGACCTGTCCAGCCCCCACCATTCGAAGTGGCGAGCTGACGAGGCAGCCCTTCAGCAGGCCGCCGACTTCGCGCTGACCGGCTAGCTCAAACACGACAGCCCCCGGCCGCGGGCACGTGGGTGGGGAGGCCGGTGTGGTCCGAGAGGCAGGAGAGGGCGCAGCCTGCCTTGTAGGCGGCCCAGGGGCGTCCGCGGAACAACCAGTGCCGCCAACGCCGGCATCAGATGCTGTGCATGTGCTGCGCACGCACCGAAGGTGGCCAGCAAAAGTGCCGCTGCGGAGCGGAGTCCGTTGGCGTCGGCGCGACGCCAGAGCAGCCGATGCCAACACCCAGATGCTCGCCACGTACTGCGCTCGCCGGCGGAGTCGTCGAGGCTGCCGCCGCGGCGCGGGTTCGTGGGGGCGCAGCACGTCGTGGGAGGCGACGCCGGCAGTAGATGCTCGCCAGGTGCCGTGGTCCGCGGGCCGGGCCGGCCGGTAGGACTGGCGCCGTGGCGCGGTGTTCTTTCGAGGCGGTGGGTTTCAGGGGGTGGTGAGGGTGTGGCGGATGTTCTGCCAGGTGGTGAGTTTTTCGGGGAAAGTGGCGGTCCACTGGGGGTCGGGGAGGCCCTGGGTGTAGCGGGAGAGGGCTATGGGGGCCAGTGCGGGGGCGGAGTCTGGGGCGGCGTCCAGGACCATGGCAAGGCGGATGGTGAAGGTCGTCAGGCGGGTGAGGCGGGAGTGGTCGGGGGTTGCTGCCAGGTCCTTCAGTTGGGTGCGGAGCTGTTTCAGGGTGCGTACGGCGGTGCGGTGTGGCGGTGGGGTGAGGTCGTCGGACGGGATGCCGAGGAGGGCCGCGGCCTCAGGTGACGGCTCGGGCGGAGTTGTCTTGCCGAAGAGGCGGGGCTTGCCGGCTTGGAGGTGGTCGGTGATCTCGGACAGGAGGGTGTCGAGAGCGGCGACAAGCTCGCCCACAGCGCTGTCGGCGGTCTTGCGGCGGTTGGATTCCAGCGCGGTGACGCGGGCGTACTCCGCCTCGACCGCGGCGCGCAGAGTCTCGGGCCACTCGTCGAGTCCGGTCAGCTCCTCGACACGGGGTGCCGACGCGTTGAGGTCGCCCGCGTTCAACGGTTTCGCGCCGGAGCGGGCCGCGTCGATCTCCTCGCCGATCTTCTTCTGTGGTCCCGGAACGATTGAGCTCACACGTCCAGCCTACGCAGGTTCCAGACCGACGGGACCACCAGCGTGACGACGGTGATCAGGACGAAGAGCGCGGCGCCGTACAGTTCGACGGCCTTCGCGCTGATCGCCACCGCGACGTACCCGACGGTGAGCTGGCCGACGGGACCGGCGATGAACGAGCCGAGCATGTCGTACGACGACACGCGCGACAGCTTGTCGATGGGTACGTGCTGGCCGAGCGCGGTCTCCCAGCTGATCCCGAAGATGTCGAAGCCGACGCCGAGGACGAAGGCCGCGATCGCCATCGCCCACAGTTGCGGCAGCAGCGCCAGGCACAGCATCACCGGGACGGTGAGCAGCATGCCGAGCATCCCGATGCGCAGCGGGCGGCGGGGTTTGAGCCGGAGCATGATGATGCCGCTGGCAACGAGTCCGGCGCCGAAGCAGGCACTCACGACACCCCAGCCGGCCCGGCCGAACGTGCGGTCCGCGATCACCGGTCCGAGGACCTGGTAGCAGGCCGTGTAGATCAGGTTGAGCAACGCGAACGCGAGCACGATCACCCAGACCCACTGCCGGGAGACGAACTCGTGCCAGCCTTCGCGCAGATCGGTCACGAGCGAGCTCGCCTGCCGCGTGATCCGTGGGATCCGCAGCCGGAGCAGCAACAGCGCGCCGATCAGGAAGGTGACGCCGTCGACCGCGAGTCCGACGCCGGGGCCGGTCAGGCCGACGATCACACCCGCGACCGCGCCGCCGCCGATCATTGCCGCGGAGCGCGCGAATCCCGAGATCGCGTTCGCCTGCGGGAGTTCGGCGCGGTCCACGATCGACGGCAGGATCCCGGTCATCGCCGGCATCACGAACGCCGCCGCCACCCCGTTCACCGCCTCGATCGCCGCCAACTGCCAGATCGTCGCGTGCCCGGTGAGGACGAGCGTCGCGGCGAGTCCCTGGGTGAGGCCGCTGATCGTGTTGGCCGCGACCAGGACCAGGTGCCGGGGCAGCCGGTCTGCGATCACGCCACCGATCAGCAGGAACACGATGTTCGGGATACTCCGCGCCGCCAGGACGGTACCGACCGCGCCGGCCGAGTGCGACACGTCCAGGACGGCGAACACCAGCGCCACCGGCGCGATCGCCGACCCGAGGATCGAGACGAACCGCGCCGACACGAAAATCCGCACGTCGCGATGCCGCAGTACGGCCAGATCCTGCCGAAACCCCACCGAAGCCCCCTCGACCGACGCGCGAACCCGCAGATCCTACGGGCCGTGCGCGTCAGTCAGCGAGGCGAATACCGAGTTCGACCGCCCACTTCGTCTTGCGCGGTTCGGTCCGCGAGTCGGTCCGGTACGCCTCGTACCGGCAGCCGAAGACGTCGCCGGCCGCGCTCTCGTGCCGGTCGAGGACGAGCCCTTCGGCGGCGGCCCAGTCGAGCAGCGCTCGGTTGGCCCGCAGCGAGTGGTTGCGGTAGGTCAGCGTCGCGTAGCGCCCGGCGGGCAGCGTGCCGGCCCGCACCCGTGCGTCGCCGCGCAGGGGCGCCGGTGTCACCACGCCGACCTCCAGGTCCATCGGTCCGCTCATGTCGATCACGTGCAGGCGAAGGAAGAACGGGCCGGCATCGTCGATCGTCCGGTCGTCCAGCCAGGCGATCAGCTCGTCGAGCAGTTCGTCGCGCTTGCCCAGCATGCCGCGGAACGGCGTCACCACCCGGATTCCGAGACAGTCCCGAGCGGCCCGTTCGACGACCCGGTTCGGCTCCAGCACCTCCATCAGCCACCTCCTGCGACAACTGTGCCACCGAGTTCGGTGTTTCCGGACCGTGCCGGTTCGGCGTACGGTCGGTGGTTGTGAGAGGCCGGGTCTGGGGGATGCGGGGGAGCGTTGCGCTGGGGATCCTGGTGCTCGGGATGGCCGCGGCTGTCGGGGTGGGGCGCTGGGAGCAGGAGTTCGGCGAGCAGAGCGCGGCGGCGCATCTTGTGCTCGAGACCGTCAACGCATGCGTCGCGCTGCTGCTCGCGTTCCTGGTGTACGGGCGCTTCCTGCGGACCTACACGCGACAGGATCTCCTGCTGCTGCAGGGACTGGTCGTCCTCGGTACGGCGAACGCGCTGCTCTGCGTCACGCTCGTCAAGAACAATCCGGCCGGTGCGTTCGGCAACTGGCTACCGCCGGCCTTGCGGATCGTCGGCACCCTTCTGATCGCGGCAGCAGCGCTCGTCCCGGACCGCCTCGCGCGCCGGCACGGCTGGCGGCACTGGGCGCTGGCGCCCGCCGTCGTCGCGATGCTCGTGGTCGGTGCCGTCGTGTACTGGCGGAAGGATTCGCTGTCGGCCGATGCCACCAGCAACGCGTTGCTGATCCCGCAGATCCTCACGCTCGTGTGCTTCGCGGTGGCCGCGGTGGCGTTCACGGTGCAGGCGCGCAGCCGAGACGACGTACTGCTGCGGTGGCTCGGTCCCGCCTGCGCGCTGGGGGCATTCGCGCGTTTGAGCTACCTGCTCTTCCCACCGGAACGCGCCGACCTGCTGTACTCCGGCAGCCTGCTGCGGACCGGCTCGTACCTGCTGCTGCTCATCGCGGCGGGCCGGGAGATCAGCCGGCACTGGGCCCTGCAGGCGGAAACCGCGGTCGTCGAGGACCGGCGACGGGTCGCCCGCGAGATGCACGACGGCGTACTGCAGGAGCTCGGCTACATCCGCTCCGAGATCTCGGGGTTCGCGGCCACCGATCGCTCGCGGGTCGACCGGATCCTCGGCGCCAGCGAACGCGCGATGGACGAGGCGCGGCAGATGCTCGAGGCGCTCGGCCGATCGGACGACGAGCCGCTCGGTCTCGTGCTGCACCGGGCGGTCGAGCAGTTGGCCCAGCGGTACGGCGTGGGGCTCGATCTCGAGCTGGACGAGTCGATCGTTGTCGACCGCCCGCAACGGCACGCGCTGGTGCGAATCGCCCGGGAAGCCGTCCTGAACGCGGTCCGGCATGGCAGGGTGGAACGTGTCAGGGTCGAGCTGGGGCGTGACTCCGAGGGGAGCCACCTGGTCGTCTCCGACAACGGGCCGGGCTTCGACGCGGTCGCCCGGCACGCGGGGTTCGGACTGGTCAGCATGCGGGAACGCGCGGAGGCGCTGCCGGGAACCTTCGAAATCGACTCACGGCCGGGCGAGGGGACGACGGTGAAGATCAGATGGTGACGGGCCGATGACCGCGGATCCGCGCCGGGTGGTGATGGCCGACGACCACCCGCAGCTCCGGGCGCACATCCGGCACGCGCTGGAGGCGGGCGGGTTCGAGGTCTGCGCCGAGGCGGGCACCGGGCCCGAGGCCGTCCGGCTCACCCAGGAGCACCGGCCGGACGTCGTCCTGCTCGACATCCACATGCCCGGCGGCGGGATCCGCGCCGCCGCGGAGATCGCCCGGCTGCTGCCGGCGATCGCGATCGTGATGCTCACCGTCTCGCGCGACGACAGTGACCTGTTCGACTCGCTGCGCGCCGGCGCTTCCGGCTACCTGCTCAAGGACACCGACCCGGACCGGCTGCCGGCCGCGCTGCGCGGGGTGCTGTCCGGTGAGGCCGCGATCCCGCGGTCGCTGGTGGCCCGCATCCTGGACGAGTTCCGGGAGCCGGGCAGACGGCGGCTCGGGCGCCGCTCGCGGCCCGCGAGCCTGCTGAGCTCCCGCGAATGGGAGGTGATGGCCCTGCTCGCCGAGGGACTGACCACGGACGAGGTCGCCAAGCGGTTGTTCCTGTCCCCGACGACGGTCCGGGTGCACGTCTCGTCGGTGCTGCGCAAGCTCCGCGTCAAGGACCGGCAGGCGGCGATCGATCTGCTCCGGGACGACCCGTCCTGACGCCTCCCATGGACCGATCACGAGGGCGGTCTCCCTCCCTACCGCCCTCGCGATTCGGTCTACCCCCCGGAGCCCCACATCCCCCGTGAGCACCGCATGCGGTAACGCTATGTAACGAGACAGGGTCTTGGCCAGGGACCAAGGTCCTTTTGAGCGTTCAAACACCTAAACGCTGCTGAGCGCGGGAGACGGCCCGACCGGCCGCGGGTCGATGCCAAGAGCAACCAGTTTTCGGTTGTCTTTCGTTGTCACCGGTTGTGACAGGCGAGGGCCTGCCGCTCCGGGCCGGAGTTCGCTACCTTTGGGTATTGGTCCTCGATCTGCAGGAGGCTCCGTGAAGATCAACGACGTACTGCGCGGCAAAGGCAACGAGGTCGTCACCATCTCCCCAGAAGCCACTGTCACCGAGTTGCTCGCACTGCTGGCCGACCGCAACATCGGCGCGGTGGTGGTCAGTCCGGACGGATCGTCCGTGGCGGGCATCGTGTCCGAGCGCGACATCGTCCGGCTCTGGAACGGTACGCCGGACGCGGGCGACGTCCGGGTCAGCGCGATCATGACGTCGGAGGTGCACACCTGTACGCCGGACGACCTGATCGACAACCTCATGCGGCTGATGACGGACCGCCGGATCCGGCACGTCCCGGTCGTTGTCGACGGCAACCTTGCGGGGCTGGTCAGCATCGGTGACGTGGTCAAGTCACGGATCGGCGAGCTCGAGTTCGAGAAGGAGCAGCTGTCCAACTACATCAGCAGCTGAGCTGAGCTGCCCCCGGCGGGGCCGGGGGCGGCGCAGTCAGCTCACCTCGATCAGTTCACCGAGATCGAGACCGTCGAGCTGCGGGCGCACGTCCTTGGCTTCGCCGACGACGACCACGAGCAGACCGTCGCTCCCGACGTACCGCCGGTAGGCCTCGGTCGCCTCGACGGCGGTGGTGGCCGCGATGTTCGTCAGGTAGGTGTCGGCGAAGTCGATCGGCACGCCGTTCGCGATGTTGCTGCCGACCTGCTGGGCCACCGAGTCGGCCTGCTCGTAGCGCAGCGGGGCGGTGCGGATCAGGCTGTCCTTCGCCTCCTGCACCTCCTGCTCGGTGAGCCCGTCGCGCGCCTCCAGCAGGATCCGCAGCGCGTCCCCGATCGCGGCGCCGGTCACCTCGGTCCGGACCGCGCCGCCGAGGCTGAACGTCCCGCCCTTGCGAGGCGCCGCGAAGCTGGTCCGGGTCCCGTACGTGTACCCCTTCTCCTCGCGGAGCACGGTGTCCACGCGGGACGTGATGGTTCCGCCGACCACGTGGTTCGCGACCGCGGCCGCACCCCACGCCGGGTCCCGCCGGTCGGGGCCGGCGCAGCCGATCAGCAGCTGGCTCTGCACCGAGCCCGGCCGGTCGACGAGCACGACCCGGTTGCCCGGGAGGTAGATCGGCTCCGGCGTCTCCAGCGCCGTACCGGCCGAGGAGGTCCAGCCGCCGAACGCCTCGTCGATGATGCCGGCCACGTCCACGCCGGTCGCGTCACCGGCGAACAGGATCTCCGCCCGCTCCGGGCCGATGTTCCTGCGGTAGAAGTCGGCGACCTCGACGTTCGTCAGCGGCCTGATCGTGTCCGGCCGGCCCGCGGTCGGCCGGGACCGCCGCGTCGACGGGTCGAACAGGTACGCCGCGAACGCCTCGCGCGCCCGGTACCCGGCGTTGGCCCGCTCCTGGTTGATCTCGCCGAGCCGGATCGTCACGTGCCGCCCGACGTCGGCCTGGTTGAACGCCGGCCGGGTGATCGCCTCGGCCAGCAGCCGCACCGCCGGGGCGAGATGCGATACCGGCACCGAGATCTCGACGTGCAGCGCGTCCGAGCTGACGTCCACGCCGTACGCCGCTCCGTGCCGCTCCAGCGCGGCGGCGAACTCGTTGGCCGAATGCAGCTCGGTGCCCTCGTCGAGGGTCCGCGACATGATCGTCGCGACGCCTTCCAGCTCCCGCGGTTCGGCGATCAGCGGCATCGCGATCGTGACCCGGACGGTGGCGACGTACTGCCCCGGGCGGTCGTAGACGTGCACCGGCGTACCGGTGCCGATCCGGGTGGTGACCGCCTCCGGGAACTTCCACGGACGCGGGGCGCCGACGGCCGGCGGGGTGGTCAGAACCTGGTTCATTCCTGCGCTCCCGACTCCGGTGCGGACTCTTGGCGGCGGTAGGTCACCTGGACGCGGCCCGTGGCGCGGATCCACTTCCGGGCGGCGGCCTGGACCTGCTCGACGGTCACGGCCTGGATCTGGTCGATCCGGGTGTTGATCCGGTTCGCGTCACCGAACAGCAGTGCGTGGTGCGAGATCTCGTCGGCGCGGCCGGCGCAGGTGGCCAGCTGCTCGAGCCAGTCCCGCTCGGCCTGGGCCTGCACCGTGGCCAGCTCGTCCGCGGTGACGCCGTCGGCGGCCAGCTTCTCGATCTCCTCGAGCAGCGCGTCCTCGACCTGCTGCAGGTCGACGCCGTCGGACGCGATCCCGGTCAGGGTCCCGAACGACACACCGCCGATCAGCGGCAGCGCGCCGCCGGACACCGACTGCGCGATCTGCTCGTCGCGGACCAGCCGCCGGTTCAGCCGGCCGCTCTGCCCCGCGGCGAGGATGTCGAGCGCGAGCCCGGCGGCGTCCAGCTCGGGCGTCCCGTCGACGGGCAGCCGGAACATCATCGTGACCAGGTCGGACGGTACGTCGGACACCACGTCGTCGCGCTGGACGCCGGTCATCGGGCCGATCGTCCCGTCCGGCGCGGGCGGCGGCGCGGGGATCGCGGGCAGGTGGCCGAAGTACCGCTTGGCGGCGTCGAACGCGTCGTCCTCGGACACGTCGCCGACGATCGTCAGGACCGCGTTGTTCGGGCCGTAGTACTTCCGGAAGAACGCGTGCACGTCCTCCACCGAGGCCGCGTCCAGGTCGGCCATCGAGCCGATCGTCATGTGCGCGTACGGGTGGCCTTCGGGGAACGCGAGCCGGACGAGTCGCTCGTACGAGTCGCCGTACGGGCGGTTGTCGTACGACTGCCGCTTCTCCTCCTTGACGACGTCGCGCTGGTTGTCCAGGTTCTCCTGGTTGACCGCGTCGAGCAGGTAACCCATCCGGTCCGCCTCGAGCCAGAGCGCGAGATCCAGGCCGCCGCTGGGCAGCGACTCGAAGTAGTTGGTCCGGTCGAAGAAGGTGCTCGCGTTCAGGCTGGCGCCGGCGGTCTCCAGCAGGCTGAAGTGCTGACCGGAGGCGACGTTGCGCGACCCCTGGAACATCAGGTGCTCGAACAGGTGCGCGAACCCGGTCAGGCCCGGCGGTTCGTGGCGCGACCCGACGTCGTACCAGAGGTTGACGGCGACGATGGGGACGGCGCGGTCCGAGCTGACGACGACCCGCAGGCCGTTGTCGAGCGTCTGCTCCGCGATGGGGTACGTCAAGGGCATACCGGCCACCATACGTGGTCGGGAAACCCGTCCGGGGCGGTTGTCGATTCCGGGCCGGGTCACGCATCGGGATGGTGAATGCTGGAACCGGAGCACGACGAGAAAGGTGACCCGTGATGGGCAAGTACCTGGTGATGATCTACGACGACGAGGCGAAGTGGGCCGCGGCCGACCCGTCGGTGGCGGAGCAGAACCACAAGAACCACCTGGCGTTCGCGGAGGCCAACGGGGCCGCGCTGCGCGGCGGCGGCCAGCTCGACTCGAGCACCACCGCGACCTCGATCCGCTCCGACGGCAACGGCGGACACGTCGTCACCGACGGCGTCTTCGCCGAGACCAAGGAAGTGCTGGGCGGGTACTACGTCATCGAGGCGGCCGACCTGGACGAGGCGCTCGCGATCGCCAAGCAGGTCCCGTCGCCGATGGGCGGTGTCGAGGTCCGTCCACTGGTGAACGGTGGCTGATCCGGCCGCGCCGTCAGTTGCAGAGGCCGTCGCGGCGGCCCACTCGACCGAGTGGGCCGCCGTGCTCGCCGCGACCGCGCGGGTCGCCGCGGACCTGGACCTGGCGGAGGACTGCGTCCAGGACGCGTACCTTAAGGCCCTGGTGCACTGGCGGGACCAGGGCGTGCCGCGGCGGCCGGGTGCTTGGCTGACGACGGTCGCCACCCGCCGGGCGCTGGAGCTGCGGCGGCGGGCCGACGTGGCCCGGCGCAAGCTGCCCTTGCTGATGCCCGAGGACGACGTCCAGGACGGCACCTTTCCCGACGATCGCCTGCGGCTGGTGTTCACCTGCTGTCACCCGGCACTCGCCCAGGAGGCACAGATCGCGCTGACGCTGCGCCTGGTGTGCGGGCTGTCGTCGGCCGAGATCGCCAAGGCGTTCCTGGTGAAGGAGACCACGATGCAGGCCCGCATCACCCGGGCGAAGCAGAAGATCTCGCGGTCGGGCATCCCGTACCGGATCCCGAAGGCGCCGGACCTTCCCGAGCGCATCGACGCGGTCCTCGACGTGGTCCACCTCGTGTACGCCGCCGGCCACACGGCCGCTGACGGCGACGGCCTCACCAGAACCGATCTGGGTCGCCGGGGCCTCGACCTCGCCCGGATGATCCGTCTGCTGCTGCCGGACAGCTCGGAGGCCGCCGGGCTGCTGGCGCTGCTGTTGCTCACGCAGGCACGGGAGGCCGCGCGGGTGGCCGACGGCCGTTTGGCGTTGATGGAGGACCAGGACCGCTCGCTGTGGGACCGAGAGCTCATCGACGAGGGACTACGGCTGGTGCCCGAGGCGCTGCGACCGGCCGGGCGGTTCGGGCTGATGGCCGCGATCGCGGCCGTGCACGCGGAGGCCGCACGGTGGGAGGACACGGACTGGTCGGAGATTCTCGGGCTGTACGACGTCCTGCTCGAGCGCTGGCCGTCCCCGGTGGTGGCGCTGAACCGGGTGGTGGCGATCAGCTATGTCGCGGGGCCCGAGGCCGCGCTCGCGCAGCTGCCGGACGATCCGGCGCTGGCGACGTACCCGTATCTGGCGTCGACGCGGGGCGAGTTGCTGTGGCGGTGCGGGCGGATCCATGACGCGCGGGCGGCGTACGAGGAGGCGCTGGCGTTCACCAGCAATGCGGTCGAGGCTGAATTCCTGCAGCGGCGGATCACTCGAGGCGCTTGAGGACCTCGTCGTGCAGGCGGCCGTTGGTGGCGACGGCGTTCGGGCCGTTCGGGCCGGGCACGCCGTCGACGGACGTGAACGTGCCGCCGGCCTCGTCGACGATGATCGCGAGCGCGGCCATGTCGTACAGATTGAGCTCCGGCTCGGCGGCGATGTCGACCGCGCCTTCGGCGACCAGCATGTACGACCAGAAGTCGCCGTACGCGCGGGTCCGCCAGCAGGAGTCCATCAGGTCGGCCCACTGGTTCTTCTTGCCGAGCTTCTCCCAGCCCTTGAGCGAGGCGTACGACAGCGACGCGTCCTCGATCCGGCTGACGTCGCTGACCCGGCAGGGCTGCGACGAGTGCAGCGCGCGGCCGGTCCAGGCGCCGTCGCCGTACGACGCCCACCAGCGCTTGCCGAGCGCCGGCGCGGAGACGACGCCGACGACGACCTGGTCCTCGATCATCAGGCTGATCAGCGTGGCCCAGACCGGCACGCCGCGGATGTAGTTCTTGGTGCCGTCGATCGGGTCGACCACCCAGCGCCGCACACCCCAGCCGCTGGTGCCGTCCTCCTCGCCCACGAACGCGTCCCGCGGCCGCGCCCGGGCGAGCGTCTTGCGCATCACGTCCTCGACCTTCTTGTCCGACTCGCTCACCGGGGTGAGGTCGGGCTTGGTGGCCACGTGCAGGTCGAGCGCCTTGTAGCGGTCCATCGTGGTCGAGTCCGCGTCGTCGGCCAGGATGTGGGCGAGCCGCAGGTCATCCGTGTGCGAAGGCATGCCGGAAGGCTAGCCTGAACGGCAGGTGAACGCTTCGGCCGACCGGGGAACGTTGCGGATCGGTTGCGGCGCCGATTGAACCGAATGCGGTCGTTGAACGTGCCATTAGTGTCTGACCACGTCCTGACGACCGCCGGGAGGCGTCAATGTTCGAGCGGTTCGGTGACCTGCCGCTGCACGTGCTCGTGATCCATCTGACCGTGGTGCTGCTGCCGGTGGCCGCGCTCACCGGGATCGTGTTCGCCGTCGTGCCGCGGTGGCGCCGGGTGCTGCGCTGGCCGGCGCTGGTGCTCGGCGTCGGGACGGTCGTCTGCGCGTACGTGGCGAAGAAAAGCGGCGAGGCGTTCGTGACCGCCGTACCGACGCTCGCGAAGCTGGTCGCGCTGCACGAGAAGCGCGGGAACCTGCTGTTCTGGTACTGCCTGATCTTCGCGGTCGTTGCCGTGGCCGCCTTCCTGCTGCTGCGCGAACGCGACGGCCGGACGGGCACGAGCCGCCCGCTCGAGTTGCTGACGCAGGCCGCCGTGGTCGTGGTCGGCGTACTGGTCATCTGGCAGACCATCCGCACGGGGGACGCCGGCGCCCGGGCGGTGTGGGAAGGACAGCTCCCCAAGTAGCGGGCGATACGCCGTCAGTAGCTGGTCGTCGCGCGGCTGGCCAGCAGACGGCGGAACGACGCGACCCGGTCGGCGTCGGCGCGGCCGTCCGCGACGGCTTCGTCCAGTGCGCAGTCAGGGGCGTCGGCGGCGTGGGTGCAGCCGCGCGGGCAGTCCGCGGCCAGCTCTGCCAGGTCCGGGAAGGCGTGGATCAACTTGTCCGGGTCCACGTGAGCCAGGCCGAACGAACGGATGCCAGGCGTGTCGATCAGCCAGCCGCCGTCCGGCAGCCGGAGTACGACCGTGTTCGTCGACGTATGGCGCCCGCGGCCGGTGACCTCGTTGACGATGCCGACCGCTCGGGCGGCACCGGGGATGATGCCGTTGACGAGAGTGGACTTGCCGACGCCGGAGTGGCCGACCAGGACGCTGGTCCGGCCGCCGAGCTGCTCGCGGAGCTTTGTCAGGTCGCCGCCCTGGTGCGTGGCGACCGACTCGACGCCGAGCGGCCGGTAGATCGAGAGCAACGGGTCCGGATCGGCCAGGTCGGTCTTGGTGAGGCAGAGCAGCGGCCGCATGCCGGCCTCGAACGCGGCGACCAGGAACCGGTCGATGAGTCCGGTCCGGGGCTCCGGGTTGGCGACCGCGACGACGATCACGAGCTGGTCGGCGTTCGCCACCAGCGGGCGCTCGACCGGGTCGTCGTCATCGGCCGAGCGGCGCAGCAGCGTCGTCCGGGGGAGCACCTCGACGATCCGCGCGAGGGTGCCTTCGTCGCCGCTGGCGTCGCCGTCGAGCTTCACCCGGTCACCGACGATCACGCCGGTACGGCCGAGCTGCCGGGCCTTCATCGCGGTCACCTGGCGGTCGTCGACCCAGCAGGTGTACCGGCCGCGGTCCCGGGTGATGACGAAGCCTTCGGCCGCGTCGTCGTACGAGGGGCGGTCCTTGGTCCGCGGCCGTGTGCGGCGCTTGGGCCGGTCGTACCGGGCCTCCTCGTCGTACCGCGACATCAGCCGGCGAGCTCCGACCAGAGCTGGGGGAACTCGGGCAGGGTCTTCGCCGTGGTGCCGATGTTCTCGATCAGCAGGTCGTCGACGAGCAGGCCGACGACGGCGGCGGCGTGCGCCATCCGGTGGTCGGCGTAGGTGTGGAAGAGCCCGCCGCGCAAGGGCTTCGGCCGGATCACCAGACCGTCCTCGAGCTGCGTGACGTCGCCGCCGAGCGCGTTGAACTCGGTCTCGAGCGCCGCCAGCCGGTCGGTCTCGTGGTTGCGCAGGTGCGCGATGCCGCGCAGGTACGACGGCCCGTCGGCGAACGCGGCCACCGCGGCAATCACCGGGGACAGCTCGCCGACCTCGCTCAGGTCGAGGTCACAGCCCTGCACGCGGCCCGTTCCGCGGACCGTGAGCCCGTCCTCGGTCCGGGTGACCGAGGCGCCGAAGCGGGTGAAGATCTCCGGCAGCTGACCACCGGGCTGGGTGGTCTCCGCCGGCCAGCCGGTCACCGTGACCGAGCCGCCGGTGACAACGGCGGCGGCCAGGAACGGCGCCGCGTTCGACAGGTCCGGCTCGATCGCCGTGTCCAGCGCGTGAATGGGGCCGGGAGCAACCACCCACCGGTTCGGCTCCGCGTCGTCGACCTGGACGCCGCGCTCGCGCAGCATCGCCACCGACATGTCCAGGTGCGGCTGCGAGGGCACCGGCTTGCCGTCGTGGCGGATGTCGACGCCCTCGTCGTACCG
Organism: Kribbella sp. NPDC051936; assembly: GCF_040680955.1. Lineage (NCBI taxonomy): Bacteria > Bacillati > Actinomycetota > Actinomycetes > Propionibacteriales > Kribbellaceae > Kribbella > Kribbella sp. NPDC051936. Next base: position 188,362 of record NZ_JBFAXS010000010.1, on the reverse strand, counting down.
TGCGCCGGCCAACAGCAGAGCGGACACGAACTGGCTCGACCCGGAGGCGTCCAGCGTCACCTTGCCGCCCCGCACCGAACCGATGCCCGACACGGTGTAGGGCATCCGGCCGGTGCCGCCGTCGTCGATCTGTACGCCGAGGCTGCGCAGCGCGTCCAGGATGACGCCCATCGGCCGCTCTCGTGCGTACGGGTCGCCGTCGAAGGCGACCAGCCCGTCGGCCAGCGCGGCCACCGGCGGAACGAACCGCATCACGGTGCCGGCCAGGCCGCAGTCCACGGTCGCCGGGCCCTTGAGCGAGCCCGGGGTGACGGTCACCGTCGTACCGCTGTCGGTGCTGTGCTTTTCTGTGATGGCGACGCCGAGGGAGACCAGGGCGGACCGCATCAGGGCGGTGTCGCGGGCCGCGAGCAGACCGGTCAGGTGTGACGGGCCGTCCGCGATCGCGGCGAGGACGAGCGCACGGTTGCTGATCGACTTCGATCCGGGCACCGTGACCGTGCCCGTCACTGCTCCCGCCGCCCGCGGCGCCGCCCAGCCCTGCTGCTCCGTCATGCCACTCCTTCGGCTCGTCCGTCCAGCTCCGAGCCTAGGGCATCGGCCCGCGCCGGCCGTGCCGGGAGCGTCAGCCGAGATGCAGCTCCGCCTTCGCGAGTTTCGCGGCGTGCTTGGCCTCGCGGGCCAGGTCCTTCGCCTCCCGCTTGGCGGCCTTGGCGCCGCGCTTGGTCTCTCGCTTCGCAGCCTTCGCGCCGTGGCTCGCCCGCCACGCCACGCCGGGCTTGCCCTCGGTGTCGACCGCGGCGAGCAGCAGACCGCCCAGCAGACCCAGGTTCTTCATGAACTGGATCCGCTGCGCCTGCCGGGACTCCTTGTCCTTCATCTGCCAGAACGGGTGCCCGGCGACGGTCACCGGCAGCAGCGTGGCCGCGAGCGTGGCCGCGCCGAGCCGCCGGCCCTTGCCGGTCGCGAGCGCGAGGCCGCCGACCACTTGCACGGCCCCGTTCAGCCGGACCAGGTTGACCGTGGTCTCCGGGATCCGGTCGCTGACCTGCGGCGGGGCGACCTTCTTCACCATCGGCACGAGCCGGTCCGTCACCGGCTGGGCCTTGGGCACGAGCGGCTCGGGGTTGCGGATCGAGTTCGCACCCTGGACGACGAAAATCATGGACAGCAACGGCCTGGCCAGTGCGCGCACGACAGTCATGCCTCCTTCATACACCAAGACATATACGGGAGTTGTGTAACTCCCGGTACCCAACTGTCAGAGCGCGCAGCCGTCCGGGCCGCAAGTCGCGTCGTCGCCGGCAGCCGGGGCGGTGATGAGGGTGACCGGCCCGCGGGCCCGGCTGAGTGCTTCCTTGAAGACCTCGACGGGGTGGGCGCCGCTCACGCCGTACTTCTCGTCGATGACGAAGAACGGTACGCCGTTGGCGCCGTACGCCAGGGCCTGCGCCTGGTCCGCCGCGACCTCCTCGGTGTACGTCGTACCGGCGAGGACCTCACGCACACGGTCGGCGGGGAGGCCGACCTCTGTGGCCAGCTCGGTCAGCGTGGCGTGGTCACCGACCGGGAGGCCGTCGGTGAAGTAGGCCTTGAGCAGACGCTCCTTGAGGCGGCCCTGCGTGTCAGCGGGAACCTCACCGGACGCACCGAGGTCGTGAGCCAGGTGCAGGAGGCGGTGCGCGTCGACGGTGTTGACCGGCTTCGCCTGGTCGAGGTGGTACTCCAGTCCGACCTCAGCCGCCACCTCGGTGACGTGGGCGTTCGCCTGGAGACCCCACTCGCGGCCGCGGCCGTACTTCTCACCCAACCGGGTCGCCAGGTCCCGCGGGTCGTCGTTCGTCGACGAGGGGTCGAGCTGGAAGCTGTGCCAGACGATCTCCGCGGTGTCGCCGCTCTCGGCGAGGGCCTGCTCGAGCCGCCGCTTCCCGATGTAGCACCACGGGCAGACGACGTCGGACCACACATCAATGCGCATAACTGTCCGCAACTGACCGCTTTGTGGACCTATTCCCAACCAGCCAGCGGTGTGACGCGTCTGACGCTCCATGGACGAAGAGCTGGTGCGGACCCTGTTGGGCGAGCAATACCCGGATCTCGCGGATCTGCCGCTCAAGGAGGTCATCGGCGGCTGGGGCAACCAGATGTGGCGCCTGGGCGACGACCTGGCCGTGAGGCTGCCCCGGCACGCCGGCGCCCCCCAGGTGCTCCACAGAGAACACCGGTGGCTGCCTGACCTCGCCGACCAGCTGCCGTTGCCGATTCCGGTCCCGCGGCATCTCGGCGCTCCGTCGGACCGCTTCCCGCGGACCTGGCTGGTCACCACCTGGGTGCACGGGGAACCCGCGGACCACGCACCGATCAGCGATCCGGCGGCGGCCGACGTACTGGCCGGGTTCCTGCACGCGCTGCACACCGGGGCACCGGCCGACGCGCCGGTCAGTGAGCGATCGACGCTACCGGCGAGCCCGGGCTTCGACGAGGTCCAGGCGTCCGTCGGGCGCGTCGACGAGATCCGCGCGGTCTGGGAGGACGCGCTCGCCGCGCCGCGGTGGGACCGGGCGCCGGTGTGGCTGCACGGCGACCTGCACCCGGCGAACGTGGTCGTTGCCGACGGCATGCTCGCCGGCGTGGTGGACTTCGAGGAGCTCGGCGTCGGCGACCCGGCGAACGACGTCGCCGCCGCCTGGATCCTGCTCCCTGAGCCCGAGCGCTTCCTCGCGGCGTACGGCACCGACGAGGCGACGGTACGGCGGGCACGCGGCTGGGCCGTGACGCGGGCGCTGTTCCTGATCGCGATGGGTATCAACGGCGAGAAGGGCATCCCCGGCGGCAAAACCCACTGGGGCCCGATCGGCCACGCGGCCCTCGACCGGCTGCTCTGACGTCGGGTTCTAGAATCGCTCGCTGGAACGGGAGGAGGGCCAGCGGGCGTGCGTGACGAGTTGGCGGGGCAGCTGGGACAGCTGCGCGACCTCACCGGTCGCAGCCTGCGTGAGCTCGCTCGTGACATCAACGCCAGCAGCTCTTCGCTGTCGCGGTACTTCGCCGGCCAGGCCGTCCCGCCGTGGCCGACAGTCGTCGCGCTCTGCAAGGTGGCCGGCCGCGACCCCAGACCGCTGCGTGAGGTGTGGGAACGCGCCAAGGACGCGCCACAGACGAAGCAAGCCGTCGCGCTGCAGGTCCGCAACGACTTGCCGCACGATGTCTCCGCCTTCACCGGTCGCCGCGCCGAGTTGGCCCTGCTCGTCGACGCGGCCCGCAGTACGTCGCTCGTGGCGATCGACGGCATGGGTGGAGTGGGCAAGACCGCGCTCGCCGTCCATGCCGCACACCTGCTGACCCCGGACTTCGCGGACGGGCAGCTGTATCTGGATCTTCACGGCTTCACGCCTGGGCGAGAGCGTCTCGACCCCGTGGAGGCGTTGCGGGTCCTTCTGGGCGCCCTCGGACTGCCGCCTGCCCGGATTCCCGACGGGCTCGCCGAGCGGGCCGCGCTCTGGCGGTCGGAGCTGGCCACGCGGCGCGCGATCGTGCTGCTCGACAACGCCGCCGATGCCGAGCAGGTCGGTCACCTGCTGCCCGGCGCCGGCCGGAGCTTCGTCGTCGTCACCAGCCGGCGGCGCATGGTCGAGCTCGACGGCGTCCAGCCGATCTCGCTCGACGTCCTGCCCGGCGAGGAGGCGGCCCAGCTCTTCGTCGAGTCCGCCGGTGGCACCCGGCCCGGTGACGTGGCCGAGGTGCTGCGGCGGTGCGGCAACCTGCCGCTCGCGATCCGGGTCGCAGCCGCGCGGCTCCGGCACCGGCCCGCGTGGACTCTCGACACCCTGGTGGAGCGCCTGCGCGACGGCGACCTCACGGTGTCGGAGGTCTTCGAGATGTCGCTGCGGCAGCTTGACCCCGCGCAGCGGCGGATGTTCCGACTGCTCGGACTGGTACCAGGTGAGGACATCGACGCGTACGGCGCGGCCGCGCTGGCCGGAATCCCGCTGCCGAACGCGCGGTCGCTGCTGGAGGACCTGGTCGACGTCCACCTCGTCCAAGAGCCCGCGGCGGGCCGGTACCGGATGCACGACCTGTTGCGGCAGGTGGCCCGCGCCGACGACCCGACGGCCGATCCGGTGCCGGCGATCACGCGTTTGGGCGACTATTACCTGAGCGGCCTGCTGGCCGTGAAGCAGCTGATCCTGGTCCTGTTTCCGCTGCCGGTCACCGTGTCACAGCCGCCGCCTGCGCTGCCTGATCTGTCCAGCCACGACAGCGGCGTCAGGTGGATGGATACCGAGTGGGACAACCTCACCTCGACGCTCGCGCTCGCTGCACAGCTGCGGATCGACTTGGTAGCCGTGGGCCTCGGGCAGCTCGCCACGATCGCTCATACGCGCCGTGGTGGCTCTGCGCAGTTGTACGAGGCGTTGGTGGCCAGTCTGCCCGCGGCCGAACGGCTGGGTGATCGCCGGGTGCTTGCCTCGCACCACTACTTGCAGGGCGTGCTGCAGATGCGCATGGGCCGGTTGACCGACGCCGACCGCGAACTGCGGACCGCCCGCGCGCTGATGGCCGCTGAAGGCGATGGCGTCGGTGAGGCGATGGCCCTCTTCCAGCTAGGGGAGCTGCACGAGTACGACGACACAGCCGGCGCCGTAGAGCTTCTGGAACAGGCAGTCGCCATGCTGCCGGCTGACGAGTCGGCCGTCCGGGGACGCATACGCTGCACGCTCAGCCACGCGCTCGTGCGGCTCGGGAAGTACGAAGCGGCACGTGAGGTCGCAGCCGACGTACTCGAGACCGCTGATCGCCAGACGGCAAGGATGTGCCTGGACGTGCTGGGTCGGGCAGCCCTGGGCCTGGGCGATGCGCAGGGCGCGCTCGACTACGCGGAGCAGGCCGTTGCGATCAGCCAGGCGACCGGGCATGCGCTCTTCGAGGCGAACAGCCTCACGGACGTGGCGATCGCCCTGCTTCACCTTGGCCGCGCCGAGGACGCTGAAGCCAGGCAGAGCGACGCTGTGCGGATTCTCGAGGAGGCCGGTGAACCCGATCGACTCGTCCGGGCCCACCTCCCGTACGCCAGGGCATGCGGGGCGGTCGGCGACCGCGACAGCGCGGCACGGTACTTCCAGGAGGCGTTGGAGCTCGCCACGGCACACGGCCTCGAGTATCTGGTGCCTGAGGCGCGGGCGGGTCTCGTCTCCTGAGTGTCCCGTCCCGTCCCGGGACACCGTCGGCACAGCCCCGGGCCGCCGGTGAACTCGCAGGTCAGGGCGTGACAGCCGGCAGCCGGCCTGTCCCGGGAGGCGTTCCGCGGATTGTCCGTGCGGCCGAGCCGCACCGAAGCTCGGGCCATGGACACGAAGCCATGGGTCGTGCAGGGAACCGTCGCCGCGCCGGTCGCCGCAGTCGCCGGACTGCTCCTCGCCGTACGCGAAGGCCGGGTCGGCAACGACAACCTGCTCGTCCTGGCCAGAGCGTCGGCCGCCCGCCGCGGTGCCATGACGGTCGTCGCCGGTGAAGCGGCGGGCACCTACCGCGCCGAGCTGGCGGGTCCTGTCGAGCCGGTCGAGATCCAGGCCGACAGCCGCGGCTCGACGCTGGCAGTGCAGAGCTGGTACGGCGGGGTCTACGCCGTCACTGCCTGCCCTGCCGGAGCGCTCGTGACCCACCGGGTACACCGCGTCGTACCCGAGCATCCGGGGTTCGCCGACGGGATCGCCGACATCGGGCTGCGGACGCGGATGGACCGCGACCTGCGCGACGTACTGGACGTCATCGCCGACCGGCTCGGCTGCTGACACCTGTCCCGACACCGCGGGCGCAGCCGTGTCAGTGCGGCGGCGGTCCGGTGTCAGGACGCTCCTCGAGAGTTGGGGCAACAACAGAGTTCACAACCAGGAAGGCACCACAATGTCTACGTTCACCACCCCCGAGCCGATCTCCGCCGTGCTGAACATCCCCGCCGGAAGCATCACGTTCGTCGCCGCCGACCAGGCCGAGACCGCGGTCGAGGTGCAGCCGGCCAACGCCGCGAAGAGCCGCGACGTGAAGGCGGCCGAGGCGACCAAGGTCGAGTACGCCGACGGCGTGCTGCGGGTCGAGGTCGTCGCGAAGAACCAGTACTTCGGGCCGTCCGGCGCCGTCGCGGTGACCGTCCAGCTGCCGGCCGGTTCCCGGGCCGAGGTGAAGACGGCCAGCGTCGAGCTCCGGGCGACCGGACCGCTCGGTGACGTCGTCGTCGAGGGCGCACAGGGAGAGATCCACCTCCAGGATGTCGCGAGCGCCCGCATCGTTTCCTCGGCGAGCGACGTCTCCATCGGCCGGCTGAACGGGCCCGCGGAGATCCGGACCAGCAAGGGCGACATCCGGATCGCCGAGGCCGTCCGCGGTGACCTCGTCCTGCGCACCGACGTCGGCGAGATCGAGATCGGCGCCGCGGCCGGAGTCTCGGCCGCGCTGGACGCCGGCACCGCCACCGGCCGGATCGACAACGCGCTCAAGAACAGCGGCGAAGCGGACCTGACCATCCACGCGACCACCAGCGTCGGCGACATCGTCGCCCGCAGCCTCTGACAGCTCGCTTTCCGACTCTCTGTCCGATCGAAGGGAAACACCGCTATGTCAACCACTCCGTCCGGCTTCACCGAGACCGGGCTGCGCCGGCTGCACGACGTGCTGGCCCGGCACGTCGACTCCGGGAAGATCCCCGGCGTCGTCGCCCTGGTCAGTCGCGGCGACGGTGAACCGCACGTCGAGACGCTCGGCACGATGCGTCACGAGGGCGGTGCGCCGATGCAGCGGGACACCATCTTCCGGATGGCCTCGACGTCGAAGCCGGTCTCGATCGCCGCCGCGATGGTGCTGCTCGACGAGTGCCGGCTGCGGCTCGACGACACCGTCGAGGAGTGGCTGCCCGAGCTGGCCGGCCGGCAGGTGCTGAAGCGGATCGACAGCCAGGTCGACGACACCGTGCCCGCCAAGCGGCCGATCACCGTCCGGGACGTGCTGACCTCGACGTTCGGGCTCGGCATGGACATGACGATGATCGGTACGCCGATCATGGGCGCCCTGTTCGAGCAGGGCATCACGCCGAACGGCCCGGTGCCGATGCCGGAGCCGGACGAGTGGATGCGGCGCCTCGGCACCCTCCCGCTGATGTACCAGCCGGGCGAGCGCTGGCAGTACCAGATCAGCAGCGACCTGGTCGGCGTGCTCGTCGCCCGGGTCGCCGGTCAGTCGTACGACGAGTTCCTGCGCGCGCGGGTCTTCGGGCCGCTGGGCATGAAGGACACCGGGTTCTCGGTGCCCGCCGACCAGATCCACCGGCTGCCACCGCTGTACGCACCGGACCCCGCGACCGGCGAGTTCCAGGTGTGGGACGAGGCCGAGGGCGGCCGGCACAGCGCTCCGCCGGCGTTCCAGGGCGGTGGCGGAGGCCTGAACTCGACCGCCGACGACTACCACGCCTACTTCCGGATGCTGCTGAACCACGGCGTCCACCAGGGCGAGCGGATCCTGTCCCGCCCGGCGGTGCAGCTGATGACCAGCAACAGCCTCACCGCCGAGCAACTCGCTGCTCGGGAGACCCTGGCGCGGGACAACGTGCACATCTCGTTCGGTCAGGGCCAGCAGGGCGGCTGGGGCTTCGGGATGGCCGTGCGCACCTACCGGGGCGACTATGCGCCGATCGGGCAGTTCGGCTGGGACGGCGGCGCCGGTACGTCGACGTACGCCGACCCGGTCAACCAGGTCGTCGGCATCCTCCTTACCCAGGTCGGTACGACTGTGCCGTCCTCGGTGCAGCTCATGAATGACTTCTGGACCACGCTCTACCAGGCCCTGGAGGACTGAGAGCGTTCCGAAGGCCGGACCGCGTGCTGCGGTCCGGCCTTCAGTTCTCAGCGGGCGGCCTGCTCGATCACACGGGTCACGGTGCCCGGCTGGGACAGGGCGACCAAGTGGGACGCTCCGGCGACCTCCACCGTGGTGGCGTGGGCGCGGTCGGCCATGAAGCGCTCGGCGGCCGGCGCGATCGCGTGGTCCCCGGTCGGGATCACGGCGTACTTCGGCAGCGCGGCCGGAGCGCCGGTGGGGATCTTCTCGTCGAAGACCGCGGCGTTGACCGGGCGCTGCGACGCCCCGAGTACGGCGGCCTGCCGCGCGGGGAGGTCGGCGGCGAACACCCGGCGGAACGACTCCGGCTTCATCACCAGATCCACCCCTCCGGGGTAGCTGATCGCGTTCGTCGTGTCCGGCCCGATCTCGCTGCCCGGGTACTGCGAGTTCAGCGCCCCGAGCGTCTCACCCGCCTGCGGGACGAACGCGGCGACGTACACCAGCGACTTCACGCCGGGACTTCCGGCGAGCTGGCTCACCAGCGCACCGCCGTACGAGTGGCCGACGAGCACCTTCGGGCCGGAGACGGTGTCGAGCACGCCCTTCAGGTACGCCGTGTCCGACGCGATTCCCCGCAGCGGTACGGCGGGGGCGACCACGGTGTACCCGTCCCGCTGCAGCCGGCTGGTCACCCCGGACCAGCTGGCCCCGTCGGCGAAGGCGCCATGGAGCAGGACGATGGTGGGCTTCGGCTTGTGTTCGGTCTGAGCGCTCGCCGTGGTCACACCGGCGAGGGTGAGGACGGCCGCGGCGGCGACCGTCGCCAGGTGCCTGGGCTTCATCGGTTCGCACCCGCCTCGACGGCGCTCGCGATGAAGTCGGCGACGGCCTTCGGCTGCGAGACGGCGACCGCGTGCGAGCCGTCGACCTCGATCGTGGTGGCCTTGGCGCGGGCGGCCATCGTGCGCTGGCCCTCCGGGTGGATCGCCTCGTCACCGGTGGCGACCAGATCGTAGACCGGGAGCCGCTTCCAGCTCGCCGCGCCGGACTTCTCGTCGAACGCCGCCGCGGCGATCGGCCGCTGCGTGCGGCCGAGCAGCTCGGCGTCCTCGACGTCGGCCGCGAACAGCGCCCGGAACTTCGACCGGTCGATGCTCAGCCAGGTCTCCTCGCCGCCGTCGCCGGTGGGCAGCTGGTGCGGGACCAGTCCGGACGCGAAGTCGTTCGCGGGGAAGCTGCCGAGCAGGTCCTGCAGGCTCTCGCCCTCCTCCGGGAGGAACGCGGCGACGTACACCAGCGCGGCGACGTTGTCGGCCTGGTCGGCGGCCGCGGTGATGACCGCACCGCCGTACGAGTGCCCGACCAGGACGACCGGGCCGTCGATCTCCCGGACCTGGGCGGCGACCCGGCTGCCGTCGAGGGCGGGGCCGCGCAGCTCGTTGGCGACCGCGATCGCCGGGATGCCGCGGCCGGTGAGTTCGGCGATCACACCGGACCAGCTGGCGTTCTCCGCGAACGCACCGTGAACCAGGACGACGGTGGGGGTCTTGTCAGTCATCTTCCTCGATCTCCTTCTTCGGTTGCTTGGTAGAAGGAAACCTCTGGAGGCCGCTCCGACGGATCGAGCGAACAGGTGAACCTGTCAGCGCCGGCCGGCCTGCTGAGAGCGGGCCGTGCACCCAAATCTCATGCGTTCGGGGGAGGGGCGAACCGCTCCAGCACCAGCCGGGTGAGCTGGACCCGCGAGTTCACGCCGAGCTTGCCGAACACCGCCCGCAGGTGGGTCCCGACGGTGCTGGCCGACACCACCAGTTCCTCGGCCGCCGACCGGTTCGTGTGCCCCTCAGCCACGAGCAGAGCGACCCGTCGCTCCATGGGCGTGAGTGCCTCCCAGCCCTGTTGAGCCCGTGGCGGTACGGCGGTCCAGCGCCTTCGTCGTACCCCGGCTGCCTGCAGCACCGCCTGGATGCGCCCAGCTGGTGCTGTGGCGCCAAGAGCCGTCAGACTGTCCAGCGCCCGCTCCAGAGCCGGTACGCCGGTCTTGCGATCACCCGCTTCCAGCGCGGCTCGCCCGTAGCGCTCCTCGGCTTGAGCGAGCAGCAACGGCCGCTGCGCCGTACGGACGATCTCGACAGCCGCGGCGAGCTGCTCCACGTCGTTGCCGGCAGCCACGACAGCACGGGCACCACGGCCGGCGGCTGACTCTGACAGCTCGTCGGCGAGATTGGCTTGCAGCAAAACGCCGATGCGCTCAGGGAAGTCCTGTGGCGTCGCTGCCAGCCGGCTGACCGCCTTGGCGTCGCCGTCCGCGATGGCCAGCAGGGCACTGATCGTCGGGTCGCTGCCGGCCAGCTTCCGGGCCTGAGTGAGGTGACCGCGGAGCAGGGCGACCAGTGCGAGTACCTGTTCCGCTGCCGTGGCCAGACCGCTCACTTGCAGCTGGTCCATCCACCGCAGACCGGAGTTGGCTGCTTCTTCCGCTTGCTGCAGGTTGCCGGCCGCGTACTCGAGCCGCGCGCGCAGCACCGCCAGTTGCGGCCCCGCCCACGAGTCGCCGACGGTCATGAGCTCTCGGACGCGGTCCAGTGCGCTGGGGAGCTCGTCGGTTTCAGCACGGCAGTAGAGCTCGCCGACTTCGACCAGCGTGGTCGGCAGACTCCCCAGACCGGTGTCCGCTTGCCGTGCACCGGCGTACAGGTCACGGGCCTCGGCGTACCTGCCGTCGGCTTGGGCTTGCTCGGCAGCAGTGACCTGAACGAGCGCCTGTGCGACCGGGTCTTGCACGGAGGGTGTTTGTTGGCCGGCCAGTGCGCGGAAGGCGGCGAGCCGTTCGGCCAGATGCGGTGACGCGCCCGGTGTGCTGAGCTCCTTCACGTCCAGACGCTGACTGGCCCACTGGTACGGCGCCAGGTGCAACCGGATCGTCGCCTGCAGGTCCGGCGTGATCGGCCCGTGGTAGAGCGCGGTACCGCTGAGCAGGTCGTCGGCGAACGCCTTGGCCCGGTCGTACTGCCACGCGGCCAGCAGGACACCCACCACGTCCACACCGACCTCAGCGCGCAGCGGGTCGTCGACGCGGGTCAGGTCGAACGCCTCCTGGATCACCTCCGCGGCGGTGGTCGACATGGTCGCCAGCAGGTCCCGCGCCGCTTCGCGCAGCGTCGCGACAGCCGTCGTGTCGCCGGACTGGGCTACTGCGAGGACATGCGGTGCCGCAGCGGCCGCACCGCGCCCGGCGGACATCAGCTGGTTCGCGATCGCGCCGTGCAGCGCTCGCTGCGCAGACGGCGGTACGTCGGCCAGCGCCGCGGAGCGCAGGAGCTCGTGCCGGAAGCGCAGCACGGACCCTGCATCCGTGAGCAGACCGGCCTGGATCGTCTCCTCCAACGGCGCAGCAAGCCTGGCGACCGGCGCGGCCATCAGTACGGCGACGTCTTCCAGGCGGAACTCGCTGCCGAAGACAGCAGCCGTACGGACCAGGTCCCGGGCCGCTTCGGACAGCTCCCCGGTGCGACGGCGTACACCCTCGACGAGGCCGGCGGACAGGTCGCTGTCGCTCAGGTACAGACCCGCGATGAGCTGCTCGGCCAGGAACGGGATGCCCTGGACGCCGGCCAGCTGCACCGCGAGCGACCGGTCGACCGCGTGGTTCAGACGGTCCGCGGCAAGATCCTGGATCGCGTCCGCGGTCAGGGGTGCGAGCGGGATGGCGTGCACCGGGACGTTCACGGCCTCGACGAGCTGGTCGGCCGGACCGCCGGGGCTCGGGCGGGTGGCGAGCAACCAGAGGAGATTCGCGGCGGGAAGACGGGCGACGACCACCCGCAGTACGAAAGCTGTCAGCGGATCCGACCACTGGGCGTCGTCCAGCACGATCAGGGCGCGCACACCGGCGAGACGTCGACCGATCAGGTCAGCCAGCCGCTCGGCGAGCCAGAGCGGCTGGGTGTTGAGCGCGGCCAGCTCCAGGAACTGGTCGGTGTCGATCAGCGGCTCTGGGCCGGCCCTAAGCGCAGGCGCGAGCGAGGCGAGCGGACTGATGTTGTCGGTCTGGTGTGCGACCGCACTGGCGATCAGGAAGCCCTGCCGCTCGGCCTGCTCCACAGCGGCTGCCAGGAGCGCTGACTTGCCAATCCCGGGCTCGCCACTGACGATCGCCAGCGAGGCCTGCCCGTTCGCGGCCGCTCGCAGAGCATCCAGGAGCTTGCCGAGCTCCTCAGAGCGTCCCCGCAGCGGCACCATGGTGGATTTGTATCAACCGCAGCGACGGACAGCCAGCAGGGCATACGTACGGGCGGCGTGCAGTACGTCGGCCAGCACCACGTGCTCGTCGGCCGCATGGGCGTACCGGACGTCACCCGGCCCGTACTGGAGCGTGGGGATGCCCGCTGTGGCGTACTGCCGGAGATCGGACCCGTACGGCGCTCCCTTGACCGCGGGGACCGCTCCGCCTGCGTCAGACACTGCTGCGACCGTGTCCGCGAGCAGCGGGTCGCCCTCAGGCAGCAGACCCGACGCGAACTCGCCGCCCGGCCAGCTGACCGTGACCGGATGGTCGCGCAGCCACTCGTCCTTTGCGCACGCCTCCGCGACCGCGTCCTCGAAGGCGGTCCGCGCGTCCGCAACGGCCTCACCGAGACGTACGCCGTACCGGCCCTCGGCGACCAGGCGATCGGGCACGGTGCTCGCCCAGTCGCCGGCCGCGACGGTGCCGACGGACAGCGGGTTGGCGAGGTCGAGGTGGGCGAGCAGCGGGTGCGGGTCCCGGTTGCGCTCGCGTTCGAGCTCCTGCAGCGCGGTCTGGATCACGGTGAACTTCTCGATCGCGCTCACCCCGCGGCTCCGGGTCGAGCCGTGCGTGGCGAGCCCGGGCACCTCCAGCCGGAAGGTCAGCGAGCCCGCGTTGGCCGGGATGACCGTCCCGGCGGTCGGCTCAGCGATCAGGCACGCCTCGCCGAGATGACCGCGGCGCAGCGTCGCGAACGCGCCGACGCCACCGTCCTCCTCGCCGATCACGGTGTGCACCGCGAGCGGCTTGCGCAGCGTGATGCCCGCGGCAACGACGGCCGCCACCGCACCGAGCACCGCGGCGACACCGCCCTTCATGTCACAGGTCCCGCGCCCCCACATCACGCCGTCCTCGATCCGCGCGTCGAACACCTCACCCGGTACCACGTCGACATGCCCGTTGAGAATCAGCCCCGGCGTACGGTCGCCGCCCAGGACGCCGACGCAGCCCCAGGCCTCGGACCGCTCGACCTCCATACCCGGGAACCGCGGATCCGCCGTCAGCTCCGGCAGCTCGAACCGCCAGTGGTCGACGGTGAGCCCCAGCTCCGCCAGCCGCCCGGCACACCATGCCTGGACGTCGACCTCTGCCACGGTCCCGTCCACACTCGGAATCCGCACCAGCTCCCGCAGTTCGCCGATGATCCGGTCCTCGTCGATCGCGGCCAGAACGGCCTGCTCAGTCTCGTAAGTCACGGCACTGGAATACCACCAATCGGCCGACAAAGTCTGACCGTTCAGCCGACAGACCGGCGGTTCTGTCGCTGGCAGCCTTTCGGGCAGACGGCCCACTCGGGGCCCGGGGGAAGGGAAACCGCCATGCACCGCAAGAAGAAGATCCTCATCGCCGGCACCGCGATCGTCGCCATCGGCGCCGGTACGGCGTTCGCCTACTGGAGCACCACCGGGTCCGGCAGCGGCTCCGGCAGCACGTCGGCCGGCGCGAGCAACCTCGCGATCGCGCAGACCAGCACGATCTCGAACATGTACCCCGGTGACAGCGCCCAGACCATCAGCGGCACCGTCACGAACAACGCGTCCAACAGCGCGTACGTCAACACTGTGACCGTGAGCATCGCCTCGGTGACCGCGACCGGCACCTGTGACGCCTCTGACTACACGCTGGCCAGCCCGGTCATGACCGTGGGCCAGGACGTCGCCGCGGGCGCCACCGTGCCGTTCAGCGGCGCGACGATCAAGTTCAACAACAAGGCCACCAACCAGGACGGCTGCAAGGGCGCGACGGTCAACCTGGCCTACGCCAGCAACTAGTACGTCACCGTGGTTTCCCAGGCCTGGGCGGGGCGCATGCCTCGTCCGGGCCGGGACCGCACCAGTTCTTGGGGGAGTGAGATGCAAGGCACGCGAAAGGCCCGCCACCGGTTGATCAGGTTCGTGATCGCCGGCGTGTGCCTGCTGCTGGCCGCAGCCGGCCTGGCGTACGCCGCGCAGCCGGCCAAGCCCGGCATCACGCTGGGCATCACACCGACCAGCCAGTCGGTGACGCGCGGCCAGGCCGCGACGTACACGATCAGCGTGACCTCGACCGGCGGCTACACCGGCGCGGTCGCGCTCAGCGCCACCGGCGTACCCGCGAACGCGTCAGCGTCCTTCAGCCCGGCCTCGGTGACACTCACGTCCGGCGGTACGGAGAGCACGACGCTGACCGTGAACACCACAGCGAATACGCCGACCGGATCGGCCACGCTCACCGTGCAGGGCGCCGGCACGAAGGTCAGCGGCACCATCACCGCAGGCCTCACCGTCAACGCCCCGCTGTCCAGCGCCATCGCGTTGACCGTGACCCCGGCCTCCGTCACCCTGGCGCCCGGGTCCACCGCGGTGTTCACCGCGCAACTGACCCGCACGAACTTCCCCGGCGCAGTCACCTTCGAGACCGCCGGCGGCCTGCCGTCCGGGGCGACGGCGACCTTCACGCCGAACCCGACGACCGGCAACTCCTCGACGCTCCAGGTCACCACGCCCGCGACCGCCGACGACGGCACCTTCACGCTCTACCTGGTCGCCTCCGGCAAGAACCCGGCCGGCGTCACCCAGTACGCCTATGCGACCGTCCAACTGGTCCTGGCCACCACGGGCAAGCCTTTCGCGATCAGCGGCAACCTGTCCGGCACCCTCGCACCCGGCATCTCACGCCCGCTCGACCTGACACTCACCAACCTGAACAAGAAACCCATCTCCGTGACGAACCTGACCGTCACCGTCCAAGCGGTCACCCGCACGCCCTACGCAACCACCCACAACCAGCCGTGCACCCCGACCGACTACAAGGTCAGCCAGTACACCGGCACCTACCCACTAACAGTCCCCGGCAACACCAGCCGAGCACTGTCCACCCTCACCGCATCACAATCCTCCTGGCCGACCGTCACAATGCTCAACACCCCAATAAACCAAGACGGCTGCAAGGGCGCCACCATCACACTCGCTTACTCAGGCGCGGGGAGTGGATCATGACTCGACGCGTGCTCCTGGTACTCGGTCTCGTCGTCCTCGCGATGACCGGCGCCGGTACCGCATGGGCGTTCTGGACCGGAGCCGGCTCCGGCGCGGGCACCGCATTGACCGGCACGCTCGCTCCGCCTGGCACCGTCACCGCCACGGCACCACCCGGCGGCGGTACGGTCAACCTCGCCTGGACTGCCTCGGCCCGTGCGACCGGTTACGTCGTGACCCGGGTCCTGAACAGCGACGGTACGACGACAGCCGCCTGCGGTACGACCCAAGCGTCGCCGACGACCGCCACATCGTGCGATGACTTGAGCGTCGCGGACGGGACGTACCACTACATCGTCACCGCGCTCTCCGCCAGCTGGACCGCATCGGCCTCGAGCGCCAACGTGGCGGTGCACAACTCCCGCCCGTCCGTGACGGTCGACCAGGCCGCCGGCCAAGCCGATCCGGCCGCTTCGTCGCCCGTCAACTTCACCGCGGTCTTCAGCGAGGCGGTCACCGACTTCACCAGCGCGGACGTCACCGTCAGCCCCGCGACCGCGACGGTCGTGGTGAGCGGCAACGGTCCGACGTACAACCTGGCCGTCAGCGGATTGACCAGCAGCAGCTTGGTGACGGTGTCGATCGCGGCCAACAGCGCGTACGACTCCGGAGGCGCAGGCAACACGGCATCGACCGGCACGGACAACACGGTGGCGTACGACGCCATGGCACCGACGGCGTCCGCGCCCGTCGCCACGGCAGCCGGATCGTTCGGAAACTTCGTCGGCAACACGGCCGTCACCCTGACGGACTCGGCCACCGATGACTTCTCCGGCGTCGCCTCGGTCGCGTACTACCGCTGCACCGGCGCGACCGGGAGTTGCACCGCGACGAACTGGACCGCGCTCGGATCGTCCGCCTCGGCGGCCACCAACTTCGCCGTCACCAAGAGCGCGCCGTTCGCGGCCGACGGAACCTACCGCGTCGTCGCCGTCGCCACGGACGCCGCCGGCAACGCCGGCGCTTCGAGCACCGCAACAGCGCTCACCGTGGACACCACCCCGCCGACCGTCTCCCGACCGACAGTGAACGGACTCTCCTGATGAGCATCAAACGTCTGTGGACAGCGGGTTGCGTAGCACTGCTGGTCGGTGTCGGCCTGCTGGCCGGTCCTGCCGCCTTCGCAGCGTCAAGCGTCAGCACTGTCAGTTTCACCAGCCAGTCTCTCGTCGGTGGAGCGACCGCTGACTGGACGATCGG
The DNA here is from genome assembly GCF_040680955.1 of Kribbella sp. NPDC051936. Lineage (NCBI taxonomy): Bacteria > Bacillati > Actinomycetota > Actinomycetes > Propionibacteriales > Kribbellaceae > Kribbella > Kribbella sp. NPDC051936. The sequence continues at coordinate 172,027 of NZ_JBFAXS010000010.1, read as the reverse complement.
GTTCAAGGCCAGCAACGGCAGCGGCGCGCTGACCAGCGGCAGCACGATCACGGTCACCTTCCCCGGAGCCTTCAGCGAGCCGGGCGCCCCTGCAGTGACGCTGGGCAGCACCTTCGGCGCCGGCTGTACAGCATCGAGCTCTGCCGCCGACGGCCCGCCCAGCGGCTCCGATGTCATCACGGTCACCCTGGGCAGCGGCTGCTCTCTCGCGAAGGGCGCCAGCGGTTCGGTCAAGCTGGCGGGCCTCACCAACGCCCCCGTGGGCACGTACCAGGCCAGCACCTTCAAGGTCTCGACCTCGAGTGACACCACCCCGGACTCTCCGAGCTCTGCGATCACCCTCACATCAGGTGCTGCGAGCAAGCTCGCCTTCGTCCAAGGGCCGTCCAGCGGGTACGTCGGTACGCCGCTGACACCCGCGATCACCGTCCAGGTCCAGGACCAGGTCGGCAATCCCGTGGCCGCTTCGGGGGTAACCATCACGCTCGCACCGTCGGTGGGAGAGATCTCCGGTGCGTCCGCGAACACTGACGCCACCGGCAAGGCCACCTTCAACGCGGTGGTCATCAACCCGGCCGCACTCGGCATCACACTCACCGCATCGTCGTCTGGTCTCACCTCGACCGCACCGTCCACAAGTTTCAACGTCACCGTCGCCGTCAGCAGTGGCGCGACGCTCTCCAGCAATCCCACCGACGTTGGTGGATCCGGCGTGAAGTCTGTGGCGTACTACTACTGCGCCGGCTACTCCGGAACATGCACGAGCGCCAACTGGACCCTTATCGGCTCCACGACAGCCGCCAACTACCAGGTGACCTGGACCGGTCAGCCGGCGAATGGTGCCTACCGGGTTGTTGCTGTTAGCACCGACAATGTCAGCAACGTCAGTCAGCCCAGCGGTTCTACCCCGGTGACGGTCGTCAACTAGACCTGTCCTCTGCAGCTCGACAGTACGTATGTGGCCACTGCCGCGAGATCTGGCCGGTCGCCACGCTCCCGGCCCGGTGTAGTACGTGTATACGTACTGTCCAGCTGCAGATGCCTAGGCGCCAAGTAGTTCCAGGACTCGGCGGCCGCCGTGGTTGACCATCTCCTAGGCGTACGTCGGGCGGTCGTGGACGAACTCTGCGACGCTGGCGAACGCTGCGGCTGCGCAGACGGCGGTCGTGGCGCGGCCGTTGGCTCGTAGTGCTGCTTCCAGGAACAGCTCGTCGACGCCGTCCGCGGCGCCGTCGCGGGCGGCGGAGGAGGCCAGGGATACCAGGTCGTAGGCGCGTGCTCCGCCGCCGGCGGCCTCGATGTCGATGATGCCGGTGATCCGGCCGTCGGCCGCCAGGAGGTTGCCCATGTTCAGGTCGCCGTGCACGAAGTCGTGGTGCGCCAACTCCTCGTCCCGGTACGGCGCGCACAACGCGCCGTAGCGTCGCAGCAACTCCGTGGCCTCGTCGTCGTACTCGGCCACGCGTTCCCACACCCCGTCCCAGCCGTCGAAGACGACGCCGTGGGACCAGCCTGACCAGGTGACCTCGTGGTCCTCGGGGAGCAGGTTGCGCTGGAGTTCGCAGATCTCGATCACCTGCTGCGCGAGGGCAGCATCCAGCGTCGGCGCCGTGCCCGGCACGAACTCCTGCAACTGGTACGGCGATCCGGCCGCGGTCGTGCCGACGGCCAGCCACGCGGGCGTGGGATAGCCGACGGCACGTGCCCGGCGGACGAGCTCGGCGGCTTTCTGTACCCGGGGTGCCCAGGCCGGATTGCCGGTCCACTTGAGTACGACGCCGTCGGTCAGCTCGTACGCCGTCGACTGCAGCCCACCGGTGAGTTGCCGCACGACCCGATAACTGGTGCCCAGGGCAACATTCAGCTCGGCGACAACTGACGCGGTGGTGTCCATCAGGGGGTCAACCGGTGCAGGTCGCGCGGGAACAGCGTGACCTCACGGACGTTCTCCGCCCCGGTCAGCCGGGCCACGAACCGCTCCAGCCCGATCGCGAACCCGCCGTGCGGCGGCATCCCGTGCTTGAACGCCTGCAGGTACGAGCTGTACGCCGGGGCGTCCGCCGACTCACCCTGCGCTGCCAGGGCCGCCACGTAGTCGGAGTACCGGTGCAGACGCTGGCCTCCGGTGACCAACTCGACCCCGCGGAACAGCAGGTCGAACGAGTTCGACCAGCGCGGGTCCGACGGCTGCGGATGCGTGTAGAACGGGCGCTTCACCATCGGGTAGCCCTCGACCGCGACGAAGTCGCTGCCGTGTTCGCGCAACGCCCACTCGCCGACCGCACGCTCGTCCGCGGGTGCCAGGTCCGGCTCGTCCGGGTCCGCGCCGGCGATCTTCAGCGCCTCGCTGAAGTGCACGACCGGTACGTCGACCGGGATCTCCGGCACCGTCACGCCGAGCCGCTCCAGCGCGCCGCCCGCCCGCGAACCCACCGCCGACAACATCTCCGAGATCACGGAACGCAGGACGGCGAGGACGTCGCGGTGGTCGGTAACGAACCCGAACTCCGCGTCCAGCGAGACGTATTCGGCGAGGTGCCGGACGGTGTCGTGCGGCTCGGCCCGGAACACCGGACCGACCTCGAAGACCCGCTCGAACACGCCGACCATCGTCTGCTTGTAGAACTGCGGCGACTGCGCCAGGTACGCCGGCCGGCCGAAGTAGTCCAGCTCGAACACGTTCGCGCCCGACTCGGTGGCCGCGCCGACGATCTTCGGCGTCTGGATCTCCGTGAAGCCCTGCCCGTCCAGCGCGGAGCGGAACCCGTGGATCGCGGCGGCCGCCACTTCCCACCCGGCCCGCACCGCCGGATGCCGCAGCGCGACCGGTGCGTTGTCGAGGACGACGGGCAGCCCTGCCCCGACCGCCGGACGCCACAGCTCGATCGGCGGTGTCGCGGCCGGCTCGGTCAGCGGCTCGATCACCGGGTCGACGATCTCCGCACCGCCGGGAGCCTGCGGGTTGGCGGCGACCGTACCGGTCACCTGGACCACGGTCTCCTCACCGAGCTCGTCCAGCTGTGTCTGGGTTTCCTCGGACCTGACGACGATCTGGCTGAGGCCGGACCGGTCGCGCAGGATCAGGAAACTGACGGCGGCGAGCCGTCGTCTTCGGTGCACCCAGCCGGCCACCGTGACGGTCTGGCCCACTGCTGAGGGGATCTCATGGCTGAGAATTCGCATCGCTGTTTTCACCTCCAGGTCTTCATCCGAACCCCGGAGGTGTGGGCGAAGGGGAATCTCGCGGTGCCACCACACCTTCACCGAGCCCTGTCAGGTGACAACGGCCCGGCCTCTTGCACAACAGTCGCTCAGGAGTGTCTTCGCCACCGCTCCACGCATCGCCTTCACAGCTACCGGCGACTCTCTCGGACGTGGGGTACGGCGCTACTCGGTTCCCTCGACGCGAACAGGACCAGGATATGCGACCCGGCAACCGGATTTCACCGCCGTGTCGTCGACGGCGGGATCTGAGCCGTGTCGGTGTCCTCGCGACCGCCGACGCGAGCGTGGACGATGAAGGCGTTGCTGGAGCCGTTGCCGGGCAGCCACGCGTTCCACTCGGAGTTCAGCGGCTTCTTGTAACTGTTCGTCGTACAGGTGGCGCGACGGATGTCACTGGTCCGCTCACAGGTCCAGCCGAGGTCGAACGACGGCAGGAAGGTCAGGTTGCGTCCCCACGCGATGTCGAGGGTCACCTTGCGGCCCTGCGCGCCGTTCACCTTCAGGAACCGGTTGTAGACGAACGGGTTCGGGTCCTCGTGCGGCGTCGGCGTCAGGATCTGCAGCAGCGACTCGTCCTGTTGCAGCGCGGGCAGCACCTCGGAGTCGGTGTCGCTGACCAGATCGGCCGTCGCGGCCACCGTGAACGTCCGTGCCGCGTCGGACGACTTGTCCGGTACGTCGAAGTCCGCCGGCAGCGCAGCGGGTCGCGCCGGGTTCAGCGCCGTACACGTCGCGGTCTTCTGCGAGCAGGTCCAGCCGGCCGGCTTCTCGGCGATCGGCCATTCGAGGGCGCTGCCGTAGCTCAGCTTCAGCGTCACCTTCGACCGGCCGGTGCGCGGGGCAACGGTCAGGATCCGGTGGTGGACGTCCGGGTCGGCGCGGCCGTCGAGGATCTTCAGCAGGTTCTCGTCGGTGCTGGGCTTGGCCTGCACCGTCGCCGAGTCGTCGTCGTACAGCCGGCCGGTCTTCGCCGAGACGGTGAACGTCCGGTCCGCGTTCGAACCACCGGTCGGCGCGTCGAACGTGACCGCCAGCGGCTTCGGAGCGGCGGGGTCGTTCGCCGTGCACGAGCCGGACGCCTGGTTGCAGACCCAGCCCGGCGGGTTGGCGCCCAGCGGCCACTCGAGCTCGGCGCCGTACTCGAGGCCGACCACCACCGGATCGGCGTTTCCGGCCGGCGTCTTGATCGTGATCACGAACCGGATCCCGGACGCGTCGGCGCGCGCCGACCGCGGGGTCGCCGCCGGGGTTTCCTGCAGCACCGGGCTGCCGCCGCCCTGCGGGATGCTGATCGTCACCAGTCCTTCGTCGAGCACCGGAGTGGTGGGTGTCGGCTTCGGCGGCGTGGGAGTGGTCGGAGGCGGCGTCGGGACCGGCGTAGTCGCGGTCGGAGTCGCGCTGGGCTGGGTCGGCGCGGTGGTCGGTGTCGTGGTCGGGGCCGTCGTCGGCGCGCTCGTGGGAGCCTGCGTCGGCCTGGACGCCGGCGGCTTGGCCGACGGTGGTTTCGCCGTCGGCTTCGGCGGGATCGTCGGGTTCTGGCCGGGTGGCTGGGTCGCCTGGGTCGGGGCCGGCTGGTTGATGGCGGCCGGGGGAGTGTCGTTGCCGGTCAGCGCCATCGCCGCGAGTGCGGCCGCGACGGCGACGACCACCACGGCGCCGGCGCCGACCGCGGTCCGGGTGCTGTTCTCGGTGGCCTTCTTCCAGCCGGTGACGAAGAAGCCGACCAGCCCGACCTTGGCGCCCGAGGCGGCGGCCAGGTAGCCGAGGCCCGCAGCGCCCAGCAGGGCCGGGGCGAGCAGCGCCGGCAGCGCGCTGTTGACCTCGACCAGCTCGAGGTACACCGCGGTGCACTTCGCACACTCGTCGAGGTGCTCGCGGACGTTCCGGTTCTCGCGCTTGGTCAGGCCGCCGCGGACGTACGCGCCGAGGCGCTCGGTCGTCCAGCGGCAACGGTCCCCGCCGACGTCGGCCAGGTGCTGCTGCAGGTACGCCTGCCGCAGGCCTTCCCGGGCCCGGTAGGCCAGCGCGGACACGCCGTTCGCGGTCAGGCCGAGCAGGGGAGCGATCGCGGCCGGCTTCTCACCCTCGACCTCGGTGTGCCACAGCACCGCCTGCCAGCGCTCCGGGAGGCTGGCGAACGCCTTGGCCGCCGCGCCGCTCTCGAACCCGGTGACGGTCGGGTCGTCGAAGGTCTCCGGCTCCCGCTCGTACGACGCGATGTCGTCGGTGGTCTGCACCTTCTTGCCGGAGCGGATCCGGTCGACGTGCACCCGCCGGACCGTCGTCAGCAGGTACGCGCGGAACGAGACGTCCGGCCCGCCGCCGCCGCGCAGCGCGTCCAGGACCTTCGCGAACGCGTCACTGGCGAGGTCGTCGGCGTCGTTGGCCGGGACCAGCTGGCGGGCCATTCGCTCGGCGGCGTGGTGGTGCCGCGCATACAGCTCGCCGTACGCTTCCAGGTCGCCGTTGCGGACGCGCGCGATCAGCTCGGCGTCGCTCGGTGCGTCCGGCGTCTCCATTCAGCTCCCCCGTGGGTTCTCCGACGACTCTCTGTTCGGCAACGTGACCGTGCGTCACTTTTGGTTGCCGAGGACAAGGCTCCCACGTGTGACGGCGGAACGCATCATCTCTGACGCGGAACGGTGCCTCTTTCCTGACGAGATCACCGGCCCGGAAGTTACGCCGAAAAAAGTTCTGGAAATCCGCGTCATGAACCGCGACCGGCGCTGTCTCATCGGCGTACGACGCTTCCGGCCGACCGGTCGGGAGACTGACGGGGCTGTTTTTCGAGGAGGGCCATGTCGCTGTTCGCGGACATCCGCAGACGGTTCGACCTGCGTCCGGCCAAGTCCCTGAACCTGGCGGGGTCGCCCGCCCGGACCGAGCCGGAAGCGTCGTCCACCACAAGTTCGGGGGAAGCACCGTGCGGGCGGAGGGAACCGCACGGCACAGCTGGTACCGATTACAGCGCCTATCTCGCGATCGCCGAGGCGCTGCACGACGGTGCCGATGTCGTGCCTGCATCGGACGAGACCGGACGCCGCCTCGCGGCCGATGGAGTCTCGCTGGTGGAGGCACTTGATGGGCTGAGTGCGTTGTACCGCTCGATCGCCGGGGGCGAGCCGGCTTTCGCCGCGGTACGCGCACTCAGTTCCAGCTGGGCCGAGGCCTCCCTTGTCTACCTGCACTCGCTGTCGTGCGAGGACCCGCTGACCGGGCTGTCCAGCCTGGCGCACCTGCGGTCCCGGCTCGGCGAGCTCTACCGAGAGGCGGAATTCCGTGGAACTTCCGTACCGCAAACCCACGCACTGGTGGTTGTCGAACCGCTCAATCCGCCGGGCACGACGCCGTTCGACCGCGAACTCCGCCTCGTCGACGTCGCGGAATGCCTGCGGATCGTGTTCTGCGGCGGTGACGTACTGGGCCGCGTCGGCTCACACCGCGCGGCGGCGCTCGTCGGCCGCGAGCCGAACCTGCCGGACCAGGTCGCGACGGTACGAGCCCTGATCACGCAGTGGCGGCTGGACACCGAAGTACCCCAGCTGGCCCGGATCTGGATCGAGGGCCTGCCGGGTAGCGACGCGATGGCCGGGAGAGTGCTCGACGAGCTGGCCAGAACCTGAGACCTGCGTCCGGACGCCTACAGGGGGGCGGCCGGGCGCATCAATCCGGCGGCGGATCGCCTGACACGGGGTGGGCGATCCGCCGCCTCATGCCTTGAGCAACCTTTCCACGAGCTCGCCGTAGGTCAGTCCGGCGCCCTTCGCGGCGACCGGGACCAGGCTGCCCCGGGTGAGGCCGGGCAGCGCGTTCACCTCGAGGCAGTACGGCGTACCGGCGTCGTCGCAGCGGAAGTCGACCCGGGAGTACGTCGTACCGAACCCGAGGGCCTGATGCGCACGGACCGCGAGGTCCTGCAGCTGCTCGGCGAAGTCCACCGCGATCTCCGCAGGACAGACCTCGCGCACGGCGCCCGGCTGGTACTTCGCCGCGTAGTCGAAGACCTCCGTGGTCAGCTCGATCTCCACCACGGGCAGCGCTGTCCCACCGATCACGGCGACGGTGAACTCCCGGCCTCCGAGGAACGGCTCGACGATCAGCTCGCCGTCGGCCCGCACGGCATCCAGCGTGTCGACCTTGCGCACGGCCACACTGGAGCCGTCGGCAACTGGCTTGACCACGACCGGTCCGCTCGCCAGCAGCTGTTTGACTCCGACCGGCGGCTCGCGCTGCTCCGACGCGTTGTACAGCACCCGCGCCGGGACCGGGATCCCGGCGGCCTCGAGCACCGCCTGACAACGACCCTTGTGCCAGGCAACGGCACAGACGTCGTGACCCGCACCCGTGAACGGGATGCCCGCCAGCTCCAGCAACGCCTGCACGTGCCCGTCCTCACCCCAGCCGCCGTGCAAAGCGATGAACACCTTGTCGGCGCTGCGCAGTTGCTCCGGTCCACCCGTGAGTGCGGCGTACATCCGGCGTCGCAGCACAGCGCGGTCCGCCGGCGCCGGAGGCTCCTTGGGCACCGGTACGACGGAATCGCCGGCCGGCACGGGGTCGGCCAGGATCGGCTGCTCCGCGGCCGGATCGATCAGCACCACGTCATGACCGCGACCGGCGAGCGCCTGAGCCACTGCCCAGCCGGACGACCGCGAGACGTCCCGTTCCGAACTCTCGCCGCCACACAGCACCGCGACTCGCACGTTGCCTCCTCCTTCGTTACTGCTGGTAGCTGTCCAGGAACCGGCCGATCCGGCGGATCGCCACCTCCAGGTCGCCCGCCTCGGGAAGCGTGACGATCCGGACGTGGTCCGGCCGCGGCCAGTTGAAGCCGGTGCCCTGGACGATGTGGATCTTCTCCCGCAGCAACAGGTCGAGCACGAACTTCTCGTCGTCGTGGATCGGGTGCACCTGCGGGTCGATCCGCGGGAAGGCGTACAGCCCGCCCTTCGGTTTGACGCAGGACACCCCGGGAAGTTCGTTCAGCGTCTCCCAGGCCGTCGTGCGCTGGGCCTCGAGCCGGCCGCCGGGGCGGATCAGCTCGTCCAGCGTGTGGTCGGTCAGCGCGGCCTCGATGACGTGCTGGGCGAGCGCGTTCGGGCACAGCCGCATCCCGGCCAGCATGGTCAGGCCCTCGAGGTAGTTGCGGGCCGCCGCGCGTGGACCGGAGACGACCAGCCAGCCGGCCCGGAAGCCGGCGATCCGGTGGCTCTTCGACAGGCCGCCGAAGGTCAGGGTCAGGACGTCCGGTGCGAGCGCGCCGAAGTGGTGGTGGGTGGCGCCGTCGTACACGATCCGGTCGTAGATCTCGTCGCTGAACACCATCAGCGAGTGCCGGCGGGCCAGTTCGGCGATCCCGGCGAGAACCTCGGGCGAGTAGACCGCGCCGGTCGGGTTGTTCGGGTTGATCACCACGATCGCCTTGGTGCGGTCGGTGATCTTCGCCTCCAGATCGGCGAGATCGGGCTGCCACTCGGCGGACTCGTCGCACACATAGTGCACCGGCGTCCCGCCCGCGAACCGCGTCACGGCGGTCCACAGCGGGTAGTCCGGGCTGGGGATGAGCACCTCGTCGCCGGTGTCGACCAGCGCCTGGATCGCCATCCCGGCCAGCTCGGAGACCCCGTTGCCGAGGTAGACCGCCTGCTCGTCGACGTCGGTGTAGCCGCGCTGGGAGTAGTACGTCGCCAGCGCCTGCCGCGCGGACACGATGCCGCGGGCATCGGTGTACCCGTGCGCGGTCGGGAGCCGCGCGACCAGGTCGGCGAGCACCGCCTCGGGGGCCGCGAAGCCGAACGGCGCCGGGTTGCCGATGTTCAGCCGCAGGATGCTGTGCCCGGCGGCCTCCAGGGCGTCGGCCTGCTCGACCACCGGCCCGCGGATCTCGTAACACACGCCGGTCAGCTTGCTGGACTGCCGAAACTCCATCGCCCCACCCTTCGTCGTCTGCCGACGGCATGCTACTTGGTTCTTCCAAGTACATACTTGGCGGGTCCAAGCTAGGCTGTCCACATGCCTCGCCGAAGCTATGCGCAGTACGACGCCGCTGCCCGGTCCCTGGACGTGGTCGGCGAGCGGTGGACGCTGCTGATCGTCCGCGAGCTCGCCTTCGGTCCACGGCGGTACACCGATCTGCACGCCGACCTCCCGGGGATCAGCACCGACGTCCTCGCGGCGCGGTTGAAGGAGCTGGAGGCGGACGGAGTCGTGGAGCGGCGGACGTTCGCGCCGTCGGCGCCTGTCCGGGTCTACGACCTGACCGACCGCGGCAGGGAACTCGTACCGGTGGTGATGGCGCTGGCCGCATGGGGGAGTCCGCTGCTGGCCGAGCACCTTTCGACCGACGCTGTGCGCCACCACTGGTACCTGCTGCCGCTGGCCGAGATCCTGCGCCGGGCGGCCGGCGGGGTCGACGGTGTGGTCGAGCTGCATGTCGAGGGCAGCAACTGCCGGCTGCGGTTCGAGTCCTGGCGCGCAACCGTCGTACCGGACGAGGCTCCCGAGGCGGTGGTCACCGTGTCACAGAAGGTCGCCGACGAGCTGCTCGCGGGCCGTCTCGCGTGGGCGGACGCGGTCGCGGACGGGCAGGTCGCCGTCGACGGCTCCTCGGCCGTGGCGACCCAGCTCAATGTCGGTCGTGCGGCCTAGGCTGAGGGCAGCCCGACGAGACCATCCGCAAACTGACCACGGTCAAGTCGGGGCTTTACCGAATCAGTTCTGCTTGAGTTGAACGCGACCTCCCCGAATTCCGGCGGTTGCCGTCGTCCGCCGGCCGTGCGCATGATCAGGCTGGAGCGGCCTGGCTGTGTGAGTGGACGAGACTTTGGGCCATTGCAGGGCGACCCGGTCGGTCGTCAGAGCGCCAGCCAAGCCACGGTCGCGCTCGCCACGAGGACCAGCGCGGTCACCTAAGGCGACGTCGAACGAGGCGACACTGACCCGCCCAGGCCTGGAACGCCTGCTGTCGCGCACGGATGTGTGGAGCGCGTCGCGGACTCCTGATTCAAGCCTGGTGCTGCGATCTGACGGTCATCCTCGCATCATCTTGCTCGGATTGTCCGCGACACGTGACCTTTGGGTCCAGAGCAGCTTGTTGCAGCAAGTTGCAATTCTTTTCCGGTCCAGGCCGTTGAGGTGAAATTGTTTGACCGGTACGTTACGTAGTCACTCGCCTCGGGGGAGTAGCGGGAACCGCCCATTCACTCGCTAGGGGATACAAATGAGGAAACTACACATGGCGCGCGCGAAGATCGCGCTCTTCGGTGCCGTGGGGATGCTTCTAGCTGGAGCAGCAGTGCCACTCTCGGCGAGCGCCGCACCCGATGGTCCTTCAGGGCCGTTGGCTGGTGAGATGCGCCAGTTGCTGAAACTTCAGCCTGGGGGCGTACAGGTCAGTGACAACGCCATGGTCTGGGAGGCGACTGGCACCGTCGTCGTCTGGCCCAGCCCAGGAGAGCGCACGGCGCCGAAAGGCTTAGGGAGCAACGTGCGGCGCGATGCCGCACGCCATGCCGGAGTCGAGCCGCTTGGTGACTACAGCACTCTTGACGTGCACGGCTGTCCGTCCGGCATCACTGTCAAGGACTATTATTGCTTCTACACTGACATCAATTGGGGCGGAAGGAGACTGCAATTCACTGGAGCGACGTCAGTTGGAAATGCGGCCAACTGGGGATTCGACAATCAAACCTCGAGCTGGGTAAATACAGACACTGACTGCACGGTTTTTGCCTATGACGCCGTCAATGGAGGGGTTCCTAATATGTGGTACGAGCCTGAGGGCTCTGTCAGTTCATACGTAGGCAACTCCTATAACGACCGAATGAGCCAATGGCATTGCAGTCCGTAAGTACCGCAACGACTCTTGAATAAATCAGCATTCAGCTGACGGCGAGATTGAGCCGGTAACCGATTACTGACGGTGTCGTGATGCCGAGTTGACCCGCGTCCTTGGTGAGAATCTGCTCGCTCGCCAAGAGGGATCCCGTTGTCGGGCTGAACATCGCCACTTGCCGCTGCGGAAGGCCGGTGTGAGTGCTGTCGACTGCGAAGCATTCCGCAGGCCTTCCTGCCCTGTCGGTAGCTCGGCCCAGGTAGATGACCTCCGAGCTGGCGGCAAGTAGTCTAAGCAGGCTCGCGCGCACCGCAGCACCGGGCTGACTCTCGTTGTAAACGTCGTTGATCGCAACGACGAGCTCGCCGGCGCCGAGCTGATCGATTGGGTGGCCCGTCTTGAGGATCGACAATAACCGGCGTTCGTCGGTCGGTAGTGGCAGGTTCGGGAACATCGGAGTATACCCTCCGGCGGGCCAGATTTCCTCGCTGACGATAGTTCCTTGCTTGCCGGGCGAGCCCTCAGATTTCCAGGCGGATCGGTAGTCTGCGTTTGGAAAGTAGGGCTGGCCGGTTCGAACCGTGAGGTGACCTGAGCGGTCCGCGTTCCAGTTCAGCTCAGTGAGTTCGGGCACCACCGCCGAGCGGACCTGCTTGCCATCGATCCGGGTTGAGAGTTCCCATGACTCGGATCGAACAATATGCGGCCCAGATCCATCGCCTGAAGAGTCAGCGCTTGACACTGCCCTGATAGCCAAGCGCTTCAGCATGGCTGTTGCCGGTTGGCCAGGTCCGAGGACCCGGTCGAGCATCGGTGGCGTCGCCGCAACGGCAGGCTGAGTCGCACTGAACGGATCAGTGACGACAAGGGCCATGGCGCCTGCAGTTGCTGCGGCAACGCCCACGAGGAGCGTCCGGCGGCCGACGCGCTGACGGCTGGGAAGTGCCTCGGCCGGGGCATTGCGCAGGATCTGCTCGAGGTCTTGGCGGGCTCGCTCGTCCAACTGGCGATCCGTCACGTTGGATGCCGGATCAGCCCGACGGAGTAGGTCGATCTTGTTTGTCGAGTTCATGACTGTTCTCCCGTAGCACCTCTGAGAGCCGATGTCTGGTCGCTTCTCGATCCTCGACCGCGCACTGCAGCGTCCAGCCTGCGGCGTGCGCGGTGCAGACGGACGGATGCGGTCGCCGCCGAGCAGCCCAAGGCGATGCCGAGATCGCGCCCGATCAGTCCTTCCCACGCGTGCAGCGTCAGCACGCGCTGGTCGTCGCCGCTGAGTCTGCGGAGTGCCTGCAGGACCTCTTCGAGAGCGTGCGTCCACTCGGTTCGCTCGGCCGTGTCGGCCTGATAGTCGGTTAAGGAATAGCCGCCTAGTGTGCGGTACGCCGCTGCCGTCCGTTGGTCGCGGCGTCGTTCGTTGGCCAATACGTTGCCGGCGATCTTGTACAGCCACGGCAGCGCATGGGACGGCGGCAGCGAGTCCCGGCGCCGCCAAGCGATGGCGAAGGTCTCAGCGACGAGGTCGCGGGCACGCTCCTCGTCAGGAGTACGGCGAACGGCAAACCTTAGGAGGGCCCAGTAATGGTCCCTGTACAGGTCTTCGAACGCTGTTCGATCAACCTCCGCCATCTGCTTCACACCTTCATATGTCTCGGCCGAGCGTTTCATTACACCCTGCCGCCGTCACGCACTGTCCACGCATCGTCTCAGTCGGCACGGGGCAACGCTGTCGCCAGACTGAGAACGGCCCGGCGACATCGCTAGTCTGGGGGCATGTGCGGTAGGTATGCGTCCAGCCGGGCCCCGTCGGACCTCGTCGAGGAGTTCGAGATCCAGGCGGGGAACGTCCGGGAGTCGGTCGAGGAGCTCGGCGAGAACTACAACGTCGCGCCGACCAACCAGGTGATCGCGGTGGTCGAGCGGAAGAACCGCGATCAGCCCCACGAGACAGTCCGCAAGCTGACCACGGTCAAGTGGGGACTGGTGCCGTCCTGGGCCAAGGACACCTCGATCGGGAACCGGCTGATCAACGCCCGGATGGAGACCGTCGCGGAGAAGCCGGCCTTCAAGAAGGCGTTCGCCACCCGCCGCTGCATCCTGCCCGCCGACGGGTACTACGAGTGGTACACCGCCGAGGAGAAAGTGAACGGCAAGCCGGTCAAGCAGCCGTACTTCATCCACCCGCCGGACGGCAGCGTCCTCTCGATGGCCGGGCTGTACGAGATCTGGCGCGACAAGTCGGTCGAGGACCCGGAGTCCGACGACGCGTGGCTGTGGACCTGCACGGTGCTCACCACCTCGGCGACCGACGACCTCGGCCGGATCCACGACCGGATGCCGCTCCTGGTCGAGCGCGAGCGGTACGACGCGTGGCTCGACCCGCTGTCCTCGGACACCGACGACCTGCTGAAGCTGCTTGTCCCGGCGGCCCCCGGCCGGCTGGAGGCGTACGCCGTCTCGAAGGCCGTCGGCTCGGTGAAGAACAACGGCCGCCACCTCCTCGACCCGCTGCCGCCCGACGGTGAGGACCCGCAGGACAGCCCGACCACGCTCTTCTGAGCCCTTCTTCCGGGTTTCGCGCCCAGTGGTTCCCCGCTCCGGGTGACAGGATGGGGCGGGTGACCGACGAACGGATTGTGGGGACGCCGCACGGTGAGGCCCGGATCGTGGCGCACCGCGCCCGGCGGCCGGTGGCGACGCTGGCTCTGGGTCACGGCGCCGGGGCCGGGATCGAGTCGGGGGACCTGGTCGCGCTGGCCGCCCGGCTGCCTAAGCAGGACATCAACGTGTTCCTGATCGAGCAGCCCTGGCGCCGCGCGGGCCGCAAGCTGGCACCGGCGCCGAAGCTCCTCGACGAGGCCTGGATCGCGATCATCGGCCAGCTGCGGGTCCGGACGCCGCTGGTGATCGGCGGCCGGAGCGCCGGCGCGCGGGTCGCCTGCCGGACCGCCGGCAACCTCGGCGCCTCCGGCGTCCTCGCACTGGCCTTTCCGCTGCACGCGCCGGGGAAACCGGAGAAGTCGCGGGTCGCCGAGCTCCAGTCCGCCGGGCTGCCGACGCTCGTCGTGCAGGGGGAGCGGGACCCGTTCGGCACCCCGGAGGAGTTCCCGCCGCTGACCGAGATGGCCGTGGTCCCGGACGCCGACCACTCGTTCAAGGTGCCGAAACGGGCCGAGCTGGACCAGCAGGAGGCGTACGACGTGCTGGTCGAAGCCGTGTTCGAATGGGTGATCCGCGAGGTCTCCGGCTGAGCCGGTCCGACGCCGGGAATGCCCCCGCGGCCGGGCGTGTTGTGGTGGACATGATGGCGACGAGAGAGGCTCCCGCGCGGAGTACTGGGAAGACCCCGGTATTCTCGATCCCGATGCCGACTCCCACCACGACCGAGACGCCCGAGCAGCGCACCGCGCGGTTCGAGCGTGAAGCGCTGCCCTTCCTGGACCAGATGTACGCCGCGGCGATGCGGATGACCCGTAATCCGTCGGACGCCGAAGACCTGGTGCAGGACACTTTCGCGAAGGCGTACAGCTCGTTCCACCAGTTCACGCCGGGCACCAACCTGAAGGCGTGGCTGTACCGGATCCTGACGAACACGTTCATCAACGGTTACCGGAAGCGGCAGCGCCAGCCGACCCAGTCGCCGACCGAGGAGATCGAGGACTGGCAGCTCACCGCCGCCGAGTCGCACACTCCCGGCGGCCTGAAGTCGGCCGAGGCCGTCGCGCTCGAGCACCTGCCCGACTCCGACATCAAGTCGGCTCTGCAGGCCATCCCGGAGGACTTCCGGCTGGCCGTGTACCTGGCCGATGTCGAGGGCTTTGCCTACAAGGAGATCGCCGAGATCATGGGCACACCGGTCGGCACCGTCATGTCGCGGCTGCACCGCGGCCGGCGCCAGCTGCGTGACCTGCTCGGCGACTACGCCCGGGACCGCGGTCTGATCCCGGCGGAAACCGGCACGGACGCGGCCGGCGCGAGCACCGACCGAGCTGCGGAGAAGGAGGAGTCGTGAGCTGCGGCGAGCCCCACGACGTCGACTGCGGAGAGATCCTGCAACGGGTTTACGTCTTCATCGACAACGAACTCGAGGACGCCAGTTCCGACGAGATCCGCCAGCACCTCGAAGAGTGCGCCCCCTGCCTCGACGAGTACGACCTGGAACGCTGCGTCAAGAAACTGGTCCACCGCTCCTGCGGCTCCGACCACGCCCCCGACGCCCTCCGCCAGAAAATCCTCCTCCGCCTGACCCAAATCCAGGTCGAAACAACGATCACCACGACGGATTGATCCGGTCAGATCGAGTAGGCGGCGAATTCGTATTTGTTGATTTCCCCGCGGTGGAGCTTGTCGAGCAGCTCGCGGGCGTAGCTCCGGTAGACCTCGGGCGCATTACGCAGCAACGTCAGGGCAGTGTTCAGCTGCTGGTCGGCGGCGGCGTGATCACCGCGCGCGGCATTGATTCGTGCCAGCTCGAGGTACAGCCGCCCTTCCCGTTCGGCATCCTGCGATGCGCGCGCAACGAGCAATCCGGCTTCGATTTGCCGGGCGCCTTCGGCGTAATCTCCGATCGCCGCGTAGGCAATCGCGAGCAGATGCCGACTTTCGCCTTGGAAGGTCGAGTCGCCGGTCCGCTGCACGATCGCGAGACTGTTCAGGGCCAACGGAACCGCGTCCTGGTAGCGCTCGACCTGCAGGTGCGTGAAGGCCGCGTTGAGGTAGCGCTTGAAGACAGCCCGAGTGTCGTTCGCCGCTTGGGCCAGTGAGATCGCGTCGGCAAAGGCTCGGTCCGCACGCTCGAAGTCGCCGAGGCGATCGTAGAGTCCGCCCACAGCGGTCAGCGAAACGCCCTCGAGCGTCTGGTCCTGGATGGTGCGGCTCAAGGCGAGCGCCGCCTCGCCGTACTCCAGCGCCTCCTCGATCCTTCCCTCGGTGCCGAGCAGGTAGGCGAGAGACGAGCAGCATCGTGCCTGGCCGGAGGGCGCGTCGAGTGCGCGGAACATCTCCAGCGCCGCGAGAATTGGGTCGATCGCACGATCGATCGCACCGTTCTCCGCGTCCGGAATGGCGCTGTCGTGCTGAAGCCAGGCGGCTGTCTCCGGTCGCCCGTGTCCTTGTGCGAGTCTGACCGCGTCCGTGTGCAGTTCGCGCATCTCCTGCCATCGTCTGCGTGACTCGAGATAACCGAACAGGGCGAGCGCGAGCTCGGGCAGCAGCACCGAATCCGCCAAGGGCGAATGTCTGGCCTGGCGGACGCGATCCATCAAGTTCCGTTGCTCGGCGTCGATCCAGCGCAAGGCTTGCTCCCGGTCGCGGAGCGACGGAACGTGGGCGCTGGTCGGAACGGTCGCCAGCGCCAGCCGCGGGCTGGTCGGGTGGGTGAAGCGATGAGCAACCCAGCCGAGTTCCGTGTAGAAGTGGAGAATGCGGACCAGGGCAGCATCGCGCTCAGCGGCCGTGAGTGTCTGTTCGGCGACCTCTCGGCCGTAGGCGCGGATCAGATCATGGAATCGGTAGCTGGACGGACTGACGGACTCGAGCAGATTCAGGTCGACGAGACGCTCGACGATCGCGCTCGCTCGCCGCAGCGGAACCTCCAGCAGGGCAGCCGCCACAGGGGTCAGCAGGTCGGATCCGTCGGGAATCGTCAACAGCGGCAGGGCGGTGGCGGCCTGGCGGTCGAGGTCGCGGTCGCTCTCCTCGAGGAAGCGCACGGAACTGGCGATGCTGGCCCGTACGCCGGTCTCGTCCGAACCGAGACTGTCCAGCCGTCGTTCCTCGTCCTGCAACAGATCGACGAAGTGCTGGATCGGCCAGCCGGGACGGGTCGCGAGCCGCCCGCCGATCAGTCGAATCGCCAGCGGCAAGCGGCCCGAACAGATGGCCAGGAACTGGGTTGCCTCCGGCTCAGCGGCAACCCTGGCCTGACCGATGACTTCAGCCAGCAGCTCGACCGATTCGGAGTGTGACAACGCATCGAGGAGGATCTGGCGTGCCCCGGGCAGATGCACCATCGAACCCCGGCTGGTGACGATTGCCGCCGAGCCTGCGCTGCCGGGCAGCAGCGGCAGGATCTGGGCGACATCAGCAGCGTTGTCGAGCAGGAGGAGCACGCGCCGGCCGGCCAGCCGGGAGCGCAACAGTGCAGCCGCTTCGTCCACGTTGTCAGGGACCGAGCGGGCGTCGGAACCGAGCGAGCGCAGTAGGTGACGCTGCGCGTCGGAAGCGGTCATCGGCGAACCAGGGCCGTAGCCGCGGAGATTCAGGTAGAGGTGGCCGTCCGGATAGTTGTCAGCCAGTTTGTGCGCGGCATGGACGGCCAGCGTCGTTTTGCCGATCCCGCCCATACCGGTGACTGCGACGAGTCCGACTGTTGTGGCACCGGTCCCGATCGGATCGCGCAATGCCGACAGGATGGCGTCGACTTGGGCGCTCCGGCCGGTGAAGTCGGGCGCGCTCGGGGGGAGTTGCCACGGTGTCTGCGGAAGCTCGGCCGACGGATCCGTTTTCGTTGCCGGTGGACGTTCCTTGCTCTTGCCGCGGGCAACGGAGAGGAACTGGTCGGCTTCAGCGGGTGTGAGGGCGAGGGCCGTGGTCAGGGCGCGGACGGTGTCCGTGCGGGGGCGGGTGCGGGTGCCGCGCTCAAGGACGCTGATGGCTTGTTCGCTGAGGCCCGCCTTCTCGGCGAGGGCGGCCTGGGTGAGGCCGGTCCGGGTACGGAAAGTACGGAGGAGCTCGCTCAGCGTCGGCGCCGCCGACTCGCTCATCTCCCCACCCTCCTTCGGATCCAGGCCCGATATCGGTCAGTACCGGAAACTTCCGGAGCCAACTCTAGAGGGATCCGCCGACGGCCGTCGGCCGTTGTCCACAGCCCTTGGCGGCGGGCGCTCGAATGTCGAACGATCGTTTGAAAAATAGCATTCAGTATGCGGTCGGGAACTCTCCGAATACAAACCTCTGTTATAGGTGGTCTGCTGTAGAGCTGTGACCAAATCGCAAAGACCCCGGATTTCTCCGAGGTCCTCGCTGTCTGTAGCCGCCTGGGGTCAGGCGTTCGGGCGCTTGCCGTGGTTCGCGCCCTTCTTCTTGCGTGCGCGACGCTTCCGGCCGGTCTTTCCCATTTCCTAAGCCTCCTTGAAACAACTGCAAAGAGTCACAGTCTCTCATATCACGCCGGGATCCTCACTTCGTCCGGCGGGTCACGTTTGGGCTTACAGTGTTTCGGCGCAGGCCTGATGAGCAAAATTGAGAGAGTCAGCGAAGTGCTGTCTGCCCCCCTACGCTGCCCGGATCCCCCGGGGGCGTAAGACGCTAGCCGCTGATCGGAGGTGACGTATGATGACCGGCGACACCTGGGACTGGTGAGCTATGGCGTAGTGGAAGGCTTGAGGTGGCCTAGTGAGACCTTCACTGCTACGGGCGACGGTCGCCGCAGTCGCCGTTTGCGCCTTGGCGGTGCTGGTGACAGCCCTCACGAAGATCTCCTTCGGCTTCCCGACGCTTGCACTGTGCCTGCTGATGCTGATCGGCGGAGCGCTTCGGTTCAGAATTCTTCCCAATCATCCTGCCACGCTTGACTCTGTCACGCTCGTGGCGGTCTACGTGATCGCCGGGCCGTGGTACGCGGTCGCTGTTTCGGTGTTTGCTTATGCTGCTCAGCTGCGACAGCCATCGCCGCTGGTGAAGCGAATCTTCAATCCGTCGCATCGAGTGCTGTCCGCGGCCGGCGGCGGCCTCGCCTACGCGGCGGTCGGCGGTCCGGTCGGATCCGAGGTTCTGGAACACATCCCTGCGACCGTCCTGGCTGCCGTTGTCGGGACGATCGGCCACCAGGTGACCAACGCACTGCTGGTGAGCCTGATCCTCTGGCTCGAGGGCCAGGTCCCGGTCCTGCACTTCCTGCGATCGGTGATTCTCCCCACGTTCTTGCCGATGCTCGGCTACAGCGCCCTCGGTGTGCTTCTCGCCGTGACCTGGATCGGGGGCCTCAACATCGTGGCCTGTTTGCTCGTCCTCGGGCCGCTGATCGTCGTCCGCTGGGCGATGTCGCAGTACCAGGCGGAGCGTGCTGCGCAAGCTGCGGCCATGCGTGCCTTCATCCAGGTCATCGAGACGAAGGATCTCTACACCCGCGGCCACTCCGAGCGGGTCAGTACCGGCGTGGGCATGCTCGGCCGGTATCTGCGGCTGCCGGAAGACCGCCAGCAGGCGCTCGAGCATGCCGGTCTGCTGCACGACGTCGGGAAGGTGGGCGTCCCGACGAGCATCATCCGTAAGCCCGGCAAGCTCGACGACGCCGAGATGGACGCGATCCGGTTGCATCCGGCGCGCGGTGTCGAGCTGATCGGGAACATCCCGTTCCTCGAAGAGGTCAAGTCAGCGGTCCTGCATCATCACGAGAAGTACGACGGCACGGGCTACCCGGCCGGACTGAGCGGTGCCAATATTCCGTACTTCGCACGGATAATCGGGATCGTCGACGCGTTCGACTGCCTGACGTCGACCCGGTCGTACCGGCCGGCGCGCAGCATCGACGAGACGCTGGCGATCCTCGTCCAGGACAAGACGACGCATTTCGATCCGGACCTGGTCGACGCCTTCGTCGCGGTGATCCGGAGTCAGGGCTGGAAGGCAGCGGCAGCCGACCAGCCGGCACCGGACGGCACTGTCCAGGCCATCGACCACGACGACCTGAGCCTGGGCAGCAGCGGTGGCGCCACCGGCTCCGCGGCCGGACCGGCATGATCATCGAGCCGGGAGAACTCGATGCCCAGCGTCGCATGGGCAGTGGGATGGTGCTGGTCTTCGCGGGGTGCGTGGTCGGTCTGGTCGCGC
The DNA here is from genome assembly GCF_040680955.1 of Kribbella sp. NPDC051936. Classification (NCBI taxonomy): domain Bacteria; kingdom Bacillati; phylum Actinomycetota; class Actinomycetes; order Propionibacteriales; family Kribbellaceae; genus Kribbella; species Kribbella sp. NPDC051936. Next base: position 152,136 of record NZ_JBFAXS010000010.1, on the reverse strand, counting down.
TGTTCCTCACGGCGCGGCGCGGGCTGAGCGAGTGGCCGTTCGCAATCGTCTTCGGTCTGCTGATCGCCATCGGTGAGATGGTGCAGTTCCGGGTCGACAGCATCCGCAACCGCGCACCGATTGCGACCAGCGCCGCGCTCGGCTACGTCATGTTGCGCGGCCCGGCGCTCGGCGTTCCCCCGGAGGTGGCTCAGATCGTCGCCGTCACCGGCGTCGCCACACTGGCCGGGTTGTTCCCGCGGGCCGTGGCCGGGCTGCCGTGGGACCTGGTGATCTCGAGTCGGCGAGTGCTCTCGGTCGCCTGTGCGGCGATCACCTTCACCCTGGTCATTCCGGACGACCTGGCGTGGAACGGGTCCTGGACCCATGCGATCGCGCTGACCGGAGCGATGCTGCTGAGCGTGCTGTCGGCCGGCGTGCTGGATGCTCTGGTCGGTGCCGGCCAGGACACGGAGAAGTTCAACCGGCCGTTTCCCGCGGCGCTGCGCGACGAGTTGATCGTCATGACGCGGATCGGGCTGGCGATGGGAATCAGCGGCATGTTGCTCGCCGCCGGCACGTCGTTGATCGGGCTGTGGGCGGTGCCGCTGGTCGTGGTGCCGCTCTTGTTGACGCAGTTTGCCTTTCGGCGGTTTGCTTCCGCGCAGCGGACCTACCGGACGACGGTGCGGTCGATGGCTCGGAGTACGGAGATCGCCGGGTTCAGCAGTCCGGGGCAGAATGCGCGGACGGCGGCGTTGGCGGTGGCGATCGGGAATGATCTCGGGTTGACGCCGGCGCGGATGGAAGCGTTGGAGTACGCCGCCTTGCTGTCGGGGGTGGGGCAGTTGGCGCTGGCGGATCCGAGTCCGGGTGGGGCTTCGTTGCTGCGGACGCGGGAGGAGCGGCAGCGGGCGGCGGAGATCGGGGCGTCGGTGATCGAGCGGTCCGGCGTGCTGGATCATGTCGCGGAGATCGTCCGGCACTCCAACGATCCGTACCGGCACGGGCGGGCGAACAACCCGGGGATCCCGGTCGAGAGCGGGATCGTGAATGTTGCCCTGGCCTACGAACAGCTCGTCGGCGAGGGCTCGGGGCAGTCGCCGGACAAGGCGATGGAGTCGATCGGGCTGGGCATCGGCGCGGAGTACGACCCGGTGGTGGTCGAGTCACTGCGCCGGATCGTCGGGCGTGGCTTCCGGTTCTGAGAGCACAGCCGGTTCTGAGAGCTCCTGACTCGCCCGAGGCGACAGGCGCAGCAGCGCGGGTGTGCCGGCACACGGCTCCAGGTCGTCCCAGACCGGCGCGGTCGTGGCGGGGACCCGGCCCGAGGCGCCCATCCCGGCGTACAGCAGCAGGCCGGCGCCGGCCGCGATCAGGACGTCGCCAGGGCTGACCGCCTGACCCAGACCGGGAAGCGCGACAGGTACGACGTCGCCGAGCCAGGGCAGCCGGGTCGCGGCGTCGGACACCTCGTGCCGCGGATCGGTCAGCACCGCGTCGCCGACGCCGGCGCGCGCCAACGCGGCCAGCGACACCGGCATCGCGCCGTTCAGCGCGACGACGACCGCGTTGCCGAAGAATCCCAGCGCCAGCAGGCCGACGCCCGGATGCCGCAGGTTCATCCGCAGGAAGACCGCGATACAGACCGCGGACCCGAGCAGTCCGACCGGGTACGCCGTCCCGCCGAACAGGGATCCGAGCAGCTGGCCGATCGCCGCCGCGGCCAGCCAGTGCACACCGGTCAACGTGTTCGCGGCCAGCCGGCCGAACCGTCCGCCGGTCGCGAGCGCCGCCCCGGCAGCGAGCACCATGACGAGGAGGACCAGCAGCACGGTGCGATTCTGCCGAATCAGCGGCCCGAAACCGGGCAAGCTGACCCCGCAGCGTGTCGACTTAACTGCAAACGGTGAGGGCGGCCCGGAAACCCGGGCCGCCCTCAGCAGATTTCAGAGGGACTCAGGACTTCGCGGTGGCCGCTCCGCCCTCGTCGATGATGTCCGGCAGGTCGTGCACCCCCGGGTCGCCGCGGTCCGCGGTGAAGTCGCTCGAGTGTGTGCTGTCCTTGCCGTCCGGCACCTTCACGGCCCGGAAGATGACCGTCAGCACGACCACGACGACCACGTTCAGCACGAACGCGATCAGCGCGATGTACGCCGGGGTGGTGGTGCCCGGGATGTTCGCCAGCGAACCGCCGAAGTGCTTCTTCGTCGCCGGGTTCACCACGTTGTACGCCGTGATCGTGCCGTACAGCATCGCGACCGCCCAACCGGCCAGCAGCGCGTATCGGTGGAACCAGCGGGTGTACAGACCGACCACGATCGCGGGGAACGTCTGCAGGATCCAGATACCGCCGAGCAGCTGCAGGTTCAGCGCGACCGTCTTGTCCATCCCGAGCACGAACACCAGCGCGCCGACCTTCACCAGCAGCGACGCCAGCTTGGAGACCTTCGCCTCCTGCGCGGGGGTCGCCGACGGCTTGATGAAGTCGCGGTAGATGTTGCGGGTGAACAGGTTGGCCGCCGCGATCGACATGATTGCCGCCGGCACCAACGCGCCGACCGCGATCGCCGCGAACGCGATCCCCGCGAACCAGGCCGGGAACTCCTGGTCGAACAGCCGCGGGATCGCCAGCTGCGGGTTCGCCAGGCCGTCCAGGCCCTTGATGTTCACGTTCGCCTTGATCGCCATGAAGCCGAGCAGGGCGAGCAGGCCCAGCAGCAGCGAGTACGCCGGGAGCAGCGTGGCGTTACGCCGTACGACGTTGCGGGTCTTGGTCGACAGCACCGCCGTCACCGAGTGCGGGTACATGAACAGCGCCATCGCGGAGCCGAGCGCCAGCGTCCAGTAGGACACGTAGCCCGCATCACCCGGGATGAACACCCCGGTCGGCTTGCCGGTCGTCGGGTTCGGCTTGGCCAGCTTCTCCTGCGCCGCACCGAAGATCGAGTCCCAGCCGCCGAGCACGTGCGGCAGGTAGAAGATCGCGACCAGGATCACCAGATAGATCAGGATGTCCTTGACGAACGCGATCATCGCCGGCGCCCGCAGACCGGAGGAGTACGTGTACGCCGCCAGCACCGCGAAGGCGATCAGCAGCGGCAGGTCCTTGGCGAGCGTGTTGTTGCCGCCGAGGCCCATCGTCTCGAACACCGCCTGCATACCGACCAGCTGCAGCGCGATGTACGGCATTGTGGCCAGGATGCCCGTGACGGCCACGGCCAGCGACAGCGCCTTGCTGCCGTAGCGGCCGCCGACGAAGTCGGCCGGGGTGACGAACCCGTGCCGGTGCGAGACCGACCACAGCCGGGCCATGAAGACGAACACGATCGGGTAAGCCACGATCGTGTACGGCACCGCGAAGAAGCCGCTGATCGCGCCGGTCGCGTACATGGCGGCGGGCACGGCGATGAACGTGTACGCCGTGTAGAGGTCGCCACCGAGCAGGAACCAGGTGATGAACGTGCCGAAGCCGCGCCCGCCCAGCCCCCACTCGTCGAGATTGTCGAGGTGGCCGGCGCTGCGCCACCGGGACGCCATGAAGCCCATCACCGTGACGGCGCCGAAGATCAGGATGACGATGATCAGCTGCACCCAGTTGACATCGGTGTTCACTGGTCCCCCTCCTTCGCGCCGGCGCCGTCCGCGGTCTCAGGGTCACCAAGCCCCTGGGCCGCCCGCCGCTTGCGCTCCTCGGTGCGGATCAGCCGGTAGCTGATGCTGACCAGGATCGCGGACAGGAACACCCACATCAGCTGGTACCAGTAGAAGAAGGGGAAACCCCACAGGTGCGGGTCGGGCTTGGCGTACGTCGGTACGAGCAGCGGTAGGACGACCGCTGCCGCCAGAAGTACGCCGGAGATCCAGTACGCGGGTCTGACCGCGGACAATCGGGACACTGCAACCTCCTCGGGACACGACAGGCGCAACCGAGCACGCTACCGTTCGGCCGGACCGGCCACTAGACCATCAGGTTGGTGCATGGATAACGAAAAGGCATGGTTCGTACGGCGCGTCGTGCTGTCCGTACTGTTCCTCGTCGTCGTTGCCGTGCCGCTGTATCCGGAGCTGTTCGGGCTCGACGAGGTGACGCCGTTCGCCCAGCTCGCCGCGTTCCGTCCGCAAGGCCTCGTCGTCGTGCTGGTGCTGTCGCTGCTGATGCTCGTACGGCGGGGGTGGCGGATCGCCGCCGCCCTGGTCGCCGTCCTGGCGCTGGTCGGTGCCGGGCTGACCGCGCCGCGCCGCCTGTCGGACGCGCGTCCGGCGCCGGCCGGGGCCCGGGTGCTGACGATCATGGTCGCCAACGTGCTCGGCGGCGGGGCCCGCGCGGCGGACGTGGCGCAGCTGATCCGGGACCACAAGCCGGACCTGGTGTCGTTGCCGGAGGCGCAGGTCGATGTCCGGGAGGAGATCCGGGCGCAGCTGCAGGACCAGCAGTACAAGGGGTTCACGGCCCAGCCGAGCAGCGCGGTCGAGAGCGCGACGAGCGTGCTGGTGGCGTCGTCACTCGGCGCCGTCACGTTCGGGTCGGAGGGCGCCACCACTTTCGGCAACGTCGTCGTCACCGGCGGCGACCTCGGCCCGATCCGGCTGATCGCCTACCACGGGTACCCGCCGTTGCCGGACGCGGTGACGACCTGGAAGAAGGATCTGCAGACCGTCCGCCGGTGGTGCGCGCAGGACCCGCCGACGGTCGTCGCGGGCGACTTCAACGCGACCCTCGACCACGCGGACTTCCGGCAGGCGCTGGGCGGCTACTGCCGCAGCGTCGGGCCGACCGTCGGCGGCGGTTTGCGCGGCACCTGGCCGGCCGACCAGCCCGCGCTGCTGCGGACGCAGATCGACCACGTCGTGGTGTCGCGACAGTTCCAGCCCGGCCAGTTCTCGACGTACCCGATCCAGGGGACCGACCACCGGGCGGTGGTCGCGACGGCCACGGTAGCGGGCTAGGACGGATTCGTAGCCGGGCGGTAGATGTACGGCTGGGAGGCCTGCACCGCCTCGGTCAGCATCAGCAGCAGATCCGCCCTGGCCTCGATCGGGCGGCCGAACAGCTCGTCGTCGCCCGGGATCGGGAAGCCCTTCACCCCGATCGCGAGTTGGCTGAGCAGGACGTGCAGGACGCCGCGGGCGTTGAACACGTTCGGCGTCGGCCACTCGGGCAGCGTCTCGTGCATCAACGGCTGCTGGGCCGCGGTCGCCGCGATCGGCTTCAGCCAGCGCTCGAGCTCGTCGCTGGTCAGCATGTTCCGGTGCAGGACCGTCATCACCGCATGCGCGACCCGGTCGTGCTCCTCGTGCACCCAGCGGTACGGCGTGTCCTTGACGATCCGGTCCGCGAGGACGTCGAGCAGCGCCCGCAGGACGCCGGTGTCGCAGTGCCGGGACCTGGCCAGCGCGCCGATCGCGTCGGCGCCGTGCGCGACGGCGTGCGCCCAGCCGCAGTCCTCGACGTACCCGCGCAGGTCGCGCTCGCGCAGCAGCCAGGTCGCCAGCCGGTCGCCCCAGCGCATCACCACCTCGTCGTGCACCAGGAACTCGGCGTTGTCGCGGTGGATCACCTCCGCCAGCGTCAGCGCGGTGAACGAGCGCCGGAAGACCGTGTCGGTGCCGTCCTCACCCAGGCCGTAGTTCAGTCCGGCGCAGAGGCCGTCACCGAAGCCCGGCAGCAGGTCGTCGTACACCCCGCGCTCGAGCCAGGTGGCGAGCGTCGGGTAGGCGAGCGCGTCCCGGACCTGCGGGTTGGTGCTGGCCAGCCCGCGGACGAGCTCCTCGGTGAGTTCGGTCAGCGTACGGTCGTGCGGTACCGCGTAGTCCGCGGCCATCACGTCCTGCCAGTACGTCGACTCCACCCGAGCATCCTTTCATCTGTAGCTGATCAATCAACACCCGCACACGCCCACTTGTCGAGCGGACCACCCCGGGAGCTGGTACAAGCCCTCGGTAGCATCGGAACGTGCCGTCTTTGACCGATGTGGCGCGCAACCACACCACGCTCGACCAGGCCGACCTGGACCGCCTGCAGCTGCTCGTCTCGGACTGGCAGATGCTGGCCGACCTGTCGTTCGCCGACCTGGTGCTCTGGTTGCCCGACACCGAAGGGCTGGGGTTCTGGGCCGGGGCGCAAATGCGGCCGACGACCGGCCCCACGGCGTACCTCGACGACATCGTCGGCAGCTTCATCCCGCGCGGCCGCCGGCACCTGCTGGACCAGGCGTACGACGGCGGCCGGATCTGCCGCGAGGGCGATCCGGAATGGCGCGACGACGTACCGGTCCGGGTCGAGACGATCCCGGTCCGCCGCGGCTCCCGGGTGATCGCGGTGATCGCGCGGAACACCAACCTGCTCGGTGTCCGGACGCCGTCCCGGCTGGAGATCGCGTACCTGCAGAGCGCGACGGACCTGGCCCGGATGATCACCGACGGCATCTTCCCGTACGGCGGGGAACGGCTGCTGTCCACCACGCCACGCGTCGGTGACGGCTGCATCCGGGTCGATCGGCACGCGATGGTGACGTTCGCGAGCCCCAATGCGTTGTCCGCGTACCGCCGGATGGGACTCGTCACCGACCTGGTCGGCTCGCGGCTCAAGGACGTGACCGCCGAGCTGCTGCAGTCCGGGCACAAGGTCGACGACGTGCTCGCGTCGGTGGTCACCGGGCGCGCGGCCAAGGAGATCGAGATCGAGAACTCCGACGCCACGCTGTTCCTGCGCGCGATCCCGCTGCGGGCCGACGGACAGCACGTCGGGGCGCTGATCCTGCTCCGCGACGTCACGGAGCTGCGGAGCCGGGAGCGGGAGCTGGTCACCAAGGAGGCGACCATCCGGGAGATTCATCATCGCGTCAAGAACAACTTGCAGACGGTCGCGGCGTTACTCCGGATGCAGGCCCGGAGGATCACCGTCCCGGAAGGGCAGGCCGCGCTCGCCGAGGCGGTCCGGCGGGTCGGGTCGATCGCGATCGTGCACGAGACGCTGTCGGAGTCGTTCGACGAGCACGTGGACTTCGACGACGTCGCCGACCGGGTCGGCGCGATGGTCGCGGACGTGTCGACGGTCGCGACCGCCGTGGAGACCCGGCGCAGCGGATCGTTCGGCGTCCTCGACTCGGAGATCGCGACCCCGCTGGCGATGGTGCTGACCGAACTGATGCAGAACTCGGTCGAGCACGCCTTCGGCGCCCGCGACGGAGCCGAGACGAGCGGGACGATCGAGCTCACCGCCGAGCGCTCGGTCGGCCGGCTGCACATCGACGTGATCGACGACGGCAAGGGCCTGCCGACGAACTTCGACTCCGAACTGTCCGGCAATCTGGGCCTGTCCATCGTCCGCACGCTGGTTCTCGGTGAACTCGACGGCACCCTGGAGTTCGGCAACCGCCACGACGGCCGTCCCGGCACCCAGGTCACCCTGGACATCCCGGTGAAGGACTGACGGCCGGGAAACACAAAGGCCCCGCGGTACTTTCCGCGGGGCCTCGAAGGAGGACTTTGCTCAGGCGGTCCGGATGCGTTGACGGGCGTTGCGGCGCTTCAGCGCGCGGCGCTCGTCCTCGCTCAGGCCGCCCCAGACACCGTGGTCCTGGCCGGCTTCCAGCGCCCATGCGAGGCACTGCTCACGCACGTCGCAGCGTCGGCACACCTGCTTGGCCTCCTCGATCTGCATGATCGCGGGCCCGGTGTTGCCGATGGGGAAGAACAGTTCCGGGTCCTCGTCGAGGCATACGGCCCGGTGGCGCCAATCCATGGCGGATCCCATCTCTCTCAGTAGTTGACGTAGGCTGACGGGTAGGTCTGTGCCCAATCAGCGGTGCTGTACTCGTCGGTTCGTGACGCACGGGGGTCGGTGCCGCGTCTTGTTGTGAACGCTTTCACGAACGAGACCATGTTCCCAATCTTGGGGGATCGAAACAAGGGTTATGGAGTTGTCGATCCGATCACAACGCTTCCTTAACACTTCGAACTGGCACACGGCGGTTCTCTCCATCCGGTAATCGGACGGAGCGGCCCTTCCGCAAGCACCCGTTCACTGCAAGTAACCGCTGCAACCTTCTTTTGGTTACGCACAACCTCAAATCCCTGTAGGGCCGAGGTTCACGGACCCACCCGGACACCGGGCACTAAGCTGGCGAAGTGCCGACCGACTCCCCAGCTGCCGCAGTCCCGAGACCGCTCAAATTAGCCGCGGCAGTGGTCGCTGTGGAAGGGCTCGTGCTCATCGTTCTCGGAATTGCCGAAGCCTTGACGATTCACAGCTCCCGGCTGGTGCTCGGACTGACCACTGCCGGCTTCTTCCTGGTGTACGGCGTGGCGCTCGTTCTGGTCGCCGTGCGCGGTCTCTGGCGGGCGGCACGGTGGAGCCGCGGGCCGACGGTGTTCACGCAGCTGATCCAGCTCCTGATCGCGTACAGCGTCTGGAACGGCGGCGCCAAGGCGATCGCCGGCGCGCTCGCCGTCCTGGCCCTCACGGTCCTGGTCTGCGTTTTCCAGAAGGTCTCCACCGACGCCCTGACCGGTGGCGGGTCCAACGACCACCCGGTCCTCTGACTATTCCCTCAGCAGGCCGGTGCGGAGTTCGGTGAGGGTCCGGGCGAGCAGCCGGGAGACGTGCATCTGCGAGATCCCGATCTCCTCGGCGATCTGCGACTGCGTCATCCCGCGGAAGAACCGCAGCGTGAGGATCCGCTTCTCCCGGGTGTCCAACTGTGCCAGCAGCGGCTTCAGCGACTCCCGGTACTCCACGCTCTCCAGCGCCTCGTCCTCGCCGCCGAGGCCGTCCAGGACCGTCGTCGCGTCGGTCTCGTTCTGATCGGGAGCGTCCAGGGACAGCGTGTTGTAAGCGTTCGCGGACTCCAGGCCCTCGATCACCAGATCCGGCGACAGCCCCAGGCGCTCCGACAACTCCGCCACCGTCGGGGCCCGGCCGAGCTCCTGCGTCAGCTCGGCGGTCGCCGCGGTCAGCGACAGCCGCAGCTCCTGCAGCCGCCGCGGCACCCGGATCGCCCAGCCCTTGTCCCGGAAGTAGCGCTTGATCTCGCCCAGGATCGTCGGCGTCGCGTACGTCGAGAACTCGACGCCGCGGTCGGAGTCGAACCGGTCGATCGCCTTGATCAGGCCGATCGTGGCCACCTGGACGAGGTCGTCGTACGGCTCGCCGCGGTTGCGGAACCGGCGCGCCAGGTGCTCCACCAGCGGCATGTGCAGCGCGACCAGACCCTCGCGGGCTGCTGCGGACGCCGGATCGCGACGGCCGGACGCCATCTGCTGGAACAGTGCGGCGGTCCGGGTACGCAGATCAGGGGAGTCCTGGGACTCGCCCAGGTGCTCGTCTGTCACGCGGTCTCCGTCGCGGTCGCGGTGGCCGTCACGGTGATGGTCAGCCGGCCCTCGACGGTCTCGGCGGCGGCCGACTCCACCAGGGCGGTCAGCACGGTCCAGCCGAACGAGGTGGTGTCCGGGTGCCAGCCGTTCGGTACGACGGCGCTGGTCCGCACCGTCAGCTGCGGCGGCGCGATCTCGAACACGCACTCCAGCACCCCGTCGGCCGACTGCGGCAGCAGCAGCGAGCAGGCCTCGTCGACGGCGATCCGCAGGTCGTCGATCGCGTCCAGCGTGAAGTCGTTGCGGGCCGCGAGGTTGCCGACCACCGACCGGGGCACCGCGATGTAGGCGCCGTCCGCCGGGATACTCAGGCGGACCTCGGCGGCTCGTCCCGTGCTGCTCACATCGTCTCCCTCGGATCGACCTCCCACGCCGTACATCATCCAACCTCAACGCGTTCGATGCACGGCGGGCGGGGCCGACCGGGGCGAGAAAATTCTGCTACGGGTGGTCGTGCTCCGACCGCAGCCGGGACAGGAAGGCCTGCGTGCGGGAGTGCTGCGGGTTCCCGATCACGTCCTTGGGCGGGCCGGCCTCGACCACGACGCCGCCGTCCATGAACACGACCGTGTCGGCGACGTCGCGGGCGAACGACATCTCGTGGGTCACCACGATCATCGTCATCCCGTCCAGGGCGAGCTCCCGCATCACCGCGAGCACCTCACCGACCAGCTCGGGGTCGAGCGCCGACGTCGGCTCGTCGAACAGCATCAGCTTCGGCTGCATCGCCAGCGCCCGGGCGATCGCGACCCGCTGCTGCTGGCCGCCCGACAGCTGGGACGGGTAGGCGTCGCACCGGTCCGCGAGACCGACCCGGTCGAGCAGTTTCATCGCCCGCTCGCGGGCCGTCTTCTTCGATTCGCCCTTGACCTGCGTGGGCGCCTCGACGATGTTCTGCAGCGCGGTCTTGTGCGGGAACAGGTTGAACCGCTGGAAGACCATCCCGATCTCCCGCCGCTGGGCCGCGATCTCCTTGTTCTTCAGGCGGTACAGCTTCCCGTCGCGGTCGGTGTACCCCATCAGCTCGTCGTCGACCCAGATCCGGCCGCCGTCGATCGTCTCGAGCTGGTTGATGCAGCGCAGGAAGGTCGTCTTGCCGGAGCCGGACGGGCCGAGCAGACACACCACCTGCCCGCGATCGACATCCAGATCGATGCCTTTCAGGACCTCGTTGTGGTGGAAGGACTTGGTCACGTTGACCGCGTGCACCAGTGGCATCAGGCGCCTCCTGCCCCGGCCGGCCGCGCGGCTCGCGGTGCCTTGCCGGTCCCGAATCCGCGACCGAAGTGCCGCTCGAGGAAATACTGCCCGACCATCAGCACGCTGGTCGCGGCCAGGTAGAACAGCGTCGCGGCGACCGCGATCGGGAATGTCTTGTAGAACGTGCTGCCGATCGACTGCAGCTGGTAGAACAGCTCGCCGATCACCGGGACCGCGAGCAGCAGCGAGGTGTCCTTCAGCATCGCGATGGTCTCGTTGCCCGTCGGCGGCACGATCACCCGCATCGCCTGCGGCAGCACCACCCGGCGCATCACCTTGCCGTTGCTCATCCCGAGCGCCTCCGCGGCCTCGGCCTGGCCCCTGTCGACGCTGAGGATGCCGGCCCGGGCGATCTCGGCCATGTAGGCCGCCTCGGACAACCCGAGACCGATGACACCGGCAACGATCCCGGTGAACACCTGGTTGGCGTCCAGGCTGAAGAACCGCCAGTCGCCGGACATCCCGAGCCAGTCGATGATCTTCCAGTCGAACGGGATCCCGAACTGGATGCCCTGCGGGAACAAGATCCCCAGCGTGCCCATCGTGAACAGCAGGATGTACCGCGGGATGCTCCGGAAGAACCAGGTGAACACCCAGGCCACGCCGGACAGGATCGGGTTGTCGCTCAGCCGCATCACGGCCAGCACCACACCGCCGCCGACCCCGACGATCATCGACAGCGCGGTGACCAGCAGGGTGCCCTTGAGGAACCCGTTGATCACCGGCTGCTGGTTCATCGCCTCGAAGACGAAACTCCAGTCGAACGCCTTGTTGGTGACCAGCAGGTGCACCAGCATCGCGACCAGCACCGCGATCACCGCGATCGCGACCCAGCGGCCCGGATGCCGGACCGGTACCGCGTCGATCGCGCCCGGCCGCTCGGGAGCATCCTGCGGCCGGGCTTCAGTTTCGGTACTCATGACGGTCAGCTCACGGGTTGACGGCGAAGTCGGTGATCGCGCCCGAGTCGTTGTTCCACTTCTGCAGCGTGCTCTTGTACGTGCCCTCGCTGTCGAGCGACTTCAGCGCCTCGGTGATGGCCTGCGCGAACGCGGTCTCGCTCTTCGGGACCACATAGCCGTACGGCGCGGCGTCGTAGATGTCGCCGAGCTGCTCGAGCTGGCCGTTGGTCTGCTTGATCGCGTACAGCACGACCGGGGAGTCGGCGAGCATCGCGTCCGCCTTGCCGGCCACCAGGTCCGCGGTCGCCTGGTCCTGCTTCTCGCGGACGACCAGCTTGATCTCGGGCTTGCCGGCCGCCTTGCACGCGGCCTGCCGCTTCGGCATGTCGTCCTCGAGCTGCGTCGTACCCTTCTGCACCGCGACGGTCTTGCCGCACGCGTCGTCGGCCTTGATGCCCTTCGGGTTGCCCTTCGCGGTCGCCCACAGGGTGCCGGCGTTGAAGTAGCTGACCATGTTGACCTGCTGCTTGCGCTTGTCGTTGATCGTGAACGACGAGACGCCGACGTCGTACTTGCCGCCCTGGACACCGGTGATGATGGTGTCGAACCCGGCGGGCTGCCACTCGACCGTGACGCCGAACTTCTGCGCGACGGCGTTGAACAGGTCGACGTCCATCCCGACCACGGTCTTGCCGCCCTGCAGGAACTCGTTCGGCGGGTAGCTGGCGTCGACGCCGACGACGATCTTGCCGGCCGACTTGATCTTGGCCGGCAACGAGCCGCTGAGGTCCGGTCCACCGCTCGACGGGGCGCTGGAGGGGGCGCTCGTCGTGGGAGAGGTGGACGAGCCACCTCCGAGAGAGTTCGAGCCGCACCCGGCGGCCGCGAGAACCAGGACGCCGGACAGCACCAGCGCCCTCCGCAGGACAGACATCTAGTCCTCCAAAACCGGGCACCGGTCGGCCCGGTGCCATGTGTCCGCATCTTGACACAGCGACCTGCGGACAGCGCACGGAGGAACCCCGAACAGAGACCTATTCGTAGCTTGGGCACCGTCGTTCCGCTGCGGTCCGTCGACCACCCGGACACACAGCGTCACGACGTACGGCGGTTGTACTGCAGCGGTACGGCGGCTACTGGGTCGGCTCGACGTGCGTCGGGTCGAGCACCCGGCGCAGGAACGTGCGGGTCCGCTCCTCCTTGGGGTCGCCGATCACGTCGGCGGGCGGGCCCTGCTCGACGATCACGCCGCCGTCCATGAACACGACCCGGTCCGCCACCTCGCGCGCGAACGCCATCTCGTGGGTGACGACGAGCATCGTCATCCCGTCGAGCGCGAGTTTGCGCATCACCGTGAGCACGTCGCCGACGAGCTCGGGGTCGAGCGCCGACGTCGGCTCGTCGAACAGCATCAGCGCCGGGTCCATCGACAGCGCGCGGGCGATCGCGACCCGCTGCTGCTGGCCGCCGGACAGCTGCGCCGGGTACGCGTCGATCTTCTCGCTCAGCCCGACCCGCTCCAGGTTCGCGCGGGCGACCTTGCCGGCCTCCTCCGCGGACCGCTTCAGAACGGTGCGCTGGGCAACGGTGCAGTTGTCCAGCGCGGACAGGTGCGGGAACAGGTTGAACTGCTGGAACACCATGCCGATCTGCTGCCGGGCCGCGTCCAGGTGACAGTCCGGATCGGTGATGTCCTCGCCGCGGACGATCACCTGCCCTTCCTGCGGGGTCTCCAGCAGGTTCACGCAGCGCAGCAGCGTGGACTTGCCGGACCCGGACGGGCCGATCACGCACACCACCTCGCCCTGCTCGACGGTGAAGTCGATCCCGCGCAGGACGTGGTTGCTGCCGAAGGACTTGTGGAGGTTCTTGATCTCTACCAGTGCCATTTAGCGCGTCCTCGCCGTCCGTGCCTCGAGCCGGCGGGCCAGGATGCCCAGCGGCAGGGTGATGAGCAGGTAGCAGAACCCGCAGACCACGATCGGCGTCAGGTTCGAGTACGTGTTGGCCAGGTCGCGCCCGAAGCCGGTCAGCTCGTACCCGTCCGCGGCGACGCCGATCATGAACACCAGCGAGGAGTCCTTGACCAGCAGGATCAGGTCGTTGGTCAGCGGCGGGAGCACGATCCGGAATGCCTGCGGCAGCACGATCTTGCGCATCGCCAGCCCGGCCGGCATGCCGAGCGACCGGGCCGCCTCGACCTGTCCCTTGGGGACCGCCTGGATGCCGGCCCGGATCACCTCGGCCATGTACGCCGAGGCCACGATGCCGAGCGCCAGCCACACCACGCCGTACGGGTCCCAGGGGATCGTCATCCCCGGGAACGCCAGTGGCAGCAGGCTGAACGCGATGAACACCACGATCGCCGGCAGCCCGCGGAAGAACTCGATGTACGCCGTCGCGATCCATCGGTACGGGCCGACCTGACTGAGCTTCATCAGCGCCAGCAGCGTGCCGCCCGCGAGCCCGATCACGAACGCGCCGGCAGTGTACTCGAGCGTCTTCACCAGCGCCTGGAGGACGCCGTCCTGGAACGTCGACTTGATGAACTCGGGCTTGAAGAACACGCTGACGATCTGGCCCCAGTTCGCGCTGAACGCGGCGACCAGGACCAGGACGACGAGCACGGCGTACTGGATCCAGCGGGAGCGCTGGGCCCGCTGCCGCGGGCTCAGCCCCTTCCGCTCAACGTCTTGCGTCGATGTGCTCACTTCGTCGGCTCAACCCCGAACCACTTCTTGTAGATCTCGTTGTACTTGCCGTCCGACTTGGCCTTGGTCAGCAGTTCGTTGAACTTGGTCACCAGCTTCGGGCCGCTGCCGTCCTTGAGCGCGCCGAACCCGTACTGCTCGCCGGTGTTGAACTCGGCGACGACCGCCATGTCCGGGTTCTCCTTGACGAAGTCGTACAGCACGCCGTTGTCGTTGATCGCGGCGTCGACCCGGCCGGACTTCACGTTGTTCTCCTGCAGCGCGAGGTCGTTGAACGGGATCACCGTGTACCCGTTGGCCGCCGCGTTGTCGTCGGCGTACTTCTTCCCGGTGGTGTCGGCCTGTGCCCCGAGCTTCTTGCCCCGCAGGTCCGCCAGCGACTTGATGCCGGAGTCCTTCTTGGTCATCAGCACCTGGGTGGCGTCCATGTACGGCTCGGTGATGCTGATCGCGGCCTGGCGCTCCTTGGTGATCGTCATCGCGCCCATGCCCATGTCGCACTTCTTCGCCTGGAACGCGGCGCCCGAGGTGACCTGGGCCCACTCGATGTTGACGACGTCCTGCTCCAGGCCCAAGTCCTTGGCGACCAGGTCGAGCAGGTCCACGTCGAAGCCGACGACCTTGGTGCCGTCCTTGTACTGGAAGGGCTTGTACGGCAGGTGCGTGCAGACGGTCAGCTTGCCGGGCTTGACCAGCGTGATGCCGGCCGCCTTGGCCTTGTCCTCGGAACCTCCGCCGCCGTCCGAGCCGCCGCCACAGGCGGCCAGTGTGAGCGCGAGCACGGCGACCGAGGCGACGGCCTGCGCCCGGCGCTTGCGGAGAGTGGGGACGATGTTCATCGCGAAATCTCCTCGACAGGGGTTGTGAATCCCCGCATCCTGGCACACGTCGGGAGGATGTGGGGCCTCTCACAGCAGACCAGTGAGGCGTGTGGTTTACTCGTTGCCGACGGGTGACCCCCTGGCAACGGCGCCGTTCGACGCACCCTCATCGAACGCCCACCATCACAAGTTCCGCTCGAGATTCCTTGAAGGGTCCCCGCATGGTCGCCCAACCTGTTGAGCCGTCCGTTCCCCACGACCAGTTCGCCGCGGACGCGGTCTTCGAACTGCATCGCGGCGGAAAGATCGAAGTCACGTCCTCGGTCCACGTCCGCGACGCCGACGACCTCTCGAAGGCGTACACCCCCGGCGTCGCCCGGGTCTGCACCGCGATCGCCGAAGACCCGTCGCTGGTCCGGCGGTACACCTGGAAGTCCAACGTCGTCGCGGTCGTCACCGACGGCACCGCCGTCCTCGGCCTCGGCGACATCGGCCCGGCCGCGTCGCTGCCGGTGATGGAGGGCAAGGCCCTGCTGTTCAAGGAGTTCGGCGGCGTCGACTCGGTGCCGATCGCGCTGGACTGCACCGACGTGGACGAGTTCGTCGAGACGGTCGCGCGGATGGCGCCGACGTTCGGCGGGATCAACCTCGAGGACATCTCCGCGCCGCGCTGCTTCGAGATCGAGCGCCGGCTGAAGGAGCGGCTCGACATCCCGGTCTTCCACGACGACCAGCACGGTACGGCGGTCGTCGTCCTCGCGGCGCTGCGCAACGCCTTGCGGGTCACGGGGAAGTCGATCTCGGACATCCGGGTGGTGATCTCGGGTGCGGGTGCGGCCGGGGTCGCGTGTGCGCGGATCCTGCTGCAGGCGGGCGTCGGCGATCTCGCGGTCGTGGACAGCAAGGGTGTCCTGCACGAGGACCGTGCCGACCTGAACCCGGTGAAGCTGTCGCTCGCCCGGGACACCAACACCGGCGGCCTGTCCGGCCGGCTGGTCGACGCGCTCGTCGGCGCGGACCTCTTCCTCGGCGTGTCCGGCGGCACGGTCCCCGAGGAGGCCGTCGCTCAAATGGCCGACGACGCGATGATCTTCGCCCTGGCGAACCCGAACCCCGAGGTCCACCCCGACATCGCCCACCGGCACGCCGCCGTCGTCGCCACCGGCCGCTCCGACTTCCCCAACCAGATCAACAACGTCCTGGCCTTCCCCGGCATCTTCCGCGGCGCCTTCGACGCCAACGCGTCCCGCATCACCGAAGGCATGAAACTCGCCGCCGCCGACGCCCTGGCGGCCCTGATCTCCCCGGAAGACGTACGCCCCGACTACATCATCCCGTCCCCCTTCGACCCCCGAGTAGCCCCCGCCGTAGCCGCAGCAGTCGCCTCCGCCGCCCACACCGACGGCGTAGCCCGCCCGGCCTGACCCAATTTCCCTGGTCCACCAGCGCCGTTGGGGGTTTGTCACCCTGGTTATGGGTGACAAACCCCCAAGCTCCCTGGCCAGCCAGGCAAATGCGGTGGGGGCGGGGTGGTGAGGTCGGACACTGACGGTGGGGGGACCAGCGCCTAAGGTGGTTCGCATGCTTGCTGCTTATGCCGCCAAGTTCGATGCCGAGAATCCCGTTGCCGCCTTGGAGGTGGGGGAGCGGCCTGAGCCGACCGTGCCTGAGGGGTGGGTGACGATCGACGTACGGGCGACCGCGCTCAACCATCACGACCTGTGGTCGCTGAAGGGGGTCGGGCTGGCTGAGCAGAGTCTGCCGATGATCCTGGGATGTGACGCGGCGGGGGTGGACCCGGACGGGAACGAGGTTGTCGTCCACGCGGTGGTCTCGGACCCGGCGTGGAAGGGCGACGAGACGCTCGACCCGAAGCGGTCGCTGCTGAGTGAGCGGTACCAGGGAACCCTCGCGCAGAAGGTCGCCGTACCTGCGCGCAACGTCGTACCCAAGCCGGCCGGGATGAGTTTCGAGCAGGCCGCGTGCCTGCCGACGGCGTGGCTGACGGCGTACCGGATGCTGTTCACGCAGTCGGGTCTGAAGCCCGGCGACACGGCGCTCGTGCAGGGCGCCGGCGGTGGTGTCGCGACCGCGCTGATCACGCTGGCGCGAGCCGCGGGGATCCGGGTCTGGGCGACCAGCCGGGACGAGGCCAAGCGGGCGAAGGCGCTGGAGATCGGCGCGCACGACGCGTTCGAGTCCGGGGCGCGGCTGCCGGAGCGGGTCGACGCCGTGATGGAGACGGTCGGGCAGGCCACCTGGTCGCACTCGCTGAAGTCGCTGAAGCAGGGCGGCACGCTGGTGATCTCGGGCGCGACGAGCGGTCAGGCGCCGAAGTCGGCCGAGCTGAACCGGATCTTCTTCCTGCAACTGCGGGTGCAGGGCTCGACGATGGGGACCCGGACCGAGCTGGCCGAGCTGGTGCAGTTCATGGCGAACGCCGGGATCGCCCCGCACATCGACTCGGTCCTGCCGCTCGCCGAGGCGCGCACCGGCTTCGAGAAGATGAACGCGGGCGACGTGTTCGGCAAGATCGTCTTTACTGTCTGAGTGCAACCCGAGATCAGGCCGGCCACGGTCGACGACGCCGAGGCCGGCGCGTGGTGCCATCTGTTGTGCTGGCGGGAGGCGTACGCCGGTCTCGTGCCGGCCGATCTGCTGCTCGAGCGCACCTCGGACATCGAACGCCGGATCGAGCGCTGGTCGACGAGACTGGCTGACGGCGCCGATCGCTGGATCGCCCTCAACCCGGATCCTGCCGCGCCGGTCGAGGAGCGCGTGGTCGGTTTCATCGGTACCGGTCCGGGGCGCGACGACGACGCGCCGGTGCCGTTCGAGCTGGAGGCGATCTACACCCGCCGGGCGTACTGGCGGACCGGCCTCGGCGGCCGGCTGCTCGACGTTGCCGTGGGCAAGCAGCCGGCGTTCCTCTGGGTCTTCGAGGGCAACCAGCAGGCCCGCACGTTCTACCAGCGCCACGGCTTCGAGCCGGACGGCACCGGCAAACACGACCCCTACTTCGACCTTCACGAGATCCGGCTGGTACGCCGTTAGTGCCACCGGCACCGTTGTGACACCAAAAGCGGATGACGTTTCACGGCTGAAACATTCGCGTCGCACCGAGGCAATGCGCCGGGGTCAATCTGTTCCTACCGATCCGCCCGATCGATGAGGAGCAGGGGAGCCCATGAGGCCTACTTTGACGGTGATCGTTGACCCGGCCGACAACTGGATGACGAAGGCCGCGTGTGTCGGACAGGCGCCGTCGTACGACGAGAACGCCAGCCAGTGGGAGCAGCGCAAGGCGCAGGCGCTCTGCCTGACGTCGTGCCCGGTGATCGACGAATGCCGGGAATGGGCCCGCCGGACGAAGTTCACCGGCACCGCCGCCGGCGAGAAGTTCCTCTCCGGCCGCCGCCGCGGCCGCCCCGGCCCTCAGGAACGCCGCAGCCGCCCCACGATCATCACCGAGCAACAGGCCAGCTAGCGCCTCTCCCGAAACGATCGGTTCCTGACGCGTCGCCCCGGGCATGAGCTGAGCCGGACCAATTGAGGGGTTGACCCCTGAGCTGGCCGGTTGTCATCCCGGCATGCGAGGCGCCAACCGGCCATCTGAGGGGTCAACCCCTCAGGGCCACTGGCCGTCGCGGTGTGGGCCCAGCAACGGCTGGGCCGGGCAACCCAGGCGCTGCCCAACGGCTACCGCGGTCTGCCACTGCCACAGTCCTGGCCGGACCAATAGTCAGTACGGCGTTCGAAGGTGTCAGCCGACCGGGAGCCATGCGGCGCGGATATCTTCGGGGGACAGGGTCGCAGCCAGGGACTCGTCAACCATGCGGCGTTCGGTGATGTGTTGCTCCTGAACGCGAGCCCGGAGGGCGCTTTCGGCTGCCTCCAGCAGCGGTATCAAGCGGAATTTCCACCGTCCGCCTTCTCGGTAGAAGGTGAAGGAGAGCGGGCTCTCCTTGCCGTCCAGCTTCATAGATATTGTGCCGATGTCGCCGGAGACCTCGATCGTACCCGCGGACAAACGCTCCACGGCCGCGGCATCGAGTTGCCCTCGCCGCACCGCATGAGTAGCCAACTGAGTCGTCGACCAACTCCGGATACTCTCATTCGGGACCGTCGTCCGCAGGAAGATCACGGCCAGTTGGTCGCTCATCCTGGCTCGCCTGAGATACGTCTCTGGTGCGGTCAAGGCCAGCTTCCTGATCGCTGCGAAATACTCGAGGCTCTCCGCCGTCAGCGAAGCCGCCACCATCTTGCCGTCCTTCGCCAGCAGGGCCTGACGATAGGAGGAGAACGCCTGCGCCACAGCGGCTTTGTCCGCAGCCGAGCCAGAAACAGTCGACTGCGGCGTTGGCGTCGGCTCTGCCCGCTCCTCACCGGAACAGGCAACCAGCGCGACACACAGGACTCCGGCCGTAGCCAACCGACCCACAAACCGCTCAGGCACCCGAGCCTCCCCAGATAGCGCCCCACACCAGCAGTAGAGGATCCACATTGATGGGCCCCGTCGGACTCGGACCGGCAGACCCAGCTCAAAGCTGCGCGCAAGGTTACAACGTCTCTCTCCAGCCGCCACTACCAGCCTTCGCACAGCAACTGCCATCCGAGTACGTCGCGCTGCTGGCCGACCTCCCACATCTCGTGACCCTGGACGTCGAGGGCTTCGGCCAGGTGGTCTGCCACGGCACACCACGCGATCACGGCGACAGGATCTCCGGGGCAGGGCGGACGGGAGCGCCAAGAGATGGCGCGCTGTCGATGAGATGCCGAGATGATGTCTCCATGAACAGCAACCCAGGGTGGTGGCGCGGACAGTCACCGCCCGGTCAGGCCCGGGACGTCGCGCCGGCCGACATGCTTGTCTCGGGACCGGTGACGTCGATCGATCTGGACGCGATCGCACCCCGTGGTGGGCTTCGCGGCGTGCACTTCTTCCAGGCGGCCGTTTCAGGGGTCGAACTGTGGCTCAATGACATCAGTCTTGTGGTCGAGTGGTCCGAGTTTGACAACTGCCACTTCCGACAGCGCGTCCGGCCCGTGTTGAACGAGTACGGCGTTGCGGCCCAAGGCTCGTTCGCGAACAGACCGGCCGTCTACCGGGACTGCACCTTCGAACGCGTCCGGTTCAAGATCCTCGGCGGTTTCGACACCGGTGCAGGCCACTTCGAGAACTGCACGTTCGTCAACTGCCGATGGGAGGGCCACTTCGGCTATGACGCCGACCTCATCGACTGCAGGTTCGTCGGACGCATGAACGGCTGCGTGTGGGGCGGGACTGGTCTGAAGGAAGACTCCCGGGGCCAAGGGAGGCGCAACGTGATCACCGGCAACGACTTCACCGAGGTCACGTTCACCGACAACGTGGGCTGGCGGCGCGACTTCCCGGTCGCCTATCAGGTCTGGCCCGACGGCTTCGTCCCAGTCGTCGATGGCGCTGGCATTGACAGCTGAGGAAGGCGAGAACGCACTCCGTGCCTGGTCCTCATCGCCGGGGCGTCCACCAATCTGCGGTTTGCGGTCGTCCTACGGCGCACCGAGAAGAGCACCCCAGCCATACCGCGATCCGCGCGGCCTGCCGATGTCCGGGAACTAGGTCTTCACCGTGTTCGAGGATCGTTCGATATCGGTCAGATACGCCAGACACCGCTCGACCGGTACCGCCGGGCCGTCATCGCCTAGAACCATCCATGGCTCCAACTGCGTGGCAGCCGACAGCACCCGCTGAATAAGCATCGCTCCTCCGGACGATCCGCATGATGGACAGCGGCCGATAACCACGGCCACCACGTAGTCCCCGAAGCATCGAGCCCCCGTGATCCACATCGACGACAGCCGTCCTGCGGCTCCAGATAGCGATCGGTTCCCGACGCGTCGACCCGCGCATGAGCTGGGCCGGACCAATTGAGGGGTTGACCCCTGAGCTGGCCGGTTGTCCTCCCGGAATGCGAGGCGTCAACCGACCAACGGAGGGGTTGACCCCTCAGATGGCCCGGGCCACGGGACGGCGTCAAGAGCAGGCTCAGCTTCTTGCGACGGCACTGACGCGTAGGCCGAGCCACTGCTCGGCGCCCCACGCCTCGAACCGCTCCAGCTCGGCGAACCCGAGCTTCGCGGCGAGGCGCAGGGAGCTGACGTTCGCGCTCTGGGTGGTGAGCACGACCTGCTCACCGGGAAGGACGCCGTCGAACCAGCCGAGCGCAGCCGCGCAGGCCTCGGCGGCGTACCCGAATCCCCAGGCCCGCGGCAGGAACAGGTAGCCGAGATCCGCCTTGTCGATGGCCGACGGCCGGCGATGCCCGGTTGCTCTCCTGAGCAGAACCTGACCGATCATCGCCCCGTCGAGCTCGGCCACGAAGCTCCCGGGCCACCGCCCGGGTGTCTCAGGCAGCTCGCGCTCGAGCTCGTCACGCGGCCGAGGACCGCCGACGTACGCGTTGACCTCGGGTGAGGCGAGCAGCTCGATGAACGCCGTACGGTCGCGCGTTTCGGCCTCACGAAGCACGAGCCGCTCGGTCTTGATCGGCTCAGGCGGCCAGGGCACGTGCTCCAGTGGTTCCACCGGTGCACGCTAACAAAGCAGGCTCAGACCTTGACGAGTTCGTCGGCGCGCTCGGCCGCGGCGAGCTCTTCGGTGCTGCGGAACGGGGCCATGATCGTCCGCACCAGGTGATCCCGGTTGTGGACGGCCGCGCCGATCGCGAGCACCAGGTAGACCGCGCTGATCACGTAGCGCCCGCTCTGACCGGGTACGGCGAACTGGACCGCGAACAGCCCGAGCAACGTCCACGCCGCCCAGCGGGGGAAGCGCAGGCTCAGCAGGATCGCGATGCCGAGCAGGGTCTGCGTGGCGGTCAGCAGGAACTCCTCGATCTGCCGCCCGTCGAGGTGCAGCGCGACGCCGCCGCCACCGAGTCCGTACGCGATCGGCAGGCTCCCGATCAGCAGCGTCCACTGGTTCACCTTGGCGGAGATCAGCAGCCCCAGCGCCGCGGCGCCCTTGCCGCGCCACGCGAACAGCAGCGCGACGATGAACTCCGGCGCCTCGGACGCCAGCGGCGCCAGCCACTGGACCAGCAGGAACTGGTCGATGCCGAGCGCCTGCCCGCCCGCGACCAGCGAATCCGCGAACGGCTCGGCCGCGGCGAGGATCATCCCGGCCGACACCACGAACATGCTCGCCACCACGATCCGTCGCGTGGTCGTGGGCAGCGCGCCGATCGTCGCCGCCGGCCCGATCAGGTCCGGCTCGTCGTCGTGCTCCGACGTCGCCGCCCGGAACAGGTAGTAGGCGAAGAAAGCGAGCAGCAGCAGCCCGAGCACCAGATGGATCTCACCGGTCACCGGGATCACGAACGCGACCACACCGGCGACCGCGAGGAAGCCCAGCTCACGCCGGTACCCGGTCTCGAGGACGAGAGCCTTGACCGAGCGCCCGCTGCGCCGCGAAGCGACGTACAGGCTGATCAGGACGACGCTGGACCAGCCGAGGCCGAGCAGCAACCGGTTCGACCCGGTCATGTTGGCGGCGGCGTACTGCACGTAGTCCGGGTTGGTGCCCGCGGTGTGCGCGAAGTACAGGTCCACCGCGTACTCCGGGAGGACCGCGATGACCGCGAGCAGAGCGATCGCCAGACCGCCCGAGATGTCCATCTCCGCCGCCTCTGCGGCCCAGGCCAGCACGAACGAGGCGGCGACCACGGCGAGACCGAAGATCAGCATCGAGGCCAATGCCGGGGGATGGGTGCCGGTGAGCCGCAGGACGACCGCGGGGATCGCCACCGCGAGCAGCAACAGCACAGGGCGGACGGCTCGGAACATGGTTCCAGCTTGCCGTAGTTTCGATACTTTCGCAATTGCGAAAGTATGAGACCGTCGTCACCACGGCACGCCGGACTGCCCGCAGACCGCTCCAGCGGTCACAATGACAGCGCGATGACGAACCCTGAACCGACGAAGGCGCAGCTCGAATCCGCCGCGGGCACCTTCGCCATGCTCTCCGCTCCGGTCCGGCTGCACCTGGTGTCGCTGGCCGCCCAAGGGGAGTACGACGTCGGCACCCTGGCGGACCGGGTCGGCGTCAGTATCGCCACCGCCAGCCAGCACCTCGGCAAGCTCCGCCTGGCGGGCATCATCACCGCCCGCCGCGAGGGCCGTCGGCACATCTACACCGTCGACGACCCGCACGTCCTGAACCTGGTCGACCAGATCTTCGAACACATCGCCCCCGACGGCACCCTGGCCCCCGACCCACCACGTCGCACCCGGCCGCCGCACACGGACTAGGCCCTGTCTGGTTATCCATCGCCTAAAGCACGTGCCGCAGGTAGCGCTCCGGCGCTTGCAGGTACGCCTTCCAGTTCTGTACGAGCTCCAGGTCGGACCACGTCGTACGCCGGATGCCCCACTCGCCCACCTCGAGGATGGTGGCGCCCGGCAAGGCTGCGATCACGGGTGAATGCGTCGCGCACAACACTTGCGAGCCGGACTCGGCCAGGCGTTGCAGTACGCCGACCACGGCCAGGCTGCTGGAGAACGAGAGGGCGGACTCGGGCTCGTCGAGGCAGTAGAAGCCCTGCCGGGTGAAGCGGTCGTTGATGAGGGTCAGGAAGCTCTCGCCGTGGCTCAGCTCATGGAAGACCGGGTCCGGTGGGCCGGAGGTCTTCGGGTTCTGCTCCAGGTACGTGTAGAAGCCGTGCATCGTCTCGGCGCGCAGGAAGAAACCCGCCCGCCTGGCGCCGACGCCGCGGGTGACCTGGAGGTCGTCGGCGAGGGACGACTCCGTGGCGCGGGTGCTGAGGCGGGCGCCGGTGGAGCCGCCCTCGGGTGACAGGCCGAAGGCGACGGCGATGGCCTCGACCAGCGTGGACTTGCCGGCGCCGTTCTCGCCGACCAGGAACGTGACGCCGGGGTCGAGGTCCAAGCCGTCGGTCAGTAGCTGGCGGACGGCCGGAATGGTGTGCGGCCAGCGGCCGGACGCGCGAATGCCCTCCGCCGCCGCGACCCGGCGTACGGGGTGCGTGGCGAAGGGCATCCACTCAGGTTAGGCCCTGTCCTAGTCGTCCTCGTCGTCCAGGCGGGCGAGCCAGGTGGCGAAGCGCTCGATCGGTGTCTCGAACTCCGGGTTCAGGTCGACGAACTCACGCAGTCGCTCGGCGACGAAGGCGAGGGAGACCTCTTCCTCGCCCCGGCGCTTCTCGAGCTCCTCGATCCCGCGGTCGGTGAAGTACACGTCAGCTGAACGCCTGCTTCAGCAGCGTCGCCTGCTCGGTGCCGTGGACACCGTGCGAGCCGACCGCCGGGGCGGACATGGCCGGCCGGGACACCCGGTAGAACGGCTTGCCGCCCAGGTGCTCGGTCAGGTTCAGCGCCATGAACGGCCACGGACCCTGGTTCGCCGGCTCGTCCTGCACCCAGCGGATCTCGGTCGCGTTCGGGTACTTCGCGAGCTCGGCGACGACCTCCTCCGCGGGCAGCGGGTAGAGCTGCTCGACCCGGAGGATCGCGGTGCTGATCTTGTCCGGCTCGACCTTCTTCCGCTCGGCGAGCAGGTCGTACACGATCCGGCCCGAGGCCAGGATGACCCGCTCGACGGCACCCGCGTTCGCCTCGGCCTCGGCGTCGCCGATGACCGGCCGGAAGGTGCCGTGGGTCAGCTCCTCCGGCCGCGACACCGCCTCCTTGCGCCGCAGCAGCTGCTTCGGCGTGAAGACGATCATCGGGACGTGCTCCTCGCCGAGCGTGTGCCGGCGGAGCAGGTGGAAGTACGACGCCGGGGTCGACGGCTGCGCGACGGTCATCGCGTCCTCGGCGCACAGCTGCAGGAACCGCTCGATCCGGGCCGAGGTGTGGTCCGGGCCCTGGCCCTCGTAGCCGTGCGGCAGCAGCAGTACGACGCCGGACTTCTGGCCCCACTTCGCCTCACCGGACGAGATGTACTCGTCGATGACCGACTGGGCGCCGTTCACGAAGTCGCCGAACTGCGCCTCCCAGAGCACCAGTGCCTCCGGCCGCGCCACGGAGTACCCGTACTCGAAGCCGAGCGCGGCGTACTCGCTGAGCAGCGAGTCGTAGACGTAGAAGTTGCCCTGGTTCTCCTCGTCCAGGTGCTGCAGCGGGACGTGGTCCTGCCCGTTGACCCGGTCGATGACGGCGGCGAACCGCTGCACGAACGTGCCGCGGCGGCTGTCCTGACCGGCCAGCCGGACTGGGCGCCCGTCGAGCAGCAGCGAGCCGAAAGCGGTGATCTCCGCGCTGGCCCAGTCGAGCGGGCCCTCGGTGATCGCGTGCGCCCGGCGCTGCAGCTGCGGCTGCACCTTCGGGTGCACGGTGAAGCCTTCCGGCAGCGTGGTGTACGCGTCAGCGATCTTCTTCAGCGTCTCGATGCTGATCGCGGTCGCGTCCGGGCCCTCCGGCTTGTCCGGGTACACCGGGACGGTGACGTACGGCGCCGGCGTGTCGGGCTCGTTCTTCGCGTCCCGGACCTCGGCGAACACCCGCTCCAAGCGCTGCTGGAAGTCCTGCATCGCCTGCTCGGCCTCTTCGATCGTGATGTCGCCACGACCGATCAGGGCCTCGGTGTAGAGCTTGCGGACCGAGCGCTTCTGCTCGATCAGGTCGTACATCAGCGGCTGGGTGAAGCTCGGGTCGTCACCCTCGTTGTGACCGCGGCGGCGGTAGCAGACCAGGTCGATGACGACGTCCTTGTTGAACGCCTGGCGGTACTCGAAGGCCAGGTCCGCGACCCGGATGCAGGCCTCGGGGTCGTCGCCGTTGACGTGGAAGATCGGCGCCTGCACCATCCGCGCGACGTCGGTGGAGTACATCGAGGAGCGGGACGAGGCCGGCGAGGTGGTGAAGCCGACCTGGTTGTTCACGATCACGTGGATCGTGCCGCCGGTGCGGTAGCCGCGCAGCTGGGACAGGTTCAGCGTCTCCGCCACCACGCCCTGGCCGGCGAAGGCCGCGTCACCGTGGACGAGCACCGGCAGTACCGGGAACGCGGCGCCGCGGTCCAGGATGTCCTGCTTGGCCCGGACGATGCCCTCGAGCACCGGGTCGACGGTCTCCAGGTGCGACGGGTTCGCCGCCACCGAGACCTTGATCTTGTCGCCGAACTCGGAGACGAACTCGCCCTCCGCGCCCAGGTGGTACTTGACGTCGCCGGAGCCCTGCACGGTCCGCGGGTCGATGTTGCCCTCGAACTCGCGGAAGATCTGGCCGTACGACTTGCCGACGATGTTCGCCAGCACGTTCAGCCGGCCGCGGTGCGCCATCCCGATCGCGACCTCGTCCAGCCCGGCGCCGGCCGCCTCCTCGCAGAGCTCGTCGAGCAGCGGGATCGTGGTCTCCGCGCCCTCGAGCGAGAACCGGCGCTGACCGACGTACTTGGTCTGCAGGAAGGTCTCGAACGCCTCGGCCTCGTTCAGCTTGGCCAGGATCCGCAGCTGCTCCTCGCGCGGCGGCTTGGTGTGCGGGCGCTCGACCCGCTCCTGGATCCACTTGCGCTGCTCGGGGTCCTGGATGTGCATGTACTCGATACCGGTGGTCCGGCAGTACGAGTCGCGGAGGATGCCGAGGATCTCGCGCAGCTTCATGAACCGCCGGTCGCCGCCGCCGAACGAGCCGGTGGCGAACTCGCGGTCCAGGTCCCACAGCGTCAGGCCGTGGGTGGCGACGTCCAGGTCCGGGTGGCTGCGCTGCTTGTACTCCAGCGGGTCGGTGTCGGCCATGATGTGGCCGCGCACCCGGAACGCGTGGATCAGCTCGAGGATCCGGGCCTGCTTGCTGATGTCCTCCTCGTGGCTGTGCGGGAGGTCGGCGGCCCAGCGGATCGGCTCGTAGGGGATCCGCAGCGACTGGAAGATCTCGTCGTAGAAGCCCTCGCCGCCGAGCAGCAGCTGGTGCAGCCGGCGCAGGAACTCACCCGACTGGGCGCCCTGGATGATCCGGTGGTCGTACGTCGAGGTCAGCGTCATCACCTTGCTGACCGCGAGCTTGGCCATCGTCTCGTCGGCGGCGCCCTGGTACTCCGGCGGGTACTCCATCGCGCCGACGCCGATGATGCAGCCCTGGCCGGTCATCAGCCGCGGCACCGAGTGCTGGGTGCCGATCGTGCCCGGGTTGGTCAGGCTGATCGTGGTGCCCTGGAAGTCCGGCAGCGCGAGCTTGTTGTCCCGGGCCCGGCGGACGATGTCCTCGTAGGCCATCCAGAAGTCCGCGAAGGTCATCTCCTCGGCGGCCTTGATCGACGGCACCAGCAGCTGCCGGGTGCCGTCCGGCTTCTGCATGTCGATGGCCAGGCCGAGGTTGATGTGCGCCGGGTGCACCAGGGTCGGCTTGCCGTCGGTCTCGTCGTACGACGCGTTCATGTCCGGCAGCGTCTTCAGGGCCTTGACCAGCGCCCAGCCGATCAGGTGCGTGAAGGACACCTTGCCGCCGCGGGCGCGCTTGAGGTGGTTGTTGATGACGATGCGGTTGTCGATCAGCAGCTTGACCGGCACCTGCCGCACGCTCGTCGCCGTGGGGACCGTGAGGCTGGTCTCCATGTTCTGAGCGGTCCGCGCCGGGGCTCCGCGCAGGATCAGCCGCTCGGCGTCCGAGCTGGTCGCGGGAGCGGGCTTGGGCTGGGCCTTGGGCGGCTGGTTCACCTTGCCTCCGGTCGGGGCGCCGGACTGGGCCGGAGCTTGCTTGGCCGCGGGCTGCTGCTGGGGTGCGGCCTGGGCAGCGGCCGGCGTCGGCGCGGAGGGCTGCTTCGCGGCGGTCGTCGCGGCGGGAGCGCTCGAGGCGGGCGCTGCGGCAGCGGTGCCGCGGCTCGGCGCCTCAGGGGTCTTGTTGTCGGACACCGCGTCCGGCCGGGGAGCGTCGGCCGGGGTGGTCGTCACCGGCGTCGCGTCACCTGGCTTGTACGTCTTGAAGAAGTCCAACCACGCCGGATCCACCGACTTCGGGTCCTGCAGGTACTTCTCGTACAACTCGTCGACCAGCCATTCGTTCGCACCGAAGGCTGCTAGGGGATTGGTGTCTGATGGCTCGGTGGCCACTTGGCAGTTCGCCTCTTCCGATTTCGGGTCCGGTACCACGGGTTGGTCATGCTGATGTTATGGGTGGTGCCCCAAGCAAAGG
Source organism: Kribbella sp. NPDC051936 (assembly GCF_040680955.1). Classification (NCBI taxonomy): domain Bacteria; kingdom Bacillati; phylum Actinomycetota; class Actinomycetes; order Propionibacteriales; family Kribbellaceae; genus Kribbella; species Kribbella sp. NPDC051936. Next base: position 123,951 of record NZ_JBFAXS010000010.1, on the reverse strand, counting down.
CTAATAGCACCCGGACCACTTCCACAGCCGGGGACCACCGGACCAGTGTGTCGAGTGGTCGGGCCCCGGCGAGCGGATCTGCCGACGCCTGAAACACTGCTGACAAAGGTGTTTCAGGCCACACGCCGTCCGCTCACGTCCGGCCGGAGCGGAGAGTGACGGCCGCGGTTGCGGGACGCCTTGCAGAGGTGGCTTTCCGGCGTTCGTCCGAGCTGTCCCGGGTAGGGTGGGCTGAGCGTGGCCGGCCACTGTATGCGGTTGTCCACTCGCGACCCGTGACGATCAGGACCGCGCAGAAGTGTGGTCAACGTCACGTGCGAAATCAGTCCAGTTGGGGATGATTGGCCTTCATCGGTTCGCGAGCCGCCGGACCAGCTTCAGCCCGGACCAGGTGCTGTCGATCGCGCAGACCTTCACGTCGACGACGCCGAGCGGGAGTGCGAGCTCGCGGATCCCGTTCTCGTCCAGGTCGGTGGGAACGCCGGACGAGCGCTTCGGCCACGCCGCCCAGATCATCCCCGCGGTCACGGTCCGCTCGAGCAGCACTGGGAGGCGCCGGGTGAGCCGGGCCCGGTCGGGGCAGAACATCAGCACGACGTCGTACGACGTCCGGGTGGGCCGGCGCGCGACCGACGTACCGGCCGGGAGCCCGTCGAGGACGAAACCGGCCGGCGCGTTGTCGAGCAGGACCAGGTGCTCCGCCTTGATCCCGAGCTTGGCAGCCAGCGGCTTGCCGGAGTAACCGGGCGTCGCGCTCATGCCGGGATGGTAGCCAGGCCGGCCGCCGGAACCGGGTGAACCGCCCCCTGCGAGGGCATACTGACGAAATGGCGTTGACGGATGAGGCGATCGTCAAGATCAAGGGGATGATCACCTCGGGGGAACTGGGACCCGGCGACCGGCTGCCGAAGGAGGCGGATCTCGCCGCCCGGCTGGGGCTGTCGCGGAACTCGCTGCGGGAAGCGGTGAAGGCACTGACGCTCGTCAACGTGCTGGACGTCCGGCACGGCGACGGCACGTACGTGACGAGTCTCGACTCGGCGCACCTGCTGGACGCGCTGAACTTCATGGTCGACCTGCACCGCGACGACTCGGTGCTGCAGTTCTTCGAGGTACGGCGGTTGCTCGAGCCCGGTGTCGCCGCGCTGGCCGCGACCCGGATCACCGCGGAGCAGGTCACCGAGCTGCGACTGCTGACCAGCGATCTGGCGCCGGACGCCTCGGTCGAGGAACTGGTGGCGAACGACCTGCAGTTCCATCGTGGGATCGCCGAGGCGACCGGCAACCAGGTGGTCTGCTCGCTGCTGGACGGCATCTCCGGCGCGACCCAGCGGGCCCGGATCTGGCGCGGCGTCACCCAGGCCGGCGCGGTCGAACGCACGCTGGCCGAACACGCCGCGATCCTGGACGCGATCGAGATCCGCGACGCCGAGGCCGCCCGCGCCTGGATGACCGCCCACATCGCTGGCGTCGAGACCTGGTTGCGCAAGGCGCCATGACCGGCGAGCCGCCGCCGCCGCCGCGCAGCGCGTTGACGCTGCGCATCGTGCTGGCGGCCTTCGGCCTGTGCCTGTGGCTCGCGGCGACCGTCCTCGCCGCCGTCTTCGAGCTGCCGACCGGGTGGGTGGTCGCGTTCGCCGCGCTCGCGGTGGTCGCCGCCGTCGACCTGCTGATCGTTGCCCGGCGCAAGCTTCACGAAAACGGTTGATCGCGGCGGCCGGCCGCCCGTATCCTGGCAGGCGTCCCATTCCCGGCGTCAGGGGTCCGCGTTGTAACTCCGAGGTCTTTCTTCAGTCGATCGATCGCCACCTGTTCCGGTGCGCGGTCTCGTCCGAGACCTCGTTGGGAGTGCAACGCTCATGAGTTTTTCCCTGTCCTGTACCGATCTTTTCTTCGCCTGGCCCGACGGCGAGGTGCTGTTCGACGGCCTGACGTTCGTCGCCGGGCCGGTCCGTTCCGGCCTGGTCGGCCGCAACGGCGCCGGCAAGTCGACGCTGCTCCGGCTGATCGCCGGCCGGCTCACCCCGCAGCGCGGGGCGATCCGCGTCAGCGGCGAGCTCGGGTACCTGCCGCAGGACCTGACCCTCGACACGTCGTTGCGGGTCGACCAGGCCCTCGGCATCGACGCCGTCCGGCGCGCGATCACCGCGATCGAGTCGGGTGACGCCTCCGAGGAGAACTTCGCGGCCGTCGGCGACGAGTGGGACGTCGACGAGCGCGCGGAGGCGCTGCTCGGCAAGCTCGGCCTCGGTGCGATCGGCCTCGACCGCAGCGTCGGCGAGTTGTCCGGCGGCGAGACCATCCTGCTCGGGCTCGCGGCCGAGTTGCTGCGGCGTCCCGACGTCCTGCTGCTGGACGAGCCGACCAACAACCTCGACCTGCGGGCGCGGCGGCACCTGTACGACGCCGTCGACCAGTTCCGCGGAGCGTTGCTGATCGTCAGCCACGACCGGGAGTTGCTGGACCGCGTCGACCAGATCGGCGACCTGCGGAAGGGCGAGGTCACCTGGTACGGCGGGAACCTGACCGCCTACGAGGAGGCCGTCGCCGTCGAGCAGGAAGCCGCCGAGCGGATGCTGCGCGCGGCGGAGGCCGACGTACGGAAGCAGAAGAAGGATCTGGTCGAGGCGCGGATGAAGATGGACCAGCGCCGCGCCCGGGGGCAACGCGCCTTCGAGCAGGGCGGCATCCCGAAGATCGTCGCCGGTGGGCTGAAGCGGGCTGCGCAGGTGTCGGCCGGCAAGCATCTCGGGAAGCAGTCCGAGCGGCTCGAGTCGGCGCAGGAGGCACTGGCCGACGCGGAGGAGAAGGTCCACGACGACGACACCATCCGGGTCGACCTGCCGAAGACCGCCGTGCCCGCGGGCCGTGTCGTGCTGCGGCTGGAGGACCACGTCCTGCGGACCGGGGCGCACGTCGACCTGGAGATCCGCGGTCCGGAGCGGATCGCGCTGACCGGGCCGAACGGCGCCGGGAAGACGACGCTGCTGCAGTCGATCGTGACGGGGGAGTTGCCGGCGGTTCCGTTCCGGTACCTGCCGCAGCGGCTCGATCTGCTCCGCGACGACCTGTCGATCGTGGACAACCTCGCGCTGCTGGCGCCGAGCACGGAGAACCAGGCGCGGCGGGCGCGGCTGGCGCGGTTCCTGTTCCGTGGCCGGGCGGCGGATCAGTTGGTCCGGACGTTGTCCGGTGGTGAGCGGTTCCGGGCGACGCTGGCGGCGTTGTTGCTGGCGGAGCCGCCGCCGCAGTTGCTGATGCTGGACGAGCCGACGAACAACCTGGACCTGTCCAGCGTGGGGCAGCTGCGAGATGCGCTGGCGTCGTACAACGGAGCGTTGGTCATCGCGAGCCACGATGTGCCCTTCCTGCGGGAGATCGGGATCACCCGGTGGGTCGAGCTGACGCCCGAGAGCCTGACCGACATCGATCCGCTGTAGGAGTCCCGTCCTCGCCCCGTCACCCGGCTTCGGTGGGTGGCGGGGCGAACTTCTTGTGCGCCGGCGGGAATAGCGCATGCGGGTGCCCGGTTGCTGTCTGATACCCCATGGGGGTATGTTGGTCGGCATCGAGGACGGAGAGGGCACGATGAACGAGCACCACGACCACACCGGGCACGCCGAGCACACCGCTCACACAGCTCACACAGAGCACGATGAGCACGCTGGGCACGATGAGCACGATGAGCACGATGAGCACGCTGGGCACGAGATGCACGGCGGGCAGGCGGCGCACGGCGGGCACGGGGGTCATGCAGGGCACGGGGATCATGCGGCGCAGTTCAAGGACCGGTTCTGGATCAGTCTCGCGCTGGCTGTGCCGGTGGTGTTCTTCAGCGAGATGTTCGCCGACCTGCTCGGCTACATGCCGCCGGACTTCCCCGGGTCGGGGCTGATCGCGCCGGTGCTCGGCACGGTGATCTTCGTGTACGGCGGGCGCCCGTTCCTCACCGGCGGCTGGAGCGAGCTGAGGTCGCGGCAGCCCGGGATGATGCTGCTGATCTCGATGGCGATCACGGTCGCGTTCGTCGCCTCCTGGGTGACCACGCTGAAGCTCGGCGGCTTCGACCTGGACTTCTGGTGGGAGCTCGCGCTGCTGATCGTGATCATGCTGCTCGGGCACTGGCTGGAGATGCGTGCTCTCGGCGCGGCCTCCGGTGCGCTGGACGCGTTGGCCGCGCTGCTCCCGGACTCGGCCGAGAAGGTGACCGACGACGGGGTCGTCGAAGTGTCGCTGCACGAGCTGCAGGCCGGCGACGTCGTCCTGGTGCGCTCCGGTGGACGCGTACCGGCGGACGGAACCGTGGTCGAGGGTCAGGCCGAGGTCGACGAGTCGATGATCACCGGGGAGTCGCGGCCGGTGTCGCGCGCCGTCGGTGACGCGGTCGTCGCCGGAACCGTTGCCACCGACAACGCTCTGCGGGTCGAGATCACCGCGGTCGGCGACGACACCGCGCTGGCCGGCATCCAGCGGCTGGTCGCCGAGGCGCAGGCCTCGTCGTCGCGCGCGCAGGCTCTCGCCGACCGTGCCGCGGCGTTCCTCTTCTACTTCGCGTCGATCGCCGGTGTGATCACGTTCCTGGTCTGGACGTTGCTGGGCGAGCTCAACGAGGCCGTCACCCGAACCGTGACCGTGCTGGTGATCGCCTGCCCGCACGCCCTCGGGCTGGCCATCCCGCTGGTGATCGCGATCTCGACGGAGCGTGCCGCGAAGGCCGGCGTCCTGGTGAAGAACCGGTTGGCGCTGGAGCGGATGCGGACGATCGACGCGGTGCTGTTCGACAAGACCGGCACGTTGACGAAGGGCGAGCCGGCCGTCACCGGCGTGGCCACCGTCGAGACGGTCTCGCAGGACGAGTTGCTGGCGCTGGCCGCCGCGGTCGAGGCCGACAGCGAGCACCCGCTGGCCAAGGCGATCGTCAGGGCGCACGCGGCCCAGGCCGCCGGCGCGCGAGCCGGTGGGGGAGCCGCAGGAGTTTCCGGAGACAACGGAAAGCTCGTTGCCACGGACTTCCGGTCGCTGACCGGGCGCGGCGTCCAGGCCGTGGTGGACGGATCCGAGGTCGCCGTCGGCGGACCGGCGTACCTGCGGGAGAACGGCCTGGCCGAGCCGGACGGGCTGGAGTCCGAGGTCGCGGGCTGGAAGGACCGCGGGGCCGCGGTGCTGCACGTGGTCCGCGACGGCGAGGTGCTCGGCGCGATCGCGCTCGAGGACGAGGTCCGGGAGGAGTCCCGGCAGGCGGTCGCCGCGCTGCACCGGCGCGGTGTGAAGGTCGCGATGATCACCGGCGACGCGCACCAGGTCGCCGAGGCGGTCGCGAAGGAGCTCGGCATCGACGAGGTGTTCGCCGAGGTCCTGCCGCAGGACAAGGACGCCAAGGTCGCCGAGCTGCAGGCGCGTGGGCTGAAGGTGGCGATGGTCGGTGACGGGGTGAACGACGCCCCGGCCCTGGCGCGCGCCGAGGTCGGGATCGCGATCGGCGCCGGTACCGATGTCGCGATCGAGTCCGCCGGTGTCGTGCTCGCCGCCGACGACCCGCGGGCGGTGCTTTCGGTGATCGAGCTGTCGCGGGCCAGCTACCGCAAGATGTGGCAGAACCTGGTCTGGGCCACCGGCTACAACGTGATCACCGTGCCGCTCGCCGCGGGCGTGCTCGCCTTCGCGGGAGTCGTCGTGTCGCCGGCCGCCGGTGCGCTGCTGATGTCGATCTCCACCATCGTCGTCGCCCTCAACGCGCAGTTGCTCCGCCGCCTCGACCTCTCACCCACGAAGCTGGCCGCGTAGCCCGTCCACGGTGACACGCACCAGGCGTCGTACCGCCGCTTTCGACGGTACGGCGCCTGCTGCTTGCAGTGCATGAACGCAGTACGTCGCCAGCTCCTTCGGCGGTACGTCGTCGCGCACGGCACCGAGCCGCTCGGCGATGAAGCTGACGAGGTGCTCGCGCGCGTGATTGACGTGCGCCGAACGGTGGAGCGAGGCGGCGGGCTCGGACGGCGGGTGCTCGTGGCAGATGAACGCATACGCCTCCAGTACGTCCTCGATGCGGTGGGTCCGCTCCCAGGTCTCGTCCAGTTGCCGGAGATGGTCCGCAACCTGGCGCTGGTGCCAGGCGGTCAGGATCGCGTCGACGTCCGCGAAGTACTTGTAGAGCGTCGCGCGCCCGATCGCGGACCGCTGGGCGACCTCGGCCATCGTCACCCCGGTCAGCCCGCGCTCGGCGACCAGGGCGGCGGTCGCATCGAGCACCGCCGTCCGCACCGCCTCCCGATGGCTGGCGATGCTGTCGTTCCACAACTTCGGCATGCCGTGATTCTATCCGGACGACCTGCCTATCATCGAGACACACTGTCTCGAAAAAGGAGCTGCCGATGCCTGCCCTCGAAGCACACCTCGACACCGAGCGCGCCGAGCGGTACCTGACCCAGCTGACCAGTCACCTGTCGCACGGCCCGGGCGGGCTGACGGTGCTGTCCGCGGCGGCGACCGAGCTCGTCATCGACCTCGGCACCGCAACCTGGACGATCCGCTCCACGCCCGGCCAACTCGTCCTGCTCCTGCACGCCGACGACCCCGCCGACCTCGAGCAGCAGAGCGCCCGCGTGGCACACCGCATCGAGCAGATCGCCCACCGGGACGGCCTGCAGGTCAACTGGCAACCGACCTGATCAAGGGGCCGGACCACGCTCGGCGACCCGGGCCCCCTGTCTCAGTCCAACCAGCCGGGCCGGTGCGTCAGGCGGCGGGGAGCCGTCCCAGTAGCCGCTGCATGGTGGCGATTTCCGTGGTCTGGGTGGTTTGGATCTTCTTGGCGAGGGCGATCGACGCGCCGTCCTGGCCGGTGGTCTGTTCGGTCTCGGCCATCGTGATCGCGCCTTGGTGGTGCTTGATCATCATGTCGACCCACAGACGGTCGAACCTGCTGCCGGTCGCTCGGTCGAGGTCGTCCATCTCCTGAGGGCTCATCATGCCGGTCATCGTGTGACCTGCATGCTCGCCCGGCGTCGGCACCGGCTTGCCCCAGCCCTTCAGCCACCCGGACAGTTGCTCGATCTCCGGTGACTGGGCGGCCTTGATCGCGGTCGCGAGGGTCTTGACCTCCGCGGTCGTGGCCTTCCGCAACGCCAGGTCGGCCATCGACACGGCCTGCTGGTGGTGCGGGATCATCTGCGTCGCGAACGCGACATCCGCGTCGTTGAACGCGGTCGCCGGGGCGCTGCTCGGGCTGGTCGCCGGGATCGGCTCGCCGCAGCCGGCCAGGCCGAAGACTGCGGTGAGGAGGGCGGCCGAGGCCGCGGTGGTGCGGTAGACGTGCGTCATCACATTCCTTGGTTCGTCGAGACAGAGTGGGTACGGCGGAAGTAGGCGCACGTCGGCCTATATGCGCAGTACACCCAACGACGACGGCGTCAGCCGGAGCGAGAACCGTTCACCCACCACGTGCCGCGCCACCGCGAAGGGCGTGCGAATCACCCGCCAGGCCAGCAGGCTCCGCAGACCCAGCAGCAGCGCGAGCAGCAGCACCAGCCCGGTGAGCACAGCCATGCAGGCCCCGCCCATGCCATGCTCCTCGTCTGCCGGAGAGACGTGGACCGCAACCAGGTCAGCGTCCAGCACCGGCGATGCGGTGTGCGTCATGGCCGGCCCGGGTATCGCCGTCATCGGGTCGTGGTGAGAGGTCAAGCCGTGCATGGCGAAGACGCCGGCGACTACTGTGAGTACGCCGAGCAACCGCAGCATGCGACCGGCCATCGCGACAAGGGTAGCGAGGTGGGCCGGTTGCACAGTCAGCGCCCACGGGGTGTGCATTCTCCACGGTGAGTACCAGGGATGCCCGTCGTACGTTCGGTGAAATCCCAGGGCTGGAGGTTTCGATGGGCGGTACATCTGTAGGTGCGGACGACTACGCGCTCGCCCGGGTCCCCGAGCATGCGCGGTACTCCTGGTGGTCGGTCGCGACCCAGCGCTTCGGGCAGATCTCGGCGCTCAGCCAGTTCCTGCTCGGCGCGACGCTCGGGTTCGGCATGAGTTTCTGGGACGCGTTCTGGGCGCTCACGCTCGGCGCGGTGATCCTCGAGCTGGTGGCGATCCTGATCGGCGTGATCGGCACCCGCGAGGGCCTGCAGACGTCGGTGATCGCGCGCTGGACCGGCTTCGGCCAGGCCGGCTCGTCGCTGATCGGGCTGGCGATCGGGATCAGCCTGATCGGCTGGTTCGGGATCCAGTCCGCGGTGTCCGCGGCCGGGCTGAGCCAGCTGATCGGCGTCCTGCCGACGTGGGGCTGGTCGCTCGTGTTCGGTCTCGCGGTGACGCTCGTCGTGCTGCGGGGCTTCCACTCGATGGCCTGGGTCGCGTACGTGACCGTCCCGGCCTTCCTGCTGCTGGTCGGCTGGTCGATCATCAGCGAACTGTCCGACCACAGCCTCGGCTCGCTGGTCAACGCCGCACCGGCCGGTCCGCACCTGAGTCTGCTGGAGGGTACGACGCTGGTCGCCGGCGGATTCATCGTCGGAGCGGTGATCACGCCGGACATGACCCGCTACAACCGGACGGTCGGCGACGTGGTGAAGCAGACCGTGCTCGGCATCACCCTCGGCGAGTACGTGATCGGTCTGGTCGGCGTCCTGCTGGCGCACGCGATCGGCTCGGCGAACGTGGTCACCATCGTCACCTCGTCGGTCGGCTGGGTCGGCACGCTGGTGATCATCCTCGGCACGATCAAGATCAACGACTGGAACCTCTACAGCTCCGGCCTCGGTGTCGTGAACTTCATCGGCACCGTCTTCGGCCGGCACGTCAACCGGGCCGCCGTCACGCTGGTGGTCGGCGTGCTCGGCAGCGTACTCGCGGCCGGCGGGATCCTGGACAAGTTCACCGACTTCCTGATCCTGCTCGGCGTCGCGTTCCCGCCGATCGCCGGGATCATGGTCGCGGAGTACTTCGTGGTGAAGCGCTGGCGCCCCGACCTGGACGCGTCCCGGGCGAGCGGCGCGCTGCCCGCGACCGCGCCGACCTGGGTGCCGGCCACGATCGTGATCTGGATCGGCGCCGCGCTGATCGGCAAATACGTCGCGTGGGGCCTGCCGAGCATCAACTCGCTCGTGGTCGGCTTCCTGGCGTACGTCGTCGCCGGCAAGCTCGGCCTGATCCGCGGCGTCGGCACCAGCCGCACGATGGACAGCGAGCCCGCCACCGCCACCGCCGTACCCGCGACAAGCTGAGAGGAATCGCAGATGCGCATCGGTATCGATGTCGGTGGCACCAACACCGACGCCGTGCTGCTGGACGGCACCACCGTGCTGGCGGCCAACAAGTCCGCGACGAGTGCGGACGTGACCGCCGGCATCATCGACACGCTGGACCGGCTGCAGGCGGAGCGATCCTTCGACCCCGCACAGGTGCAGGCCGTGATGATCGGCACGACCCACTTCATCAACGCGCTGGTCGAAGCCAGGCGGCTGGCGCCGACCGCGGCGCTGCGGCTCGGGCTGCCCGCCACCGCATCGCTGCCGCCGCTGGTCGACTGGCCCGAGCGGCTGGTCGAGGCGATCAGCGGCCGCAGCTACCTGGCGCACGGCGGTCACGAGTTCGACGGCCGGCACATCGCCGAGCTGGACGCGGACGAGCTGCGCCGGCACGCGGGCGACATGGTGAACCACGGCGTCCGGTCGGTGGCGATCTCGTCGGTGTTCTCGCCGGTCAGCAACGAGTTCGAGCTGCGCGCGGCCGAGATCCTGCGGTCCGAGCTCGGCGACGACGTGGCGATCTCGCTGTCGCACGAGATCGGCCGGATCGGGCTGCTGGAGCGGGAGAACGCGACCATCATCAACGCGGCGCTGCGCGAGCTGGCCGCTTCGATCGTCGATGGACTGGCCAGCGCCGTCGCGGGTCACGGCATCTCCGCACCGCTGTACCTGAGCCAGAACGACGGCACGCTGATGGACGTCGACTTCGCCCGCCGGTACCCGGTGGCCACGTTCGCGTCCGGGCCGACCAACTCGATGCGCGGCGCCGCGCTGCTGTCCGGTCTCGACACGTGCGCGGTCGTCGACGTCGGCGGTACGACGAGTGACGTGGGTGTCCTGACGCACGGCTTCCCGCGGGAGGCGACGACCGAGGTCGACGTGGCCGGCGTCCGGACCAACTTCCGGATGCCCGACGTGCTCAGCATCGGGATCGGCGGCGGCAGCTTGGTGGCCGACGGCGGCGACCAGGTGACGGTCGGACCGCGATCGGTCGGGTACCGGCTGACCGAGGAGGCGCTGGTCTTCGGCGGCCGGACGGTGACCGCGACGGACATCGCGGTGGCGGCCGGGCGCGCCGAGGTCGGGGATCCGAGCGCGGTCGCCGATCTCGACCCGACGCTGGTGAAGGCCGCGCTCGCCCGGGTCGCGGCGGACATCGCGGACGCGGTCGAGCGGATGCGGACGTCGCCGGACCCGTTGCCGGTGGTGGCGGTCGGCGGCGGCTCGATCCTGCTCCCGGACGACCTGCCGGGCAGCCTCGCCGTGCACCGGCCGGACAACTTCGCGGTCGCGAACGCGATCGGCGCCGCGATCGCGCAGGTCGGCGGCGAGGTCGACCGGGTGTACGCGATCGACCCGGGCCGCCGGGACGCCGTGGTGGACGAGGCGCGGCAGGAGGCGGTCGACCGCGCGATCGCGGCGGGCGCCGACCCGGCAGCGGTGCGGATCGTCGACTTCGACGAGGTCCCGATCCCGTACCTGCCCGGCAACGCCACCCGCATCCGCTGCAAGGCGGTCGGCGACCTCCGTCTGGGGGAGACCCGATGAGGGCGGATCTGCAGGCCATCACCATCGAGCGGTGCCCGAGCACTCCCGCGGGACGCGCGGCCGGATCCGTGATTGTGACGGGCCTGGGATCCGGAGTGGAGTGGTGGCGATGAAGCTGCGGGCCGAGGATCTGGGCGCGTTGGCCCGGGGCGCTGCCGTGCTCGGCACCGGCGGGGGCGGGGATCCGCACATCGGGCGGTTGCTGGCACAGCAGGCGTTGCGGGAGCACGGGCCTGTGGAGATCGTTGCCGTCGGCGACCTTCCCGACGACGCCTGCGTGCTGCCGGTGGCGATGATGGGCGCGCCGACGGTGATGGTGGAGAAGCTGCCGTCGGCGGACCAGATCTCGGTCGCCGTGCAGACCCTGGCGAAGTACGTCGGGAAGACGCCGACCCACCTGGCCTGTATCGAGGCCGGCGGGGTCAACTCGACCGTCCCGGTGATCGCGGCCGCGCAGCTCGGGCTGCCGCTGGTCGACGGCGACGGGATGGGCCGCGCATTCCCCGAGCTGCAGATGGTGCTGCCGACGCTGGCCGGTATCGAGGCGACGCCGATGTCGATCGTGGACGAGAAAGGCAACCGCGGCGTCTTCGACACGATCAGCAACGAGTGGGCCGAACGGCTGGCCCGCTCGGCGACCGTCGACATGGGCTGCTCCGCGATCGTGTCGCTGTACGCGATGACCGGCGCGGACGTCCGTGGTTCGTTCGTCGCCGGCACGCTGAGCAAGTGCGTGACGATCGGGCGCGCGATCGAGCAGGCACAGCGGGCCCACACCGATCCGGTCGCGGCGGTGGTGGACGAGCTGGGCGGCCGGCTCCTGCACGTGGGCAAGGTCGTCGACGTGCAACGCCGTACGACGACCGGCTTCGCGCGCGGTGACGCGGCCGTCGACGGACTGGACGCCTCGCACGGCCGGCTGCTGGTGCTGCGCTTCCAGAACGAGCACCTGGTCGCGGAGCTCGACGGTACGGCGATGGCGACGACGCCGGACCTGATCATCGTGCTGGACACCGAGTCCGGCGAGCCGATCACCACCGAGGCGCTGCGCTACGGCCACCGGGTCAGCGTGCTCGCGGCCCCGGCCGACGAACGCTGGCACTCCCCGGAGGGCATCGAGCTGGTCGGTCCGCGGTACTTCGGCTACGACCTCGACCCGATCCGCGCGCTGGAGGCGGTATGAGCTGGCAGCTGGGTGTCGAGCACCTGCGGGATCTCGCCCGTGGGGCGGCGATCCTCGGGACCGGCGGTGGCGGCGACCCGCTGATCGGGCGGCTGCTCGTCGAGCAGGCGATCCGCGAGCACGGCCCGATCACCGTTCTCGACCCGGACGAGCTGGCCGACGACGCGTTCGTGATCCCGACCGCGCAGATGGGCGCGCCGACCGTCATCGTCGAGAAGATCCCGCGCGGCAGCGAACCGGTCGGTGCGCTGCGCGCGCTGGAGAAGCACCTGGGCCGGCGCGCCGACGCGACGATGCCGATCGAGTGCGGCGGCATCAACTCGATGATCCCGTTGCTGGTCGCCGCCCGCACCGGGTTGCCGGTGGTCGACGCGGACGGGATGGGGCGCGCGTTCCCCGAGCTGCAGATGGAGACGTTCTCGGTGTACGGCGTCCCGGGCTCGCCGATGGCGATCGCCGGGGAGCACGACGAGACCGTGGTGATCGACACCGGCCATGACAACCGGCAGATGGAGTGGCTGGCGCGCGGCATCACCATCCGGCTCGGCGGCGTCGCGCACATCGCGGAGTACTCGATGACGGGCGCCGAGGTGAAGCGGACCGCCGTACCGCGGACGCTTTCGCTCGGGCTGTCGATCGGCCGGGCGGTCCGGGAGGCGCGGGCGGCGCACGAAGACCCGATCGAGGCTGTGAGAGCAGCACTTGCCCCGACGCTCTACAACCACCTGCGGGTGCTGTTCCGCGGGAAGGTCGTCGACGTCGAGCGCCGTACCGTCGAGGGCTTCGCGCGCGGACGGGCCCGCTTCACCTCGTACGACGGAGCGTCGCGGCTCGAGCTGCGCTTCCAGAACGAGAATCTGGTTGCCGACGTCGACGGCGAGGTGGTGTGCACGGTGCCGGACCTGGTCTGCGTGCTGGAGGCGGACACCGCGGAGCCGATCACCACCGAAGGCCTGCGCTACGGCCAGCGCGTCACCGTGGTCGGCATCTCCACGCCGGAGTTGATGCGCACCCCCGAGGCGCTGGCCGTGTTCGGGCCGTCCTGCTTCGGGCTGGACGTCACGTTCAGCCCTGTCGAGCGCCGCGCGGAGGCGCTCGTCCTCTGACCCTCGGCCCGCCGTGCTGACCCCTCCGCGGCGGGCCGGGGTTCCACCGGACGTCCCGCACTCACCAACCTCGCGGTCCATCGGCCCGGCACGCTCAGTCGGTGATCCGCAGGGCCGATTTCGCGCGTTTGCTGAGTGCTGCAGGTCCGCCGGTGGCAGGATCGGCGCATGAGCACGGTCGTGCGGGAGCGGGATCTGACGGCGCTCGTTGTCGGGGTGACGCTGCTCGGCTCCGGTGGTGGGGGTGACACGCGCGCCTTCGGCCGGATGCTGCGCCGGCGGCTCGGTGCGGGGGAGTTGGTACTGCGGGACGCCGCGGATCTGCCCGATGCCTCGGTGAGTCCGATCGGCGTCGTCGGAGCGACCAGTGTGCTGATGGAGAAGCTGCCGGGCGGTGGTGAGTTCGACGCCGCGGTGCGGGCCGTCAGCCGGTGGACGGGTACCGAGGTCACCGGGCTGATGCCGCTCGAAGCGGGTGGGCTGAACGGGCTGACGCCGTTGATCGCCGCCCTGGACCTTGGCCTCCCGGTGGTCGACGCGGACCTGATGGGGCGGGCGCTGCCGCGGCTCGATCAGTTCTCTTGGGCAGTCGCGGGACGCTCTCTGACTCCGTGTGCGCTCAGTGAGCCGAGCGGTCAGGTGATCGTCGTGGACAACATCGACGCCGCCGGTCTCGAACGGGCCGTGCGCAGCTTCGTCGCCCACACCGGAGGGTGGGCCGTGCTCGCGCTGGCGCCGACAGCGGTGGGGGCCGCGACCGCGGACGCCGTACGGGGGAGTCTGACCCGGGCGCTGACGCTCGGACGAGCCCATGCCGCCCTCGACTCCGATGCCACGCCCGCTGCGGTCGCCGCGGGTCTCGGTGGACGGCTGGTCGGTGCCGGGCGGGTCGAGGAGGTCGCCCGTCATCTCATCGCCGACGGCGGTGCTGCCTTCGGTCGCGGCAGCATGTGCATGGTCGATGCCGGCAGCCGCGCGGTCATCCGGATCGAGACCGAGAACGAGTACCTGCTCGCTCTGGTCGACGGGACACCGGTCGTCACCACACCGGACCTGCTCTGCGTGCTCGATCGCCGGACGCTCCAGCCGATCGCGGTGGACGCCATCCGCACCGGCGACGAGGTTGTGGCGGTGGCGCTGCCAGGGCCCGCCTGGTGGCGGCGGCCCGACCGGCTCGCCCATGTGGGCCCGCAGGCGTTCGGACTGTCGTGTCCGCCGCAGCTGCTGGAAGCGTCATGACAGACCTGGCGCCGACGCTGACCGCGATGCTCAGCTCGCCGGGCTGGAACGACGTGGTCGTCCTCGCCGCCACGGCGATCCGGGAGCCTCGTCTGACAGGCTCCCAGGTGGTGCTGGAGGTCTCCGCGCATCCGGAGCAGCTGGACGGACGGTTGCTCGTCGTACTGCTGGCAGATGACCACGCGGACTGGCGGATCGACGCACTGATCAGCAGGGCGTCGGCTGCCGGCGCGGGTGCGTTGCTGCTTGCGGGTGTGGAGCCTTTGGGGCGCGGTGCGCAGCTCCTGGCGGAGCGGCTGCAGCTGCCCGTGCTGGGCTGCCCGGACCCGCTGGCAGCGCACGAGTACCTGCGCCGCGTGACAGCAGAGCCGGAGGTGCTCCGGTCGGACTTGGTACTGCGAGCTGTCTCTGCTCTGCGGCGCGCCGGCGGCGACCTCAACGCGGTACTGCGGACCACGGCCGACGTACTGGACCGGCCGGTCACGTTGGCGGGAGCTGACGGCGGCACGCTGGCCGGTGAGCCGTTGGAGCCGGACGAACGTACGGCGCTGGCGACGGCCCTGCCACGCGTGCCTGTGGCATGGGCCGCGCCGTACCGCATCGACCTCCCGAGCGGCGCCGTACTGCTTGCGGTTGCTGTGCTCGGCGTCGGCCCGGTGTGCTGGCTGGTGGCGCGGCTGCCCGGTGCGGTGCCGGCAGAGGTCGCCGCCGTGCCTGACGTGCTCAGCGTCGTCGCACCGGCGGTCGGTGAGCGTATGGCGCTCAGACGGCTGGAGCTGGAGCGGGACGCCCGTCAGCGGACGTCGTTGCTCGGTGAGCTGCTGCACGGAGAGCCGTCGGAGGCGACGCGGCGGCGTGCGGTGGATCTCGGCTGGCAGCTCGACGGCTGGCACACCGGGATCCGGATCGGGGCCGAGGGACAAGTTGATGTCGCCGGTCGGCGAGCCGATGTGGTGGAGGCGTTCGACGCCGAAGGGCTACGGGCTGTTGTGGTGGAGCAGGGCGACGGCTGGTCCGCGTGGATCACCGCTGTCCGGGAACCGACGGCAACCGAGGTGCAGCAGCAGGCCGCCGCGATCCGGCGGGTCCAGCGGCGACTGGTGCAGACCGTGGACGCGTACGTCGGCGTCGGGCGGGTGCAGCCGGGGCCGAGCGGAATCGCCACGACCCTGGCCGAAGCGGGCGACGCGGCCGGTTTGGCGCGCGGCCGGGCCGAGACCGGCCGTTTCCTGCACGTGGACCGGCTGGGATTGGCGCAACTCCTGCTGGCCTGGACCCGCACCGACACGTTCCAGCCCGCCGCGCGGGCGCTGCTGGCTCCGATCAAGGACCAGCCCGGCGACCTCGTCACCACACTGGCTGTCTACCTGGACACAGAATCCTCCGTGGCCGAAACAGCCGCAGTGCTTGGCATCCATCGCAACACCGCCGCCGCCCGGATAGCCAAGATCCAGCACCTCCTGGGTGTCGACCTCACCAACCCGGACGAACGGCTGGCCCTCCACCTGGCCTCCCGCACAACCCCTACGGAGTAGGTGCGTCCTCGCGGAGGAGGCCGGCCGACTTCAGGTCCGACCAGAGTGCGGCGGGAACCTCCATGCGGGCCAGGGCGGCGTTGGTGTGGACCTCTTCGGCGTTGCGGCAGCCGACGGCGATGCCGGCGACGGCTGGGTGTGCCAACGGGAACGCGAGCGCCGCTGCAGGCAGCGTGGTGCCGTGTGACTCGCAGATGTCCGCGAGCTTGTTCGCCTTGTCGATCAGCGACTGCGCCGCGGGCTCGTAGTTGAACGTGGTCCCGGCCGCGGGCCGTGGCTGCGACATCAACCCGGAGTTGAAGACGCCCACGGCAACCACCTGTACGTCGTTCTCCACGCAAGCCGGCAGGACGTCGTCGAGGCCGTCCGGGTCGATCAACGTGTACCGACCGGCCAGCATGATCACGTCGATGTCGATCTCGCGCACGAACCGGGTCAGCATCGCCGACTGGTTCATCCCGGAGCCGATCGCGCCGATCACGCCCTGCTCGCGCAGCTCGATCAGCGTCGGGAACGCGGTCGCGACCGCCTCCTCGAAGTGGTCGTCCGGGTCGTGCACGAACACCACGTCCAGCCGATCGGTCCCGATCCGCCGCAGCGAGTCCTCGATGCTGCGCAGGACGCCGTCCGGGGAGAAGTCCCAGCGCCGCCGCCGCGTCGTACTGACGTCGAATCCCTCGTCGTCGGTGGCGGCGTCGGAGGCCTCGTAGATGATCCGGCCGACCTTGCTCGACAACACGTACTCGTCCCGCGGCCGGGATCGCAGGCCGAGGCCGAGCCGTTCCTCCGCGAGCCCGAGACCGTAGTGCGGTGCGGTGTCGAAATACCGCCAGCCCTCGTCCCACGCCGCGTCCACGGCGGCGACGGCGTCCGCCTCGTGCACCTCGCCGAGCAGGTTGCCCAGCGGCGCGCCGCCGAGCCCGACGCGCTGACCGTCCGGAAAGAGCTTCATCAGCGCGCCGCCGGAAGCCGCAGGTTCTGCATCCCGCCGTCGACCGCGAGCGCCGTACCGGTCGTCGAGCCCGAGAGTGGGCTGGCCAGGTAAACGATCGCCTGCGCGACCTCGGCGGCCGACACCAGCCGGCCCATCGGCTGCCGCGCCTCGAGCGCCGCACGCTCCGCGGCCGGGTCCGCCGCGACGTCGAGCAGCCGCCCGACCCACGGGGTGTCCGCCGTACCGGGGTTCACGCAGTTGACCCGGATCCCTTCGCGCACGTGGTCCGCGGCCATCGCCATCGTCAGCGCGAGGACGGCGCCCTTGCTCGCCGAGTACAGCGCGCGGTTCGGCAGGCCGGCGGTCGCGGCGATCGAGCAGGTGTTGACGATCGCGGCCGCGTCCGACTTGCGCAGGTACGGCAGCGCGGCCCGGGTCACGCGCGCGATGCCGACCACGTTCACGTCCAGCACCCGGTGCCATTCGTCGTCGTCGTTCGCGGTCACGTTGCCCTGCGCGCCGATGCCGGCGTTGTTCACCACGATGTCGATCCCGCCGAGCTGCAGCGCGGCGGCCGCGACCGCGTCCCGCACCGAGCCGTCGTCGGTGACGTCGGTGGCGATCCCGGTCAGCGGCTCGGCGACCTCCGGCTTCAGGTCGAACACGACCACCTGGGCGCCGCGGGCGGCGAGCAGCTCGGCGGCCGCGAGCCCGATCCCCGAGGCGCCACCGGTGACAACCGCGCGGAGGCCGGCGAAATCAGTCACTTCTTCTCCTTGGTCAGGTCGGTCCAGATCTTGCCACCCGGGAACCGGAAGTCGGTCAGCGTCTCGGCATCCATCTCGGCGCCGAACCCGGGCCGCACCGGCGCCACGTAATGCCCGTCCCGGATCACCACCGGGTCCAGGAAGTGCTCGTGCAGGTGGTCCACGAACTCGATCACCCGGTCGTCCATCGATCCGCTCACCGCGACGTAGTCGAACATCGACAGGTGCTGGACCAACTCACACAGTCCTACCCCGCCCGCGTGCGGACACACCGGGACGCCGAACTTGGCCGCCAGCAGCAGGTTCGCGACGTTCTCGTTGACGCCGGCCACGCGGGCCGAGTCCAGCTGCAGCACGGACAGCGCCTGGGCCTGAAGCATCTGCTTGAACACCACCCGGTTCTGCACGTGCTCACCGGTGGCCACCCGGATCGGGGCGATCGCCTTCGCGATGGCCGCGTGCCCGAGGATGTCGTCCGGGCTGGTCGGCTCCTCGACCCACCAGACGTCGTACGGCGCCAGCGCCTCGACCCAGCGGATCGCCTCCGCGACGTCCCAGCGCTGGTTGGCGTCGACGGCGATCCGGATGTCCGGACCGACCGCCTCGCGGGCCAGCCGCATCCGGCGGATGTCGTCGTCCAGGTTCGCGCCGACCTTGAGCTTGATCTGCGTGAACCCTTCGGCGACGGCCTCGTGGCAGAGCCGGACCAGCTTCGCGTCGTCGTACCCGAGCCAGCCGGGCGTCGTCGTGTACGCCGGGTACCCGCGCTCGCGCAGGACCGCTTCCCGCTCGGCGCGGCCGGCCTCGGCCTTGCGCAGGATGTCCAGCGCCTCCTCCGGCGTCAGCGCGTCGGTGAGGTACCGGAAGTCGACCAGGTCGACGATCTGCTCCGGCGTGAGGTCCGACAGCAGCTTCCACAGCGGGACGCCGGCACGCTTGGCGGCGAGGTCCCACACCGCGTTGACGACCGCGCCGATCGCCATGTGCATGACGCCCTTCTCGGGGCCGAGCCAGCGCAGTTGCGAGTCGTGCACCAGCGACTTCCAGAAGCCGCCGAGGTCGGTGAGCGTGGCGTCCAGGTCGAGCCCGAGGACGTGGTCACGGAGCGCCTCGATCGCGGTCGTCTGGATGTCGTTGCCGCGGCCGATCGTGAACGCGAACCCGTGTCCCTCCAGCCCGTCCCCGGCATCGGTCCGCAGGATCACGTACGCCGCGGAGTAGTCCGGGTCGGTGTTCATCGCGTCGGAGCCGTCCAGGTCCAGCGACGTGGGGAAGCGGACGTCGTACGTCTCGAACTCGGTGAATCGTGGCATCGAGGACCCGATCTGCTGCGGTGGGCGGTCTGTCGGGACGGATCCTATAGGATATGTGGCTCGCGCGATAGGTGGTCCCGGACCTGGGTCACCCACCAAGTCGCCGCTGAAGGCGTCGCGCCCGCTCGAGCGGCGCAGGGCGCGGGGGTTGGTGAGTGACCCAGGTCCGCCAGTTACAGTCGGTGGCGTGGCGGACGTGCGTGATGGAGTGCTGCGGCTGGGCAAACGGTCGTTCGGGGTGGACGAGTTCGCGCTGATGGCGATCGTCAACCGGACCCCGGACTCATTCTTCGACCGCGGCGCGACCTACGCGACCGACGCGGCGTACGCGGCGATCGACAAGGCGGTCGCCGAGGGTGCCGACCTGGTCGACATCGGCGGCGTGAAGGCCGGGTACGGCGAGCCGGTCAGCGAGGACGAGGAGCTGCGCCGGACCGTGGACTTCGTGGCCGGTATCCGGGCCCGCCACCCGTCGCTCGTGATCAGCGTGGACACCTATCGCAGCGGAGTCGCCCGGCAGGTCGCGGCGGCCGGTGCGGACCTGATCAACGACACCTGGGCGGGTGCCGATCCCGACCTGGTGCACGCCGCCGCCGAAGCCGGCGCCGGCCTGGTCTGCAGCCACGTCGGCGGTCTCTCGCCGCGCACCGACCCGCACCGGATGGCGTACGACGACGTGGTCGCGGACGTGATCCGTACGACGACCTCACTCGCGGAGCGGGCGCTCGCCGCGGGCGTCCGGCGGGACGGCATCCTGATCGACCCGACGCACGACTTCGGCAAGAACACGCTCCAGTCGCTGGAGCTGACCCGCCGCCTGGAAGAACTCACGGCGACCGGCTGGCCGGTGCTGGTCGCGGTGTCGAACAAGGACTTCATCGGCGAGACCCTCGAACTGCCGCCGGGGCAGCGCGGCAACGGGACTCTCGCCGCGCTCGCCGTCTCCGCCTGGCTCGGCGCCCGGGTGTTCCGCGTGCACGACGTCCCGGCCGCCCGGCAGGCCCTCGACTTCATCGCCGTACTGCGTGGCACGGCACAGCCCGCCGGAACCCGAAGGAGCCTGGCCTGATGCGGCTGCTGGACGAGCTCAGCGACGAGGAACTGATCGCGGTCTACGAGGTCGCGGACCGGAGCGTGCCGCACCTGCGCGCGAACTTCGTCAGCAGCCTGGACGGCGCGGTCGAGATCGACGGGCAGTCGAAGGCGCTGTCGAGCGACTCCGACAGCCGGGTGTTCAGCATGATCCGGCGCCTCGCCGACGTCGTTCTGGTCGGCGCCGGGACGATCCGCGACGAGGGCTACAACCCGCTCAAGCTGTCCGCGAAGGCCCGCGAGTGGCGGACCGCGGCCGGGCTCGCCGAGAACCCGACGCTCGCGATCGTGTCCTCGCGGCTCGAGCTGAGTCCGGTCAACCCGGTGTTCAGGTCCGCCGTCCGGCCGATCGTGGTGACGCACGCGGCCGCGCCGCCGGACCGGCGGGAGGCGCTGGAGGAGGTCGCCGAGGTGCTCGTCCTCGGAGAGGCCGAGGTCGACCTGCCGGCGGTCGTCGAGGAGTTCTCCGGGCGTGGGCTGCAGCAGATCCTGTCCGAGGGCGGGCCGCATCTGCTGGGTGCGCTGACCCATGCCGACCTGGTCGACGAGCTGTGCCTGGCGCTGGCGCCGCTGCTGGCCGGGCCGGGATCGGGCCGCATCACGGCCGGCCTGCCGTCGACGCTGACCCGCCGGATGACGCTGGGCTCGCGGCTGGTTGCCTCCGACGACTACCTGTTCTTCCGCTACCTCCGGGAGGCCTGACCCGTGCCCGTCGTTGCCGCCGCGGTCTGCCCGCACCCACCGCTGCTGATCCCCGAGGTGGCCTCCGGCGCCGCCCCCGACCTCGACCCGCTCCGAGCTGCCTGCCTGACCGCGATCGAAGCGCTCGCAACAGCAACCACCGTCCTGGTCGTCGGCTCGATCCCCGCAGGCACCCCTGCCTTTCCACGGGTCTACGGCGCCGATGCAGGTGGCTCGTTCGGGGCCTACGGGGCGCCCGGTGTGCGGTTCGGCGCCGGGCCGGAGGTTCTGCCGTTGTCCCTGGCGGTCGGTGGCTGGTTGCTCGAGCAGTCGAAGGCGGCTTCGCTGCCGCGTACGTACTGGGCCGTGCCGACGGACGCCGTACCGGTCGAGTGCGTCCGGCTCGGCCGGGAGATTGCCGACGGCAACGATCGGGTCGGTCTGCTGGTCATGGGCGACGGTTCGGCGCGCCGCAGCGAGCACTCGCCGGTGCATCTGCACCCGCGCGCCGAGATCTTCGACACCACGGTCGCGAAGGCCCTGCAGCACAAGGATCTCGACGTCCTCGAGGCCCTCGACCCGGACCTGGCCGGCGAGTTGCAGGCGGCCGGCCGCGCGCCGTGGCAGGTGCTCGCCGGAGCCCTCGCGGGGACGCCGTTGTCGGGCGATCTCCGCTACGAGGCAGCGCCGTACGGCGTCGGGTACTTCGTCGCGAGCTTCACCTGAAATGACCGATTCACCTGAGCCGTCCGGGGAGCGTGCCGGGTATCGGCGCTCGGCGAAGTCGCCCCGAGGTGAGGCCCGGCGGCGTGAACTGCTGGACAAGGTGGCCGACGAGCTCGGGACCAACGGGCTCGTCGACTTCTCGCTGCGCCGGGCGGCGCGCGCGGCCGGTACGACACACAAGGTCCTGCTGTACCACTTCGACGGACCCGAGGACCTGCTCACGCAGGCAGTCCTGCAGCTGCGCGAGCGCCGCATCGACCGTGCCGTGGTCGCGGCCGGTGAGGGCGACGGCCGGTCGCTGGCGGACCGGGTGCACTCGATGTGGCCGACGCTCATCGGCACCGAGTCGTGGGTCCTCGACCAGGCGATCGGCCTCGCGATGTACGACGCCGGGCGGTACGCCGACCTCGCCCGGTCGGCCTCGCGTCAGTACCTGCCGGCGTTGCTGTCGCTGTGCCCCGAGGACTGGGACGAGCAACGCAAGACCGAGGTGGCAGAGCTGATCCTCGCGACGCTGCGCGGTTTCCTGATCGAGTGGCGGACGAGCGGCGACGCGGCCGGGATCGAGGCCGGCTTCGCGGCGCTCGTGCGCGCCCTCGACCGCGAGGAGCAGATGTAGACCGCGAGGAGCAGGCGTAGACAGTTTTGCGAACCGCGTGGTTCACTTCTGCTATGCGCGAGAAGGTGAGCTTCACGAGTGGCGGGGTCACGTGCGCGGCCTGGCACTACCCCGGCGCCAACGGCGGGTGTGTGGTGATGACCGGAGGCTTCGGCGTCACGAAGGAGCCGGGCACGGACCGGTTCGCGGAGCGGTTCGCCGCGGCCGGGTTCGGTGTCCTGGCGTTCGACCACCGGAACTTCGGCGAGAGTGCGGGTGAGCCGCGGCAGGTCGCCCGGGTGTCCGATCAGCTGGCCGACTGGCGCGCCGCGATCGCCTGTGCCAAGACGCTTCCGGGTGTCGAGCGGGTGGCGATCTGGGCGTTCTCACTCCCCGGCGGATACATCGTGCAGCTCGCCTCGGAAGATCTCGGGATCGCCGCCGCGATCGCCCAGTCCGCCAACGTCGACGGCCCGACCGTGACGCGCAACGCCTCGCGCTACCAGACTCCCGGCAGCGCGCTCCGGCTGATCGGCCGCAGCCTGCTCGACCTGGCCGGCGGTCTCTTCGGCCGGCCACCTCGCCTGGTGGATCTCGCCGGGCCGCCCGGCACGGTGGCGCTTCTCAACACCCCCGACGCCCAACTGAGCAACGCGACCCTCAACCCGGACAACCGCTATCCCGAGTGGCAGCAGTCGATCGCTGCTCGATCCGTGTTCCCGGCCGCGCTCTACCGTCCGCTGAAGTACGCGCCTGATGCCCGCTGCCCGATGCTGTACGTCGTGTGCGCCGACGACCAGTCGGCCCTGGCAGCCCCGACACTGAAAGCTGCCGCGAGCACCCCGAACGCAGACGTCCTCCAGGTGCCCGGCAACCACTACGCGCCCTTCCTCGACGCCTACGAACAGGTCGTCGAGGCCGAACTCGCCTTCCTCCAGAAACACCTGACCCCGAGACCAGCCCCGACCAGTCCAGCCGCTTAGGCCGACTCGATCGGCACGGCAGGCCAGCGGCCCGCTGTCGCGGCCAGGTCCTCGCGGCCAGCGGCGCGTAGTTGCTCCACCAGTTCGTCGCGGGCAGCTCGTACTGCGGCGACCGCGTCGTCGGACGTGGCGTGCGGGCCGGACCAGTTGCACACCGCGTCCCCGGCGTACCAGTCACCCGTGGCGGAACGGCGTACGTGGGCGGTCGCCAGTCGTGCGGCAGGGAGAGGGCGGTCTGCGAGCTGCACGACCGCGTCGACGGCGATCACGTCGGCGGACAGGTCGACGAGCGCTCGCAGCTCGACCGCGTCCGTGAGAACGAACTCGTACCCAGCCGGCGCGCGCTCTCCCAACCAGGCGAGCGCCTCCTGCGCCGTGTCGTGCAGCAGGCGGGCGTTGTCCGGATCCGCGAGCGTGTGGACGCCGCACATCCGCGTGTGCGTCGGCCGCAACTCGTTCTGCCAGAGCCGGACCTGCAACTCGTCCCGCCCCGACAACCGCCGCCCGAGAATCCGCGCCAGCCCGACCACGTCGAAGTTCAACTCGTCAGCGGTCCGCCGCCGCCCCGGCACCGTCGGCTCACCGGGCCGCGTACCCCGGGCAGTCCACGGACCAACGTGCCACCGCGCGAGAGCCGTCATAGCCCCGACACTAATCGGTCAGCTCGCCTTCGCCGGGGCCGGGACGTCGAAGGTCTGGGCGAGGTCGGTGAGGATGGCCCAAGCGCCTTGCAGGCCGACGCCGGTCATCCAGGTGGTGTCGGAGACCTCGTGGACCTTGGGGGCCAGCGGCTTCCACAGCGGGTTCGCCTTGAACTGGGCGGCGGTCTTCTGGCCGAGGCCCTTCTCGTCGGCGTACACGGTGACGAAGATCGCGTCCGCGTCGGCGTCCTTGATCCGCTCCGGGCTGATCTCCAGCGCGAAGTCGTCGACGTCCTGCGACTTCGGGCGGGCCAGGCCGGCGTCCTGCATGACGATGCCGGAGAAGCTCTTCTTCTGGTACAGCCGGGTCGGGCCGTCGACGAACCGGGTGACCGAGATCGTCGGGTTGCCCGCCTTGGCGTTGATCGCGTCGCCGACGGTCTTGGCCGCCTTCTCGTACGCCGTGATCTCCTGCTCGGCGAGCGCCTCCTGACCGAGCGCCTCGGCCTCCAGCCGGATGTTGTCCTTCCAGGTCGGGCCGGTGGTCTCGGACATGATCGTCGGCGCGATCTTGGACAGCTGCTCGTACTGCTTCTCGTGCCGGACCTTCGCGGTGACGATCAGGTCCGGATTCAGCTCGGCGATCTTCTCCAGGTTCGGCTCGGCGAGCGTGCCGACCGCCTGCGCCTCGGAGCCGTACTTCGTCCGGTCGTCGCCGAGGTAGTCCGGCAGGCTGCCCTTGATGCTGCGGTACTCCGTGTAGCCGACAACCGGCGTGTCGAGGATCAGCGTGGCGTCGACGAAGCTGGCGTCGAGTGCGACCACGCGCTTCGGTTTCGCCGGGATCTCGGTGCTGCCCATCGCGTGCGCGATGGTGCGCGGGAACCCGTCGGACGCACCGGCGGCCTCCGGCGAGTCGTCGTCCTGGGACCCGCCGCAGGCGGTGAGGGCGAGTGCGGCGACAGCGAGCAGGGCGGTAATGCGGGGCAGGCGCACAGACGTCTCCAAGCAACCGGATCAGGCAACGGGATAGGGTGACTCACGACCTCAGCGAAGTAAGGTAAACCTAACCATATGTCCTCCGCCGCTCCTACTGCGAGCCTGGCCGTCCGGCGTACCGCGGCACTCCTCGTCCTGGTCGTCGTCCTGGTGCTCGCGTGCGCCGCGAGCCTCGCGCTCGGCTCGCGCTGGCTCGGACCGGGCGCGGTCTGGCACGCCCTCGCGGCGAACTCCGGGTCGGACGCCGACGTGATCGTGCGCAGCCTGCGCTT
The DNA here is from genome assembly GCF_040680955.1 of Kribbella sp. NPDC051936. Lineage (NCBI taxonomy): Bacteria > Bacillati > Actinomycetota > Actinomycetes > Propionibacteriales > Kribbellaceae > Kribbella > Kribbella sp. NPDC051936. The sequence continues at coordinate 99,089 of NZ_JBFAXS010000010.1, read as the reverse complement.
CCCACGCACGGTGGTCGCGGTCCTGATCGGGCTCTGTCTCGGGATCGCCGGCGCGTTGATGCAAGGACACACCAGAAACGCGCTGGCCGAGCCGGGCATCTTCGGCGTGAGCTCCGGCGCGGCGTTCGCCGTGGTGCTCGGACTCCAGCTCGGTCTGGTCGAGTCGGTGTCGTCGACCGTCTGGGTCGCGTTGATCGGCGCACTGATCGCCACCTTCGCCGTACAGCAACTGGCCTCCCGCGGCTCGGGCGCCACGCCCGTCGGCCTGGCGCTGACCGGTGCAGCGGTCGCCGCACTGCTCGGCGCGCTCACCTCAGCCGTCGTTCTCCTCGACGCAGACACCCTCGACAGCTATCGGTTCTGGGCGGTCGGATCGGTCGCCGGCCGCGGGCTGGATGTCGCCGCTCAGGTGCTGCCGTTCGCTGTCGTCGGCCTGCTGCTCGCCGCCGTGAACGCCCGCGACCTCGACCTGCTTGCCCTCGGCGACGACGTGGCGGCCGGCCTCGGCCTGTCCGTGGGCCGGGCCCGGCTCGTCGGACTGGCAGCGATCGGCCTGCTGACCGCCGCCGGTGTCGCGGCGTGTGGTCCGATCGGGTTCCTCGGCCTGCTGGCCGGTCACGCCGCGCGCCGGATCTTCGGCGCCCGCAACAGCTGGCTGATCCCGGCCGCGGGCGTCATCGGGGCGACCGCGCTGGTGCTCGCGGACCTCGTCGGCCGGCTCGTCGGCGGCGCGGGCGAGGTCCAGGCAGGCGTCGTCCTCGGCATCGTCGGCGCTCCGATGTTCGTCCTCGTCGTACGTCGCCGGGCGGTGGCGCTGTGAAATCTGTGAGATCACGGACGGTCGTCCTCAGCATCCTGTTCGCGGCGCTCGCGGTCGTGATCGCGTTGGTCTCGCTGAGCGTGGGTACGACGAAGCTCCCGCTCGCCGACGTGGTCGAGGTACTCCTCGGCGGCGGTCGGCGCGGCACGCGGCTGGTGGTGCTGGAGCTGCGTCTGCCGCGCGTTGCGACCGGGCTGCTGGTCGGCATGGCGTTCGCGGTGTCGGGTGCCCTGTTGCAGACGTTGTCGCGCAACCCGCTCGCCAGCCCGGACATTGTCGGCGTGAACTCCGGCGCGTCCGCCGGGGCGGTCGCGGTGATCGTGCTCGCGGGCACCGGCGGCGGCAACATCTCCGGCGTCGCGGCCAAGGTCGGAATACCGTTGGCGGCCGTCCTCGGCGGGTTGCTCGCGACGCTGGTCGTCGGCGCGCTGTCGGTCCAGCGCGGGGTGGTGGACGCGGGCAGGGTGGTGCTGATCGGCGTCGGCGTCGCGGCCGCGGCGAACTCGCTCGTCGCCTGGCTGCTGGTGGTCGGTGACGTGAACGACGCGGGCCGGGCCGCCGCCTGGCTGGCCGGATCGTTGAACGCACGCACCTGGAGCGACGCGATCCCGGTGCTGATCGCCGTCGTGCTGTTGTTGCCGGTGACAATGATGTTCAACCGGGACCTGTCCGCGCTGGTGCTCGGTGACGACGTTGCGTCGTCGCTCGGCGTCCGGGTGGCGCGGATCCGGCTGGCGCTGCTGGTGATCGCGACGGTGCTGGCCGCGATGGCGACCGCGGGCGCCGGTCCGATCGCGTTCGTCGCGCTGGTGGCGCCGCAGGTCGCGCTGCGGCTCACCCGGACGGAACGGCCGCCTTTGCTGACCACGGCGATGCTCGGCGCACTGTTCGTCGTTCTCGCCGACCTGTTGGCGCGGAACGGGCTGCACTGGGCGCATGTCGGCCCGTACGAGTTGCCTGTCGGCGTGGTCACCGCCGCGTGCGGAGCGCCGTACCTGCTTCACCTCATCGGTCGCCAGCAGAAGGGACGCTAGTGCACGTCGAGAACCTGACCCTCGCGTACGACGCTGATGTGCCGGTGGTCGACGGCCTGACGCTGGAGGTGCCGCCCGGTCAGCTGACTGCGGTTGTCGGGCCGAACGGATCCGGCAAGTCGACCCTGCTGCGTGGGATGGGCAGACTGCTCGCTCCACAGAGCGGACGTGTGCTGCTGGACGGCAAGGACATCCACCAACTGCCTGCGCGCGAACTGGCCCGCAAGCTCGGTGTCCTGCCGCAAGGGCCGGCCACACCGGAAGGGATCACCGCTGCCGAGCTGGTGTCGCGTGGACGGCATCCGCATCGCGGTCTGTTCGGGAGGCTCACCAGTGATGACGATGCCGCGATCAACGACGCCCTGCGGGCAGTTGAGCTGACAGAGCTCCGTGACCGGCCGGTCGACCAGCTGTCCGGCGGTCAGCGTCAGCGGGTGTGGATCGCGATGGTTCTCGCGCAGGGGACGCAGCACCTGCTGCTGGACGAGCCGACGACGTACCTCGACCTCGCACATGCCGTGGACGTGATGAACGTGGTCCACGCTGCAGCCACGACCGGACGGACCGTCGTGGCCGTGCTGCATGACCTCACCCTCGCAGCCCAGTACGCCGACCACCTGGTCGTGATGGGGGAGGGGCGGATCGCCGCGCAGGGCCGTCCGGTCGACGTACTGACCGCGGACTTGCTGGCCGAGGTGTTCGGGCTGAAGGCGACTGTTGTCGAGGTCGGCGGCGCACCGGTCGTCGTACCGGATCGTAGGCTGGCTGGATGACCTGCACCGTGGGCCGTCTGGCGGACGTGCTGGCTGACTCGGTCAGCTGGCTGTCCGTGAGTACGGCGGCGCGCGGCCCGGGCTGGGTCTCGTGTGCGGAGCTGATCGCGGAACAGGAAGCCGGCGGCGACCCGACGCTGGCGTGGCGGTCGGCTGCCGCAGCCGACTACGCGCGGGACTACGGGATCGAGCCGCCGGTGCAGGTCGCGGCCATGTTCACGCTGATGTGGTACGTCCAGGTGCCGTCTCTGGTCGCCGGGGTCACCGGGGCGGCGACAGGTTTCTCGCCTGAGGTTTCACCGGCGGCCCTGGCGTTCAAGCGGCACCCGGTGGCGCACTACCCGGCTGAGGTGGCGCTGCTGTCCGACGTGGTCGTGCCGGTCGAGGAAGCTGCAGCACAGCACAAGGCCCACGTCAGCGCGTTCCTCGACTCGTACCGTCCCGGGGTCAAGCTGGGGTCGTTGCAGCGGTTCGGGGCGGCGGATGACGAGGTGCGGGCGGCGATCCGGCTACCGGAGGACGCGCCGTACGCCGACCGGGCCGCGGCGGCGTTCGGGGTGTCGCTGGAGGAGAAGCTGCGGACGTCGTGCTGCTACTTCTACGTGTTGCCGAACGTGACCGCCTGTACCACCTGCCCCCGGTTTCGCTGAGAGCGAACCTCCGGATCGCGAGGTTGTCCGGATCCGGCCGGAAAGTGTCGGTGGCCTCGGGAAGCATGCTCGGTATGAGCCCCTACGCACCCCAGACGTCACCGACGGGTAATTTCCGGTCGGTTGTCCAGCCCTGGACCCGGAGCTAGGTTCGCTGACGTGACCTCGCCCGGTGGTTCTCCGGCGACGACCCCGATCGGCTCCCGGGCCGAGGCGGAGGGTTACGTCGCGATGGTCTGTTTCAAGCACGGTCCACCACGACTGTTCGGCGTCGAGCTGGAGTGGACGGTGCATCACGCGGATGACCCGCACCGGCCGCTCGACGCCGGCCGACTGAGCAAGGCCCTGGGCGTGCACGCCCCGGCGACCCTGGTGCGAGGCAGTCCGCAGCTGCCGCTGAGCCGGGGCGCCCTGGTCACCGTGGAGCCGGGTGGCCAGGTGGAGATCTCCGGCCCCGCGGCGGACTCGATCCCGCGGCTGATCGAGGACACCGCCGCCGACGCCGCCGAGCTGACGGCCCTTCTGCTGGACGCGGACCTCGTTCCGGGCGACCACGGCCTGGACCCCTTCCGCCTGCCGCGCCGCATCCTCACCGTCCCGAGGTACGCCGCGATGGAACACGCCTTCCAGCGGCTGGGGCCGCACGGACCGCGGATGATGTGCAGCACCGCCGGCCTGCAGATCTGCCTCGATGCCGGCGAGGCGGACCAGACCGCACTGCGCTGGCGTGCGCTGCACGATCTCGGCCCCGCGCTGGTCGGCCTGTTCGCCAACTCCCGGCGCCGGGCGGGCGCGGACACCGGCTGGGCCTCGGCCCGCACGCAGGCGACCTTCGGCACCTGCGCCCCGTTCACCGAGCCGCCGCCGCTCGACGCCGACCCGGCCGCGGCCTGGGCCCGCACGGCCATGGAGGCGCCGGTGCTCTGCCTGCGGCGGGGCGACACCTGGGACGCACCGACCGGGCTGACGTTCGGAGCGTGGGCGGACGGACAGCTGCCCGGCGACAGACCGACGTACGACGACCTCGACTACCACCTGTCCACACTCTTCCCGCCGGTCCGCCCGCGCGGGTATCTCGAGGTGCGCTACCTCGACGCGCAGCCAGGCGACGGGTGGATCGCCCCGACCCTGCTGCTCACCGCGCTGATGTCGGCTCCGATCGACCAGGTGCTGGCCGCGGCCGAGCCTGCCGCCGGGCGCTGGTTCCCGGCGGCCCGCGAGGGCCTGAAGGACTCCTTGGTCCTGCGGGCCGCGCGCGCCGTGGTCGCGCTGGGCACCGAGGTCATGGACCGGACCGGCGCGGATCCCGATCTCGTCGCTGCCGTCGCGACCCGGCTGCAGCGCATCGTCGACACCACCCACGGAAGGCGAGCTTCATGAATCACCAACTGTCCGACCTGTCGCCCGAAGGCCTGCGGGCGTTCGTCGGTGAGCAGCTCGAGCGCTCGCGGGCGCGGACGGTCCAGCTGACCGACGCGGTCGACACCGACGACCTGGTCAAGCAGCACTCCAGACTCATGTCGCCGCTGGTCTGGGACTACGCGCACGTCGGCAACCAGGAGGAGCTCTGGCTGGTCCGTGACGTCGGCGGCCGCGAGCCGCTGCGCCAGGACATCGACGAGCTGTACGACGCGTTCCAGCACGCGCGCGCCGACCGCCCGTCGCTGCCGCTGCTCGGCCCGGCCGAAACCCGCGTCTACGTGAACGAAGTACGCGACAAGGTGCTGGACGTGCTCGACCACGTGAAGTTCGACAACGGCCGGGAGCTCGTGGACAACGCGTTCGCGTTCGGCATGATCGCGCAGCACGAGCAGCAGCACGACGAGACGATGCTGGCCACGCACCAGCTCCGCGAGGGTGCGCCGGTGCTGGACGCGCCGCCGCCTCCCGCGGGCCGGCCGTTGCCGTCGGCCGAGGTGTTCGTGCCGGGCGGCGTGTTCGAGATGGGGACGTCGATCGAGCCGTGGGCGCTCGACAACGAGAGGCCCGCGCACGCCGTTCACGTGCAGCCGTTCGTGATCGACACGGTGCCGGTGACGAACGGGGACTACCTGCGGTTCGTGCTCGGCGGCGGGTACTCCGATCCGCAGTGGTGGTCCGAGGCCGGGTGGGCGCACGTCCGGAAGGCGTCGCTGGTCGCGCCGCGGTTCTGGTCGCAGGCCGACGGCGAGTGGTGGCGGCTGCGCTTCGGGCACCGGGAGCTGCTGCCGCTGGACGAGCCGGTCATGCACGTCTGCTTCTACGAGGCGGAGGCGTATGCGAAGTGGGCCGGGAAGCGGCTGCCGACCGAGGAGGAGTGGGAGTTCGCGGCCCGGTTCGACCCGGAGAGCGGGAGGACGCGGCGGTTCCCGTGGGGTGACGAGTCGCCCGGTCCGCAGCACGCGAACCTGGGGCAGCGGCACCTGCGGCCGGCCCCGGTCGGCGCGTACCCGGCCGGTGCTTCGCCGCTGGGCGTGGAGCAGCTGATCGGCGATCTGTGGGAGTGGACGTCGAGCGACTTCCGCGGCTACCCGGGGTTCCGCGCCTGGCCGTACGACGAGTACTCGCTGGTCTTCTTCGGGCCGGACTACAAGGTGCTCCGCGGCGGCTCGTTCGGCACCGACGAGGTCGTTGCCCGCGGCACCTTCCGGAACTGGGACTACCCGATCCGCCGGCAGATCTTCGCCGGCTTCCGGTGCGCCCGCGACCCGCGTCCCGAGGAGCTGCACGCCTGATGTGTCGCCACCTGGCCTACCTGGGTCCGCCCGTGACGCTCGCCTCGCTGGTGCTGGAGCCGGAGCATTCGCTCTACGAGCAGAGCTGGGCGCCGGCGGACATGCGCGGCGGCGGATCGGTCAACGCCGACGGCTTCGGCATCGGCTGGTATCCCGAAGGGGACGCGGCCGTGTCCGGCGGGCCGGTGCGCTACCGGCGCGACGTACCGATCTGGACCGACGAGAACCTGCCCGGCCTGGCCGGCACGATCCGGTCCGGCGCCGTCCTGGCCGCCGTCCGGAACGGGACCGTCGGCATGCCGTACGGTCAGTCCGCGGTCGCGCCGTTCGCCTCGGACCACTGGCTGTTCAGCCACAACGGGCGCATCCCCGGCTGGCCGGAGGCGACGCTCAAGCTGGCCGAGCAGTTGCCGGTCGCCGACCTGCTGAGCCTCAGCGCGCCGATCGACTCGGTGTTCCTGTGGGCCCTGATCACTCATCGGCTCGCGGAGGGTGTGCCTCCGGCGGACGCGATCGCCGCGGTCCTGCACGAGGTGGACACGCTCGCGCCGGGATCGCGGCTGAACATCCTGCTCACCGACGGCGAACAACTCGTCGCCACCGCCTGGACCCACTCCCTGCACGTACGCCGGACCGCCGACTCCGTGACCGTCGCGTCCGAGCCGTTCGGCGCGGGCGACTGGACCGCCGTACCGGACCGCTCGCTTCTCGTGGCCACCGCCACCACAGTGCAGATCACCAGCATGGAAGGACAAGCGTGACCCTCATAGACGTACATCTGACGCCGGACTACGCCGCTCGGGCTCTGCGGGAGGACGTTCGGGCAGGGCTGACGGCCACGCCCAAGTGGTTGCCGCCGAAGTGGTTCTACGACGCGCGGGGGAGTGAGCTGTTCGAGGAGATCACGCGTCTGCCGGAGTACTACCCGACCCGCGCGGAGCGCGAGATTTTGGACGCGCGTGCCGGGGAGATCGCGACGATCACCGGCGCGCACACGCTGGTCGAGCTGGGGTCCGGCTCGTCGGAGAAGACCCGGCTGCTGCTCGACGGCCTCCGCGACCACGGCACGCTCACGTCGTTCGTCCCGCTCGACGTCTCGGAGTCCGCACTGCGGGACGCCGCCGACGCCATCAACGCCGACTACCCGGATCTCGAGGTCCACGGCGTGGTCGGCGACTTCACCGCCCACCTCGACAAGCTGCCGGGCGAGCCGCCGCGGGTGGTCGCGTTCCTCGGCGGCACGATCGGCAACCTGATCCCGGCCGAGCGCGAGGCGTTCTACCGCTCGGTCCGCGAGGTGCTCGAGCCGGGCGAGTCGTTGCTGCTCGGCACCGACCTCGTGAAGGACCCCGCCACCCTGGTCGCGGCGTACGACGACGCCGCCGGCGTCACCGCCGAGTTCAACAAGAACGTGCTGCGGGTGATCAACCGGCAGCTCGGCGCGGACTTCGACGTGGACGCCTTCGAGCACGTGGCGATCTGGGACGCGGACAACGAGTGGATCGAGATGCACCTGCGCGCCACCCGCGCGCTCCGGGTGCTGATCCCGGAGATCCACCTCGAGGTCACGTTCGACGAGGGTGAGGAGATCAGCACCGAGATCTCCGCCAAGTTCCACCGCTCCGGCGTCGAGGCCGAGCTCGACAAAGCGGGCTTCACCCCGGCCGCATGGTGGACCGACGGCGAAGCCCGCTTCGCATTGTCACTCTGGCAGGCTGTCTAGCTGCCCTGCTAGCTGCCTTGCTTGATCAATCCGTTGATCTTGTCGACGTAGGCCGGCAGGTCGGTGATCGGCTTCTTTCCGCTCAGGATGGGCTGGTAGTTGGCCGTGGTCAGGTCGCCGACCTGCTGGGCCCACTGGGTGGTGAAGCGGACGCCGACCGTCTTCTCGGCTGCCAGGTCGGCCTTGACCGTGTCGACGACCGTGGTCTGCTGCGCCTTCGTCAGCGCGTCGAAGTAGCTGGTCTGGGCCGGGGTGTACGCCGGCGGCGCGACCGGCGAGGCCGGCAGGACGGCGTCCCACACCTTGGTGTTGAGGTACTGCAGCACCTTGAACGTCGCGTCCTGGTCCTTGGTGTACTGCGGCGTGCAGATCCCGACCGAGTCGTACAGCGTGGTCGGCGTCTGCACCTGCGGGAACGGCGCGAACCCGTACTTGATCTTCGGCTTGTCGGTCTGGAATCCGGCTGCCAGCCACTGCCCGCCGAACGTCATCGGGATCTTGCCGGCCGCGAACAGCGACTGCACGTTCGCCGCGTCGTACCCGGGCGGCGCGACCGACCCGTTCTTGATCGCGGCGGTCAGCTTCTCGACGCCTTCCTTGTACTTGTCGTCGGCCTCGGCCTTCGTCGGGTGGTTCACGTTGTCGGTGAACGGCGCGCCGCCCGCCGAGACCGAGTACATGCTCATCGTGAACGGGCCGTCCGGACCGGTCAGCTGGTCGGCGATCAGGCCGTACTTCGCGCCGTTCTTGTTCGCCAGCTTCGCGGCCGCGGCGTACATCTCGTCCCACGTCCAGCCGGCCTTCGGCAGCGGCAGCCCGGCCGCGGTGAACGCGTCGGCGTTGTACCAGACGCCGTACGTGTTCATCAGCGACGGCAGACCGCCCATCTGGCCGTCGGCGGTCTTCCAGTTCTCCATCGCGGACGGGACGAACTTGTCGGCCTTGAAGTCGCCGTCGCCGTTCTGGATCTTGTCCGCCCAGTCGACCAGCAGGCCCTGCGACGTGTACTGCTGCTCGGTGTCGTTGCCGCACCAGAACAGGTCGGGCAGCTTCTTCGCCTGGGTCAGCGACGCCAGCTTGTCGCCGTACTGACCGCTCGGGGTGTCGAGCAGCTGGACCGTGACGTTGTCGTCCTTGAAGTCCGCCAGCGCCTTCTTGATCGCGGCGTTCGTCTCGGCCGACTCCCACGTCATCACGGTCACGGTGACCGGGCCGTCGCTCGAGCCGCCGGAGTCCGACCCGCTGCAGCCCGTTGCCGCGAGCAACCCCGCGCACGCCAGCGCGGTCACAACCGATGTCCTCTTCACAAGGATTCTCCCTCTATTTCTGGTTCGTGCTGCCGAGAGCGCCGAGGCCCTGGATGAAGTAGCGCTGCGCGGCGAAGAAGATGATCAGCGGCGGCAGCATGTACAGCAGGTTGGTGGCCATGTAGTAGCTCCAGTCCGGCGTCTTCCCGGCGAACGGGGAGATGAAGGACGCCATCCCGACCGACAACGGCCATTTGCCGGACGAGTACAGGTAGACCAGCGGGTTCAGGTAGTCGTTCCAGGACGCCTGGAACGCGAGGATCGCCATCGTCAGCCAGGCCGGCCGGGTCAACGGCAGCATCACACTGACGAAGATCCGCAGATGGCCGGCGCCGTCGATCTTGGCCGCCTCGTCGATCGAGTACGGGATGGCCAGGAAGTACTGCCGGGCCAGGAAGATGAACAGCGGGTTCCCGCCGAGGAACGCGGGCACGATCAGCGGGAGCCAGGTGTCGTACCAGCCGATGCTCTTGTACAGCTGGAACAACGGGATCAGCCCGACCACGCCCGGCAGGAGCATGCTGCCGACGAACAGGTAGAACCACGTCTTGCGGCCCGGGAACCGCAACCTGGCCAGCGCGTAGCCGGCCATCATCGCGGTCATCACGCCGCCCAGCACGCTGAGCGCGGTGATCACCATCGAGTTGAGGAACAACCGGGGGAAGTGGATCGCCTGCGGCCCCTTGACGAAGTTGCTCCACTGGAACTCGTGCGGGAGCAGCCGCGGCGGGATGTCGAACACGGCGGTGCGGCTTTTGAGGCCGATCGTGATCATCCACAGCAGCGGCACGATCATCACCGCGCAGATGAACAACGCGACCACGTACCAGGCCGTCGTACCGACGACGCGCGGCTTCTTCTTCGCGGGACTGACGGCGTGGTCGGCCGCCGTCACCGGGGGAGCTTCAGTCGGGAGTGTTGTCACTGTACGTCCAGAGCGAGGAGAACTTCGCGGTCAGGGCGATCACGGCGATGATGATGACGAACAGCACCCACACCTGCGCCGAGGCGTACCCGAGCTGCGGGATCTTGCCCAGGGTCGGGAAGCCGTTGTTGTAGATCCCGAGCATCAGCACGTTGGTGCTGAACCCCGGTCCACCGCCGGTGAGGATCTTCGGCTGGTTGAACGTCTGCAGCGCCGCGGTGGTCTGCAGGATCACCTGCAGCAGCATGATCGGGCTGATCACCGGCAGTGTGATCCGGATGAACACCGACCACGGCCCGGCGCCGTCGACCTTCGCGGCCTCGTACAGCTCGGTCGGCACCGCCTGCAGCGCGGCCAGGAAGATGATCATCGTCCCGCCGACGCCCCACAGCATGACCAGCACCACGGACGGCATCGCCATCTTCGGGCTCTGCAGCCACAGGCTCGTGGGCAGCCCGATCCGGTCCAGGATCGTGTTCAGCAGGCCGACCTGCGGGTCGAGCATGAACTTCCAGAGCGTGATCGTCGCGACGGCCGGCAGCACCACCGGTAGGTACGCGAGCGTGCGGACGACCCGCACCCCGGCGAACCGCTGGTTGAGGAACATCGCCAGCGCCAGGCCGAGGACCAGTGACAGCGGGACATAGAGCAGCACCAGATAGCCGGTCGCCCGCAACGACGGCCAGAAGGCCGGGTCGGTCGTGAACAGCCGGCGAAAGTTGCCGAGGCCAACGAAGATCGGGTCGGTCAGCCCGTTGTACTTCGTCAGCGCGAGATAGAACGATCGGATCAGCGGATACCCCACGAAGACTCCGAACCCGATCACCGCGGGTGCGATGAACAGGTACGCGGCCTTCACGTCGGAGCCGGCATTGCGGCTCATGCCACCACGGGTCGTGCGCCTTCGGGTAGCGGATCCGCCGGCAGAGACTGAATTCACCCGGCCTCCTGGACGGTAACGTTTCCAACGTTTTACTGTTGGGTGACGATGCCGTGTCGTGAAAAGGAAGTCAACCCCGTGTCCGAAACGTTTCCAAGCCAGCCGGAGGCTCCCCGGCCGACGATGATCGACGTCGCCCGGCGGGCCGGTGTCGGCCTCGGCACGGTGTCACGTGTGGTCAACGGCGGGCACGGCGTCCGTGACGAGACCGCGCAGCGGGTCCGGGCCGCGATCGACGAGCTCGGGTTCCAGCGCAACGAGGTGGCCCGGGCGCTCCGGCCGGGCAAGAAGTCGACCTCGCTCGCCCTGGTCCTGGGCGACCTGACCAACCCGTTCTACGCGAGCATCGCGAAGGCGTCGCTCGAGGTCGCCGGGCAGTCCGGGTTCGCCGTGGTGCTCGGCAGTGTGGACGAGGACCCCGAAGGTGAGAAGCGGGCCATCCAGGAGCTGGTCAGCCGGCAGGTGGCCGGTCTGATGATCGTGCCCGACCAGGGCGACCACGCGTTCCTGCAGGGCGCCGGCGTGCCGGTGGTGTTCGTCGACCGGCCGGCGACCGGGATCGACGCTGACATCGTCATGGTCGACAACGAGGGCGGCGGACGGCTGGCGGCCGAGCACCTGCTGCAGCAGGGGCACCAGCGGATCGCGATCCTGCTCGCCCCGTCGTACTACACGATCGGGCGCCGGTTGCGCGGGTTCCGGCGGGCGCACCGCTCGGCCGGGATCGACGTCGACGAGTCGCTCGTCATCCAGCTGCCCGAGGGCAACGCGGAGGCCGCGGAGAAGGCGACCCGGGAGGTGATGCTGCGCCCCGATCCGCCGACCGCGATCTTCGCGTCGACGAACTTCCTCGCCGAAGGTGTACTGCGCGCGCTGGGCGAGCTGAGCGGCCCGGAGCCCGCGGTGGTCGGGTTCGACGACTTCCGGCTGGCCGACATGCTGCCGACGCCGGTCACGGTCGTTGCCTCCGACATCGCCGAGCTGGGCCGCAGCGCGGCGCGGTTGCTGCTCGATCGCGCATCGGGCATGGACACCCGGCCACCGCAGCGGATCGTGCTGCCGTGCGCGTTGATCGAGCGCGGGTCGGGCGAGCGGCCGCCTTCTGCTGCCGACAGAAAAGCTCGATGAGCCGCCGCCGTCCTGGCTAGGGTCGCGGCGTGTACTACGAGAGCTTCGGCAGCGGCCGGCCGATCTTCTTCCTGCCCAGCTGGGGTGGCGACGCCGGTGAGGGCCGCGACGTCCACGAGCCGATCTTCGAGGCACGCCCGGGCTGGCGCCGGATCTACGTCGACCCGCCGGGCACCGGCCGATCCCCGGCCGACCCGTCGATCACCGACCAGGACGGCATGCTGTCGTCCATCGCCGGGCTGATCGACTCGCTCGCCGGTGCCGAACCGTTCGCGCTCGCCGGTACGTCGGCCGGCGGACTGCACGCCCGCGGGATCGTTCAGCGCGACCCGTCCCGCGTCCTCGGGTTGTTGCTGAGAGCACCGGGCATCGTCATCGACCGCTCCCGCCGCACACTCCCGACGGACGAGCACCTGCGCCCGTCGGCGGCACGCGAGCGTCAGCACCAGTACTACGACGCGGCCGAGGCGTCGGCGGACCTCGCCTTTCTCGGGCGGATCCAGGAAGACGTCTCGACGTACGGCCTGCGGGAGGATCCGTCGATCCGCTTCGAGCGGCCGACGCTGGTCGTGACGGGCCGGCAGGACACCACGGCCGGGTACGCCGACGCGTGGACGATCATCGAGGACTACCCGCGCGCGACGTTCGCCGTACTGGATCAGGAGGATCACTTCCTGCCCGGCCCCGGCGCGGCCGTGTATCGCGCGCTGGTCGAGGACTGGCTGGACAGGATCGAGCACCCGGACGCGTGAGGGGCGGGACACGCGTCCGGGTGCTGCGCGAGGGGTGGATCAGAAGTTCGGCCAGGCCCAGCCGAGGTAGTTGGAGAAGTACGGCAGCGTGCGCGTGCCGATCGCGCCGCTGACGCTGGTGGCCCAGAACGTGCCGTCGCCCTTGGCGACTCCGACGTGGCCGTAGGCGCTGATGTTCCAGAAGACCAGGGCGCCCTTCGGCGGGTTCAGATCGCCGCGGTGGGCGGCGCCGCGGGCCACGGCGTCGTTCCAGTCGGCGATCGCCGAGGCCCAGATCCCGGTCTTCCCGTACGAGTTCTCGGCGGCCATCTCGCAGTACCCCTGGAAGGCGGTCGACCCGTTGCGGGCGGCGTACCAGGCGACGGCCTTGTCGGCCCGGGGGTTGCTGGTGCACAGCGGCGCGACCAGGCCGCTGCTGCCGGTGTTGACGTACGCGTCGGTGATGAAGCCCTTGCCGGGGATGTGGTCCCAGATCAGGCTGCGGCCGAACTTGCCGGTGACCGGCTCGCCGTAGAGCTGGCAGTCGATCTCGACCGGGCCGTCCGGCTGGTTGCCGACCGAGCCGAAGCTGGTCGCGTTGCCGGACCGGATGGCGACACCGGTGTTGCTGTCGGTGTCCACGGTCCCGGTCGCGGCGCTGGCCGGGAGCACGCCGGTGCCGAGGACGGCGGCACCGGCGAGCAGGGTCATGGCAGAAAGGCGGGCGGTGATGCGCATGAGGGCGGTACGCATGGTGATGATCCCTTCTGGAGTTGTACTCGCAGGGAATCAAACCGTGACGGTGTTGTCGCAGTGGGCAACAAGGGCTCAGAAGTTCGGCTGCGCCCAGCCGAGGTAGTTGGAGAAGTACGGCAGGCTCCGCTTGCCGATCGCGCCGTTCACGCTGGTGGCCCAGAAGTTCCCGTCACCGGTGGCCAGCCCGACGTGGCCGTAGGAGCTGATGTTCCAGAACACCAGGGCGCCCTTCGGCGGATTCAGGTCGCCGCGGTGCGCGGCGCCCCGGCGTACGGCGTCGTTCCAGTTGGCGATGGCCGAGGCGTAGACGCCGCTCCTTCCGTACGAGTTCTCGACGGCCTTCTCGCAGTAGCCCTGGTACGCGGTGGAGCCGTTCCGGGCGGCGAACCAGGCGATCGCGTCGTCGGCGCGCGACTGCGGCGCGACCGTGGTGGCGGCGATCGGCGCCGTGGTGGTCGCCGTGGATGCGGCGGTCGCGGGGAGGGCGGCGCCTGCGAGGGGCAGCGTGGCGAGTGCGGCGGTGGCGATCAGACGCTTGAACATGGTGGAAACCCTTTCGCTCTGAACTGCCTGTTGTCTTGGAGAATCCCTTCCTTTGTGCAGACAATCAGAGCGTGATCGGATTGTCGCAGTGGGCAACGGAACTGAATCACTGCAGTTTGATACTTTGTGTAGATAAGTGACGGCGAGAGCGGAGAGTGCGCCGTGCGCCCAGCCCAGGCTCGATACGTGATCGGAGCGCGCATGCGCGAGCTGCGCGAGGCTGCCGGGATGCCGTTGACCCGGGCGGCCGCCGAGTCCGGCTGGGACAAAGGCCACCTGTCCCGGGTCGAGCGCGGTCACACCAAGCCGAGCCGCGAGCTCATCGAGTGGTACGACGACTCGTTCGGGGCGAACCAGGCGCTGGTCAATCAGCTGATGGAGCTCGACGCCGCCGTCCGCGCCGGCCGGGACATGTCGCAGCGGGACATGCGCCGCCACGTGCAGCCGGTGCTGCTCGGCGGATCCGTACCGATCGACCACCACCCGGACGACCGGGCGGAGCTGGTGGGGGAGACCGTGCCGGACGGGACCCAGGTGTGCCGGGAGCAGGTCTTCGAGAAGACCTGGATGATCCGCAACAGCGGCGAACGCCCGTGGCGCGACCGCTGGCTCACCCGCCAAGGCGCCGCCGGCACCCCCGGCTGGCTCCGCTCCCCGAACCGCGCCCCGGTCCCCGACGCCGAACCGGGCGACATCGTCACGGTCGCGATGTCCCTCCAGGCCCCGTGCCAGGTCGGCGCCTCCACGGCATACTTCAAACTCACCGACGAGGCCGGCCGCCTCTATTACCCCGGCCTGGAGTCCCCACCCCTCTACTGCACCATCTTCACCGTCTACGAGCTGTAGTTGGTCCGCGAAGTGGCATGCGGAGCCCGGCTATGGCATCCGGAGACCTGGAATATCAGGTCTCCGGATGCCATTGGTCGTCTCAGGTGTGATCTCCGGCGATGCGGGCGGCAGTGGTGCATGGGTGGTTCAGGTCGGCCCAGCCGACCCGGACCATCTCGTACCCGAGCGCCCGCAGGCGGTCCTCCCGCCACTTCTCGGCGATCACGGTGTGCGCGTCGGCCCCGTACTTCTGCGCTCCGTCGAACTCGACGATGCGGTTGCCGAACAGCAGGAAGTCGACCCGGCCGATCAGCCGGCCGTCCTGATCGCGGATCTCCACCTGGAGCCGCGGGGCGGGAATCCCGGCGTTCGCCATCAGTACCCGGGTCCGCGACTCGCCCACCGACTCGCTGAGCCCGTCGGCGAACAGCGCGGCTGCCTTGGCGCGCGGCGACCCTGGCCAGTGCTTGTGCCGGTCCGCCGCAGCGATGAGTTCGTCTGGCGTAGTCAGCTCGAGGTGCAGGGCGGCGTCGGCCAGCACCACGCCGACCTCGTACGACGTGGTGCAGGCCGTCTCGACGATCGACCGCGCCGGGCTGGTGACCCGGATGTCGTCGACCTGCGTGATCTCCTCGGCGCCGATGGGGGAACGATGGACCGTCGTGATCTTGTCGGACCGTGTCCGCTTGGCGGGGCGGGTGACGTGGATCCGGCTCAGGTCCAGTCCCCAGGTCGGGAGCCCGTGAAGTACTGCGGCCGACTGGTGACTGACCACCGCGTCAGGGCCATCCGGCCGGCGACGGCCCGTGCGGTGAGGACATGCATGCGTTGCGCCCGCTCCCAGGGCGCCTCGTCCGCCGGCCAGTCGAGCGGATCGACGTACACGTCCCGCGAGAGGCGCAACCAGTGCCCTCGCCGCACACGCAGACGGAGCTCACCGGCGCTGTACCCGGCGTCCAGCGCGTTCGCCCGCGAGAACCACCCGCCCCGCGCCGTCACCAGCCTTCTCAATCTCGGATTCACACCAACAACATGCCGCGCTCGGCACCCTGACGGACGCCCGTCCTCGCCACCTGTGGACAACACCTGGGACCTGCAGTTGCTACCTGGGAGCTGACAGAGCAGGTCTCAAGCTGCATCTTCTGGTCTCAGGTCCGGGCGGTGGCTCTAGTTGTCGTAGTCCGCGGCGATCTCGGCGTCGAGTTCGGCCTTGCGTTTGATCCAGCGTTCGCTGAGGCCCTTGACCTCTTCGCCGATGAAGTCGATGAAGCCCAGCGAGATGCGGATCCGGTAGTGGGCGTCGGTGCCGTCGCCGGAGGCGTCGAGGACCTTGCGCAGGGAGTCGGACCAGCGGATCAGTGAGGCGTTCTCGGTCATCATCGTCTGGTACCAGGCGTCGTCCTGGACGACGTACACGTCGCGGCGGCTCCCGGGCTCGCGCTCTCGGGTCGCCAGGCGCAGCTGCAGTAGGTAGTTGACCGCCCCGGACACGGCGGCAGGGCTCGCCTGCAGCTGGTCGGACAGCTCGGCGGCCGTCATTCGTCCGGTCTCGCTGGACAGGATCGCGGCGAAAACCCTGGCCGCCATCCGCGGCCAGCCCGTCTCGGCGAGCAGGTTGCCGAACTGCTCGGTGTACCGCCGGACGGCGTCGTCGTCTCGCTCTGCGCTCACGGACCCATCATCTCCTCCCCGGGTCGCCTGACGTGTCAGAAACGCGTTAGGAAGATTCACAAACTTCTGAATGAAGTGTACGTTATGAATCATGACATCAGCCATCGTGGTCTCCGGACTGCACAAGTCGTACGGGAGTACGCACGCCCTCGACGGTCTCGACCTGGAGGTCGCGACCGGTGAGGTGCACGGCTTCCTGGGGCCGAACGGCGCCGGGAAGTCCACCACCATCCGCGTCCTGCTCGGTCTGCTGCGCGGTGATGCCGGAGATGTCTCGCTGCTCGGCGGGGACCCGTGGCACGACGCGGCCAAGCTGCACCGGCGGCTGGCGTACGTGCCCGGTGACGTGAACCTGTGGCCGAACCTGACCGGCGGCGAGGTGATCGACCTGCTCGGCCGGCTCCGCGGCGGGTTGGACGAGAAGAAGCGCGACGACCTGCTGCGCCGGTTCGACCTCGACCCGACCAAGAAGGGCCGGACGTACTCGAAGGGCAACCGGCAGAAGGTCGCCCTGGTCGCCGCACTGGCTTCGGATGTAGAGCTGTTGATCCTGGACGAGCCGACCTCCGGCCTGGACCCGCTGATGGAGGAGGTCTTCCGGCAGGTCATCGAGGAGGAGCGCGCCCGCGACGGCGACCGCACCGTCCTGCTGTCGAGCCACATCCTGTCCGAGGTCGAGGCGCTGTGCGACCGGGTCAGCATCATCCGCCGCGGCAAGGTGGTCGAGACCGGCACGCTGTCCGACCTGCGGCATCTCACCCGGACGTCGATCCACGCCGAGCTGACCGCATCGCCGAACGGGCTGGCCCAACTGCCCGGCGTCCATGACCTCGACGTCGAGGGCAACCGGGTGCGGTGCGAGGTGGACACCGCCCAGCTCGACGCGGTGATGCGGCAGCTGTCGGCGAGCGGCATCAAGAGCCTGGTGGCGCAGCCGCCGACGCTGGAAGAGCTGTTCCTGCGGCACTACGACGGCGACCTCGAGCCCGAGGCGGCCGTGCGATGAACGACTTCGTCGGTACCGGGACGCTGGTCCGGCTCGCGCTGCGCCGGGACCGGATCCTGATCCCGATCTGGATCGTCGTGTTCGTGATGTCGGCGGCCGGGTCGGCGAAGGCGTCCATCGACCTGTACTCCGACCAGAACGCGCTGGTCGAGGCCGCTCGGACGTCGAACGCGTCGCCGGCCCTGGTGTCGCTGTACGGCCGGATCTTCGACGAGTCGTCGCTCGGTGAGGTCTCGCTGTTCAAGCTCACCGCTTTCGGCGCGCTCCTGGTCGGGCTGCTCGGCGGCATGCTCGTCGTCCGGCACAGCCGTAGCGAGGAGGAGGCCGGGCGGCTGGAGTTGCTGAGCGCCGGCGTCCTCGGTCGGTACGCCGCTCTCGCCGCCGCGCTGATCGTCTCCGGGGGAACCGCGATCGTGCTCGGCCTGTTGACCGCGCTCTCGTTGATGGGCAGCGGCCTGGACACGAAAGGCTCATTCGCATTCGGGCTGATGTGGGCCGCGGCCGGACTGGCGTTCGCGGGTGTCGGCGCGGTGACGGCACAGGTCACGGAGAGCGCCCGGGCCGCGAACGGGCTGACGGCGATCGTGCTCGGTGTGTCGTACGTACTGCGGGCGATCGGCGACTCGTCGGCCGACGGCAGCACGCAGTGGGTGTCGTGGCTGTCGCCGATCGGGTGGTCCCAGCAAGTCCGTGCGTACGCCGGTGACCGGTGGGTCGTCCTGCTGCTGCCAGTCGTGTTCCTGGCGCTGATGGTCGCGGCGGCGATCGCACTGATCCGGCGGCGCGACGTCGGCGCCGGTCTGGTGCGGCCGCGTCCCGGACCGCCGCGCGGTGCCGCGTCGTTGCGTTCGCCGCTCGCACTGGCCTGGCGGCTGCATCGGGGTTCGCTGGTCGCGTGGGGTTTCGGGTTCCTGCTGCTCGGTCTGCTGGTCGGCAACATCGCCAGCAACGTCGACGGGTTCGTCACCAGCGACAGCGCGAAGGAGATGGTGCAGAAGCTCGGCGGCGTGGAGGGCATCACCGACGCGTTCCTGGCGACCGAACTCGGCATCATGGGGCTGCTGGCGTCGGCGTTCGGGATCCAGGCGGCCCTCCGGCTCCGGTCGGAGGAGACCGCGCTGCGGGCCGAGCCGCTGCTGGCGACCGGTGTCACCCGGGCGCAGTGGCTCGGGAGCCACGTCGTCATGGCGCTGTTCGGCACCGCCGTATTGATCCTCGTCGCCGGTCTGGGGTCCGGCGTCTCGAGCGGTGCGTCGCTCGGCAACATGGGCCGTCAGGTACCGCGGATGCTCGCCGGGGCCGCCGTACAGCTGCCGGCGATCTGGCTGGTGACCGGGCTGGTCGTCCTCCTCTTCGGGCTGGCGCCGAAACTGGTGACCGGCGGTTGGGCGCTGTACGGCCTGTTCTTGCTGATCGGTCAGTTCGGCGAGGTGTTCAACCTGCCGCAATGGATGATCGACCTCAGCCCGTACGGTCACACGCCGCGGCTGCCCGGCGGTGAGTTCTCCGCCACGCCGGTGCTCTGGCTGACCGCGATCGCAGCCGCGCTCACGCTGACCGGCTTCGTCACGTTCCGCCGCCGCGACATCGGCTGAAT
Source organism: Kribbella sp. NPDC051936 (assembly GCF_040680955.1). Taxonomy (NCBI): domain Bacteria; kingdom Bacillati; phylum Actinomycetota; class Actinomycetes; order Propionibacteriales; family Kribbellaceae; genus Kribbella; species Kribbella sp. NPDC051936. The sequence goes on along the minus strand of NZ_JBFAXS010000010.1, from coordinate 79,943 downwards.
CCGGATCGCGCTGGTCTGAGGGGTCCAGCGCCCACGGGCCCGCCCGGCACCTCGCCGGGCGGGCCTGTTTACGATCGCTGCGTGTTCAGTGAGCGGCTGGTGGACTTCTGGAGTGAGCGACATCTGTGCGTGCTGAGTACGGCGCGCGCGGACGGGACCGTACATGCGACGCCGGTCGGGGCGACGCTGGACGTCGAGGCGGGGCTGGTGCGGGTGATCTGCTCCGGTACGTCGTACAAGGCGCGCGCGATCCGGCGGCTGGGTGAGGCGGCGGTCGCGGTCACCCAGGTCGACGGCCGGCGCTGGAGCACGATCGAGGGCCGCGCCGTGGTGAGCGACGACCCCGCGCACGTCCGCGAAGCCGAACGGCGCTACGCCAAGCGCTACCGGGAGCCGCGCGTCAATCCGCAGCGCGTGGTCATCGAAATCACCATCACCAAGGTCCTCGGCAATGCCGGCTGACCCCATCACCGTCATCGGCATCACCCCCGACGGCTGGCGCACCCTCTCCCCGGCCGCCCGCGATGCCATCCAGTCCGCCGAAGTAATCCTCGGTAGCCCCCGCCAACTGGCTCTCCTCCCAACTGAATCCTCTGGGGCCGTGCGGGTCGCGTGGGGCTCGCCGTTGTCCGAGGCTTTGCCTCGGTTGCTGGAGGAGCACCGAGGACGGCGGATCTGTGTGCTGGCGAGTGGGGATCCGACGTTCTACGGGATCGGTACGACGCTGGTTCGGTTGCTGGGGGCCGACGCCGTGCGGGTGATTCCGCAGCCGTCGAGTGTCTCGCTGGCGAGTGCGCGGCTGGGCTGGGCGCAGGATCAGGTGCAGGTTGTGAGCCTGGTGAGCAACCCGGTCGAGCGGCTCCATCCGCATCTCCAGCCCGGGCGGCGCGTGCTGATTCTCAGCCGCGGTGCGCAGACCCCGGCCGAGGTGGCCGCCCTGATGGTCGCGCGCGGCTACGGCGCCGGCGAGTTCACCGTTCTCGAACAGCTCGGCGGCCCGGCCGAACGCGTCCGTACGGCGACCGCGGCCGACTGGTCCCATGAGGTCGATCCGCTCAACGTGATCGCGATCCGATGCCCGGCAGACGCTCCCGTCCTGTCCACCGCACCCGGCCTGCCCGACGACGCGTACGAGAACGACGGCCAGCTCACCAAACGCGAAGTACGCGCCGTCACCCTGTCCCGCCTCGCGCCTGTCCCCGGCCAACTGTTGTGGGACATCGGCGGCGGAGCAGGCAGCATCGCGATCGAGTGGTCGCGGCACCACCCGTCCTGCCGCGCGATCGCCGTCGAACGCGACCCCGACCGGGCGAAGCGCCTCGAGCGGAACGCGGCCGCACTCGGGGCCGCGGTGGACGTGGTGGAAGGCGCCGCGCCGGCGGTCCTCGACGGTCTCGAGCCACCGGACGCGATCTTCATCGGCGGCGGGGCGACCGCCGCGGGTATGTTCGACGCCTGCTGGAACGGGCTGAAACCCGGTGGCCGCCTGGTCGTCAACGGCGTCACGATCGAGACCGAGTCCCTGATCGCCCAGTGGTACAAGGCCGTCGGCGGCGACCTCGTCCGCCTCGACGTACAACGCGCCTCCGCCGTCGGCACTATGACCGGCTGGCGCCCAGCCATGCCGGTGACCATCTGGAGCGTGACCAAGTGACGGTTCACTTCATCGGCGCCGGCCCCGGAGCCGCCGACCTGATCACCGTCCGCGGGCGCGATCTGATCGCCGCGTCGCCGGTCTGTCTGTACGCTGGCGCGCTCGTCCCGGTCGAGCTTCTCGAGCACTGCCCGCCCGGCGCCCGCAAGGTCGACACCGCGAACCTGACTCTCGACGAGATCATCGCCGAACTCGCCACCGCACACGTGGCCGGCCTCGACGTCGCCCGGCTGCACTCCGGCGACCCGTCCGTCTTCAGTGCGATGGCCGAACAGCTGCGCCGCCTCGACGCGCTCGAGATCCCGTACGACGTGACGCCCGGCGTCCCGGCGTACGCCGCCGCCGCGGCGACTCTCGGCCGTGAGCTGACCGTCCCCGAGGTCGGGCAGACCGTCGTACTCACGCGGATCGGCGGCAGCGCCAGCGCGATGCCGGACGGCGAGGATCTCGCGACACTGGGCGCCGGCCGGGCGACGATCGTCCTCCACCTCGCCGTCCAGCAGATCGATCGCGTCGTCGCGGAGCTCGTGCCGAACTACGGCGCCGACTGCCCGGTCGCGGTCGTCGCACGCGCCTCCCGCGACGACGAGGTGGTCCTGCGCGGGACGCTCGCCGACATCGCGGAACAGGTGAAAGCGGCAGGTGTTCGCCGTACGGCGGTCATCATCGCCGGAAAGGTGCTGTCCGCAACGGCTTTCCGGGACAGCCATCTGTACTCGGCCGACCGCAGCCGATGAAGGTTCTGCTGCTCGGCGGAACGGGGGAGGCCCGCGAACTCGCGGGTGTGCTGGCCGGTGTTCCCGGGGTCGAGGTCGTGTCGTCGTTGGCGGGACGGACCTCGGACGCGCGGCTGCCTGTCGGTGAGGTGCGGGTCGGTGGGTTCGGCGGTGCGAGCGGTCTGGCGGCCTGGCTGCGGGAGCATCCGGTGGACGCGGTGGTCGACGCGACGCATCCGTTCGCGGCGACGATGACCGCGAACGCACTCACGGCGACTCGCGAGGTCGGTACGCCGCTGGTCGTACTGCGTCGGCCGGGCTGGACGCCGGGACCCGGCGACAACTGGCACTGGGCCGACTCCACGTCGGCGGCCGCCAGCTTGCTGCCGCGGATCGGCACCCGCGCTTTCCTCACCATCGGGCGCCAAGGCCTTGACGCCTTCGCGAGCGCCGGGTTGTGGATGCTCGCCCGGTGCGTCGATCCGCCCGACCCGCGACCGGCCTGGTGTGAGCTGATCCTCGCCCGCGGGCCGTTCGCCCTCGCCGACGAGCAGGCGATTCTCCGTGACCATCGCATCGACGTCCTGGTCACCAAAGACAGCGGCGGCCCCGCCACGGCCGCGAAACTCACCGCGACCCGTGAGCTCGGAATCCCGGTCGTCGTGATCCGCCGCCCGCCGTTGCCGGTCGGGCACGAGGCGGTCGAGACGGTCGAGGACGCCGTTCAGTGGGTGATCCGGGCGAGCCATTCGCCGAGGACGTGACGCTCGCCGTCGGTCAGCACCCCGAGCTCCGCCAACCGCACCCGCAACGCGTTCGCCGCAGCCACCGCACCCGCGTCCGCCCGCGCGACCGCCCGGGCTTCACCGTCCGCCGCACGTGCTGTCGCTCCGTCCGCCGTGCGCGGGAAGGCCGGAGCGGTGGTGATCGCCGAGACAACGGCGTGGAACATCGCGTCCGCCAGGCGTGGGTCGCGGCGATCGGCCTCTTCGGCCAGCAGGGCCAGTACGGCTCCCGAGCCGGCCGCCTGCACCAGGTCCGCGGCCAGGTCCTCGTCGACCCGCAGTCGTCCGGCGGCGGCAATGTTGCGGATCCGGGTCCGCAGGATCGCGATTCCGGCCTCGGCCGCCGCGGGACGCTTCCCCGGCTGCGTGTCGGCGTACATCAGCAGGAACAGGGCCGGGTTCGCGAGCCCGAACTCGATGTGCAGGTCCCAGCCCGACCGGAGGTCCGCGATCGGGTCGGTCGTCGGATCGAGCGGCGGCTTGTCCGCGAGGTACGTCGCGAACCCGTACTCCAGCACCGCCGCGAGCAGCCCGTCCTTGTCGCCGAACAGCCGGTAGATCGTCGGCGCCTGCGTCCCCGCCGCGGCCGCGACCGCCCGGGTGGACACGGCGTCGCGCCCGCCGCTCGCCAGCAGCCCGGCAGCGACCTCGACGATCTGCGCCCGCATCCGGTCCCGCCCGCTCGCATCCTCCACGCGCCAACCGTAGCGGTCGGCGCATGCTGTTAACAGTGATAGCGTAGATCTGTATTCACTGATAACAAGGAGTCCGAATGATCATCGTTACCGGAGCGACCGGGCGCCTCGGCCGTGCTGTGGTCGACCGCCTGACCGAACGCGTCCCGGCCGATCAGCTCGGGGTGAGCGTGCGCGACCCGGAGAAGGCCGCGGACCTCGCGGCTCAGGGCATCCGGGTCCGGCGTGGCGACTTCGACGATCCCGACTCGCTGGCGTTCGCCTTCGAGGGCGCCCGCCAGGTGCTGGTCGTCTCGGGTCCGGCCGAGCCGGCGCCGCATCACGTCGCGCTCGACAGCGCCAAGACCGCCGGCGCCGAGCGCGTCCTCTACACCAGCCACCAGGCCGCGAACCCGGACTCGCTCTTCATCGCGACCCGTGGCCACGCCGCGACAGAACAGGACCTGCTGAATTCCGGCGTACCGTTCACGGCCCTGCGCAACGGCTTCTACGCGAGTACTCCGGTGTTAATGGTGCGGTCCGCGCTGGAGACCGGCGAGCTGATCCTGCCGGAGGACGGGCCGTTCTCCTGGACCGCGCACCGGGACCTGGCCGACGCGGCCGCGATCGCCCTGACCGAACCCGGGCGCGTCGACGGCATCACGCCACCGCTGACCGGCCCGGAACTGTTCGACTACGCGGACGTCGCCGCGATCGCCTCGGACCTCCTCGGGCGGAAGGTCACCCGCATCACGGTGCCGGACGAGGAATGGCGACAGGCCGCGCTCGGCCGCGGCATGCCGGAGTTCCTCGTCGACCTGACCCTGGGCATCTTCGCGGCCGCGCGGCGTGGCGAGTTCGCGGTTGTCGATCCCACCCTGCCCGCACTGATCGGTCGCCCCGCCACGACGCTGCGTGAGGTGCTCGCCGCCGAGCTCCCCACCTGACGCTCACCGGTCGGCGGCTCGATAGATTGACGCCATGGGGATTCAGATCGCGCCGAGCATCCTGTCCGCCGACTTCGCGCGGCTGTCCGACGAGGCGGCCGCGGTGTCGAACGCCGACTGGCTGCACGTCGACGTCATGGACAACCACTTCGTGCCGAACCTGACCCTCGGACTGCCGGTGGTCGAGTCGCTGGCCAAGGCGACCGACATGCCGCTCGACTGTCACCTGATGATCGAGGACCCGGACCGCTGGGCGCCCGGGTACGTCGAGGCGGGCGCGTCGAGCGTCACCTTCCACGTCGAGGCCTGCCGGGCGCCGATCCGGACCGCGCGGGAGATCCGCGCCAAGGGCGCCCGCGCCGCGATGGCGCTCCGGCCGGCGACCCCGATCGAGCCGTACGAGGACCTGCTGTCCGAGCTCGACATGATCCTGATCATGACCGTCGAGCCCGGCTTCGGCGGGCAGAAGTTCCTCGACGTCTGCGTACCGAAGATCCGCCGCACCCGGCAGCTGCTCGACAAGCACGGCCTCGACCTGTGGATCGAGATCGACGGCGGCGTCTCGGCCGAGACGATCGAGCGCTGCGCCGAGGCCGGGGCCGACGTGTTCGTGGCCGGCTCGGCCGTCTACGCCGCCGACGACCCGAACGCGATGGTCGAGCAGCTACGCGGTCTCGCCGAGCAGTCCGCCGGTCGATAACTCAGGCTCCACCTCGGGCGGCACCCGCAGCAGCAACACGGTCGAGATCGCCGCGAGTACGGCGGCCAGCAGCCATACGTACTGCACGCCGAAGCCCTCGATCACCGCACCCGCTACCGCGGACCCGATCGCCGCACCGCCCATCGCCGCGCTGCCCATCCACCCGAACACCTCGGTCCGCGCCACGTCCGGCGTCAACGCGCCCAGCCGCTCGTACAGCGCGCCGATCGCCGGCGCCAGCGTGAGCCCCGACAACGCCAACGCGATCCCGAGCGTGACCGTGGACGAGGTCGCGAACACGCACAGCAGCATGCCCGCCCCGACCAGCGCGGCCCCCCGCCACAGGTACGACGTACGGCGGCCCGGCAACGCGCCCGCGACGGCGCCGCCGACCAGGCTGCCGAACGCCCAGACGGCCTCGAAGATCCCGGCGATCAACCGCTGCCCGTGATCGTCGGCGAACGCGACGATCGCCAGCGAGATCCCGTTGAACGACATGATCCACAGGCCGAACGCGAGGATCAGCGGCAACCGGTGCCGATGCCACAGCAGCTGCCGCGCGGTCAACGGCACCGCGGCGTGATCGTCGTGGGTGAGCGGCCTCGGTTGTCGGAGCGCATACCACCAGATGAAGAGCGCGGACATCGCCGCCGCGAGCAGCACGCCCAGCCGCGGGCTCGCCACGCTCACCGCGGTCGCGCCGAGCATCGGCCCGACCATGAACAGCAGCTCCTGCGCGGTGGCGTCCACCGCGTACGCCGTCCGCAGCGCCGGGCCTTGCACCACTCGGGGCCAGGCCGCGCGCAACGTCTGCATCACGGGTGGGACGAGGGCTCCCGCGATGATGGTGAGCACAGGCAGCAACCGGTACAGCCCGGCGGGTAGCAGCGCGATCGCGAACAGCGCGACGCTCCACGACAGCCCGGTGATCAGCAGCACACCTCGTGCGCCCCGGCGGTCGGCGGCTCGGGACCACAACGGCCCGGCGATCGCCATACCGACCGAATACGCCCCCGCGACGACGCCTGCCCAGCGGAACGAACCGCTCGCGTCCTTGGCCAGGAACGCCACCGGAACCATCGTCGCGAGCACGGGCAGGCGGGCGAGCAGCGACGACAGCAGCAATGCCGTCACGCCGTGTGTCCGCCACAACTCTCGGTACCCGCCCAGGTTCATGCCCTCATCCTGAACGCCGCCACCGACATTTACGATGACGAGATGACCGACCCCAAACCGGTGGAGAGCTGGCTGACCGACATGGACGGCGTCCTCGTGCACGAGGAGCGCGCCATTCCCGGAGCCAGTGACTTCATCGGAGCGCTGCAGGCGTCCGGCAAGAAGTTCCTGGTGCTCACCAACAACTCGATCTTCACCCCGCGCGACCTGCGCGCCCGCCTGCTTGCCGCGGGCATCGACATCCCGGAGACGTCGATCTGGACGAGTGCGCTCGCGACCGCGCAGTTCCTCGAGGACCAGCGGCCGCGCGGAACGGCGTACGTGATCGGTGAGGCCGGGCTGACCACGGCGCTGCACGAGATCGGGTACGTGCTGACCGACCGCGACCCGGACTACGTGGTCCTCGGCGAGACCAGGACGTACTCGTTCGAGGCGATCACCAGGGCGATCCGCCTGATCGCGGAGGGTGCGCGGTTCATCGCGACCAACCCGGACCCGACCGGCCCGTCGCAGGAGGGCCCGCTGCCGGCGACCGGCTCGGTGGCCGCGCTGATCACCCGGGCGACGGGCGTCGCGCCGTACTTCGTCGGCAAGCCGAACCCGTTGATGATGCGCAGCGCGCTGAACCGGATCGAGGGGCATTCCGAGACGACCGTGATGATCGGCGACCGGATGGACACCGACATCATCAGCGGTCTCGAGGCGGGCCTGCGCAGCGTGCTCGTGCTGTCCGGTTCGACCGGCGAGCACGAGGTCGAGCGCTTCCCGTACCGCCCGACCCGCGTCGTCCAGTCGATCGCCGACGTCGTGCCGCTGGTGACCGCCCTGGCCTAACAGGTCAGCGTGCGGAACCCGTACCCCTGCGCCTTCAGAGCCTGAAGGATCACCGGCAGGGCGGCCACGGTCTGGGTGCGGTTGCCGCCGCCGTCGTGCATCAGAATGACCGAGCCGCTGTGCACGTTCTTCAGCACCCGTTGCTCGATCGCCGCGACGCCCGGCTTCGTCCAGTCCCGCGAGTCCACGGTCCACACGACGAGGTCCTTGCCGAGCGCCTTCGCCCGCTGCCGGACGGCCGCGCTCACCCCGCCGTACGGAGGCCGCAGGCAGCCCGGCGTACTACCGGTCTGGGCCCGGATCGCCTGATCCGTCGACAGCACCTGCTGCCGGAACGCCGCCGCGCCGAGCTGCCGGAGGTCGGCGTGCGTCCACGTGTGGTTCTGCACGCTGTGGCCGGCGGCGTGGATCCGCTTGGTCAGCTCTGGATGCTTCCGCACGCTCTGGCCGACCTCGAAGAACGTCGCCTTGGCGTCGTACTTCGCGAGGATGTCGAGCACCTTCGGGGTGTACTCGGCATCGGGCCCGTCGTCGAACGTCAGGACGACGTACTTGGTCGGCAGCGGTGTCGGCGTCGGCGTGACCGCGACCGCCGCCGCGGGTGGGGTGGGTGTGGGCGTGGGTGGTTTGGCCGGTGACTTCGCCGCCGCGACGACCACCGTGCCGATCACCGCGCTCACCAGCATCATCAGCGCGAGACCGATGACCCTGTTCCCCGTGCGCGTCAAGCGAACGTCCATGTTCCCCCCGGCGGTGGGTTCACAACCTCACTGAGACCTCACTGCATCCTGGGCGAACGGCCGCAGAAAGCCAGCGCCCACGCCGCTTCCGCGTCAACAATTCACGCATACCGGACGCGCCCTAGGTGCAGGACATCGTGGTGAAGACGAAGCCCCGGGCCTTCACGGTGCGCAGGATCGTCGGCAGCGCGGCGACCGTCTGACTGCGGTTGCCGCCGCCGTCGTGCATCAGGATCACCGAGCCGCTGTGCACGTTCGCGAGGGCCCGGCGCACGATCACCGACGTGCCGGGGCGGGACCAGTCGCGGGTGTCGATGGTCCAGACCCGGATCTTCTTGCCGAGGACGGCCGCGCGGCGCGACACCAGCCGGTTCGTGCCGCCGTACGGCGGCCGGAGGCAGCGCGGGGTGTAGCCGGTCTGGGCCCGGATGTACCGGTCGGTCTTCTGGACCTGGGACCTGAAGACCGGCCACGAGACGTGCCGGAGATCAGGATGCGACCAGGTGTGGTTCTGCACACTGTTGCCCTGCTGGAAGACGCGCCGGGTCAGGTACGGATAGCGCGCCACGTTCTGGCCGAGCTCGAAGAAGGTTGCCCGTGCCCCGTAGGCCCGGAGGATCCTCAGGATCTGGGGCGTGTACTGGCTCGGGCCGTCGTCGAAGGTGAGATAGACGTACTTGTGAACCACCGCGGCCGCCGGAGTGGCTGCGACGGTGGTCGTCTTGGGCGTCGACGGGGCCGCGAGCATTCCGATCGCGAGTACCGCAGTCAGAAGCCCGGCCGTTGCTCGTCGGTACACAGACATGGCCACCCCCGGACGCAGCGTGAGCTTCCATCGTGCGCCTTGACGGGGCAGACTCGCCAGATCCTCAGAGCACCTGCGACAGGAACTGACGGAGCCTCGGTGACTCGGCCGCGCCGAAGATCTGTCCGGGTGCGCCGGACTCGACCACGATGCCGTGGTCCATGAACGCGACCTGGTCCGCGACCTCGCGGGCGAAACCCATCTCGTGGGTGACCACGACCATCGTCATCCCGGTCTCGGCGAGGTCGGCCATCAGCGCCAGCACACCCTTGACCAGCTCGGGGTCGAGCGCCGAGGTGGCCTCGTCGAACAGCATCACCTCGGGCTCCATCGCCAGCGCCCGCGCGATCGCGACCCGCTGCTGCTGGCCGCCGGACAGGTTCCCGGGCCGGGCGTCCGCCTTGTGCTCGAGGCCGACCAGCTCGAGTTGCGCGCGGGCCGCGGCGCGCGCCGGCTCCACGTCGAGCTTCTTGAGCTTGCGCAGCGGCAGCGTGATGTTGTCGAGCACGCTCTTGTGCGGGAACAGGTTGAAGTGCTGGAACACCATCCCGATCCGGCGCCGCAGGACGTCGGGATCACCCCGCAGTACCGACTCGCCGCCGAGCTTCACGTCGCCGGCGTCCGGTTCGAGCAGCCGGTTGATCGCGCGCAGCAAGGTCGACTTGCCGGACCCGGACGGGCCGATCACGCACGCGGTCTGCCCGGCCGGTACGGCGAGATCGACGCCGCGCAGGACCTTGTTGCTGCCGAAGGCCAGCTCGACGCCGGACACCTCCAGGCTCGTGGCCTCAATGGTTCGCATGGGCGAGCTCCTCCAGCTTGACGTCCTCCGGCCCCGACGGTTCGGCGGGCCGGCCTTCGCGCAGCCGCTTGTCGAAGTGGTTCACCAGGTGCGTGAGCGGCACGGTGATCACCAGGTAGAAGATGCCTGCCAGCAGCAGCGGGGACAGGTTGCCGTTGGTCGCGGCCGCGTCCTGCCCGATCCGGAACAGTTCCCGCTGGCTCGCCAGCAGCCCGAGGAAGTAGACCAGGCTGGACTCCTTCACGAGCGCGATGAACTGGTTCACGAGCGCGGGCAGCACCCGCCGTACCCCTTGCGGGATGACGACCAGCCGCATCCCGCTGGTGTAGCTGAAGCCGAGCGCTCGGGCGGCCTCGAGCTGGCCCTTCTCCACGCTCTGGATGCCGGAGCGGAAGATCTCGCCGATGTACGCCGCGGCGATCAGCGAGAGCGCGAGGATGCCCAGCGGGTACGGGTTCGGGCCCCACCAGTGCCGGGTGATCGGCGACAGGCCCTGGCCGATCAGCAGGATGGTCAGGATCGCGGGCAGGCCGCGGAAGATATCGGTGTAGATCTTCGCGGGCCAGCGCAGCCAGCGCTTCGTGGACAGGGCGAGGACCGCCACGACCATGCCGAGCAAGGTGCCCAGCACGACCGAGGCGGCCGCCAGGATGAGGGTGTTGACCAGTCCCACCTTCAGCATCTCGGGCAGGACCGCCTTCATCGACTCCCAGTCGAGGAAGGTGTCACTCAGGGTGGACCAGATGTCCATCAGGCTTTGGGAGCCGTGAACTTGACCGATCCGCTGCCCGGCTTGAAGTTCGCCGGGACGGCGCGGCCGGGGTAGTACTGCTCGACCAGCTTGGTCCAGGTGCCGTCGGCGATGACCTCGTCGAGCGCCTTGTTCACGGCCTCGCGGAGCTTGTCGTTGTTCTTGGCCACGGCGAACGCCATCGGCGCGTCGCTGAGCTCCTTCGCGGCCAGGATCACCGTGCCGCCGCCCTGCTCCTTGGCCATCTTCTCGCCGATCTCGGCCGGGGAGACCCAGGCGTCCGCCGTACCGGCCTTGAGCTGACCGAGCGCCGCGTTGTAGTTCGGCACCCGGACCGGGTTCAGGTTCTTGCCGGTGGCGTAGTCGTCCTGGACGGTGCCCTGGACCACCACGACCCGCTTGCCGGTGAGCTGGTCGAACGAGGTGATCCCGGAGTCCTTCGTGGTGTTCAGTCCCAGGTAGCCGAAGTCGTACCCGTTGCTGAAAGCAACTGTCTTCTTGCGCGCCTCGGTGATCGTGATCGACGAGCTGCCGAGGTCGAACTGGCCGCCGTTCACCTGCGACAGCAGCGCGGAGAAGTCGGTCCCGACGAACTCGGGCTTCAGGTTCAGCTTCGCCGCCACCGCGGTGATCAGGTCGTTGTCGAAGCCGGTGAACTTCCCGTCCTTCACGTACACGTTCGGCGGCGCGTCGGTGAGCGTGCCGATCCGCAGCGTGCCCGCCGACATCAGGCCCAGATCCTGGCCGCCCGCCGCGGCGTCGTCCCCGTTGCTGCCACAGGCAACCATCGCGCTCGCCAAGGTGATGGCCCCGACCACTGCGACAACCCGCCGAAAAGCGCCGAACGCGCGCACAACTGTCTCCTCACAACGTCAACGAAGGCAGGGCGGTTCGCCGCTGCCGCAGCAAGCCAACACCAGCGCTGCGACGCGCATTCCGTGCCGACGAACTGTGAGACGGGGCCGAATGTCTACTCGGGTTGTGCTATATCAGAGCGATCAGCCGTGATGCCGGTCATAGTGCGCGAGCGCGTCCGCGGTCCGACCGGTGCCATAGGCAAGTAACAGCTCGGCCACCCCGGGTGACACCGCGGCCGCCGCCGTGGCGGCCCGCTGGATCTCGTCGGCGGACGCGACCGCGCGGAAGAGATCCTGGATCTCTCTCACGACGGCGCGTGCGGACGGCGCTTGCGGGTCGGGTGGCCCGCCAGGAATCGTCAGCGGCCGCACGAACCTGGCCGGCGGATCGACGGGCCGGCCGGCCGTGGCCGATCGCTGGAGGTGGGTCGTCGTCGGCCGCGTGTAGGCGCTGGTGGCGGCGCGGATGCCGTCCAGCTCGTGCGCGATGTGCTCCGGCTCGATGCCGCCGGCCACCGCCAGGTCGGCGAGCTCGGAGACGGCCCGCAGCCGGGTCACGACGGCCGGATTGCCGATCTTCACCCGCTGCGCGCTGACCAGCTGCGAGAGCATCGGCGCCGACAGCCCGATCACCTGGGCGAGCCCGCCCTGGGTCAGGCCGAGCGTCGCGGTGATCCGCCGGACCACCTCGCCGAGCGGCTCGCCGTACAACTCGACCTGCTGCTGCAGGTTCTGCGCCGTCTGCTCCATGCAAAGATCTTCGCATTTGCGAACCCGAATTTCCAGCCTGGAACCGGCTTGACATTTGCGATAGCAAACTGCCAAGGTTTGCGGCAGCGAATCTCAGCGGAGGACAACGATGACGACTCACCAGGCTCACCGCCGCGCCGCGGTGTGGGCGCTCCTCGCCGTCACGCTCGCCGCCGTCCTGGGCGGTCTGACGGCGCCGACGGCACTGGCGGACCCGGCCCCGAGCGGCGGCAAGCTCGTGCTGGTCCTGGACTCGTCCGGCTCGATGGCGGAGCCGGCCGGTGACGGGCAGACCAAGATCGCGGCCGCGCGGACAGCGCTGACGAGTGTGGTGCGCAAGCTGCCGGACGGCGCCGAGGTCGGACTCCGGGTGTACGGCGCGACCGTGTTCAAGCGCACGCAGGCCGGCGCCTGCACCGACACCCAGCTCACCGTCCCGATCGGCACCGGCAACCGGCCGCAGTTGCAGGCAGCCATCGCCAAGTACAAGCCGTATGGCGAGACGCCGATCGCTTACGCGCTCCAGCAGGCGGCGAAGGATGTCGGCCCGGTCGGCCAGCGCACGATCGTCCTGGTCTCCGACGGCGAGGCCACCTGTGCACCCGAGCCGTGCGCGGTCGCGCGGTCGATCGCCCAGCAGGGTATCGATGTCAAGATCGACGTCGTCGGGTTCCGCGTCGGCGGGAAGGCGCGCAGCCAGCTCCAGTGCGTGGCTCGCGAAGGCCGCGGCGACTACTACGACGCCGACTCGACCGTCGACCTGGAGGCGGGCCTGGACCGATTGTCCACCCGGGCGTTCCGGCCGTTCCGGCTGTCGGGCACGCCGGTGCGCGGGGCCGCGCAGCAGGAGGGTGCGCCGGTGCTTGCCCCCGGCCACTACCTGGACACGTTCGGCACCGACCGGACCGCGAAGTACTACACGATCAAGCGGACGATGGCGAAGTCGACGCTGCGCGCGGGGATCAGCTTCCGCCGGCCGGTTCCCGGCGGCACCGTGATCGAGGCCGCGGTCAAGCTGAACACGCTGAGCGGTGAGGCGTGCGGCTGGAGCTATCCGCTGTCGTTCGAGGGCGAGCAGGGCATCGCCACCGGTTCGGCGTCGAGCTGGACCGGCGACTACCCGAAGGAGTGCGAGACCGATGAGCAGCTCGTGCTCACGGTCTCCGGCGGCAGGGACTACGCCCAGCTGAAGTCCGCGCCGTACGAGCTGCGCGTCGACGAGGAGCCGGCCGTCGAGACCATGGCGAACCTGCCGGCCGAGGCGGGCGACCCGACCTGGACACCGATGCCGGGTTCGACGCCGCGCGAGATCGTTCCGGGCTCGAGCTTCGCCGACGCGCCGCTGGTCGCCGCCGGCAGCTACAAGACCACGCTGATGCCCGGAGAGGTCCAGCTGTACAAGGTGAAGGCGGACTGGGGGCAGCGGATCCAGGCACAGGTGTCCATTCCGCAGCTCGGTGCGGCGACCGCGAAGGCGGTGGACGTCGGGCGGTATGTCGACCTCGACGTGATCTCGCCGACCGGTGAGGACGTGTACGCCGTGTTCGCGAAGAAGGTGCCCGGCGGGGCCGGCAAGCGCACCGTGCTCGACCCGCACGGCACGGTCAAGGCGATCACCACGAAGGAGATCCGGTACCTGAACCGCGACGGTGCGAACAATCAGGACACCGGGACCTCGCTGCCGGGGGAGTACTACGTCGCGGTGTCGATGACGCGGAAGACCGACGACAAGGCCTTCACCGTTCCGATGACGCTGACCGTCGGCTTCGTCGGCACGCCAGGCACGGGCAAACCGACGTACGTGGACGGTGCGACGCCGGTCGCCGGCGAGTCCGTGACACCGAGCACCACGCCGTCCCAGGATCCGGGTCAGCCCAACCAGGCGAGCGGTCCGGTGCAGGGGCGCGTCGACGGCGACGCCGGTCCGCCGGTCGAGCTGGTGGCGGGCTTGGGCGGTGGGGGTCTGCTGCTCCTGATGGTCGGCGTGCTGCTGGTGGTCCGGCTGCGGCGGTAAGTTCTGGGCGGTGGAGGCGTTTGCGGGCCGGTATCGGCTGATCGACCTGATCGGGACGGGCGGGATGGGCTCGGTCTGGCGGGCCTGGGACCTGCGGCGGGAGACCTTCGTCGCCGCGAAGGTTCTCGGCCAGCACGATGCGGCGACGCTGTTGCGGTTCGTCCGGGAGCAGTCGCTGCGGATCGAGCATCCGCACGTGGTCGCTCCGCACGGGTGGGCCGCGGACGACGACCGGGTCGTGTTCGCGATGGACCTGGTCCGCGGCGGCTCGGTGGCGACCCTCCTCGGCGACCACGGCCCGCTGCCCCCGGCGTACGTCGCCGTGCTGCTGGATCAGCTGCTGCACGCACTGTCCGCGGTGCATGCCGCCCGCGTCGTGCACCGGGACGTGAAGCCGGCCAACCTGCTGCTCGACGTCACCGGGACGGGGCGGCCGCACCTGCGCCTGTCGGACTTCGGCGTCGCCGGTCTGCTCGACGAGCCGCGGATGACCCGCCACAGCGCGGTCCTCGGGACGCCCGGCTACCTCGCCCCCGAGCAGCTCACGGGTGCGGACCCCGACCCGCGCCAGGACCTGTACGCCGTCGGCGCCGTCGCCGTCGAACTCCTCACCGGCGAACGCCCCGGCGCAACCGGCCCCCTTCCGGAGCTCGGCGGGCCGCTGGGCACCTTTATCAGCATCCTCACGGCGAAGGACCCGTCCGATCGCCCCGCCTCCGCCGCAGCAGCCGGCCGCCTCCTGGCCGAAACCGGCACCCTCCCGCCACCAGACACCGACCCCTGGTCCCACACCCCCGACGCCCCCGAGGTCTTCGACCAACTCCCCCCACTCCCACCCAACTGGGCCCCCACACCACCACCCGGGCTGGCTGCTGCGGATGGGCGGGGCGCATCGTCTGGGCCGCGGCCGGCTGCTGCGGCTGGGCGGGGTCGGGTGTTGTGGGTGGTGGCTGTGGCTTGTTTGGCTGGGGGGATTGGGCTGGTGGGGACGGCCGGCTGGCTGTTCTTTCGCTGAGTGGTAATTCGCCGGACCTGGGGGGCGTGGCGTGGAAGACTTTTGGTGATGGATCCGTCAGTGGTCACCGCGCCGACGACGGGTCGGCTGCGGTTTCTGATCGCCGCGCTGGCGATCACGACGACCGTCGGGTACGGCGTGCTCACGTACGCCTTCAGCGCCCTCGTCGGCCCGATGAGCCACGAGCTGTCCATCTCCACCACGACCGCGGTCGGCGCGTCCACGATCGCCGTGCTGGTCAGCGGCCTCATCTCGATCCCCGTCGGTCGCCGCCTGGACGTCCGCGGCGGGCGCGGTCTGATGGCGTCCGGCTCGGCCCTGGCCGCGGCCGCCGTCCTCGGCTGGTCGCAGGTCCAGAACACCGTCCAGTTGTACGCCGTCTTCGTCCTGATCGGCGTCGCCTGCGCGATGGTCCTCTACCCGCCCGCCTTCGCCGTCGTGGTCGCCGTCGCGGCCCCGACCGCCCGAACGAACTCGATCCTCACCATCACGATGGTCGGCGGACTGGCCAGCTCGATCTTCATCCCGCTCACCGGTTACCTCGCCCACAGCCTCGGCTGGCGCTCCGCCCTCGTCGTGCTGGCCGGCATCCTCGCCGTCACCACAGTCCCGCTGCACTTCCTCGCCGTACCGCGGCAAGCGCCACGGCCCACATCCACGCGGCACCCGAAGTCACCGGCCAGAGTTCTGCGCGATCCCGGGTTCTGGCTGCTCGCCGGGGCGTTCGTCGTACACAGCGCGGCGCTCGCCGTGATCGCCGTCCACCTGGTCCTCTACCTCGTCAGTCTGGGCCACCCGCCGGCGCGGGCGGCTAGCCTGGCGGGGCTGCTCGGCCTGATGTCGGTGACCGGGCGACTGGTGGCGAGCGTGTCCGCACGGTGGTTGCCGATGGCGACGATCACCGCGCTGATCCTGCTCGTCCAGGGCGTCGCGGTCGCGCTGCTGCCCGCCGTCGGCGAGCACGTCGGCGGGGCGATCGGGTGCCTGGTGCTGTTCGGCCTGGGGTTCGGGGTGTCGTCGATCGCGACCCCGGCGATCCTGCTCGACCGGTACGGCGCGAGCGGCTTCGGCACGATCGCCGGGATGCTCGGCACGCCGACCACGATCGCGAAGGCGGTCGGGCCACTCGTCGGCGCCGGGCTGGCCGGCGCGTTCGGGTACCGGCCGCTGATCCTCGCGGTGGCCGCCGGCTGCGCGCTGGCCGGAGCGGCGCTGGCCCTCACCCGCCGGCTGGTGCCGCCGGCGTCGACCAGGATGTGACCTGGGTCGTGGTGCGGGTTGCGGCAGAGGGCATACTTGAAGCACGAGTGAACCCACTCGCGTGCTCCGGGGTCGGTGTAATTCCGAGCCGGCGGTAACAGTCCGCGACCCGGTCGCTGCGGTATGGCGATCGGTTGACCTGGTGGAATTCCAGGACCGACGGTGAAAGTCCGGATGGGAGGCGCACGCGGTCGACGGGTGCGCTCTGGCGCCCGACGGCGCGGAGCGTGGGCTGTGACGGCCCGCGCGACGCGGTTCCCGGTGGGCGGCGGAGCGGACGTGCCGGCCGGAGGCCCCGGAGTGCGTCCGTGACGACGAGGGGCCCGAGCAGTGAACGACGCGTCG
This sequence comes from Kribbella sp. NPDC051936, assembly GCF_040680955.1. Lineage (NCBI taxonomy): Bacteria > Bacillati > Actinomycetota > Actinomycetes > Propionibacteriales > Kribbellaceae > Kribbella > Kribbella sp. NPDC051936. Next base: position 63,118 of record NZ_JBFAXS010000010.1, on the reverse strand, counting down.
CCGATCGACATCGCCTGGATGAGGCGTGCTGTCGAGCTGGCTGCGAGAGCTGTCGGCAGCACCCATCCCAACCCGGTGGTCGGGTGCGTGATCACCGGCCGCGACGGGCATCCGGTGGGCGAGGGCTTCCATGCCGTTGCCGGCGGCCCGCACGCCGAGGTCGAGGCGCTCCGGATGGCCGGTGCCCGCGCCCGCGGCGGTACGGCGTACGTCACGCTCGAGCCGTGCAACCACACCGGCCGGACCGGTCCGTGCGCGGACGCTCTGATCGAGGCGGGGATCGCGCGCGTCGTGTACGCCGTACCCGACCCGAACCGGACCGCCGCGGGCGGCGCCGACAAGCTCCGGACCAAGAACATCGAGGTCGTGGAGGGCGTATTGCGCTCCGAGGCCGAGGCGGTCAATCACGTCTGGCTGCACAGCGTTCGGGTCGGGCGCCCGTTCGTCACCTGGAAGTTCGCGACCACGCTCGACGGGCGGTCCGCGGCGCCGGACGGGACCAGCAAGTGGATCACCGGCCCGATTGCGCGGGCCGACGTCCATCGGCTGCGGGCGGAGTGCGACGCGATCGTCGTCGGCACCCAGACGGTGCTGAACGACGACCCCGAGCTGACGGTCCGCGACGAGAACGACGTTCCCGCGGTGCGGCAGCCGCTACGGGTGGTCGTCGGTGACCGCGAGATCCCGCCGACCGCGCGCGTCCGCAACGACCGCGCCGAGACGTTGCTGCTGCCGACCCACGATCCCGCCGAGGTGCTCCGGCAGCTGGACGACCGGCAGATCCGGCACCTCTGGCTCGAAGGCGGTCCGACGCTGGCCGCCGCGTTCCTGCGCGCCGGTCTGGTCGACCAGATCGTCGCGTACGTCGCTCCGGCCGTCCTCGGCTCCGGCTACGCCGCGGTCGGCGACCTCGGCGCGGAATCGATCGACCACCTGCGGCGGTTCAAGCTAGCGGACGTCACCCGCCTCGGCGACGACGTCCGGCTGACCCTGGTTCCTCTGGGAGGAAAGTAGATGTTCACCGGCATCATCGAAGAACTCGGCACCGTCGAGTCCCTGGATCTACTGGACGGTGACGCCGCGCGGCTCACCATCCGCGGTCCGAAGGTGACCGAGGACGCCGCGCACGGCGCCTCGATCGCGGTCAACGGCTGCTGCCTGACGGTGGTGGAGTACGGCGGTGGCCTGTTCACCGCGGATGTGATGCGCGAGACGCTGCAGCGGACCAGCCTCGGCGGTCTGGAGAAGGGCTCGCCGGTCAACCTCGAGCGGGCCGTCGCCGCGCACGAACGGCTCGGCGGCCACATCGTCCAGGGGCACGTCGACGGCACCGGCACGATCGCCTCCCGGACCCCGGCGGAGCGCTGGGAGGACGTCCGGGTCGCGACGTCCCCGGAGATCCTGCGGTACGTCGCCGAGAAGGGATCGATCGCGATCGACGGCGTCTCGCTGACCGTGACCGACGTGGACGACGCGACCGGCACGTTCGGGGTCAGCCTGATCCCGACCACGCTCGAGCTGACCGTGCTGGGCGCGAACAAGGTCGGCGACACCGTCAACCTCGAGGTCGACGTGATCGCCAAGTACGTCGAGCGGCTGCTGACCGCCGGCACAGTGCAGGACAACGGAGGCGAGAAGTGAACGCGATCGACTGGCTGTTGCACTCCCAGGTGACGATCGCCGGGTCGCCGGTGCTCGTCCGGGAGATTGTCGGCAACGTGTTCGGTCTGGCCAGCGCACTGTTCGGCATGCGCCGGCTGGTCGCCGCGTGGCCGGTCGGCATCGTCGGCAACGTGCTGCTGTTCACGGTCTTCGTCGGCGGAATCTTCGACACCCCGCAGGACAAGGACCTCTGGGGTCAGGCCGGCCGGCAGGTGTTCTTCGCGCTCGTCAGCCTGTACGGGTGGTACCGCTGGTACCAGACCCGGCACCACGGCGCCGACAAGGCGGTGCAGCCGCGCTGGGCGACCGCGCGCGAGCGGCTCGAACTCGGCGGTGTCGCCGTGGTGCTGTACGCGATCTCGTACTTCGTGCTGCGCGAGCTCGGCTCGTGGGGCCCGCAGTGGGACGCGTGGATCCTCACCGGCTCGATCCTGGCGACGTACGGGATGGCGCGCGGCTTCGTCGAGTTCTGGCTGATCTGGATCGCCGTCGACGTGGTCGGCGTACCGCTGCTGGTGCAGGCGAAGTTCTACCCGTCCGCGACGATGTACATCGTGTACGGCCTCTTCTGCGTCCTCGGATTCGCGTCGTGGTGGAAGATCCAGAACCGTGAGCGGATCCAGACTCCTGAACCGGTGGTGGTGGGTTAGATGGGTGACGTGCTGAAGCTCGACACGATCGAGCACGCGATCGAGGAGATCCGCGCCGGGCGGCCGGTGATCGTCGTCGACGACGAGGACCGCGAGAACGAGGGCGACCTGATCTTCGCCGCGTCCAAGGCGACGCCCGAGCTGCTGGCGTTCCTGATCCGGTACAGCTCCGGTGTGGTGTGCGTGCCGATGGAGGGCGCGGAGCTCGACCGGCTCGGGATCCCGCTGATGACGCCGCACAACCGCGAGCGGATGCGGACGGCGTACACGATCTCCGTCGACGCGCGGGACGGCATCTCCACCGGGATCTCGGCCGCCGACCGGGCGCGGACGATCCGGGTGCTGGCCGACTCCGCCTCGGAGCCGTACGACCTGGTGCAGCCGGGGCACGTGTTCCCGCTGCGCGGTCGCGAAGGCGGCGTACTGGTTCGGCCCGGGCACACCGAGGCGTCCATCGACCTGGCGCGGCTGGCCGGGTTGACGCCGGCCGCGGTGATCTCCGAGATGGTGAACGACGACGGGACCATGAAGCGCGGTCCGGAGCTGCGGGAGTTCGCCGACGAGCACGGGCTCGTGCTGGTGTCGATCGACGACCTGATCCGGTACCGGCGTCGTACCGAGTCCCAGATCCAGCGGGTCGCGACGACGACGCTGCCGACCCGGTACGGCGATTTCGTTGCCCACGGCTACCGGAACGTCGTGGACGGGTCGGAGCAACTCGCGCTGGTCCGCGGCGAGATCGGGGACGGGCCGACGCTGGTGCGGCTGCACTCGGAGTGCCTGACCGGCGACGTGTTCGGTTCGCTGCGGTGCGACTGCGGGCCGCAACTGGACGAGGCGCTTCGGCAGGTCGCTGCCGAGGGTGGTGTCGTCGTTTATCTGCGCGGCCATGAAGGGCGCGGGATCGGGCTGCTGCACAAGCTGCAGGCGTACGAGCTGCAGGACGCGGGGCGGGACACCGTCGACGCGAACCTGGACCTCGGGTTGCCGGCCGACGCGCGCGACTACGGCACCGGGGCGCAGATCCTCGCCGACCTCGGGGTGACGTCGGCGCGGCTGCTGACGAACAACCCCGACAAGCTCGCGGGCGTCCAGGGGTACGGCATCGACGTCGTCGAGCGCCGCGGGATCTTCATCGACCCGACCGAGCACAACCTGCGGTACCTGCGCACCAAGCGCGACCGGATGGGCCACCACCTGCCAGGTGGCGTGTTGACCGAAGAGAACGGAGCCGGCTGATGTCGGGCAGTGGAGCACCCACCATCGAGGCACCCCGCGTGGACGGCGCCCGGGTCGCGATCATCGCCGCCCAGTGGCACCCGAAGGTCACCGACGGCCTGCTCGCCGGCGCCCTCCGCGCACTGGAGGACTCCGGCGTCACCGACCACGCCGTCATCCGCGTGCCCGGGTCGTTCGAACTCCCCGTCGCGGCACTGCACGCCGCGAAGTCCGGGTACGACGCCGTGGTCGCGCTGGGCGTGGTGATCCGCGGCGACACCCCGCACTTCGAATACGTCTGCCAGGCGGCGACCGAAGGCCTCATGCAGGTCGGCGTCAGCACCGGCGTCCCTGTCGGCTTCGGCGTACTCACCTGCGACAACGACCCCCAGGCCCTGGACCGAGCCGGCCTCCCCGACAGCCGAGAAGACAAAGGCTACGAAGCCACCCAGGCAGCCCTCTCGACCCTGGCCGCCGTCCGCCAACTGGGGTAGGACGAACCTGAGCTCATGCGACACCCTATGGGGTCGGTGAACAGCTAATAGCCTGTTCACCGACCCCATTGCTTGTTCACAGACCTCAGTCGACGCGGGTGTGTTCCATGTGCCAGTTCGTGGTCCAGGTTTTGCCCTGGTCGGTGGAGAAGGATTGTTGCCAGGCGGCTTTGTCGGTGCCGGGGGTCCAGAGGAAGCGGACGTCGATGGGTTGGCCGTTCCAGTCGTCGGGGCCTTCGAAGGTGCCGGTGCCGTCGGGGGTGAAGGAGCCGATGACGGGGGATTCGAGGCGGCCGCGCTGGCTGTTGATCCAGTGGATGGACCAGGTTTTGGCCTCGGGGTCGTAGAGGCGGAAGGTCGCGCCGCGGAAGCCTTCGCTCGGAAACCAGCCTTCGTCGAAGCTGATCGCGCCGTCGAAGTACGTGGTGGCTTCCATCGTGGCGTCGTGTTCGTACCACTCGAAGGGCTCGCCGAGCACGGGACGCCGGCGCCGGTTGTGGAAGGACCAGCGTCCGACGAGGAAGTCGAAGTCGTCGGTGAGCTTGGGTACGTCGAGTGCGGGCGGGGGAGTGGAGCGCCGGGTGAAGTCCATGATCCAGTTGGTTTCCCAGGTCTCGCCGCCGTCGGCGGAGTACGCCTGCTCCCAGTGGGCGGTGTCCGCGGTGATGTCCGACCACTCGTAGCTGCACAGGATCGGGCGCCCGTCGTGGGTGTCCTCGCCGACCAGGCGGCACCGGGACCCGTCGGCCGCCCATCCGCCGTGCACAGGCGGGTACAGCTTCATCGTGGTGCTGCTGACCCACCAGATGCTCCACTGCTCGCTGACCGGGTCGAACAGCCGCAGCGACAGCCCGTACGACCCCTTGGTCGGGAACCGCATCTCGTCGATGCTGATCTGCCCGTCGAAGTACGTGCGGGCGGTCGTGGTCCCGTCGTACTCGAGCCATTCGTCGCACCCCGCGAACGCCTGCTTGAGCGTGCGGTGGTGGACGTCGAAGTACCCGTTGAGGAAGTCGAAGTCGCCGGTCACCTTGGTCCAAGTCGTCATGGTGCCAGCCTGCGAGCTAAACCTGACAACCCATGGCAGCGATCAGGACTAACCTCGGAGTATGCGTTCGAGCCGGCTGTTGTCGATCCTGCTGTTGCTGCAGACGCGCCGGCGGTTGACCGCGCGTGAGCTCGCCGACGAGCTGGAGGTGTCGCTGCGGACGATCTATCGCGACGTCGAGGCGCTCGCCGCGGCGGGAGTTCCGGTGTACGCCGACCAGGGCCGAGCGGGCGGGTATCGCCTGGTCGAGGGCTACCGCACCCGCCTGACCGGTCTCACCGAACAGGAAGCGGCCGCGCTCTTCCTCGTCGGCATGCCGGGCGCGGCCGCTGCGCTCGGGCTGACCGCGGAGACGAGCGCCGCCGAACTCAAACTGCTGGCCGCGCTGGCTCCCGATCAGCGGGACCGCGCCGGCCGGCTGAAGAACCGCTTCCACCTGGACCTGCCCGCCTGGTACCAGGACGCCGAGGACTCCCCGCACCTGTCCGCGATCGCCGACGCCGTGCTCCACGACCGCCGGGTGCAGGTCCGGTACCGCCGGTGGGAGGAGCCTCGCGAGGTCGAGCGGGTCCTCGAGCCGTACGGGCTGGTCCTGAAGAACGGCAGCTGGTACGTCGTGGCGTCCACGCCGGGCGGGCTCCGGACGTACCGCGTCTCCAACATCCTCGAGCTGACGCCGACCGACGAGGCGTTCGAGCGGGCGGCCGACTTCCACCTCGCGGACTTCTGGCAGCACCATCTGACGGGATTCGACCGCCTGCGCTTCACCGGTGACGCCGTCGTCCGGGTGGCGGCGCGACTCGCGGGCAGGATGTACGACGTCTCGTACCCGACTCTCGTCAAGGCGGTCGCCGCGGCGACGCCGGAGCCCGACGGCAGTGTCGTGGTCACGATCCCGATCGAGTCGATCGGCAACGCCGCCGCGTCGCTGAGCCGGTTCGGCGACGCGGTCGAGGTCCTCGAACCGCCCGAGCTGCGGGCCGAGATCGCCGAGCTGGCCCGCAGGATCCTCCGGCTCTACTCCTGAGCCCATGGTGGCGCGCGTCACCTGATTCTGTCTTTTCCATATATTACGAGTTTCGTACTATATGGATAACGGAAGAGGAGGCGCGATGAGGATCACGGTGTTCGGCGCGACGGGCGGGATCGGCGGCCACGTCGTACGGCAGGCGCTCGATGCGGGTCACAAGGTGACGGCGGTGGTGCGGACGGCGTCCGCGTTCGAGCTGGAGCACCCGTCGCTGGCGGTGGTGCGGGTGCCGGGGCTGGATGCGGCCGAGCCGCTGCGCGAGGCGGTCGACGGCAGTACGGCGGTGATTTCGGGAGTGGGGCCGCGCGGGCGGAAGGACGGGCCGGTCGCGTCGCGCAGTACGCAGTCGATCCTGGGGGCGATGGAAGCGGCCGGGGTACGGCGGTTCGTCGCAGTGAGCGCTGCGCCGCTCGGGCCGATCCCGGCGGATGAGGGTTTTCTCAACCGGCGGCTGCTCTATCCGGCGATCAACGCGTTCGCCGCGGACGTGTACGCCGACCTCCGGGTGATGGAGGCCGACATCCGGGCGAGCGCGACGGACTGGACGATCGTGCGGCCGCCGAAGCTGACCAACAAGCCGTTGACGGGCCGCTACCGGACTGTTGTCGGCGGCACGGTGCCGCGGAGTTACTCGATCTCGCGCGCGGACGCGGCGCATCTGATGCTGGCGGTGCTCGACGACCCGGCAGCCGTTGGTCAGCCGATCGGGGTGGGGTACTGATGGTGCTGCGTGGGGTGAGCTTGTTCTTCAGCGGGTTGTTCGCCGGATTCCTGGTGTGTGTGATGGTGCTGGAGACCTCGCTGCGCTCGTTCGGCGCCGGCGTCTACACGCAGGTACGGCTGGTGGAGTTGGACTCGTTGGACAAGCTCGCGTCGGTGACGCTGATACCGGCGATCGTCACGACCGTGGCGGTGGTGATCCGGAGCCGCGGCGACGGTCGACGGTTGGCGATCACCGCGGTCGCCTTGCTGGTGATCGTGTTCGTGACGACGCTGGCGGTGAATCTGTCGATCAACTCGGACCAGTCGTCGTGGTCGGTCCAGCAGCCGCCGGCGGACTGGGCGGGCGTCCGTGATCGTTGGCAGATCGCACACGCGGTGCGTACGGTCGCGGCGGTAGCGGCGTTCGGGCTGCTGGTCGGGGCCGCCGTGCGTCGGCGCAGTGGCGGCCGGTCGAGTTCGCCGGCCGTCAGCGGGGTCCGAGTCGGTCGGTGATGAGGTCGTGGGGGACGGCCTGGGCGGTGCGCCCCTGGAAGCCGGTGGTGCTTCGAGCCATGGTCAGTGAGTTGAGCAGGGCTTCTTCGACCGATTCGGTGACGGCCTGGAACGGGCCGCGGAGGTCGCGGTCGGCGTAGTCCGGCGTACCGGCGGTGGTGAAGGCGATCGCGTAGTCGCCGCTGCCCGGCGCGTAGTCGGAGCCGACGCGGCCCATCGCGAAGATCGCCCGCCTGGCCAGGCGTCCGAGCTGGCGGGAATCGAGCGGGAGGTCCGTCGCCACCACGATCATGCAGGAGTTGCCGTCCGCGTCGATCGGCTCGGCGGGAACCGGCTTGCCCAGCACAGACAGCAGTCCGGAGAAGTTCGCCTGTACCAGAACCCCGACCGTGTACCCGTCGCCGGGAGTCGGCTGGACGTCGGCAGCTGCCGCCGGACCTGCGGTCGGCGCGGGTGAGGTGGCGGGCGGGGAGACCGCGGAATCCCAGGCGGGTTGGGGCGGGGCAAGGGGTGCAGGCGTGGGCCCGGTGAGGGTGCGGGAGGCCGTGCCGATGCCGGCTTTGAAGCCTAGCGCGGTGGTGCCCGAGCCCGCTCCGACGCAGCCTTCGACTGGGAGGGCCGACGAGGCGGTGTCGAGGGCGTGATGGACGTGGGCCGGGGTGATGGGGCGCCGGCGGATGTCGGAGAGGTGGCCGTCGTTGGTTTCGCCGACTACTGGGTTGAGGCTGGTGGCTCGTGGGTCGCGGTCCAGCAGCCAGGTGATCAGCGCGTCGGCGACGCGGAACGTGCTGAGGGTCCCGGTGAGCAGGATCGGCGTCTCGATCACCCCGAGCTCGTCGATCTGCGTCGTCCCGACCAGCTTCCCGTACCCGTTGCCGACAGCAACCGCGGCCGGCAGCCCGTCCGCCCACCCGGCCGGGACGATCGCGGTCACGCCGGTGTTCAGTCCGTCGCCGGTGATCGTCGTCTGGCCGACGAGCACGCCGGGTACGTCGGTGATCGCGTTGAGCGGCCCGGTGGGCAGCGTACCGACGACGACGCCGAGCTCGCGGGCTCTCCGTGGACTGTGCATCCAGCTATCGTCGGCCACATGCTGCAGCACCTGGCCGGCCGGGTCTGGATCTACCCGCACGACCCGGATCCGGACGCGATCCGCCCGTCCGTCGCCGTGGTCGCCGACGACCGCGGCAGCGTGCTCGTCGACGCCGGTAACAGTCCCGAGCACGCCCGCGCCATCGGTACGGCGATCGAGGCGGCCGGACTGCCCGCGCCGAGGTGGCTCGTCTACACCCACCACCACTGGGATCACACCTGGGGCGCCTGCGGCTGGCCGGACGTGACTGTCATCGCACACTCCAGCGCCGTCGACCTGCTGGCAGAGGAGTCCGAGCGCCCCTGGAGCCACCGCTACCTTCACGACCAGGTCGAGGCCGACCCGAAACTCGGCCCGAGCTTCCGCGCCCGCGCCTTGGCCGTTCCCGACTGGACCGATTTCCGCATCGTCCTCCCGGACGAAACCTTCGACGACACGCTCACGCTGCCGATTGACGTCGTACTGCGGCATGTCGGCGGCAACCACGCGCCCGACTCCCTCATCGTCCTCGCCGATGGTGTCGCCCTCCTCGGCGACGCGTTCTACCCGCCGCCGTACCACCTGCGCACCCCCGACGACACGGTCGACTACGCGATGATCAAGCAGTTGCTGTCCGAGCGGCACGACTGGTACGTCGACGCGCACTCACCGCCCCGCAGCCGGTCAGCCGCGCTCGCCATCCCCTAGCGGCGATCGGTCGCCGACGAACCACAGGTGCCCGAACGGGTCCAGGAACGACCCCTGCCGATGCGTCCCCCAGGGCACGGCGTGATCGCGCACCGGGTCGAAGCTCCCGTCCGCGCCCGCCTCGACGGCACGCTGGACGAAGCCGTCCGGGTCGTCCACGAACACCTCGACCCGCACCGTGGGGGCGCCGGTCGCCGCGGGCGTGTTCCAGATGTTGTTCCCGGGCTCGCCGAGGAACAGCGGGGCGCCGCCGATACTCAGCCCGATCACGCTGCCCAGGTTCCACAGTTCGACGGCGCCGAGCGCCTGTGCGTACCAGCGTGCGGCGGCCGGGGCGTCGGATACCGCCAGCATCACCGAGATCTGCGTCGGTCTGTCCATGCCCCAGTAACGCACGGCGAAGGTCCGCCCACCGGACCTGGCGGCGGGCCGCGCGACCGGGACCCGTAGGCTGGGCGCGCGATGAAGAGTTTCGAGGAGCTGTTTGCCGAGCTGGGTGAGAAGGCGGCGACACGGCCGGAGGGTTCCGGGACTGTGGCGGCGCTGGACGCCGGCGTGCACGCGATCGGCAAGAAGCTGGTCGAGGAAGCCGCCGAGTCCTGGATGGCCGCCGAGTACGAGAGCAAGGAGCGGGCCGCGGAGGAGCTGTCCCAGCTGCTCTACCACGCCCAGGTGATGATGCACGCGCTCGGCCTGGAGCTCGACGACGTGTACCGACATCTGTAGGAGCACCTCCCGCAGATCACCGGTTCACAACCCCAGAAAGGGTCAGTCGCCATGCTGCGCGTCGCAGTACCGAACAAGGGCTCGCTGAGCGAAGCCGCCACCGAGATGCTCGTCGAGGCCGGCTACAAGCAGCGCCGGAGCACCAAGGACCTCACTCTCACCGACGCGGCCAACGAGGTCGAGTTCTACTACCTCCGCCCGCGCGACATCGCCGTGTACGTCGGCGAGGGCACGCTCGACGTCGGCATCTCCGGCCGCGACCTGGTGCTCGACTCGCACGCCGACGCGGACGTGATCATGGGCCTCGGGTTCGGCTCGTCCACCTTCCGGTTCGCGGGGCGGCCCGGGGTCGCGGACACCGTGAAGGACCTGGCCGGCAAGCGGATCGCCACGTCGTACGCCGGGGTGCTGCAGGACCACCTGGCCGAGAACGGGGTCGACGCGTCGGTCGTGCGTCTCGACGGCGCCGTGGAGTCGGCCGTCCAGCTGGGCGTCGCGGACGTGATCGCGGACGTCGTGGAGACCGGGACGACGCTGCGCCAGGCCGGGCTCGAGGTGTTCGGGGAGCCGATCCTGCAGTCCGAGGGAGTGCTGATCAAGCGGCACGGCGTCGAGATCCCGCCGAACGGCCTGCAGCAGCTCGTCCGCCGGCTCGAGGGTGTCCTGATCGCGCGCAACTACGTGATGATGGACTACGACATCCGCGCCGAGGACGTGGACGCCGCCACCGCGGTCGCGCCCGGTCTGGAGTCGCCGACCGTCTCGCCGCTGCACCGGCAGGGCTGGGTCGCCGTCCGCGTCATGGTCCAGCGGGCCGAGGCGCAGCGGCTGATGGACCAGCTCTGGGAGGTCGGCGCCCGCGCGATCCTCACCACCGACATCCACGCATGCCGGATCTGAAGCCTGCGGTCATGTCCGGGTCGACAGACAGCGTGTACGCGTTCCATCCGCGGATCGTGGCGGCGATGGCGGCCGGCATGGGGTTGTCGTTGATCGCCGTGTTCGGGGTGATCTGGTTCCGGTTGTCGCCGGAGGACCGCGCCACGTTCGACTGGTTCCAGCGGATCACCCTGCTGGCGTTCTTCGGCGCCGTGCTCTGGATCCTGTACCGGATGTCGACGCTGCGGGTGACCGCGTACCCGGACCGGCTGCGGATCCGGAACGTGTTCAAGTCCTACACGCTGACCTGGTCGGAGGTCACCGCGCTGCGCTTCCGGCCCGGGGACGCGTGGCTGCAGCTGTTCGATGCCGACGACAACCGGATCGGCATCCTCGCGGTCCAGACCGCCGAGGGCGCGCGGGCGACCCGGGCCGCCAAGCAACTGGCGGCGGTCGCCCGCGAGCACGGCGCGGGCCCTAGACAGACACCTGAAAACTAGTCGTGTGCGATTCGCCCGGCGCGAGGACGACCAGGTCCTGACCGGTGCGGAACGCGTCCGGCGGGCAGGTCATCGGCTCGACCGCGAGCGCCGTACGGCCGACAGCTTCGCCGGTGAACAGCTGCATCCACGGCGTGTCACCCGTCAGTACGGACCGCGCGCCGCTGTCCGGGTCGGTCAGGGCAACGGACCACTCGGCATCCAGCCCGGTGAAGGCGTTGTCGATCGAGGTCTCCCCGATCAGGCGGCCACCGCTGAAGTCGTACGGCGACCCGGCGACCGGCGCGAGGCCCGTCGGGGTCATCTGGTCCGCGGACACTTCCAGGCGATCGGCGGCGGTGAACTCGAGGACACAGTCGTCGATCACGCGTCCGACCGTCAGATACGGATGTGCTCCGTAGCCGTACGGCGCCGCACTACTGCCGATGTTCGTGGCGACAGCGGTGACCGTGAGCCGGTCCGTCAGCTGGTAGGTGAGGCGTAGGTCGAGTTGGTGGGGGTAGCCGGGCTGCCCGTGCAGGCGGTGGGTGGCGACGACGACCGCCGGGTCCGAGCCGTCGTCGGCGCGGGTCCAGTTGGCCCAGCGGGTCAGGCCGTGGATGGCGTTCTGCCGGGCGGGCTCGGTCAGGTACAGCTGCTGGTCGGCACCGTCGAACGTGTACTGCCCGTCGGTGATCCGGTTCGGCCACGGGAACAGGTGCTGCCCGAGCCCGGCATGCGCGGCCTCGTCCTCGGCGTACCCGAGCAGGACCGGCCGCCCCTCGTACGTCAGCTCCCGCACCCCGCCCCCGACACTCACCACGGTCGCCTCGAACCCGCCGCTGCGAAGGACCCACTGCTCACCCGATGGCAAAACGTTCATGGGTCTATCCTCACCGACCTGTCCATCGGGAGCGACCCCGTTCGTGGTGATGCTGTAGACACGCTGACAGGAGGTACGACGTGAAGTACATGCTGCTGATCAACGCCGGTGAGCTGGACCTGCAGGACGCGCCGGTGGGGTGCGAGCCGGAGGACTGGATGCGGTTCGACAAGGAGATCCAGGACGCCGGCGTGGTGGTCGCGTCCGAGTCGCTGGCCGATCTGGTCACCGCGACCCGGGTCGAGGTGGCCAACGACGGCCGGCGGACCGTGACCGACGGGCCGTTCGCGGAGACCCGGGAGGTGCTCGGCGGGTTCTACGTGATCGACGTACCGGACCTGGACGTCGCGCTCGACTGGGCCGCGAAGTGCCCCGGGTCGCGGGGCGGCGGATCCGTGATCGTCCGGCCGGTCGCCGAGTTCTGATGGAGCAGGTCGAGGCGGTCTTCCGGGAGGAGCGCGGCCGGCTGCTGGCCGCGCTCGCCCGGCGCTTCGGGGACCTCGACCTGGCCGAGGAGGTCACGTCGGAGGCGATCGAGGCGGCGCTCACCCGCTGGCCGATCGACGGCGTCCCGCCGAACCCGGGCGGCTGGCTGATGACCACCGCCCGGCGGAAGGCGGTCGACCGGCTCCGGCGGGACCAGGTGTACGCCGCCAAACTCGCGATTCTGCAGGTCGAGGCGGACCGGTCCGCGCCGCAGGCCGCCGGGGACGACCTGCCCGACGAGCGGCTGCAGCTGTTCTTCACCTGCGCGCACCCCGCGCTCGCCCCGGAGGACCGCGGCGCGCTGACCCTGCGCTGCCTGGCCGGGCTGACCACGCCGGAGGTCGCGCGGGCCTTCCTGGTCCCGACCGCGACGATGGCGAAGCGGATCGTCCGCGCGAAGAAGAAGATCCGGGAGGCGCGGATCCCGTTCCGGGTGCCCGGGCCGGACGAGCTGCCGGAGCGGCTGCCCGGTGTCCTGCAGGTGATCTACTCCGTCTTCACCGAGGGGTACGCCGCCAGCGCCGGCCCGTACCTGCAACGCCTGGACCTCGCCGAGGAAGCGATCCGCCTGGCCCGCATCGTGCACCGGCTGCTCCCGGACGCGCGCGAAGTCACCGGCCTGCTCGCCCTGATGCTGCTGATCCACGCCCGCCGCGACGCCCGCACCGGCCCGGACGGCGAGATCGTGCTGCTCGAGAACCAGGACCGCGGCCGCTGGGACCACGACATGATCGCCGAAGGGCGCGACCTGGTCGTCGCCGCCCTCACCGGCGGACCGCCCGGACCGTACGCCGTCCAGGCCGCGATCAACGCCGTGCACGACGAGGCGATCGACTTCGCCGGCACCGACTGGCCGCAGATCGTCCAGCTGTACGACGTGCTGCTGGACCTCGACCCGTCCCCGGTGGTCGCCCTGAACCGCGCCGCCGCGATCGCGCTCCGCGACGGACCCGCCGCCGGCCTTCAACTCCTCGACGAGCTCGCCGCCGAACCCCGCCTCCAGGACTACCACCCGTTCGCGCTGGCGCGGGCGGACCTCCTGCAGCGCCTCGGACAAGTGCCCGAGGCGATCACCGCTTACGAGCACGCACTTGCGCTGGCCGGTTCCGAGCCGGAACGAGCTCAGATCCGTGACCGGCTTGCCGCGTTGCAGCAGACTGACGCCATGGAGACCGTTTACGAAGCGGCAGGTGGGGCCGACGGCATGCTGCGGCTGGCGGCGGCGTGGCACGAGCGGGTGATGGCGGACGAGGTCGTCAGCCACGCCTTTCACGGCGGGGCGCGACCGGATCACACCGAGCGGCTCGCGGCGTACTGGGGAGAGGCCCTGGGCGGACCGTCCGTCTACACCGAGTCCTACGGCAGCGAGGCATCCGTCCAGCGCCGCCACGCGGGTAACGGTGAACACGACGAGATGAACCATCGCGCGATCGACTGCTTCGACGCGGCGCTGGTCGATGCCGGCATCGACGACGAGCGGGTCCGCTCGGTGCTGCACGACTACTTCGCCTGGGCCACCTTCAACACGATGTACCGGCACAACACCGAGGACATCGACGACGGCCAGGCCGTCACGCGGTGGTCGTGGGACGGACGTCAGGACGCGGCTGAGTCGTGAGGCGGTAGTGCCACCGACGTGGCGACGAGCTCGAGCGCGGGGTCGAAGGGTGTCGACGGGTTGCCGTCGACGATGACGTGGGCGCGGGAGCGGGTGGCCTGCTCGGCGAAATGGTCACGCTCCCAGCGCATCCACTCCAGCCAGTGGTCGCGCAGGGCCTCGCCGTCGCGGTCGATGCCGCGGTCCAGCCGGACCTCGTTCGACGTCTCGACCCACAGGCGCAGCGACTGCCAGTGCGCCGCGTCCCGGTCGCAGGCCGTGACGCCTTCGACGATCAGCAGATCGACGGTGCTCGGTACGACGTGCAACTCGGCGTACGCGCCCTGGTACCAGTCGTACCGCCGGTAGCGTCCCTCGCGGCCGTCGGCCAGCCGCTGCAGGACATGGTCGCGGAGCAGAGCGAAGCCGCGCTCCGCTCCGGTCCAGCCGTCGTAGAGGTCGTCCATGTGGATGACGGACGTGTTCAGGTCGCGCAGTTTCGCGCGGGCCTCGACGTGGGCGGCGACGGTGGTCTTTCCGGAGCCGGCCGGTCCGTCGATGCCGATCAGCCGGGTGCGGCCGAGATGGGGTGATCCGGCCTGGACGTTGTCCAGGAGCGAGTCGATGGTCAGGGGCGTGGGGCCGTGGTCAGGGGCCTTGTCAGTTGATTCCATGGCGCTTCAGGATGTCCTCGATCTCGTCGAACTCCGACGATTCCTGCTGCTTCGCCTTCCCCTTTGACGGCCCCCTTGAGCGCTCAGCAGCTTTGGTGGTAGTGGCCGACGCGGGCGCTGGACCTGTGCTCGTCAGCTCTCCCGCGGGCGAGGCGGGTTTCTTCTCTGCCTTCTTCTGGTTCCCACCGCGGCCGCGGGCTACACCGGACACGACGTACAGCACGACCGAGACGCCGAACAGCGCGACACCGGCCCAGACGGTCGGCGAGAAGATCAGGTGCGTGACCCAGCTCACGGAGGAGCGGACCACGTCCCAGACCAGCTCCAGCAGCCCGGTCAGGTATAGCGAGACCGGCAGCAGCGACCAGGCCACACCGCGCGTGCCGGCCGCGACCCCGCGGCGCCGCCACGCGGCCCACGAGCCGATCAGACCGAGCAGCGTGAGCCCTACGCAGAACGGCAGCAGCGTCAAATCGTTGAAGTCAGGCACATACCCAGGCTCGCACAGTTGGACCGCGATCCAAGAGGGGAACAGCCCTGACGGACCCCTGAAACCCCGGTCCGGGGACAATGAAGCCGTGCAACCACCACAGCGGAGACTGGCGTTCACCGGGTTCGACAACGACGACGGGTCGGCGGACCCGGCGCTGGCGACCGCGCTCGCCACCGGCGACGGGGGAGCGGTGCTCGCGGCGCTCACCAAGGCACGGCTGCTGGTGCCGGTCGTCGCGATGCTCGGCGAGGTGGAGTACGACGAGAACGGGCTGGCGCACGACAAGACGTCGGACATGGCTGTCGCGCTGCTCCAGGGCCAGGACGGGCGGAACGCGCTGCTCGCGTTCACCGGCACCGAGAGCCTGGCGCGCTGGAGTCCGGAGGCCCGCCCGATGCCGGCCCAGGCGCAGCTGGTCGCCACAGCGGCGATCCAGGAAGGCGCGGCCGCGATCGTGCTGGACATCGCCGGCCCGGCCGCGGGCGTGATCGAGACCGACGACGTACGCCGCTTGGCCGCCGGCTTCCAGGTGGTGCGGCTGGAGGACGGCGGCTACGCGTGGGTCGAGGTCACGGAGTAGATCACTGGGTAACCAGTACGTCGGACTTGCGGTGGTAGGACTCGTTCGTCCACCACAGCATCGCGACGACTGCGCCGAGCCCGAGGTCTGACCAGAGCCACCACGGGCTGTCGAAGTGGCCGAACATCGCCAGCGACGCCCAGACCACGAACTGCACCACGCAGGTGACCAGCCAGACGCCGGTCGCGACACGGAGCGCAGTCGTCAGCCCGCGCGGCGGGGCCGCGTCCGCGACGCCGGCGAGGATCCTCCGGAGCTCGCCGCGGGTCCGGGCCGCGAGCACGCGGTCCTGCCGGTCGCTCGCCTGGGCCGGGGTCAGCGCGGCCTGCCGGACGGCGCTTTCGAGCTTGGAGATCGCCGCGCGCCGGTCGGCGTCGGTGAGCTGGACCTGGTCGGGGGTCAGCAGCGGTTCGAGGATCGTGTTCATGGTCGTTGGTCCTTTCAGCGGGTTCCGATGTAAAAAGCGTATGGATTGCACAGTTTCGGCGCGCGCTGCTCAGGACCCGTTTCCGCGGTGGTGCTAACACCCCTGTCCGGTGCGCGGCGGCGTACGTCAGGATGGGAGACATGACCGAGGACCACGCGGACCTGCCGCCGGGGCTGGCCCTGTCCTGGGGTGTGCTGCCGGTGCAGCGGCGCGGGCCGAAGCCGGCGCTGTCGATCGAGCAGATCGTGGCCACCGGCATCGAGTTCGGCGATCGGTACGGGTTCGAGGCGGTCTCGCTGCAGCGGATCGCGGCGCACCTCGGCGTCACCACGAACGCGATGTACCGCTACGTGCGGTCCAAGGAAGAGCTGATCGTGCTCGTCCACGACCAGGCGGTCGGCCTACCGCCCGAGCTGCCGTCCGGCTGGCGTGCCGCCGCGATCGCGTGGGTGGACGCGCAGGTCAAGCTGTACGCCGAGCGCCCGTGGCTGCTCGACGTACCGATCCGGGGCGCGCCCGTCACGCCGAACCTGCTGCGCTGGGTCGAGGTGATGCTCGCGGCCCTCGCCGGGACCGGGCTCAGCCAGCACGACAACCTCGGCTGTCTGGTGCTGCTGGACGGCTGGTCGCGGAACTACGCAACCCTGGCCCGTCAGCTCGGAGCGAGTGACACCACGCCGGTCCAGGCCGAGCAGGTCGGCAAGTTCCTGGTACCACGGCTGATCGAGGGCGGCTACCCGACGCTGACGGCGTTGTACCTCAACCACGAGTACGAGGACGAGCTCGACGACGACCTGGAGTTCGGGCTGGCCCGCATCCTCGACGGCATCGAGGTACTGATCGCCAAGCAGTCCTAGGCCCTGGCTGGTCTGTGTCATCTCGACAGGACGTGTCGCAACCAGTCGGCCGGTCTCACGCTCAACCGGCGGGCGTCGGTGCCGCAGCGCGCCGAGACGTCCTGTCGACCTGGTACACGATCAAGGCAGCGCGATCCGTACCGGCCCCTCGGTGCGGGCCTCGACCCAGCGGAGGTGGAAGTCGCTGCCGGGGGCAACTTCCGCGCGGCGGGCGGGCTCCGTGCGGAGGTTGATCGGCGCGGTCAGCGTGGTGGCGGGCGGTTGCGCCGGTACGCCGTTCGCGCGCACCGTCGCGATCAGGTCGGCGAGCGCGTCAGCAGCCGGCTTGCGCCGGTGGTCGACGGTGAAAAGGCCGAGGTCGTACTCGCGGTCCGGGAAGTCGAGCAGGCGGCGGTCGATGTCGTGCGATGACCACCACGTCACGCCGTACAGCGCCGGGTTGCCCAGGACTGTCTCAACGGTCCGCCGGGTGAACTCGGCCTGCAGTTCGACGGGGATATCGGGCCCGGGCACGCCGATCTCCTGCAGCCAGACCGGGCGCTCCGGCGCCAGGGACTTCGCGAGCTCGATCAGGTAGTCGGCGTGCGTGAGGGTGGCCGGGCCGAGGGGACCGTCCACTCGTGAGACCCCGTTGAAAACCCACGAGTGGACAGTGGTCAGATCCCCGACATCCACCGCGTCGACCGGGTGGAACGGATGGTCGCCCTTGTACCAGGCGTCGTCGAAGACAGAGTGCAGCGCGAGGACGCCGGGCGCGGCCTGCTTCAGCGTGGCCAGCAGGTCCTGCGCCCAGGCGGTCGAGGCCTCCGGCGTGGTCGGGCTGTCCGGCCAGAGGTTGTTGACCTCGTTGCCGAGCGTGATCGCGAAGACGTTCGGCTTTGCGGCGACCGCCCGGGCCACGACGTCGACGTACGCCGTGAGTCCGTCGCGGACCGTGCTGTCCTCGAACAGGCTGCTCTTGTGCCAGGTCAGCACCCACGACGGGAGGAAGTCGAAGCTGGACAGGTGCCCCTGGATCAGGTCGACCGCGACGCTCAGCCCGTGCTCGGCGGCCGCGTCGATGGTGTCCAGCAGGTCGGCGATCGCACGCTCGCGGATGATCGCCCGGTTCGGCTGGATCCACGGCCAGACCGGGAACACCCGGACGTGGTCCAGGCCGAGGCCGGCCAGGTCCGCGAAGTCCCGGCGGACCGCGTCGCCGTCGTAATCCAGCCAGCTGTAGAACCATCCCGCCGAGGGCACGTAGTTCGCACCGAACCTGGGCACGACGGTCTCCGAAGCCATGCGAGGATGCTAAATCGGTTTAGGCCATCAGGGCAACATCAGGCCGGGGGAGCGGTCGACTCGCGGACGGTCAGGACCGGGTCGGCGGAGCGGCGGTTGATCACCGTGCCGGGGTCGGCGATGGTCTGCAGCAGCACCTCGGCGGCCTGGCGGCCGAAGTCGAAGGTGTCGCGGGACAGCGCCGTCAGCGCCGGGTGCATGAGCTGGGTGAGGATCGAGTCGTCGAACGCGACGATCGACAGGTCGCCCGGGACCGACACGCCCATCTCCATCGCGACGCCGAGCCCGGCCACCGCCATCACGTCGCTGTCGTAGACGATCGCGGTCGGGCGGTCCGGCTGGGAGAGCAGCTTGCGGGTGATCGCGGCGCCCTCCGCGTCGCTGAAGTCGGTGGTCAGCGAGGGCGCGTCGAGCAGCCCGAGCCGGGGCGCGGCGTCGCGGACGGCCCGGATCCGGCGCTGGGTGTGCTGGAAGTTCGGCGTACCGGCCACGTGGGCGATCCGGCGATGACCGAGCGCGGCCAGATACTCCACGATCGAGAGCATCGCGTCCCGGTCGTCGGCCCAGACCGAGGCCAGCGCGCCCTTGCCGCCGCGGCCGCCGATCACCACGGCCGGCAGTTCGAGCGCCTTCAGTGCCTCGACCCGCGGGTCCTTCACGGTCAGGTCGACCAGGATCACGCCGTCGACCCGGTGCTCCGACGCCCAGCGCCGGTACACCTCGATCTCGGCCGCGGTGTCCTCGACGATCAGCAGCTGCAGCGAGATCGACTCCGCGGACAGGCCCGACTGGACGCCGGACAGCAGGTGCGCGAAGAACGGCTCGACGCCGAGCGTCCGGGCCGGTCGGGCGATCACCATGCCGACCGAGTCGACCCGCGACGCACCGAGCGCGCGCGCCGCGCTGTGCGGCCGCCAGCTCATCTGCTCGGCGATCTTCAGGATCCGCTCCCGGGTCGCGTCGCTGACACCCGGCCGCCCGTTCAGCGCGAACGACACCGCGCCCTTGGACACCCCGGCCCTGGTCGCGATGTCCGCGATCGTCGGTCTCGCCATGCCTGGCACCTCCTTCTGAGGGTGTCTCGGGACTCTGCGCCTACTGCGCGGCGCTCGGCGGGCACATCGCTGCGTTGGAGGACGAGGCACGGAGAACCCCACTCCGTGCCTCGTCCTCCGCCTTGCGCTGCGCTCCGCCGAGCACCTGCTCGCGACGGCGCAGAGTCCCGAGACACCCTCTCTCCCTTGACAGCGGATTCTACGATGTGGATAGTTCGGGAGCTATACCGGTTTATCAAATCCAGGAGATCCCATGCGTAGACGCCGTTCGGCGCTCGTGGCCAGTCTTGCCGCCGCCGCTCTCACCCTCGCCGGATGCGGCCTCGGTTCCGAGGATTCCGGCGGCAGCGGCGGTGCCAAGCCGACCGTCGACGCGAACGCCCAGGTGACCGGTGAGGTCAGCTTCCAGACCTGGGCGCTGAAGCCCAAGTTCACGTCGTACGTCGAAGGCGTGATCAAGGCGTTCGAGGCGAAGTACCCGGGCACGCACGTCACTTGGCTGGACCAGCCCGGCGACGGTTACGACAAGAAGGTGCTGAGCCAGGCGTCGGCCGGCCAGCTCCCGGACGTCACGAACCTGCCGCCCGACTTCGCGCTGAGTCTCGCCAAGCAGAACATGCTGCTCGACGTCGCCGCCGCGGACCCGAAGCTGAGCGAGGAGTACGTCGAGGGCGGCGTGCAGGCGTACCAGTACCAGGGCATGGACGGCACCTTCGGCTACCCGTGGTACCTGAACACCGACATCGACTACTGGAACGCGACCAAGTTCGCCGCGGCCGGCCTGGACGCGAAGAACCCGCCGAAGACCTTCGACGAGCTGCTCGCCGCCGCGAAGACGATGCACGACAAGACCGGCGGCAAGGAATACCTGATGAGCCGGCTGCCCGGCATCGGTGACTTCACCAACGCCGGCGTCAAGATCCTGTCCGACGACGGCAAGAAGTTCGTCTTCAACACCCCCGAGGCCGCGGCGCTGCTGGACAAGTACCGCGACGCCTACAAGGCCGGGTACATGCCGCGCGACATCCTGACCAACGAGTACCTGGGCAACTCCAAGCTCTTCACCCAGGGCAAGGTCGCCTGGACCACCGGCGGCGGCAACGCGATCCAGGACTTCAACAAGGACAACCCGTCGCTGAAGGGCAAGGTCGTCCCGTCGCCGGCGCTCGACACCCCGCCGCTGTACGTGCAGGGGCTGTCGGTCTCGGCCAAGACCAAGAACCAAGCCGCGGCGATCGCGCTCGCCCGGTTCGTCACCAACGCCGAGAACCAGGCCGCGTTCGCGAAGATCGTGAACATCTTCCCGTCCACCAAGGCGTCCGCGTCCGACCCGTACTTCTCGAAGTCCGACGGCACGCCGGAGAGTGACGCGAAGGTGCTCGCGTTCGAGTCGCTGGCCAAGGCCAAGGTGCTGCAGCCGCCGGTGATCAGCGGCGCGACCAACGACTTCATCGGGCAGCAGATCTCGCTGGCGATCTCCGGCAAGATCTCCTCGCAGGCAGCCCTCGACGCCGCGGTGGCCAAGGCCAACCAGCTGCTGACCCAGTGATGCGTTCCAACCGTTGGTTCACCCCGTGGGTGCTGGTGATCCCAGCACTCACGTGGTTGCTGGTCTTCAACCTCTGGCCGTCGATCAACACCGTCATCCTGTCGTTCACCAACGCCAAGCCGCTGGGTGGCGGGACCTTCGTCGGCCTGAAGAACTTCGAGACCCTGCTGCACGACGAGCAGCTGCGGTGGGCGCTGCTGAACAGCGTGATCTACATGGTGGTCTGCCTGCCGTTCCTGACCGTCCTGCCGCTGCTGCTCGCCGTGCTGGTGGAGAAGAAGCTGCCCGGGATGACGTTCTTCCGGACCGCGTTCTACACCCCGGTGGTGGCGTCGGCGGTCGTGGTGGCCCTGATCTGGCAGTGGATCCTGGACGACCGCGGCCTGGTCAACGGGCTGGCCGAGAAGCTCGGGGTCATCTCCGGGCCGCTGCCGTTCCTGTCCGACCAGTGGCTGTTGCTGCTGAGCGCGATCAGCCTGACGATCTGGAAGGGGCTCGGGTACTACATGATCATCTACCTGGCCGCTCTCGGGAACGTCGGGCGTGAGCTGCACGAGGCCGCCGCGGTCGACGGCGCCGGGCCGCTGCGGCGGTTCCTGCACGTGACCGTGCCGGGCGTCCGCGGGACCATGATCCTGATCTCGATCCTGATCTCGGTGTCCGCGCTGCGGGTGTTCTCGGAGCTGTTCATCCTGAGCGGCGGCAAGGGCGGACCGGGCGGCCGGGACAACTCGGTGGTGATGCTGATCCAGCAGTACAGCCAGGGCTTCGAGGGCAACCTCGGGTACGCGTCCGCGTTGTCGATCGTGCTGTTCTTCGTCACGGTCGTCCCGATGCTGGTGCTGGCCCGTCTCAATCGCCGGGGAGCTGAAGCATGAGCGTTGTCACCGATCCGGCCCGGCCGGCCGTCGCCCCGGAGGCGCCGAAGCCCGTCCGGCGCAAGGGATCGTTCGGGTTCAACTCGGTCTCGCCGCGGGAGAAGGTCGCGCGGTACGTCCTGCTGGTGTTCGTGCTGCTGATCACGATCGGGCCGTTCCTCTGGCAGCTGTCGACGTCGCTGAAGGGATCCGGGGAGGACATCTACACCCGGATCCCGCGGCTGCTGCCGGCGCAACCGACGTTCGACCACTACAAGGCGGTCACCGACACGATCCCGGTCTGGGACTACGCGCGGAACTCGCTCGTGGTCGCGTTCCTGGTGGTCGGCGGCAACATCGTCGGCGCGTCGCTGGCCGGGTTCGCGATCTCCCGGCTGCAGTTCCGCGGCCGCAAGATCGTCCTCGGCCTGTTCCTCGCGACGCTGGTCCTGCCGGGTGAGGTCACGATCATCTCGCAGTACGTGACGGTCCGGGAGTTCGGGCTGGCGAACACGTTGTTCGGCGTCGCGTTGCCGGGCATGATCGGCGCCCTCAACGTGCTGCTGATGTACAACGCGTTCCGGGCGCTGCCGCTCGAGGTCGACCAGGCGGCGATCGTGGACGGCGCGAACGCATGGCAACGGTTCGTGTACATCGGCCTGCCGTCGGTGCGCGGGACGATCAGCGTGATCGCGATCTTCGCGTTCATCGGCGCCTGGGACGACTTCCTCTGGCCGCTGATCGTGCTGACCGATCCGGACAAGTACACGCTGACCGTCGGCCTGCAGTACCTGTCCGGCACGTTCAGCAACAACCCCCGGCTGATCGCGGCCGGCACGATGATCGCGTTCATCCCGATCGTGATCGTCTTCGCCACCCTCCAGCGCTTCTTCTTCAAGGGCGTCGAGGAAGGCGCGGTCAAGGGCTGACGCGACCCGGCTCCGGCCCCGCGGTGGCCGGAGCCCGGTCGCGTGCCGCCGGACTACCTCACCAGCACGATCGAGTTGATCGGCGTGAAGTCGTACGACGCGTACTCACCGGTGTAGCGCTGCACCGGGTAGCAGTTCGTGCCGTTGTAGCCCTTGCAGATCTGGAAGCCGGCGCCGCCGGTCTGACTGTTGATCAGGACCTTGTAACCGGTCACGTTCTGCAGGTTGTGCGCGCCGTAGCTGTACCAGATGTTCTTGCTCAGGATGCTGCCGTTCGGCTCCCGCAGACACACGGCGCCCGACGGGCAGGTCGCCGTCGTGCCCATGGTCGCCGCGGCCCCTGCCGACGCCGTCGACGCCGCGTCGGCCGTCGGCGCCAGCGCCATCCCGGTACCGATCACAGCGGCGGCGATGCCGGCAGCAGTCATAGCAATCTTGCGCATTTCTGTCCCTCCCGAGTGGTGACCTCCGGTCGGAGGTCTCACTGTCGAAGGTAGGGGCGATGACCCTGTGCAGGCAGGGTGTTCGATCCAGTTTCGGGCTGGGCCGAAAAGGGTTGATCAGTGCAGCCGCGGTTCGGCGAAGTCGAGCCAGCGGGTGGTGTCCGCGGGCGTGTGGTGGCGGATCGACCAGTCCACCAGGCGGAGCGTCATGTGGGCCCAGTAGAGGCGCAGTACGGCGGGGTCGAGCCTGGTCTGCAGGAGGTCGTCGAACCACGCCAGGTCCGCGCCGGGCAGCCGGACGTGCGCGTCGAACCGCAACGTGACCAGGGCGAACCGGCGATCGCCGCGACCGATCCCGTCCCAGTCGACGATCCCGGTGATCCGGTCGGCGTCGGTCAGCACGTTGCCGGTGTGGAAGTCGAGGTGCACGAGGTCGTCGCCCGCCATGCCGCCCGGCTCGGCGCG
Source organism: Kribbella sp. NPDC051936 (assembly GCF_040680955.1). Classification (NCBI taxonomy): domain Bacteria; kingdom Bacillati; phylum Actinomycetota; class Actinomycetes; order Propionibacteriales; family Kribbellaceae; genus Kribbella; species Kribbella sp. NPDC051936. The sequence continues at coordinate 39,358 of NZ_JBFAXS010000010.1, read as the reverse complement.
GCCGATCTCATGCAGGCGGTCCAGGAGTTTCCGCGTGCGGTCGTCGTACACCTGGAGCGACTCGTGCAGGCAGAAGCCCGGGCCGCTCTCGAGCAGGTACATCGACGGAACCGGCAGGTTTCCGCCCCGGCCGGCGAACTGGTCGGTCAGCGCGATCATCGACTCCACTAGCGCCCGGTCGACCGTCTGCGGCGCCTGCCCCGGCAGGCGCTCCTGCACGACACCGACGCTGCCGGGAAGTTCGGCCAGCAAGTCGTACCGCGGGACGGGCAGGCCGTCCTGCCGCGCCGCGTCGAGGACCTCCGCCGTACGCCGGAGGTCGGCCGCCGAGCCGAATCCGCGGGTGAGGACGCCGTCCCGCCCGTCCGGCCAGCGCACGAACGCGGCCCCGACCTCGCCCGCCGCGGCCTGCCCCAGGAACTCCAGTCCGGCGCCGGTGGCGTCGTTGACATCCCGCAGCAACTGCTGTGCGTCGAGCTTCGCCACCGGAGCGGGTACGCCGTCAGGACTCACGACACCCGACAGTAGTTGACCTGGAGTGCACTCCAGGTCGGAGGATGGAGGGCATGACTACGTACGCACCGGCCGAGGCCTCCGAGCGCACCGGTCTGAGCCTGGACACCTTGCGCTATTACGAACGCCTGGAACTGTTCGGTCCGGTCCACCGGGACACCGCCGGACGCCGTGTCTACAGCGACCATGACGTGGCGTGGGTCGGCCTCCTGGTGTGCCTGCGCAACGCCGGGCTGGGGATCAGCGACCTCCAGCAGTTCATGGGCCGCATGCGGGACCGCTCGAGCGGCCCGACCGGCTTGGTCGAGCTGCTCGAGGAGCACCGCTCCCGGCTGCGCGACGAGGTTGCGAAGATGAACCTCGCGCTCGGCGTACTGGACGACAAGATCGCCTACTACAGCGCCCAGGACGGTCAGTCGAAGAAGTAGGGATAAGGCACCGGCTCCGGTCGGCTGGCGGCGTCGAGCCGGTCCTGGTGCTCCGGGGCCAGGACGAAGTCCGCGGCGCCCAGCAGGTCGTCGAGGTACGCCGGCGTCCGCGGACCGATGATCGGTGCCGTCACGCCGGGCCGCTGCATCAGCCAGCGGACCGCGACCTGCGGCATCGTGTGCCCGGTCTCGGCCGCAACCGCCGTCAGTTCGTCGATGACCCGCCAGGTCCGTTCGTTCGCGTACCGATCCCAGTCGTGGGTGCCGGGCGTGGACACCTTGCTGCCCGCGGGCGGTGCGGTCATGCCGCGCCGGAACGCGCCGGACAGCCAGCCCGAACGCAGGGGAGACCAGGTGATGACGCCGAGACCCTCGTTCTGGCAGACCGGAAGCAGCTCCCACTCGGGTGAGCGGTCCAGCAGGGTGTAGAGCGGCTGAAGGCTGGCGAGCGGCTGCCATCCGTTCTGCGCGCACAGGTCGACGGCTTTCTGCAGCTGCCAGCCGCGGAAGTTGCTGACGCCGATGTAGCGGACCTTGCCGACCTGCACGAGGCTGTCCAGCGTCGACAAGGTCTCGCCGAGGGGAGTGCTGTCGTCCCAGCGGTGGAGCTGGTACAGGTCGATGTAGTCGGTTCCGAGCCGGCGCAGGCTTGCGTCGACCGCGTCGAGAACGTGCTTACGCGACAGGCCCTGATCGGTCGGGCCCGGGCCGGTGGGCCAGTAGACCTTCGTCGCGATGACGTAGTCCGCTCGCCGCTGCGCCTTCAGCCATCGTCCCAGCACCTCCTCGGACGCGCCCGCGCCGTACACGTCGGCGGTGTCGATGAACGTACCGCCGGCGTCGGTGAACGTCTCGAGGATCTTGCGGCTGTCCTGCTCGTCGGTCCGGTCGCCGAACATCATCGCGCCCAGGCAGAGCTCGCTGACCTTCAGGCCGGTCGTTCCCAGGTTCCTGTAGTCCATCTCCCCGACGCTAGGAGCTGGACCGCGCTCCAGCTCAAGACCTCTGCGTCGCAGAGGGGAAGACCGCGCCGGTGTACTTCTCGCCAGGGCCCTGACCGGGCTCGTCCGGGATGCTGCTGGCCTCGCGGAACGCGAGCTGGAGCGAGCGCAGGCCGTCGCGCAGCGGCGCGGCGTGGTGATGGCCGAGGGCCGGGGCGGAGGCGTCCAGCAGACCGGCCAGCGAGTCGATCAGCGAGCGGGCCTCGTCGAGGTCCTTGTGGTCCGGCAGGTCGGCGGCCAGGCCGAGGTTGACGGCGGCGGCGCTCATCAGGTGCAGCGCGGCGGTGGAGATGATCTCCACGGCGGGGACCTCGGCGATGTCGCGGGACGCGGTCGAGAGCGGGCCGGGCTGGGCGTCGGACTGGGCGTCCTGGTGGGGGCCAGGCTGTGAAGTGGCATCTGCGTCGGTCATGCTGCTACTCTTGCACGGCGACCGACCCGGTCTGTTGGTGACCCCTGAGCGGAATACCTCAGGTTCGCCAGCCGTTCGAGTCTAAGCGGAGGGCCACCTCCCACCCAGTCGATGAACAGTCGGCGGGTCCCGGTCAACAGTACGGCGTACCACCCGCCCGGGTCGGGACGTCGTACCGCTGGGAATTGGGCCTTCGTGTGATCGCACGAGGGCCTTCGTGTTTTCCAGGGGGCTCGCGGTGATCACGAGGTGGCATCCAGTACGAGTTCAACCCAGGAGGACCCATCACCACTGATTTGCGCGTCAACGAGCGCATCCGCGTTCCCGAGGTGCGGCTGGTCGGACCGAACGGTGAGCAGGTAGGCATCGTCCGGATCGAGGACGCACTGCGGCTGGCCCAGGAGGCCGACCTCGACCTGGTCGAGGTCGCGGCGACCGCACGGCCTCCGGTCTGCAAGTTGATGGATTTCGGCAAGTACAAGTACGAGACCGCGCAGAAGGCGCGCGAGTCCCGCCGGAACCAGACCAACACCATCATCAAAGAGATGAAGCTGCGGCCGAAGATCGACCCGCACGACTACGAGACCAAGAAGGGTCACGTGGTGCGGTTCCTGAAGGCCGGGGACAAGGTCAAGATCACCATCATGTTCCGCGGACGTGAGCAGTCCCGGCCGGAGCTCGGTTTCCGGCTGCTGCAGCGGCTCGCCGAGGACGTCAGCGAGCTCGGCTTCGTCGAGTCCTCGCCGCGTCAGGACGGCCGGAACATGATCATGGTGCTCGGACCGCACAAGAAGAAGTCCGAGGCGCGCGTGGACGTGGAAGCCGAGAAGGCGCAGCGGAAGGCCGAGCGCGAGGCCGAGGAGCAGGCGGAGCGCCAGGAGCGCGCCGAGCAGGCTCAGGCCCACGAGGCCCAGCGCGCCGCCGGTGTCACCAAGAAGCCGAAGGGTCCGGCCGACAACCTCGACCCGGAGTGACGTCACGCTCCGGCTCGTGACGGGCCGGAGCCGTCGCACCGAAGTTCGAGTCAACGAAGAAACAACCAGGAGCTGAACAGCCATGCCGAAGATGAAGACCCACTCGGGGATGAAGAAGCGGGTCCGGGTCACCGGGTCGGGCAAGATCCGTCGTGAGCAGACCGGTGTCCGCCACCTCGCCGAGGCGAAGACCTCGAAGCGCAAGCGCCGCCTGTCCGGCACCGTCGAGGTCGCCCCGGCGTACGTGAAGAAGGCCAAGAAGCTTCTCGGCATCTGAGCACCCCCACACCCCCCGAACATCCCCCGCCGAGTGGACTCCGTCCGGCTCCGGCGCAGAAATACAAGGAGTAACACCTCATGGCACGCGTGAAGCGGGCAGTCAACGCCCACAAGAAGCGCCGGGTCGTACTCGAGCAGGCCAGCGGCTACCGCGGTCAGCGCTCGCGGCTGTACCGCAAGGCCAAGGAGCAGGTCACCCACTCGCTCGTCTACGCCTACCGTGACCGCAAGGCGCGCAAGGGCGACTTCCGGAAGCTGTGGATCCAGCGCATCAACGCCGCGGTCCGCGCCGAGGACCTGACCTACAACCGCTTCATCCAGGGCCTGCGCCTGGCCGAGGTCGAGGTGGACCGCAAGATCCTCGCCGACCTGGCCGTCAACGACCCGGCCGCGTTCTCCGCGCTCGTGCAGGTGGCCAAGGCCGCCCTGCCGGCGGACGTGAACGCGCCGAAGACCGACGCGGCCTGAGCACCACCCGTAGCTGCGAAGTGGCGAGTCCCGGTCTGTTGACCGCGCAATCCGCGCGGATCAAGCAGGCTCGGCGGCTCGCCACTCGTTCGTTCCGGCGCAAGTCCGGACGCTTCCTGGTCGAGGGCCCGCAGGCTGTCCGGGAAGCGCTGGAACACCGCGAGCTCGTCGTCGAGGTCTACGCCGAGCCCGCCGTCGCCACCCGGCACCGCGATCTCCACGACCTCGCCGTGACCGCCGGGGTCCCGTGGTTCGAGGTCGATCGTGCCGCCGTCGAGGCGTTGAGCGAGACCGTCACCTCGCAGGGCGTCGTCGCCGTCTGCTCGCTGGTGACCGTCCCGCTGCCGGCCGGCTCCCTGCAACTCGTCGCCGCCGGCGTCCAGGTCCGCGACCCCGGCAATGTCGGCACGTTGATTCGTACGGCGGACGCTGCCGGCGCCGATGCCGTCGTACTGACGACCGAGTCCGTCGACCCGCACAACCCGAAGGCGGTCCGGGCCAGCGTCGGCAGCATCTTTCATGTGCCGATCAGCACGGACGTCGACCTCGTCGAGGCTGTCCGCACCTGGCGTGAACAGGGCCTGCAGGTGCTCGCCGCCGACGGGTACGGCGCGACCGATCTGGACACCTGCATCGACGACGGCACCCTGGCGAAACCCACCGTGTGGCTGTTCGGCAACGAGGCGCACGGTCTGCCAGACGGCATCAACGCACTCGTCGACCACTCGGTCAAGGTGCCGATCTACGGCCGCGCCGAGTCGCTGAACCTGGCCACCGCGGCCGCCATCTGTCTCTACGCGTCCGCCCGGGAGCAACGCCGATGATCTTCGCCCTGCCGGGACGGTTCTGGCGTGGCAACCTGCACACCCACTCGAACCGTTCCGACGGAGCGCTGACCCCGGCCGACACCGTCGACGTGTACCGCAGCGCCGGCTACGACTTCGTGTCGATCACCGACCACTTCCGCGCCGAGTACGGCTTCCCGATCAGCGACACCCGAGACCTCCGCACAGCCGGCTTCACCACGATCATCGGCGCCGAACTCCACGCCCCGCGCACCGAAGCAGGCCAGCAATGGCACATCGTCGCAGCCGGCCTCCCGCTGGACTTCGCGCCGCCGTCCGCCTCCGAAACCGGTCCTGAGCTGGCCCGCCGAGCCCGTGCCGCCGGCGCATTCGTCGGCCTGGCCCACCCGTCAGCCTCCCTCTTGACCGCGGCCGACGCCGAGAGCCTCGACGCGGCGCACTCCATCGAGATCTACAACGCGCTCTCCGACCGCGAGAACCGTGGCGACAGCTGGCACCTCGCCGACGTCCTGCTGAACCGCGGCCACCGGCTCACGACGTACGCCGCGGACGACGCCCACCTGCAGCCCCAGGACCCGCCACCGTGCCAGGCCTGGGTCCAGGTCCGCGCCGAATCCCTCGAGCCGGACGCTCTCCTGACCGCCCTCAAAGCCGGCCACTTCTACTCGAGCACCGGCCCCGAGCTGTACGACGTACGCATCGAAGGCGACACGATCACGGTGCAGTGCTCACCCGCGGCCAAGATCCTCCTGAGCGGAGGCCACCCTGGCGCCGAGTGGGCCGAGGGCACCGACCTCACCGAGGCCACGTTCCCCCTGAAGCTTTTCCGCGCGACCAACTGCCGCGTCACGGTCGAGGACGCGTCCGGCCGTCGAGCCTGGACGAACCCGATCTACCCGGTCAGCGTTTGACGCGCGCCTCGAGGCCGTCCAGGAGGGCGTCGAGGCCGAAGACGAAGTTCTGGGTGAGGCCGGCGTCGAGGCCTACGGCGGTGCGGCGGCGGACGGAGGCCTGCATCTCGGGGTAGTCGCCGGCGACGGCCTCGGCCTGTTCGACGATCTCGCTGACCCAGTTGTCCTCGGAGCGGCCGGACTTGCGGACCATCTCGCGGGTCGCGACCTCGGCGCTGACGGTGCCGAGGACGTACGACATGACGCTGCTCATCGCCAGGTCGATCTCGTGCTCGGTGAACCCGGCGGCGCCGAACAGCACCAGGCCGCGGGCGCCGAGGGACATCGCGTTCGGGCCGATGCTCGGGCGGGTGTACATCACCTCGGGCAGCCACGGGTGCCGCAGGACGGCGGATCGCAGGCTGTGCCCGAACAGCAGCGCGCCGGCCCGCCATCCGGCGAGCTCCGGCTCGGGTACGTCGATCTCGCCCCAGACCTCGTCGATCAGCAGGTCGACCAGGTCGTCCTTGGTCGGCACGTGCCAGTACAGGCTGGTCGCGCCGGCGTCGAGCTTCGCGGCCAGCTTGCGCATGCTCAGCCCGGCGACGCCGTCGGTGTCGAGGATCGTCATCGCGGCGGCCACGATCTGCTCCCGGCTGAGCGTCTCCCGGGCGGGGGAGGCTTTGCGCTCCCGGGTCCAGATCCACTCCTTCATGACACCCATCCTACAAAAGACTCGCACACCGTTCGAGTAAGTCGTACAGTGTGCGAGTGACTAGTACACCGTTCGAGTCCACCACCGAGGGGCACCCTCGTCGCTGGTGGATCCTGTTGATCCTGTGCTTGAGCCTGATGGTGCTGGTCGTCGACAACACCGTCCTGAACCTGGCGATCCCGTCGCTGATGCGCGACCTGGGCGCGACGCCCGCGGACATCCAGTGGGTGATCGACGCCTACATCCTGGCCTTCGCCGGGCTGCTGCTGACCGCCGGAAGCCTGTCGGACCGCTTCGGCCGGCGGAAGATGCTGCTGCTCGGGCTGGTGATCTTCGGCGTGGCGTCGCTGCTGGCGACCCTGGCCGAGAACCCGTGGCAACTGATCGCCTGCCGCGGCCTGATGGGCGTCGGCGGCTCGCTGCTGATGCCGAGCACGCTGTCGCTGCTGTTCACGGTGTTCCCGCCGGACGAGCAGCGCAAGGCGATGGCGGGCTGGTCGATGGTCGCGATGGTGGGCGTGGTGGCCGGCCCGACGGTCGGCGGCGTCCTGCTGAACCACTTCTGGTGGGGTTCGATCTTCTGGCTGAACGTGCCGATCGCGATCCTGGCGATCATCGGCACGCTGGCGCTGATCCCGGAGTCGAAGGGCCCGGCGCGCGCCGTCGACCCGGCGGGCGCGGTGCTGACGATCGTCGGGATGGCGTCGATCGTGTGGGCGATCGTGTCGATCCCGCTGCACGGCTGGGGATCCGCCCGGGTGCTCGGTGCGCTGACCGTCGGCGTCGTCGCACTGGCGGCGTTCGCCCTGTGGGAGAAGCGGAGCGCGCACCCGATGGTGCCGCTGGCGCTGTTCAAGGACCGGCGGTTCAGTGGGACGAGTCTGTCGATCGTGCTGCTGTCGTTCACCGCGGGCGGGTTGCTGCTGGCGCTGACGCAGTACCTGCAGTTCGCACTCGGGTACTCGCCGCTGAAGGCGGGGCTCGCGCTGATCCCGTACGCCGTGTCGGCCGCGCTGTTCAACGGGCTGGGCGCGACGCTCGGGAAGAAGATCGCGGACCGGACGCTGATCTCGCTGGGTCTGCTGATCATCGCGGGCAGCTTCGCGATCCTCACCCAGGTGTCCGACTCGACCGGATACGGGCTGCTGATCGTCGGCCTGCTGGTGATGGGCGTCGGAGGCGGCCTGGCCGGCCCGGCGGCGTACACGCTCTTGATGCAGGCCGTTCCGCCGGACCACCGCGGGGTCGGCTCGGCGATGAACGACACCGTCCAGCAGACAGGTGCCGCGCTGTCGGTCGCCGTGCTGGGCAGTGTGCTCGCCGCAGCGTACTCGTCGGCCCTGCCGGACTCGGTCCCGGAGGCGGCGCGCAAGTCCATCGCGGACACGCTCGCGCTCGGCCCGGACTTCCTCGCCGCCGCCAAGCACGCCTTCGTCGACGCCATGTCGATCGCGATGACGGTCGGCGCGATCGGCGCGGTCGCCGGCGCGGTCGTGGCGCTGGCCATCCTGCCGAAGGGCGAGAAGAAGGTGCAGGACGCCGTACAGCCGGTGGACGACCCGGTGCACTGACAGCATTTGCGGTATGACGCGACGGTGGCTGATCGACCCGCCGACCCGACTCCGGTTCTGGTCGGCGGGCCGTGACTGAGCAGGGCGCGGCGAACCTGGTGCTGATGTTGGTGTTCCTGCTACCGCCGATCGCGCTCGGGACCATGCTGGCCGGGCGGTCACGCGGAAACCGGCGGGTATTGAAGTGGGCACGCACGCTCGCGGTCGCGACGATCGTCCTGGCGTTCGCGTACGACCTGGCCGGGGCGGTCTTCCTGCTCCTGTCGGAGCCCCGGAACGGCTCGTGGATGACACCGCCCGGCGCAGCAGACGACCCGTACTTCTACCTCCCGATCGGCGTCGGCGCCTTCATCGCCGGCCTCGCCATCCTCATCGGCGTAACCCGAGCCCACCACCGCCTCGGCTGACGCCCCGTCTTGGGGAGGATTTTCGCCCCGAATCGGGAAGACATCCTCCCCAAGGCGGCTGTCCACAGGCGAGAAGTGGCGACGGCCGGGGTGGTGGGACGCGTGCATGTTCTTGGGCGTGGAGCAGCGGAGTGAGAGGTACGGGGCGTTCGCGGAGGTGCGTCTGCGGCAGGCGGGTGCGTTCACGCGGGCACAGGCGATCGAGCACGGAATCAGCGACAAGGTGTTGCTCGGACGGCGCCGAGCCCGGCAGTTGCAGCGGGTGCACACAGGCGTGTACGTCGACTTCACCGGACCGCTGCCCTGGAAGACCAGGCTGTGGGCGGCTTGGCTGTCGTGTGGGCCGGAGGCGGTGCTGACGGGGGTGACCGCGCTCCGTATGCACGGCGTTGCCGGGAGTTGGCGGGACGACAGGATTCACGTCGCGGTACTGCATTCGCGCCGGGTCGACCCGAAATCCGGGGTCGTGGTCACGCGCCACCGGCACTTGTCCGCGCTCGTGCAGACATCCCGCGAACCGCCGACCGTGCGGTTGGAGGTCGCGCTGTTGGTCGCGGCTGCCGTGGAACAGGATGTGTCGCGGCGGGCCGCTGTACTGTTCGATGCCTGCCGCCAGCGCCTGACGACGGCGGCCCGGTTGCTGGCGGAACTGGAGTCGCTGCCGGAACTGCCCGGCCGCAGGATTCTCCGGCGGATCTTGGGCGAGGCAGCCGAAGGCGTGCAATCGTTCCTCGAGCAGGCGTACCTTCGACGCGTCGAGCGCGCACATGGGTTGCCGCGGGCGCGACGACAGGTGCGCGCCGTCGACGGGGGCGCCGTCGTCTACCGGGACTCCGAGTATGCGCCGTACGGCGTGCTCGTCGAACTGGACGGTCAGGCGGGTCATGCGGGTCATGCGGATCCGGTCGGTCGCTGGCGGGACATGACCCGGGACAACGCGGCCGCTCACCTGCATGCCCGCTCACCACCTAGCCAGGTTGGGGAGGATCGCGTGCCGATGTGGGGGTGAAAACCTCCCCAGGGCGGAGGTGGGTGGGGTGGTTGTGGACGGCCGATTCACGGTCTTGGGGCTGGGGTTTCTAGACTGCAATCCGCAGACGTACCAACCCGAGAGCGAGCCATGTCCGGTCCCAACACTGATTACGACCCGGTCGAAGTGACGCCGCTGCACGCCGAAGAGGTGGAGCGGACCCGCGACGAGGCGCTGGCGGCGTTCACCGGGGCGGCCGATCTGGCCGCCCTGCAGGAGGCCAAGTCCACCCATCTCGGCGACAAGTCGCCGATCGTGCTGGCCAACCGGGAGATCGGCGCGCTGCCGCCGCAGGCCCGCAAGGAGGCCGGGCAGCGGATCGGCGCCGCCCGGAAGGCGATCAACGAGGGGTTCGCGTCCCGGCTCGCGGTGCTCGAGGCCGAGCACGAGGAGCGGATGCTGGACACCGAGCGCGTCGACGTGACGCTGCCCTGGCACACCCCGGAGCTCGGCGCGCGGCACCCGCTGTCGCTGATCTCCGAGCAGGTCGCGGACGTGTTCACCGCGCTCGGCTGGGACGTCGCCGAGGGTCCCGAGGTCGAGGCCGAGTGGCTGAACTTCGACGCGCTGAACTTCCAGCCCGACCACCCGGCGCGACAGATGCAGGACACCTTCTTCGTCGAGCCGGCCGGCTCCGGCAAGGTGCTGCGGACGCACACGTCGCCGGTGCAGGCGCGGTCGATGCTGACCCGCAAGCCGCCGATCTACGTGATCTGCCCGGGCCGGGTGTTCCGCACCGACGAGCTGGACGCGACGCACACGCCGGTCTTCTACCAGGTCGAGGGCCTGGTGGTGGACGAAGGGATCACGCTCGCGCACCTCAAGGGCACGCTCGACCACTTCGTCGTCTCGATGTTCGGCGAGGGCCTGGAGGCCCGCCTGCGGCCGAACTTCTTCCCGTTCACCGAGCCGTCGGCCGAGGTGGACCTGAAGTGCTTCGTCTGCCGCGGCGCGTCCGTCGGCAACCCGGACCGCCCGTGCCGGACCTGCGGCAGCGAGGGCTGGATCGAGTGGGGCGGCTGCGGCGTGGTGAACCCGCGGGTCCTGCAGGCCTGCGGCATCGACACCGATCGGTACTCCGGTTTCGCCTTCGGCATGGGCCTGGAGCGGACGCTGATGTTCCGCAACGGCGTCGAGGACATGCGGGACATGGTCGAGGGTGACGTGCGGTTCAGCCGCCAGTTCGGGATGGAGATCTGATGCGGGTCCCACTGTCATGGCTTCGTGAGTACGTCGACCTGCCGGGTGACGTCACCGGCCGCCAGGTCGCGGAGCAGCTGATCCGGGCCGGTCTCGAGGTGGAGACGGTCGAGGAGTCCGACCTGACCGGTCCGCTCGTGGTCGGCAAGGTGCTGACGTACGAGAACGAGCCGCAGAAGAACGGCAAGACCATCCGCTGGTGCTCGCTCGACATCGGCAAGGACGAGCCGCAGTGGGTCGTCTGCGGTGCGCACAACTTCGAGGTCGGCGACCTCGTGGTGGTCGTGCTGCCGGGTGCGGTGCTGCCCGGCGGGTTCGCGATCGCGGCGCGCAAGACGTACGGCCACGTGTCCAACGGCATGATCTGCTCCAGCGCCGAGCTCGGTCTCGGCGACGACGGCACGCACGGCATCGTCGTGCTGGAGCCGGGCGAGGCCACCCCGGGCGACGACGCGATCGAGCTGCTGGCGCTGCGCGACGACGTGCTCGACATCGCGGTGACACCCGACCGCGGGTACTGCCTGTCGATCCGGGGCGTCGCGCGCGAGGCCGCCACGGCGTACGGCGTGCCGCTGAAGGACCCGGCCGGCCTGCCGCTGAACGGGTCCGGCGAGGGCGGGTATCCGGTGCGGGTGGACGACGCCGAGGCGTGCAGCGTGTTCGTCACGCGGACGGTGACCGGGATCGACGCCAAGTCGCTGTCGCCGCGGTGGATGCAGAAGCGGCTGCTCGCCGCCGGGATGCGGCCGATCTCGATCGGCGTCGACGTCACGAACTACGTGATGCTCGAGCTGGGCCAGCCGATCCACGGCTACGACAAGGCGCGGCTGTCCGGCGAGATCGTCGTCCGCCGGGCGAACGCCGGCGAGAAGCTGATGACGCTGGACGACCAGACGCGCGAGCTGGACGCCGAGGACCTGCTGATCACCGACGACTCCGGCCCGATCGGCATCGCCGGGGTGATGGGCGGCGCGTCGACCGAGATCTCCGAGGCCACCACGGACGTGGTGATCGAGGCCGCGCACTTCGACCCGATCGTGATCGCGCGGGCGTCGCGGCGGCACAAGCTGTCGTCGGAGGCGTCGCGCCGGTTCGAGCGCGAGGTCGACCCGAACCTGCCGCGGTACGCCGCGCAGCGCGTCGCCGACCTGCTGGCCGAGTACGCCGGCGGCACGATCCTCGCCGAGGAGACCGTCGTCGACACCCACCCGCAGCCGTCGCCGGTCACGCTCCGCGCGGACCACGCGGCCCGCGTGGCAGGCGCCCCGATCACCCTCGAGGAAACGGTCCGGCATCTGGAGTCCGTGGGCTGCACGATCGAGGTTGCCGCGGCGGACGCGGTCGCCGCTGCGTTGGCTGCCGGTGCGCACGCTCCCGCGCTGGCCGAGGCCGGCACCACCACCGTCGCCTCCACCCGGATCGAGGGGGACGACCTGCTGACGGTGACGCCGCCTTCGTGGCGGCCTGACCTTCGGGACCCCAACGACTTCGCCGAGGAAGTCATCCGGCTGTTCGGCTACGACAACGTGCCGTCGATCCTGCCGCCCGCGCCGGGTGGGCAGGGGCTGACCGTGTCCCAGAAGCGCCGGCGGAAGGTCGCGACCGCGCTCGTCGGTGCGGGCCTGACCGAGGTCGTCTCGTACCCGTTCACGGGTGCGGCCGACTTCGACGCGATGGGCATCCCGGCCGACGACTCCCGCCGTACGACGGTCAAGCTGGTCAACCCGCTGTCCGACGAAGAGCCGTCGATGCAGACCACGCTGCTCGCGACACTGCTCCGGACCGCCGAGCGCAACGTCGGCCGCGGCGCGAGCGACCTGGCGATCTTCCAGACCGGCCTGGTCTTCCACCCGAAGCCGGAGACGAAGCCCGCGCCGCTTCCGTCGGTCGAGCACCGGCCGAGCGATGCCGAGGTCCAGTCGCTGTACGACGCGCTCCCGGACCAGCCGCTGCACGTCGGCGTGGTGCTGACCGGTGCGCTGACCCCGACCGGTTGGTGGGGCAAGGGCCGCCCGGCCGGCTGGGCCGACGCCGTACAGATCGCGCGGCTGATCGCGGCCGCGGTCGGTGTCGAGCCGGTCGTGAAGAACGCCGAGCTCGCGCCGTGGCACCCGGGCCGGTGTGCGGAGTTGTCGGTCGACGGGAAGGTCGTCGGGCACGCGGGCGAGCTGCACCCGAAGGTCTGCCAGGCGTTCGGCCTGCCGGCCCGGTCGAGTGCGGCCGAGCTGGACCTCGAGGCGCTGATCGCGGCCGGTCCGGAGTCGATCACCGCGCACCCGTTCTCGTCGTACCCGGTGGCCAAGGAGGACGTCGCGCTGATCGTCCCGGCCGAGGTCGCGGCGGCGGACGTGCAGGTGGCGCTGGCCGAGGGTGCGGGCGAGCTGCTGGAGTCGGTGCGGCTGTTCGACGTGTACACCGGTGAGCAGATCGGGGCGGGCAAGAAGTCGCTGGCGTTCGCGCTGCGGTTCCGGGCGCCGGACCGGACGCTCAAGGAGAACGAGGTCGCCGACGCCCGGCAGGCCGCGGTCCAGGTCACGGTCGACCGGTTCGGCGCCGTTCAGCGGGTCGGCTGACGGTCATGAGGGGTGGTCACCCGCGGGTGGCGGTCGCGGCGGCGAATGCGGCGGCCGCCGACGCCGGTGTGCGGGTGGCCGCGGAAGGCGGCAACGCGGTGGACGCCGCGATCGCCGCCACGCTCGTCACGATGGTGAACGAGGTCGGCATCGTGTCGCCGGCCTCGGGCGGGTTCGTCACGCTGCAGGTCGCCGGCGGCGACCCGGTCACCATCGACGGCTGGGTGGAGATGCCCGGCCGCGGCCTGTCGGCCGACCGTTTCGGCCGCAGCGTCTGGGACATCACCACCGACTACGGCGGCGGTACGACGACCACCGTCGGCCACGGCTCCGTCGCCACGCCCGGCGGGATGAAAGCGCTCGACCTGGCGCATCGCCGCTCTGGGAAGGCGCCGTGGCACGAGGTCGTCCAGCCCGCGATCGACATCGCCCGGAACGGTTTCCCGCTCAGCCGCACGTCGGGCTACTACCTGGGCTTCACCCACGAGATCATCTTCGGCTGGCACCAGCCGAGCCACGGTGTCGTGCACGACGGTGAGGGCGAGGTGATCAAGGCCGGCAGCACGGTCGTGATCCCGGAGCTCGCCGAGGCGCTCGAGCTGATCGCCCGCGACGGCGCCGAGACGATGTACACCGGTGAGCTGGCCCGGATGCTGATCCGGGACATGGCCGCCAACGACGGCATCCTGACCGCCGAGGACCTGGCCGCGTACGAGGCCGTCGTCCGCCCGGCGCTCGTCGTCGAGCAGAACGGCTGGCGCCTCGCGACCAACCCGCCGCCCGCGGTCGGGGGAGTCGCCGCGGCGGCGATGCTCGCGTTGCTCGACGGCGTACCGGCCGACGGCAGTTGGAGTCACTCCGAGCTGGAGCGGCTGGTCGACGTCCAGCACGCGGTCCTCGGGCGCCGGCTGGCCGAGCTCGACAGGGAGGACGTCCGCAAGCTGGAGGGCCAGAAGCTGCTCGACCTCGCAGCTGCCGGCGACCTCCGTGCGCTGACCTCGCCGAGCACGGCGACCGTGTCGGTGGTCGACGACCAGGGCGACGCGTGTGCGATCACGGTCTCGTCCGGCTACGGCTCCGGTGTCCTCACGCCCGGCACCGGCATCTGGCTGAACAACGCCCTCGGCGAGCAGGAGCTCCTGCACGGCGGACCGCACAGCCTGGCTCCGGGCACCCGCCTCACCTCGAACATGGCCCCGAGCGTCGCCCGCCGCGACCGCGACGGCGCCGTGCTGGCGATCAGCTCGCCCGGCTCGGACCGGATCCCGACCGCGCTCGCGCAGGTCTACGCGCTGCACACCCATGGCGGCCTGCCGCTGCGGGAGGCCGTCGAGCATCCGCGGCTGCACGTCCGCGTCCGCGAGGACGTGGTCGTCGACTACGAGGACGACCTGCCGGTGTCCGGGACGACGGCGCTGCGGTCCCGGCCGATGCCGCCGCACTCGATGTACTTCGGCGGCGTCGCGGCCGCGTTCTGGGATCCGGCCGACGGTCTGCTCGCGGTCGGCGACCCGCGCCGTACCGGAGCCGTGGCGATCTCACCCTGACCGGTAAGGTCAGCCCACAGACAGATCCGAAAGGCAGCCGATGCGGGACACCCACCCCGAGCTCTCCGTCGTCGTACCGATGTACGACGAGGAAGAGGTGCTGCCGATCTTCTTCGAGCGGATGCACCCGCTGCTCGACGGCCTGGGCATCAGCTACGAGCTGCTGGTGGTCGACGACGGCAGCCGGGACCGGACCGCGGCGCTGCTGCTGGAGGCCGCCAAGGACTGGCCGCAGCTCCGAGTGGTCCGCCTGCTCCGCAACAGCGGTCACCAGGCCGCGCAGTCGGCCGGCTTCCGCCGCGCCCGCGGGCGGTACGTGGTCACGATCGACGCGGATCTCCAGGACCCGCCGGAGGTCATCGCAGAGTTCCTGCAGGCCGTCCGCGAGCACGACGTCGACGTCGTGTACGGAGTGCGCTCGGACCGCTCGAGCGATTCCTGGGCGAAGCGTACGTCGGCCCGGCTGTACTACCGGCTGATGTGTCGTCTGGTCGGCAAGGACATCCCGTTCGACGCGGCCGACTTCCGGCTGGTGACCCGGCGCGTGGTGGACGCGGTGAACGCGCTGCCCGACGACGGCCGGGTGTTCCGGCTGGTGATCCCGTGGCTCGGCTTCCCGAGCACCGAGGTCAGGTACGTCCGGGCGGAGCGGGCCGCGGGCTCCACGAAGTACAGCGTCTCCAAGATGGTGCGGCTCGCGTTCGACAGTGTGACCGCGTTCTCGGCGGCCCCGCTGCGGCTGGCGACCTGGCTGGGGCTGCTCGGCGGCGCGATGTCCGGGCTGTTCGTCGTCGGCGCGCTCGTGATCAAGCTGACCGGCCGGAGCATCCCCGGCTGGACATCGACGGTGCTCGCGGTCAGCGTGATCGGCGCGATCCAGCTGCTCTGCCTCGGTCTCCTGGGCGAGTACGTCGCCCGCCTGTTCCAGTCGAGCCAACGCAGACCGCAGTTCCTCGTCGGCTACGACAGCCTCGAGGACCACGGGCACCAGGAGCCCGTCCACGAGAGCACGCCCACCAACAGATGAAGCGGTCCCTCCCGTGGCTGCTGCCGATCCTGGTGGCAGCCGGTGGGTTCGCGTCGCTCGGCGACGTCGGCGCCGGTCCGCTGGTCAAGTACGTCGTGTACTTCGCCGGGGCGATCGCGCTCCCCGGGACGCTGCTGCTGCGGGCTGTGTGGCGCAGTACGGGCAACTGGGCGGAGGATCTCGGACTCGGATCGGTCGTCGGCGCGACGTGGCAGCTGATCGGCTGGGCGCTCTTCACCGCGGCCGGCCTGCAGGACTGGCTGATCGTGTGGCCGGCGCTCGTCCTGATCGGTTTCGCTGTCGCGGGGCGGCAGCACTTCCGGATCGCCGAGCCCAGCCCGCTGCCGATCGCGTGGACCGTCGGGCTGGCGGTGTCCGCGGCAGTGATGCTCGGCGCGGCGACGTTCGGCGTGATGGCGTACCACCCGATGCCGCCGCACGGCGAGGCGTACTACCCGGACCTCCTGTATCACCTGTCGATGGTGCACGAGCTGACCCGCGCAGTGCCGCCGGAGGTTCCCCAGGTCGTCGGCGAGCGGCTCGACTACCACTGGTTCGCGAATGCCGACATGGCCGCGGCCGTCGACGTCACGCGGCTCACTCCGCTGATCGTGCTGTTCCGTCTCTGGGTCCTGCCGTGGCTGGTCGTTTCGCTGCTCGTCTGCGCGACACTCGCCCGGATCGTCAGCCGCACCTGGTGGACCGGCGTGCTCGCCGCGCTCGCGCTGGCCGCGCCGCAGCTGTTCCTGCTCGTCGACACGAGTGTGAACCTCGCACCACCGGTCAGCCTGCTCAGCCCGTCGCAGACCTTCGGCATGGTCGCGGCCGTCACCACGGCCGTCTTCCTCATCGAGCTCCTGTTCAAGAACGGCAGCCACCGGCTCTGGCTACTCATCGTGCCGATCGCCGTGGTCGGCGGCGGCTCCAAGCCGACCGTGCTGCCGTTGCTGGTCGCGGCAGTCGCTCTCGCTGCGCTCTACACCCTGGTGACAACCCGGCGGCTTCCGTGGCGTCTGATCGGTACGGCGGCGGTGCTGCTGGTGGTAGGCGCGGTGACGTTCCTGACCGTCGCAGGAAGCACCAGCGGCTCGCGGTTGCAGTTTCTGGCCGTACTGAAGTCGCTGCCCGTCTACACCGCGGCCACTGGTGACAGGACGCAGCCTGGTGCCGGTGGACCGATCCTGCCGGCGCTCGTGCACGGTGAGGTGATCGGGACGCTCAGTCTGTTGCTGGGGCTACTGCTGACTCTGCAGGCGATGTCCTGGGCCGGGTTCGGCGTGGTCGGACGCAGGGATCCGGTCGCGTGGTTCCTGCTCGGTGCGATGGTCGCGGGCTGGGCAGGCTACCTGCTCGTCGATCATCCGTCGGTGAGCGAGTCGTACTTCGTCTACACCGCCGCCCCGTTCAGCCTGGCCGGAGCGGGGTGGTTCGCCGCGATCAGTGCGCGAGCCTCCGGCCGTCCGGTGCCGATCGCGGTGGCCGCCTTCGTGCTCTCGGTCGGGTACGCCGGTCTGCTGGTCTGGGCCCGTGGTGTTCCGGCTGCCTCGACCGGACGCCAGTTGTGGCTCAGCACGCGGATGCTGCTGGTCGTTCTCGCCATCACGCTGTTCCTGTTGCTCGTGTGGCGGCTGACGCTGCGACAAGCAGGCGGCGGCATGTTCGTCGTCCTCGTGCTGCTCTCGACCGCTCCGATCAGCTCGTTCGTGCAGAGCGCGATCCGGGGCGACACCGAGAAGGCGCCGACGTACCGGGCCGCGCGGTGGTGGGTGTACCCGGACGAGGCCGAGGCGGCGCTGTGGCTCGGGCAGAACTCCGCCCCCACCGATGTGGTGGCGACGAACACCTGGTGCCGTCCGGCGGGTTCAACCGCGCCAGGCTGCGACGCCCGCGGCTATCTCGTCAGCGGTATCGCCGGCCGCCGCACACTGATCGAGGGCTGGGCGTACACGAACCAGGCGATGGCCCGGCAGGGCGCCGGCGGCCGCCGCTACACCGAGCAGCCGTCGCCGTGGCCCGACCGCGTTGCCCTCACGAACCAGGCCCTGACCGCACCGACCGCCGAGGTGCTGCACAGGATGCGCGACGAGTACGGCGTCCGCTGGCTGTATGCCGACTTGCGCAACGCAGCGGTGTCGCCGGCGCTCGACCAGCTCGCCGTCCGCCGACACAGCATCGGGAAGGTCCGAATCTACGACCTCGGAGAGTGATTTGCCCGTAACATAGAGTCTGCGTGGACCGTTACGTCTACGCAGGCCCGCCCGCCACGCGGCCGCAGCAATGCACCTGATTGCTCGGAAGGGCGGGACTGATGCGGGCAACCCGACCGGGGGCCATTCTCGTTGCCACCGGCCTGTTGAGCCTCGGCACTCTGACAGCGACCGCTTACGAAGTGCCGACCACTGCGTTCACCGAGGCGACCACGGTGATGCCGGGCTCCGGACTGCGGCAGACGATCACCGTGAGCGGGCAGACCGAGCTCGGCGATCCGACGACCGCCGGATTCCGCGGCATCGGTCCGGCCACCTACCAGCCGGCGATCGGGACGAGCACTCCGGCGCAGGACGTGGTGGTGAACACGGGCGACTGTGCGTCCATCGGCGGCTGCGGCGAGCGCGGTACCTTGACGATCGCGTTCTCCCAGCCGGTGCGGAACCCGGTCCTGCACCTCGGCGGCCTCGGCGGATCGGTCACGCGGACCGTGAGCGGCCGGACGACCGCGCAGTCCGAGCTGCATGCGGTCCTGAAGCTCAGCACGGCGGGCCTCAGCCTCACGAAGCTCGGCCAGGGCAACAACCTGGCGGTCACCAGCGACACGATCACCGCCGCCGACCACGACTCCGGTCCGAACTGCGTCAACACCAAGTCCCCGTCCGGCCTCGACACGTCCGCGACTGCCGCCTGCGGATCGGTCCGCGTGAACGGGGTCGTCACCAAGGTCAGCTTCGACGTGACAGCGCTGTTCACCAAGCACCCGAAGCTTCCCGCGGTGAACAACGGCTCGTCGGGCGACGCGTTCTCGGTCGTCGCGTCGGCTCCCGAGGACTTCGGCGACGCACCGGCGTCGTACGGCGCCGCGTGGTCCGCGCTGAGCGACGTACACCTCGGGAAGGACGTCACCGAGGACAACGCCGGCGTCGCGAACGGCACGACCGGCCCGGCGACACCGGATCAGGCCGACGACGGTGTGGCCTTCAAGCCGCTCCGGACCAGCCGAACGACGTACACGACCGACCTGCAGCTCGCGGGTACGTCGAAGGCCGGGCGGGCGTGTGCGTGGATCGACGTCAACGTCAACGGGACGTTCGAGCCGGGTGAGCGTGCGTGCGCCGCCTTCGCCGCCGGGCAGACCACGGTGACGCTGCGCTGGGCCGAGCTCGCGCCGAAGGCCGGAGCGTCGTACGCGCGGGTGCGCGTCGGGTACACCGATGCGCAGGTCGAGAAGCCGACCGGCGCGGCCGATGCCGGCGAGGTCGAGGACTACCCGTTCGCGATCACGCCGCCGCCACCGCCGATCCTGACCGACGACACCGCGACGACCGCCTTCAACACGGCAGTCGTCGTCAAGGTGCTCGCCAACGACAAGCCGGGTGATCCGGGTGTGCCGTTGGCGCCCGGGACGCTCTGCCTCGTCGACGGCAGCAAGTGCGTGCAGATGGTGAACGTCGTCGGCCAGGCCAAGTACGTCGCCATGCCCGACGGCACTGTCCGCGTCGAGCCGGTGCCCGGCTTCGTCGGACCGGCCAAGCCGGTCACCTACAGCGTTGCCGACAGCAACGGTACGGCGGCCACCGCGAAGCTGACCGTCACCGTCTCGCTGCCGGACCGCCCGGTCGCGCTTCCCGACACCGCGACGACTCCGCAGAACGTCAGCCTGTCCGTCAAGCCGCTCGCCAACGACCGCGCCGCCGCGGGTGTGCAGCTCGTGCCCGGTTCCGTCGTACTGCGTGATCCGGCCGACGCGACGTTCAAGAAGAAGGTCGTGATCGCGGGCGAGGGCGAGTACGTCGTGAAGCCCGGCGGTGGTGTGGACTTCGTCCCGAAGCCGCAGTTCACCGGCGTCGGTACGTCGATCGGCTACCGCGTCACCGACACCACCCGCCAGACGGCGGAGTCGACGCTGACCATCACGGTCACGCCGGTGACGCCGACCGCGAACGGCGACTCGGTGTGGACCGCGTTCGACACGGACCTCGACGTACCCGTGCTGGACAACGACCTGCCCGGTTCGCCGGACGCACCGCTCGTGCCGGCCACGCTCCGGTTGGTGGATCCGGCCAGCGAGCAGCTCGTCGACCAGGTGACGATCGCCCAGCAGGGGACCTACCTGATTGCGGCCGGCAGCGTGGCGTTCCAGCCCCTGCACGGCTTCACCGGCGTCGGCACGCCCGTGACCTACCAGGTGCTCGACAAGAACGGTACGGCTGCGCGCGCCGAGCTGACCGTCTCCGTCGCTGCGCCCGGCCCGCCCGTCGCGAACCCGGACAAAATCACTACGCTGCAGGGCCGGTCTGTCGCGGCCGCCGTGCTTGCCAACGACAAGCCGGGGCCGACGGGCGCGGCGCTGAAACCGGGTAGCGTACGGCTGCTGACACCGACGCAGCCGGTGCTGTCGCTCGTCATCGCTGGCCAGGGCAAGTACTCGGTGCGGGCCGACGGCCGCGTGCTGTTCGAGCCGTTGCCGACGTTCAGCGGTACTGCGACCGCGGTCGGGTACCAGGTCGCCGACAGCAACAATGCGATCGGCAGGTCGACGCTGACCGCCCGGGTGACCAAGGTCGTCCCGGACGCGTCCGACGACACCGCAGGTACGGCGTACGACACCAACGTGACGGTGCCCGTGCTCGCGAACGACACGGCCGGTGACCTGTCGGTGCCGCTCGTGCCGACCTCCGTGCGGCTGATCGATCCGGCCACGAAGCTGCCGACCGCGACGGTGGTGATCCCCGGCCAGGCGACCTACCGCGTGACGGTGGACGGGACGGTCGACGTCGATCCGCTGCCGAAGTTCACCGGCGCCGCGACGCCGGTCACCTACCGCGTCTCGGACGTGAACGGTACGACGGCCACGGCGACGCTGACCGTCACGGTCGCGAAACCGCCCGCGCCGAGCGCTGCACCCGATACCGCGACCACGAAGCAAAACGTCACGGCTCGCGTCGCGCCGCTCGCCAACGACCTCGCCGGACAGGGGACCGCGCTCGATCCGCGCAGCCTCGCGCTCGTCGATCCAGCCGACGGTTCGCTGAAGAAGATCGTCAAGATCCCTGGGCAGGCCGACTACCAGGTCACCCCGGACGGCGCGGTCACCGTCGATCCGCTGCCCGGCTTCCGGGGCGTGGCGAGTCCGGTCGGCTATCGGGTCGCCGACCTGTTCGGTCAGACCGCGCGGTCCACGATCACGGTCACGATCACGCCGATCACGCCGGTCGCGACGGATGACGCCGCGCGGACGCCGTACGACAAGAGCGTCACGGTGAAGGTGCTCGCGAACGACAAGGCCGGCGACGCGACGGCGCCGTTGGTCCCGGGCAGTCTGCTGCTCGTCGATCCGGCCGACGGTGCACTGAAGACGACGGTGCGGATACCCAACGAGGGCGCGTACTCGGCCGCCGGGGGACTGGTCCGCTTCGATCCCGGCGCCACGTTCCGCGGTCCCGGTACGCCGGTGACGTACCAGGTGGCGGACGCCAACGGGACCAGGGCGACCGCGCGGTTGACCGTCACCGTCGGTCGGCCGCCGGTCGCGGTCGCCGACAACGCATCGACGCTCCAGAACGTGACCGTGACGGTGAACGTGCTGTCGAACGACCAGCCGGGCACCGACGCGACGCTTGATCGCGGTTCGGTCGAGCTGAACGGATCCGCGAAGACGCTGACGGTCGCCGGCCAGGGCACCTACACCGTGCAGTCGACTGGCTCGGTCGAGTTCGACCCGCTGCCGGGCTTCCGGGGCAAGGCGAATCCGGTCAGTTACCGGGTCGCCGACTCGGACGGCAATCACGCGACCTCGACGTTGAGCATGACGGTGACGCCGGTCAGCCCGGTCGCGGTCAACGACTCGGCGATCACGCCGTACGGGCACGCGATCACGGTCAACGTGCCGGCGAACGACAAGCCCGGTGACGTGTCGGCGCCGCTGAAGCCGGCGAGCGTGGTGGTGAAAGACGCGGCCGGACAGTTCGGCAAGACGATGATCCGGGCCGGCGAAGGTACGTATGCGGTCGCTGCGTACGGCGCGGTGACCTTCACGCCGGTCAAGGGGTTCCAGGGCGTGACGACGCCGACGACGTACCGGATCGCCGACGCCAACGGCACGACCGCGGAAGGTCTGCTGCTGCTGACGGTCGGCCAGGGACCGACGGCCGTGGCGGATGCTCTTGTCGTCAAGCAGAACGTGACGATCACCGTCGATCCACTCGCGAACGACGAGCCGGGCACGGGTGCCGAGCTCGATGCGAAGTCGGTCCAGGTGTTCGGCGGGACCTGGGGGCAGCGGGTGACGATCCCCGGGCAAGGCGTGTTCGCCGTGCAGACCGGGAAGATCACGTTCGACCCGGAACCGGCGTACCGCGGGGTCGTGTCGGTCGCCTATCGGGTCCGCGACACGACCGGGAACACGGCGAGCGCGTCCGTCACGGTCACAGTCACGCCGGTCGTCCCCGTGATCAAGGACGACGCTGCGGCCACGCCGTACGAGACCGCGATCGCCGTCGACGTGCTGGCCAACGACAAGCCGGGCGACGCGAGTGCGCCGCTCGTCGCGGGTGGCGTGCGGTTGATCGATCCGGTGACCGGGAGCCCGTTGGCGGCGCTGGCCGTGCCGGGGGAGGGCACGTTCACAGTTCAGCCTTCCGGGGCGATCCGGTTCGCGCCGGCGGACGGGTTCGCCGGCGCGGCGGTCCCGGTCGGGTATCAGGTGGCCGACCGCAACGGCACGGTCGGATCCGGTGCGTTGACGATCACGGTGCAGGCGCGCCCGGTCGCCGTACCGGACGAGGCCCGGACCAAGCAGCACGTCGCGGTGACGGTCGACCCGCTCGCCAACGACAAGCCCGGGCCGGACGCGACCCTCGATCCGGCGTCGGTGCTGCTGGTCGGGCCGGGCGGTGCGCTGGTCGACCACCTCACGATCCGCGGGCAAGGTGCGTACGTCGTTGCCGGCGGCAAGGTCACGTTCACGCCGGAGTCTGCGTTCACAGGCACCGCGCGACCGGCGGCGTACGACGTGAAGGACAGCAATCGCAACTCGGCGCGGTCCACCGTCACCGTCACTGTGCTGCCGGTGCGACCGGTCGTCGCCGACGACAGTGCGAAGACGGCGTTCGGTACGGCGGTCGCCGTAAACGTGCTCGCCAACGACAAGCCCGGTGACCCGTCCGCACCGCTCCGCCCGGGATCGGTCGTCCTGCGGGATCCGGCCGACGGTCGCGAGAAGAAGACCGTGACCGTGCCGCACGAGGGCACCTTCGTCGTCGGCGCGGACGCCGTCACATACACCCCGGCGCAGGGCTTCGCCGGTACGACGGCCGCATTGGTCTACCGAGTCACGGATGCGAACGGCACGTCGGGCACTGCACTCATCGACGTCACGGTTGCCGGCCCCCTGCTCGCCAAGGCGGCCCCTGACACGGCCACCGGTACGCCGGGCAACCCGGTCGCGGTGAACCCGCTGCTCAACGACAGCGGCACCATCCGGCCGAGCTCGGTCTGTCTCCGCACCGCGACCGGCAGTTGCGCGAAGAACGTCACCGACCGCGCGGGCACCTGGTCGGTCGGGACCGACGGCACGGTCACCCTCAAGCCGGTGGCCGCCTTCACCGGCACCGCGAAGGTCACCTACGAGCGGACCGATGAGACCGGCGCGACGCTCGCCGCGCCGGTCAGGCTCACCGTCGGCGCCGAGCCCGCCGAGGACCTCCGCACCGTCAACCGCGCCGAGCTCCCATCGACCGGCGGACCGCCGCCCATCATCCTCACGCTCGGCGCCCTGCTCACCGCGCTGGGCGCGACTCTCGCGCTGCTGTCACGCACCCGCAGGTGAACCGCCAGGCCATCACAATCGCGCCGCCGGCGGCCGTCGCCGCGTGTCCGTGCCCCGCGCCGGCGATTGTGACGGCCTACAGATCCAGGACGAGCATGATCTCGTCGCGGTAGTCGTCGGGGGCGACGCGGACGGCACGCGGGTGGCGGCCGACGACGCGGTAACCGAGTGGGCCGTAGAACCTCTCCAGGCCGAGGCCGTCGCGGATCGTCAGCTGCAGCTGCTCGAGACCGAGGTCGACGGCGGACCCGCGCAGCCCCTCCATCAGCACCCGGCCCGCACCGGTGCCCTGGCTGCCGGGGTGCACCATGACGCGCAGCACCGTGCGCCAGTGTGCCTGCAGCTCGCTGCCGCGGCTGACCAGCATGCCCATCCCGACGTACCGCTCGCCGTCATGGAGGACGCCGAGCAGGTCCAGGCCGGCCGCAACCCGCCCGAGTGCGCCGTCGAGGTTCTCCGCGATCTTCCCGACCGGAGCCGGCGCGGTGTACCCGACCGCGCCGCCCGCGTTCGTCGCCGCGACCCACGTGTCCAGCAGATCTGCCCGCAAGCCCGGCTCGAGCGCATCGTCCGGGGTCGCCACCAGGTACTTCACCGCACCTCCATCTGCGACTGAGTTGCAGATAGTCTACGGCGCGGTCACTTCACCTGATGCAGCTTGTCCGGGTTCCGAATCAGGTACAGGTCGCTGATCAGGCCGTCGCTGACCTCCAGGAACGCGACCGTGTCCGGCTCGTCGCCGTCATAGGCGATGTAGGCGACCTCGCCGTTCAGCGTGCCCATCCGGATCTCGAACCCCGGGTTGTCCGCGATCACCGCGAACAGCCAGCGGGCGATCTTCTCCGCGCCCTGGATCGGCCGCAGCGCGGCGCGCTTCTTGCCGCCGCCGTCGCTGATCAGGACCGCGTCCGGTGCGAGCAGCGCGACCACCTGGTCGAAGTCGCCCGACCCGGCGGCCTGCATGAACCGCATCGTCAGCTCGTCGTGGCTCGCCTTGTCGACGTGGTGCCGCGGCTGCCGCGCGTGCACATGGCTGCGGGCCCGGTGAGCGAGCTGCCGGACGGCGGCTTCCGAGCGGCCGAGCGTGTCCGCGATCTCGTCGTACGGCAGGTCGAAGACCTCGCGCAGCACGAACGTGGCGCGCTCGAGCGGCGAGAGCGTCTCGAGGACGACGAGCATCGCCATGCTGACCGAGTCCGCGAGCTCGGCCGCGGCCGCCGGGTCGTCCTCGTCGGTCGCCAGCGGCTCGGGCAGCCACGGGCCGACGTACTGCTCGCGGCGCGCCTTCTGCTCGCGCAGCCGGTTCAGCGCGAGCCGGGTGGTGATCCGGATCAGGTACGCTCGCACGTCGCGGATGTCGTCGTGCTCGATCGCAGACCAGCGCAGCCACGCCTCCTGGACCACGTCCTCGGCGTCGGACACGCTGCCGACGACCCGGTACGCCGCGCCGACCAGCACCGCCCGGTGCTCGGCGAACTCGCGGGCGAGTTGGTCGTCGGTCATCGGACCGGCCGCAGTTCGCAGAACTCCTTGAAGCCCTGGCTGGTGAGTCCGAGGGCGGAGTTGATCCGGGAGCGGTAGTTCTCCAGCGCGACGATCGCGGTCAGCTCGACCAGCTGCTCCTCGCTCAGGTCCCGCCGCAGCCGCTCGACCTGCTCGTCGGTGACTTCCGGTGGAGTGGCCGTCATCGCCTCGGTGTAGTCCATCACCGCGCGCTCCAGATCCGTGTAGACGTCGCTGTCGCGCCACCTTGGCACATTGTGCAGCTTCGCCGGGTCGACACCCTGGTGGTGGAACTCCCAGTAGCCGAAGTCCATGCACCAGCTGCAGCCGATCCGCGCCGACGCCACCATCACCGCAAGCGCCTTCAGCTCCGGGGCGAGCGCCTTCCAGCGCGCCGCCGTACCTTCCAGCAGCGCCGTCGACAGCAACACCGGCCGGTTGTGCAACGCCACCTTCACCGGATCCGGCACCTTCCGGAACTTCCGCCGGCTGCCCCACTCCACCAGCCGCACCACCAGACCCCGCCGATGCACCATCCCAACCCGAGCCATCCCAACCTCCGAAAGTCGTCGTCACCCGGGGGACACGCGCCGCCCCGCGTGCTGTGACATGACCTGGCTCACATCTGGGCGCATGGAGTTCAGCGTGGCAGGGTATGAGCGGTGGCGCGCGAGTGGATCAACTCGACCCGAGCCTGTTGGATATTCATGCGGTTCGTGGCATACTCATTCACATGAGCGTGACGGTGGCGGTGGCCGGGGCCAGTGGGTATGCCGGGGGTGAGCTGCTCCGGTTGCTGAGTGGCCACCCGGACGTCGAGATCGGCGCCCTGACCGCCGGAGGAAACGCCGGTACGGCGCTCGGCGTGCACCATCCGCACCTCGTGCCGCTGGCCGGGCGCATCCTGGTCGAGACCACGGCGGAGAACCTCGCCGGTCACGACGTGGTGTTCCTGGCCCTTCCGCACGGACAGTCCGCCGCCATCGCCGAGCAGCTCGGCGCTGACGTCACCGTGATCGACTGCGGCGCGGACTTCCGGCTGACGGAAGCCGAGGTGTGGACCGAGTTCTACGGCGGCGAGCACGCCGGCTCGTGGCCGTACGGGCTCCCGGAGCTCCCCGGGCAACGGGACAAGCTCCGCGGGTCGAACCGGGTCGCCGTACCGGGCTGTTACCCCACCGTCTCCACGCTGGCGATGCTGCCGGCCGTGCAGAGCAAGCTCGTCGACCCGGCCCAGCTGGTCGTGGTCGCCGTCAGCGGTACGTCGGGCGCGGGCAAGGCGCCGAAGACGCACCTGCTCGGCGCCGAGGTGATGGGATCCGCCTCGGCGTACGGCGTCGGCGGCGTCCACCGGCACACGCCGGAGATCGAGCAGAACCTCACGCCGTACGCCGACCAGCCGGTGAGCGTCTCGTTCACGCCGGTGCTCGCCCCGATGGCCCGCGGCATCCTCGCCACCTGCAGCGCACCGGTCGCCGACGGCACCGACTACGCGACGCTCCGGAAGGCCTACGCGGACGCGTACGCCGACGAGTTCTTCGTCCACCTGCTTCCCGAGGGGCAGTGGCCGCAGACGCAGGCCACCCTCGGCGCGAACACCGTGCAGCTGCAGGTCGCCCTCGACCAGCGCACCGGCCGCGCCGTCGTCGTGGCCGCGATGGACAACCTCACCAAGGGCACCGCCGGCGCCGCCGTGCAGTGCATGAACCTGGCCACCGGTCTCGACGAGACCACGGCCCTGCCCCTCGTAGGAGTAGCCCCGTGACCGTAGGTATCACACCGGACGCTGCGCTGAATTTTGGAGTCGATCGGAGCGCCGGAGTGACCGCGCCGGCCGGCTTCCGAGCGGCCGGAGTGATCGCCGGGATCAAACCAGCCGGTACGCCGGACCTCAGCGTCGTGGTCAACGACGGCCCGCACGACGTCGCCGCCGGCGTCTTCACCACCAACAAGGTGAAGGCCGCGCCGGTGCTGTGGTCACAGCAGGTGCTGTCGGCCGGCGCGCTGAAGGCTGTCGTGCTGAACTCGGGCGGGGCCAACGCGTGCACCGGGCCGGAAGGCTTCCAGGACACCCACAAGACCGCAGAGAAGCTGGCCGAGGTGCTCGGCGTCGGCGCGGCCCAGATCGGGGTCTGCTCGACCGGCCTGATCGGCGAGCGGCTTCCGATGGACAAGGTGCTTCCCGGGATCTCCGCGGGGGTCGATGCGCTGGGCGACGGGCCCGAGGCCGGTCTCGCGGCCGCGACCGCGGTGATGACGACCGACAACGTGCCGAAGCAGGCCGCGCTGAAGCACGCCGACGGCTGGAGCATCGGCGGGTTCGCCAAGGGCGCGGGGATGTGCGCGCCGAACATGGCGACGATGCTGAGCGTGATCACCACCGACGCCGTCCTCGACCAGCCGCACCTCGACCACGCGCTGCGGAACGCGGTCGCCAAGACCTTCAACCGGCTCGACGTCGACGGCGGCACCTCGACCAACGACACCGTCCTGCTGCTCAGCTCGGGCGCGTCCGGCGTGCCGGTCACGCCCGAGGCGTTCGAAGCGGCGCTCACGGACCTGGCTGCTGACCTGGTGAAGCAGCTGCAGGCCGACGCCGAGGGTGTCACCAAGCACGTGAGCATCACGGTGCAGGGCGCCGCGACCGAGGCGGAGGCGCTGGCCGCCGCCAAGATCGTTGCCGAGGACAACCTGTGCAAGACGGCGTTCTTCGCCTCCGATCCGAACTGGGGACGGATCGCGATGGCGGTCGGCAACGCGCCCACGGCGTTCGACCCGTCGCTGCTCGACATCACCCTGAACGGCGCGGCCATCTGCGTCGCAGGCGGCAAGGGCGTGGACAGGTCCGAGGCGGACCTCAGCGGTCTCGAGATCGACGTGGTCATCGACCTGCACGCCGGCCCGGCGTCCGCGACCGTTCTCACCACGGACCTGTCGCACGCGTACGTCGAGGAGAACTCGGCGTACTCGTCATGATCCAGGCGGATGCGATCGAGAAGGCCGCCGTACTGACCGAGGCGCTGCCGTGGCTGAAGCAGTTCCACGGCAAGACCGTCGTGGTGAAGTACGGCGGGAACGCGATGGTCGACGAGAAGCTCAAGCGCGCCTTCGCCGAGGACATCGTGTTCCTCCGGTACGCCGGCGTGCGGGTCGTCGTCGTGCACGGCGGCGGGCCGCAGATCAGCGACATGCTCGGCCGGCTCGGCATCGACAGCGAGTTCCGCGGCGGGCTCCGGGTCACCACGCCCGAGGCGATGGACGTCGTCGGGATGGTGCTGGTCGGCAAGGTCGGCCGGGAGTTGGTCGGCCTGCTGAACGCGCACGGCCCGTTCGCGGTCGGCATGTCCGGTGAGGACGCGGGCCTGTTCACCGCGGAACGCCGGACGGCGCTGGTGGACGGCGAGCAGGTCGACATCGGCCTGGTCGGCGACGTGGTCGGCGTCCGCCCGGAGGCCGTGATCGACCTGATCGACGCCGGCCGGATCCCGGTGGTGTCGACGATCGCCCCGGACGAGGACGGTCAGGCGCACAACGTGAACGCGGACACCGCGGCCGCGGCGCTCGCGTCGGCGCTCGGCGCGGAGAAGCTCGTCGTCCTGACCGACGTCGCCGGGTTGTACAGGAACTGGCCGGACAGCGACGAGATCATCACCCAGATCGACACCGCCGAGCTGGCCCGGTTGCTGCCGTCGCTGGCGTCCGGCATGGTGCCGAAGATGGAAGCGTGCCTGCGCGCCGTCGAGTCCGGGGTCTCCCGGGCGACCGTGATCGACGGCCGCGTGCCGCACTCCTTGCTGCTCGAGATCTTCACCGACGCCGGAAGTGGAACCCAGGTGATCCCGTCATGACCGAGCTCTTGACCGTCGACGGAACGCAGGCGGCGCTGACGTCGCGCTACTCCGGCGCCCTGATGAACACCTTCGGCGCGCCGAAGCGGGTCCTGGTCCGCGGCGAGGGCGCGTACCTGTGGGATGCCGACGGCAACAAGTACCTCGACCTGCTCGGCGGACTCGCGGTGAACTGCCTCGGCCACGCGCACCCGTTCGTGGTGTCCGCGGTGACGTCGCAGCTCGCCACGCTCGGCCACGTCTCGAACTTCTTCGCCTCCGCGCCGCAGATCGCGCTCGCCGAGAAGCTGCTCGGCCTGTTCGACGTGCCGGGCAAGGTGTTCTTCACCAACTCCGGCACCGAGGCGAACGAGGCGGCGTTCAAGATCACCCGGCGCACCGGCCGGACCAAGATCGTCTCGACGGTCGGGGCGTTCCACGGCCGGTCGATGGGTGCGCTCGCGGTGACCTGGAAGCCGGCGTACCGGGAGGCCTTCGCGCCGCTGCCGGGCGACGTCGAGTTCGTCCCGTACGGCGATGCGGACGCGCTGGCCGCGGCGGTCGACGACCAGACGGCGGCGGTGGTGCTCGAGCCGATCCAGGGCGAGAACGGCGTCGTCGTACCGCCGGCCGGCTACCTGCAGGCGGCGCGGCGGATCACGTCCGAGCACGGCGCTCTGCTGTGGATCGACGAGATCCAGACCGGGATCGGCCGGACCGGGACCTGGTTCGCTTACGAGGCCGACGGCATCACGCCGGACCTGGTGACGGTGGCGAAGGGCCTCGGCGCCGGGATCCCGATCGGTGCGTGTGTCGGGCTCGGCCCGGCGGCCGACCTGCTCCAGCCGGGCAATCACGGCACGACGTTCGGCGGCAACCCGGTCGCGGCGATCGCCGGACTGGCGGTGCTGACCGTGATCGAGCGGGACGGCCTGCTCGCGCAGGTGAATGCCGTCGGCAACCACCTCGCGTCCTCGATCATCGCGCTCGACCACCCGCTGATCGCGGGCGTCCGGGGCCGCGGGATGCTGCTCGCGATCCAGCTGACCGCGCCGGTGTCGGACCAGGTGGCGGCACTCGCGCTGGACGCCGGCTTCGTGATCAACAACCCGGTCCCGGACGCGTTGCGGCTGGCGCCGCCGTACATCCTCGGCAAGGCTGATGCCGACAGTTTCGTCGCGGCCCTGCCGGGGCTGCTCGACCAGGTGGAGGTTCCGTGACGATCCGGCACTTCTTGCGGGACGACGACCTGTCGCCGGTCGAGCAGGACGAAGTACTGACGCTGGCCGCGCAGCTGGCCGGGGACCGGCACGGGCACCAGCCGCTCGCGGGTCCGAAGACCGTCGCGGTGATCTTCGACAAGTCGTCGACCCGGACGCGGATCTCGTTCGCGGTCGGGATCTCCGAGCTCGGCGGCGTACCGCTGGTCATCGACGCGCAGACCTCGCAGCTCGGCCGCGGTGAGCCGATCGCCGACACCGCCCGGGTGCTGGACCGGCAGGTCGAGGCGATCGTCTGGCGGACCTCCGGCCAGTCGCGGATCGAGGAGATGGCCGCCGCGTCGTCGGTTCCGGTGATCAACGCATTGACCGACGAGTTCCACCCGTGCCAGATCCTGGCCGACCTGCAGACCGTGCGGCAGCACAAGGGCTGGACCTCCGGGCTGAAGCTGGTGTACCTCGGCGACGGCGCCAACAACATGGCGCACTCGTACCTGCTCGGCGGCGCGACCGCCGGCATGCACGTCGTGATCGGTTCGCCCGCGGACTACCAGCCGGACCCGGACGTCCTCGTGCGTGCGGCGGCGATCGCCGAGGCGACCGGGGGATCGGTCGCCTGGACGGAGGACCCGATCGCGGCCGCGGACGGAGCCGATGTGCTCGCCACCGACACCTGGGTGTCGATGGGCCAGGAGGCCGAGGCGGCCGAGCGGGAGGCGCCGTTCGTCCCGTACGCCGTGACCGAGGAACTTCTCGCCAAGGCGAAGCCCGATGCGATCGTGTTGCACTGCCTCCCCGCCTATCGTGGCAAGGAGATCGAGGCGGCCGTGATCGACGGACCGCAGTCGGTCGTCTGGGACGAAGCCGAGAACCGGCTGCACGCGCAGAAGGCGCTGCTGTCGTGGCTGTTGGCAAGGAGTTTCTCGTCGTGAGCGTTGCGGTTCCCACCACCAAGACGGCCCGCCAGCAGCGGATCGTCGACCTGCTCGGCCGGCAGCCGGTCCGGTCGCAGACCGAGCTGGCCGACCTGCTCGCCGCGTCCGGGCTGGTCGTCGGGCAGGCGACGCTGTCCCGCGACCTGGTCGAGATCGGTGCCGTGAAGGTCCGCGACGCCGCCGGCCAGCTCGTGTACGCCGTACCGGGCGAAGGCGGCGACCGGACGCCGCGCGCCGGTGAGGCGGCTGCTTTCGAGGCCCGCCTTGCCCGGGTCGCGTCGGAGCTGCTCGTCTCCGCCGAGGGCAGCGCCAACCTCGTCATCCTGCGAACCCCGCCGGGAGCCGCCCAGTACTTCGCGTCGGCGATCGACCACGTCGGCCTGGACGACGTCCTCGGCACCATCGCCGGCGACGACACCGTCATGGTCGTCTCCCGCAACCCCACCGGCGGCCCCGACCTCGCCGCCCGTTTCCTGTCCCTCGCCGCCCGCGAACCGAAGTAGCGAACGCTGACGCCGACCATCGCCAAGTACGAGGTGAGGCGGGTGAAGGGGAGCGGCGATGGACGAATGGTTCGTGGCGCAGGTCGATGCGCACGGCGGTGACATCCACGCGTACCTGAGCCGCCGTACGGCCGACGGAGTCGCGGACGATCTGCTCGGTGAGGTGTGGGTCGCGGCGTACGCCGGTCGCTCGTCGTTCGACCCCGATCTGGGCTCCCCGCGCGCTTGGCTGTTCGGAGTGGCTCGGCACGTGCTGCACGGTTACTACCGCAAACGTCGGCTCCGCGTACCAACGCTCCTCGGCTTCGAGCGGCCGGTGGACGAGACGGACGCGGTCGACGCTCGCCTGGATGCCGCGGCCCTCGGACCGGCTCTCCGGACGGCGCTGCACGATCTGCCGGCAGCCGAGCGCGAACTGCTGCTCCTGGTCGCCTGGGAGAACCTGACCCCGACGGAAGCCGCGCAGGTGCTCGGTATCCCACCTGGCACCGCCCGCTCGCGGTTGCACCGAGCTCGCCAACGCATGGACGAGCACCTCACCGACCCCGCAAGGACGCGACAGGAGGCTGACCGATGAACCCCACCGATCACTGGGACGACCTGAAGTCCGCCGGCGCGGTTCCACCGCCGTCCGCGGAGGTCCTCGCTCACGCCCGCCGTCAGCTCGAGGAGGCCGCCGTACGATCACATACGCGCACCGTTCGTCGCCGGGTGCTCGTGCCTGCTCTGGCCGCGACGAGCATCGCCGCCGCTGTCATCGGCGGCGTCGCGATCTACCGTGGCGCCTCGGAGCCGGACCCGGTCGCGATCCCCGGCCCACGATCCAGCGCTTCACAGCCGAGCGCTACGTCGTCCCGGCCGAGTCAAGGGATCGCCGGCTCCTGCGCAGTCGTGTATTCGCCGGCGGAGCTGAAGAAGCGCGCCTTCGCCTTCGACGGCATCGTCCAGAAGGCCGTCCGTGCTCCGGGCGGGACGTTCCCGAGCTACTTGCTGACCTTCACGGTCCACGAGTGGTTCAAACCGGTCGGCGGCAGCCGGACCGTGACGGTGCGGACCGCCACCCCACCGCAGGGATCCGGGTACGACGTGTCCGTCGACTTCCCTGACTACACCGTTGGCAGCCGGTTGCTCATCGCAGGCGAACCACAGTGGGGCGGGGCCGATCCGTTGAGAGACGCTTACGCGTTCGGATGCGGCTTCAGTCGGCCGTACGCGCCGGGCGATGCCGCGACCTGGCGCACGCTGTTGAGCAAGTGACTGAGAGGATGATTGTGTGAGCACTGGAGAGAGCGCAGCCCGGGACTCCGCGTTGTGGGGGGCCCGGTTCTCGGGAGGGCCGGCGGATGCGTTGGCGGCGTTGAGCAAGTCGACGGATTTCGACTGGCGGCTGGCGCCGTACGACATCGCCGGGTCGAAGGCGCACGCGAAGGTGCTGCACCGCGCGGGGCTGCTGACGGACGAGGACCTGGACGCGATGCTCGCGGGCCTCGACGGGCTGCTGGCCGACGTACTGTCCGGCGAGTTCCAGCCCGCTGCCGAGGACGAGGACGTGCACACGGCGCTGGAGCACGGTCTGCTCGTTCGGCTCGGGCCTGAGCTGGGCGGACGGCTGCGTGCGGGACGGTCGCGGAACGACCAGGTCGCCACGCTGTTCAAGAGCTACCTGCGTGACCACGGCCGGATCATCGGGCGGTTGCTGCTGGAGCAGGTCAACACGCTCGCGGAGCAGGCCGAGCGGCATCTGGGCGTCGCGATGCCCGGGCGAACGCATCTGCAGCACGCGCAGCCGGTGCTGCTCTCACACCACCTGCTCGCCCACGCCTGGCCGTTGATCCGGGATCTCGACCGGCTGGCCGACTGGGACGCCCGGGTGGCGGCGGATTCGCCGTACGGCTCGGGCGCGCTGGCCGGCAGCTCGCTCGGGCTCGACCCGGTCTTCGTCGCGCACGAGCTGGGCTTCACGAACTCGTCGGCGAACTCGATCGACGGGACGTCGGCGCGGGACTTCGTCGCGGAGTTCGCGTTCGTCACCGCGCAGATCGGCGTCGACCTGTCCCGGCAGGCCGAAGAGGTGATCATCTGGGCGACGAAGGAGTTCGGTTTCGTCGAGCTGGACGACGCGTTCTCGACCGGGTCGAGCATCATGCCGCAGAAGAAGAACCCGGACATCGCGGAACTCGCCCGCGGCAAGGCCGGCCGCCTGATCGGGAACCTGAGCGGTCTGCTGGCCACGCTGAAGGCGCAGCCGCTCGCGTACAACCGGGACCTGCAGGAGGACAAGGAGCCGGTCTTCGACTCCATCGACACCCTCGAGGTGCTGCTGCCCGCTTTCACCGGCATGATCCGCACGTTGCGCTTCAACGCCGATCGCCTCGCAGAACTCGCCCCTCAGGGCTTCTCACTGGCCACCGACATCGCCGAATGGCTGGTCCGCCAGAAGGTCCCGTTCCGCGTCGCCCACGAACTGGCCGGCGCCTGCGTCCAGGAATGCGAGAAGCGCGGCATCGAACTCTGGGACCTCACCGACGACGACCTGTCCGCAATCTCCCCCCACCTCACCCCCGAGGTCCGCAGCGTCCTCACCGTCGACGGCTCCCTCGCGTCCCGCAACACCCGCGGAGGCACCGCCCAACCCCGCGTAGCCGAACAACTCACCGAACTCCGCGACCGCGCCGCCGCCCACACCGCCCGCCTGGCCTGACGGCAGACACCAGCGGTTCGCCGGCGATTCGGAAGACCTGAGACAAGTAATGGGGTCTGGAGACCTGCTATTACCTGTCTCAGGTCACCAGGTCCGGTCTCCGGTCGGTGCCCTCGCCCACCCGGCCGAGGGGCCGGCCCGCCTAGCTGTCGCCTAAGGTGCTGGGCATGCGTCGTTCTCAGCTGGCGGGTCCTGTGTTGGAGGTGGCGCCGCGGCTGTTGGGGATGGTGCTGCGCAGCACCACCGACGAGGGCACGGTTGCGGTCCGGGTGACCGAGGTTGAGGCGTACGACGGGCCGAACGACCCCGGCTCGCACGCCTACCGGGGTGAGACACCGCGCAACGCGGTCATGTTCGGCCCGGCCGGCTTCCTGTACGTGTACTTCACCTACGGCATGCACTTCTGCATGAACGTCGTCGCCGGCCCGGAAGGCGTCCCGTCGGCCGTCCTGCTCCGCGCCGGCGAGGTCATCGAAGGAGTCGACCTCGCCCGCGCCCGCCGCGGTCAAACAGCGCCGCAGAAAGTGGTCGTCAACCACGCTGGAGTCCGCAAGGGCCCGCTCCCCAAACGCCCCGCCAACAACCCGGACCGCGACCTCGCCCGTGGCCCGGCCCGCCTCTGTGTTGCCCTGGGCATCGGACGCGAGGGCAACGGCGCCGACCTGCTCGCGAAGACGTCGTCCATCCAGCTCCTCGACGGCCCCGGCTTCGACGGCGTACCCGCTACCGGCCCGCGCGTCGGCCTCCGCGAAGCCCCCGACCACCCGTGGCGGTTCTGGATCCCGAACGACCCGACGGTCTCGCCGTACCGCCCGCACGTCCCGAAGAAGCGCGCCTAGCGGTTCGCCAGTTCGAGCACGTGGTCCAGCTGCGGCAACCCGTGCTCGACCTCCGGATCCGGGAACAGCCCCACATGGTGCACCCCGGCCGCCTCCAGCCCGGCGATGTGTTCGGCCGCGTCGTCGACCGTGCCGATCGCGCCGATCGCGGTCCACCAGTCAGTCGGCATCCCGACCAGCCCCGCCTCGCCGGACGCGTCGTACAGCGCCTTCATCTCGTCGAAGAACGGCAGCGCGGTCAGCTGCGGCGGCCGGTCGCCGATCCGCGAACCCAGCCACGGCGCGGTCCACTCGTACGCCGTCTTGCGGTCCTTGCGCACGCACATCGACGTGAACACCGCGACCACGAACCCGTCGGGCGATCCGGCATGCTCCACCGACTGACGTACGTACGCCGCGGTGGCGGGCTCGGCCAGGACGACCCCGTTGGCCACCCGCCCGGCCAGCGCCATCGACTTCGGGCCCTGCACCCCGAGCAGGATCGGCGGTACGTCGGCCGGCGGCGCGTCCAGCTTCACCTTGTCGAGGCGGACCGTCGTCCCCTCGAAACTGACCTCCTCGCCGCGCAGCAACCGGGTCACACTGGTCGTCACCTCGTCGAGCGCCGTCAACGGCGACTTCGGCCGGGCGCCCATCTGCCCCATCCACGACTGCACGCCGTGACCGATGCCCGGCAGGAACCGCCCGGGCCCGAGAGCTTCCAGCGTCGCGAACTCCATCGCGGTCACCGCGGCCGTGCGCGCGACGGCCGGCACGATCCCGAGCCCGACGGTCAGCCGCTCGGTCGACGTCAGCGCGGCCGCCACCAGCGACGGGCCGGCGGTGAAGAAGCAGTCCTCGATGATCCACAGCCCGTCCGCGCCGCCGCGGTCGAGCCGCCGCGCCACGTCGGTGACGAGCGCGGCCGGATAGGTACGCGGGAAGCACATTCCGAGAGCGGTCATGCAGAGACGGTAGGCGACGCGACCGACAGTTCGTGAAGGACGTGTGAAAGGTGTCCGCGGACCGCGAGGCAGGACGACTAGCGGCCCGTGCGACGGGTAGGTTTCTGGTATGGCCCGTCCGCACTACTCGTCCCGTCTCGAGGACTGGTTCAACCTCGGGGTGCAGGCGGTGCTTCGGCGTCGTGGCTGGCAGGAGCGGATCATCCCGCAGGTCGGCTACGGCAACACCGAGTTCGTCCGGGTGCTGGCCCGTGTGGTGCTCGGCCGCGATCCGCGCAACCAGCCGCGGTACGACGAGGACCAGGTGGTGCGCGGCTGGCGCGTGTTCGTGACGGCGCCGGCGACCAAGGTGCCGGTCACCGTCACGGTCAGCGGCCAGACGTTCGAGACCGTGACCGATCGCGGCGGCTTCATCGACCTGAACGTGCCGGTGGTGCTGCCCCCCGGGTGGCACGAGGTCGTGCTGGGGGTGCGCGGCGACCGGCAGGCGCGGGCGCGGATCTTCGTCCCGGACCCCGAGGCCACGTTCGGACTCGTCAGCGACATCGACGACACGGTGATCCTGACGATGCTGCCGCGTCCGCTGATCGCGGCGTGGAACACGTTCGTCCGCGACGAGCAGGCGCGCCGCGTCGTACCCGGAATGGCCGGTCTGTACGAGGAGCTGCTGGCGGACCACCCCGGTGCGCCGATGTTCTACCTGTCCACCGGGGCGTGGAACACCGCGCCGACGCTCACCCGTTTCCTGGCCCGGCACGGGTACCCGCTGGGCCCGTTGCTGATGACGGACTGGGGACCGACGAACACCGGCTGGTTCCGGAGCGGCCAGGAACACAAGCGGACCGCACTGCGCCGGCTGGCCCGCGAGTTCCCCAACGTGCGGTGGGTGCTGATCGGTGACGACGGCCAGCACGACCCCCAGTTGTACGGCGACTTCGCGCAGACGCATCCGGACCATGTGCTGGCCATCGGGATCCGCCAGCTGACTCCGGCCGAGCAGGTCCTGTCCCACGGTCTCCCGGTCCCGAACACGGACCCCGGCGCCCATGACCCGCACAGACCGACCGCGGTCACGGTGCAGGGACCGGACGGACACGCGCTGCGCCCACAGCTGCGGTCGGTGCTGACACGTCCCGAACCCACCTGAGTCGCGGTACGCCGCCGTACAGGACACTGGTACCGACCCGACGTACTCGAGGAGAGAACTAGTGACCGAACGCCGCACTCAGGTGCTCGACGACCTGCAGAGCCGTGGCCTGATCGCCCACTCCACCGACCCGGACGCTCTCCGGGCCTCGATGGCGGCAGGACCGATCACCTCCTATGTCGGGTTCGACCCCACCGCGCCCAGCCTGCACATGGGCAACTTGCTGCAACTGCTGACGCTGCGGCGACTCCAGTTGGCCGGCCACAACCCGATCGGGCTCGTCGGCGGCGCCACCGGGCTGATCGGTGACCCCAAGGAGACCTCCGAGCGGGTGCTGAACCCGAAGGACGTGGTGCACGAGTGGGTCGAGAAGGTCCGCGCCCAGGTGGAGAAGTTCGTCGACTTCGATCCGTCCCTGCCGAACCCGGCCCGGATCGTCAACAACTACGAGTGGACTAAGGACCTCAACACCCTCGACTTCCTGCGGGACATCGGGAAGCACTTCCCGGTGAACCGGATGCTCGGCCGTGAAGTGGTGAAGGCCCGGCTGGAGCAGGGGATCAGCTACACGGAGTTCAGCTACGTGCTGCTGCAGTCCCTGGACTTCCTCGAGCTGTACAGGCGGCACAACTGCACGCTGCAGACCGGTGGCAGCGACCAGTGGGGGAACCTGACCGCGGGCGTCGAGCTCATCCGCCGGGCGGAGGCCGGGAAGGCACACGCACTGGCGACACCGCTGGTGACCAAGGCCGACGGCACGAAGTTCGGGAAGACGGAGTCCGGCACGGTGTGGCTGGACCGGGAGCTGACAACGCCGTACGCGTTCTACCAGTTCTGGTTCAACAGCGACGACCGGGACGTGATGCAGCTCGTGCGCTTCTACACGTTCCGTACGCCGGAGGAGCTGGCCGCCCTCGAACAGGCGACCGCGGAACGCCCTCAGGCCCGCGAAGCGCAGCGAGCACTGGCGGAGGAGCTGACGACCCTGGTTCACGGGGCCGACGAGACCCTACGCGTGCAGGAGGCGTCGAAGGCCTTGTTCGGCCAAGGGGAGTTGGGGTCGCTCGACGGCTCGACTCTGGTGGCGGCGCTGCGCGAAGCACCGCATGTGGAGCTGGGCGCCGGTGAACCGATGCCGACGTACGGCGACCTGCTGGTGAAGTCGGGGCTGGTGGCCAGCAAGTCGGCTGCGCGGCGCACGGTCGCCGAAGGCGGTGCGTACTTGAACAACGAGAAGGTGAAGGACGCCGAGTACGTGCCGGCCGCGGAGGACCTGCTGCCTGGAGGCGTGCTGGTGCTGCGTCGCGGGAAGCGTTCCTTCGCAGGGGTTCTGGCCGCGCGGACGCAGGGCTGACGGTGCCGGCGTGGGAGTGGGCTCCACTCCCACATCGGGGTTGCCGACGGCAAATTACAGGCCTGTGATTCAGCGCACCGGGAACCGATTTGACCGTCGACCTGCGGGCCACGTAATGTTCTCTTCGTTGGAGCGAGGCGCGGGACGCGAAAGCGGCCGGTCGCTCCGAACCCCCCAAGGCTAGCTGAGCCGAACCGGGTCGTCTGACTCGGGGCGGTAGCTTGGATGCGGGTGGAGGGTCAGAAAACTGGGACTTGACTCGGTGGATCTGCTCCGGTAAAGTACTGCAGGTTGCCCCGGGAGCCTGGCTGAGAAGTCAGACTGCGGTGTGCGTCCGATTCTTGAGAACTCAACAGCGTGCCGAAAGTCAATGCCGAAAGATGCATTAACCCTGTCCACAGGCGTTGAATGACTTCTCCTAGCCCTGGGTCTTTGATCTTGGGGTGTGGGTTGTTGTTTGTCTGTGGGTGGATTCCTTTGAAATTATTACGGATGACAAGCCA
>NZ_JBFAXS010000009.1:0-497117 GCF_040680955.1 Kribbella sp. NPDC051936 | reverse complement strand
CTTGACCTTCGACAAGCCAAGAATCCCTCACCAGACAGGCACTTCCGTGCGTTACGCGCCGTCCTCAACCTCCACGACGTGAAATCTCGAGGCTAGCCGTCGACTGTGATCAGGTCTATGCCTGCCGACTCGGCCGCGACCTCTTCGACGGAGCGGGTCGGCAGCGGCGGCGGTGTGCCGCCCCACGCCGGACACAGCGGCTTGTGGTCGCACCAGTCACACAGCGGGCCGGGGCTGGGTCGCCAGTCGCCGGAGTCGAGGGCACGGGTGATGGCGACCCACAGCGCGGAGACCTTGCGCTCACAGGCCCGCAGATCGGCCTCGTCCGGGACGTAGCGGACGATCTCGCCGTTGCCCAGGTAGACCAGCTGCAGCATCGCCGGCACCACACCGCGCAGCTTCCACAGCACCAGTGCGTAGAACTTCATCTGGAACAGCGCCTTCGCCTCGAAGAACTCCGACGGCGAGCGACCGGTCTTGTAGTCGACCACCCGGATCTCCCCGGTCGGAGCCACGTCGAGGCGGTCCACATACCCCCGCAGCACCAGCCCGGAGTCCAGCGCGGTCTCGACATACAGCTCGCGCTCGGCGGGCTCCAGCGCATTCGGGTCCTCGAGCGTGAAGTACCTCCCGAGGAGGTCGTGCGCCTCGGCCAGCCAGGTGGCCAGCTCCTCGCCGCTCGCATCCTCGGCGAACAGCTCCGCGACCTCCGGCTCGGCCTCCAGCAGGCGCTGCCACTGTGGCTCGAGCATCTGCGCCGCCTGCTCCAGCGTCCGCTCGCCGCGCGGCAGGTCGAACAGCCGCTCCAGCACCGCGTGCACAACCGTCCCGCGGACCGCGGCCGACGACGGCTTCTCCGGCAGCCGGTCGACGACCCGGAACCGGTACTTCAGCGGGCAGCTCATGAAGTCCGCTGCTCGAGAGGGCGACAAGGCGCCCCGCGGGTGCTCATGCGGATCGACAGCAGCTGCAACGCTCATGACTCAAACCCTAGGCACAACCACGGACAGTTCGCTCGCACCCCACTCCGTGCCTGTGGAAAACCGCCTCCCAGCGAACTCCCAGCGAACTCACGGCCGGCCTGCGGCGGGCGTTGCCATGCTCGGAACATGACGCCACCGACGCAGCCTCCTCCGAACCACGACCGCGGTCTCGAGTACGACCTCGCAACCCTGCACCGCCGCCGTTTCCTCGGCCTGTTCACCGCGGCGGGCCTCGCCGCCGTCACCGGCTGCTCGGCCGACGAACAGACGGCCGGCACACAGACCGGCACATCGGCCAGCGCATCGACGAGCACCTCACCGTCCGCCTCGTCGTCCGCCACGTCCGGTACGACGACGAGCGCCGCCGCCGACGTCGACGAGATCCCGCAGGAGACCGGCGGACCGTACCCGGGCGACGGCTCCAACGGCCCCAACGTCCTCACCCAGTCCGGCATCGTGCGCAGCGACATCACCAAGTCGTTCGGCTCCGCGTCCGGCGTGGCCACCGGCGTACCGCTGTCCGTCGAACTCACCGTCGTCGACGCCGATCAGGACAAGGCCCTCGAAGGTGCGGCCGTCTACCTGTGGCACTGCGACGCCCAGGGCCGGTACTCGCTGTACTCCGACGGCGTGACCGAGGAGAACTACCTCCGCGGCGTCCAGTCGGCCGACGCATCGGGCAAGGTCACGTTCACGACGATCTTCCCGGCCGCGTACATGGGCCGCTGGCCGCACATCCACTTCGAGGTCTACGCGAGCGCCGACGAGGCGACCAAGGCCGGCCAGATCACCCGCACCTCACAGCTCGCCCTCCCGAAGGACGTCTGCAGCACGGTCTACGCCACCGACGGGTACGACGGCAGCGCGCAGAACCTCAGCCGGACCTCGCTCGACAGCGACAACGTGTTCGGCGACGACGACGGCGTACATCAGCTCGCGACCGTCACCGGAGACGTCTCCGGCGGGTACGTCGCCACGCTGACGGTGGGTGTGTAGCGCAGCGTTGACACCGGCCAAGTAGCGTTGGGGTGATGCCAGACTCGCGCGAATCCCAGAACCCCGCCCAGCCGGCCGGTCCGCCACCGCCCGGAACGTGGGTACTGGGTCGTGTCCGCGGCATCCGGCTGACCATGCGCTTCACCTGGCTGCCGGTGGCGATGCTGCTCGCGGTCGGCTTCGCCGCGATCATCGGCCAGCAGTTCCCGGAGCTCGGCGGCTGGCGGTACGTGGCCGCGTTCGCGTTCGTCGTCGCGTTCACGGTCTCGATCCTGATCCACGAGCTCGCGCATGCGCTGATGGCGATGAAGTTCGGTATCTCGGTCTCCGAGATCAACCTCGGCTTCTTCGCGGCCGGCACGCATATCGAGGGCGAGCGGAAGTCGCCGCTGGAGGAGTTCGCCGTCTCGGTCGTCGGGCCGATCGCGTCGCTGATCGTCGGCGGGCTGGCCTACCTCGGCTCCCGCGCCGTCGACGAGGGCGTCGGGTACGTCGCGCTGTGGGAGCTCGGCATCGCGAACCTGATCGTCGGCGTCACGAACCTGCTGCCCGGCCTGCCGCTGGACGGCGGCTGGGTGCTGCGGGCGATCGTCTGGAAGCTCACCGGCAACATGCACACCGGCACCATCGCGGCCGCCTGGGCGGGCCGGCTGCTCGCGATGGGCGTGCTCGTGCTCCCGGTCCTGCTGGAGGAGATCTGGGACCGGCAACCGTCGATGATCGACTTCGTCATCGCGCTGCTGGTCGGGTTCTTCCTGTGGTCCGGATCGACCGCCTCCCTGATGCAGGCCCGGCTGCGGCGCAAACTGCCCGCGCTCCAGGTCCGCACGATGGCCCGGCGCGCCATCGCCGTGCACTCCGGCACGCCGGTGTCCGAGGCCGTCCGGATGGCGTCCGAGGCGCACGCCGGAGCGGTCGTGGTGATCGACGGCGACGGCAAGCCGCACGCGCTGGTGTCGGAGACCGCGGTCGCCGCGGTGGCCCCGAACCAGCGTCCCTGGACCACGGTCAGCGAGGTCTCCAGCCGGATCGCCGCGGGCCACATCATCGGCGTCAACGACACCGGCGAGGAGATCCTCGCCACACTGCGTGAGCACCCCGCGTCGGAGTACCTGGTGCTCGACGCCGACGGCGGCGTGTACGGCGTCCTCGCGACGTCGGACGTGGAACGCGCCTTCCGCGGCCGCTGATCACGCCGCCGGCTACACGCTGATTACTCGGTCGGCGTGACCGAAAGTTAAGGTGAGCGCCTTATGGCTGACTTGCGTGACTTTCCCGACCAGGCGTTCTCCGGCGTCCACCACGGACCGCTGCAGGAGGGCGAGTGGATCACCCTGCAGGATTCCAAGGGCCGCCGGCACTCGGTCAAGCTGGAGCGCGGGAAGATCTTCCACACCACCAAGGGCGGGATCGCGCACGACGACCTGATCGACGGCCCGGACGCGGTCACGATCCGGTCCAAGGGCAACGTCGAGTACCTGGCCCTGCGGCCGCTGATGGCCGACTACTCGGTCTCGATGCCGCGCGGCGCCGCGGTGATCTACCCGAAGGACACCGCGCAGATCGTCACAATGGCCGACATCTTCCCGGGCGCGAAGGTGGTCGAGGCGGGCGCCGGTTCCGGCGCGCTGACCACCGCGCTGCTGCGCGCGGTCGGGATCCACGGCCAGGTGATCTCGTTCGAGCGCCGCGAGGACTTCGCCGAGGTCGCGCGCAAGAACGTGACGGGTTTCTTCGGCGGCGAGCACCCGGCCTGGCGGCTCGAGGTGGGCGACCTGGTCGAGAAGCTGAACGAGCAGGACGTGGACCGCGTCGTGCTCGACATGCTCGCGCCCTGGGAGTGCGTCGACGTGGTCGCTGAGGCCCTTTCGCCCGGTGGGGTGTTCTGTGCCTACG
Source organism: Kribbella sp. NPDC051936 (assembly GCF_040680955.1). Taxonomy (NCBI): domain Bacteria; kingdom Bacillati; phylum Actinomycetota; class Actinomycetes; order Propionibacteriales; family Kribbellaceae; genus Kribbella; species Kribbella sp. NPDC051936. The sequence continues at coordinate 493,242 of NZ_JBFAXS010000009.1, read as the reverse complement.
TCGCCACCACGACGCAGCTGAGCCGCGTTGTGGAGACGCTGAGGGCACACGGGGAGTTCACCGAGCCGCGCGCGTGGGAGTCGCTCGTGCGAGACTGGCACGTAGAAGGTCTCGCCGTCCGTCCGGGCCACCGGATGCAAGGACACACGGCCTTCCTGGTCACCGCCCGGAGGATGGCGCACGGGGTGCAGGCACCCCGCAAGAAGCGCCGTCCGGCACCGGGCGCGTACGGCGACGACTACTCCGGCCCGCGCCGCCCCGAGCCGTCGCCCGAAACTTCTGACGACATGCCGTAGGCAACCGACTCATCCGCAACCGACACGTGATGGGATTCAGCTTGCCCGGCGAGGTTTTCTGGGTAAGGTCCATAGGGTCGAGCCCCACATGGTGAGGTGATGATCGTGGCTGGAGACGAGAGTCCTACCGCGGCAGAACTGCGTAACCAGGTCCGGTACCTGGAAGCCGAGGTCGCGGCGTTGCGACGTCGGCTGCTCGAGCACCCGGCTGACAGCCGGTCGCTCGAGAGCAGACTGTCCGAAACCCAGGCCTCCTTGGCGAGTGTCACCGCTCAGAACGAGCGGCTGGCGGACACGCTGCGGGAGGCGCGAGAGAAGATCATCGCCCTGAAGGAGGAGGTCGACCGGCTGGCGCAACCGCCGTCCGGATTCGGCACCTTCCTCGGACGGAACGAAGACGACACGCTCGACGTGTTCACCGGCGGCCGGAAACTCCGGGTCGCGGCGAGCCCGTCGGTGGACCTGGACGCGCTCAAGCTCGGCCAGGAACTGATGCTGAACGAGGCACTCAACGTCGTCGAGGCCTGCGACTTCGAGGTCGTCGGCGACGTGGTGATGCTGAAGGAACTGCTCGCCGACGGCGAGCGGGCGCTGGTGATCGCGCAGGCCGACGAGGAGCGCGTGGTGCGGCTCGCGTCGCCGCTGCTCGACACTGCGTTGCGGTCGGGCGACTCGCTGCTGCTGGAGCCCCGCTCCGGCTACGTCTACGAGAAGATCCCGAAGTCCGAGGTCGAGGAGCTGGTGCTCGAAGAGGTCCCGGACATCGACTACACCCAGATCGGTGGCCTGTCCGGCCAGATCGAGCAGATCCGGGACGCCGTCGAGCTGCCGTACCTGCACAAGGACCTGTTCCTCGAGCACGAGCTCAAGCCGCCGAAGGGCGTGCTGCTCTACGGCCCGCCGGGCTGCGGCAAGACGCTGATCGCGAAGGCGGTCGCGAACTCGCTGGCCAAGAAGGTCGCCGAGCGCACCGGGATCGCCGAGCAGAAGTCGTTCTTCCTGAACATCAAGGGTCCGGAGCTGCTGAACAAGTACGTCGGCGAGACCGAGCGGCACATCCGCCTGGTCTTCCAGCGGGCCCGGGAGAAGGCGTCCGAGGGGATGCCGGTGATCGTGTTCTTCGACGAGATGGACTCGCTGTTCCGCACCCGCGGCTCCGGTGTCTCCTCCGACGTCGAGAACACCATCGTCCCGCAGTTGCTGAGCGAGATCGACGGTGTCGAGGGCCTGGAGAACGTCCTCGTGATCGGTGCCTCGAACCGTGAGGACATGATCGACCCGGCGATCCTGCGGCCCGGTCGGCTGGACGTGAAGATCAAGATCGAGCGCCCGGACGCGGAAGCTGCCCGGGACATCTTCTCGAAGTACCTGACCGCCGGGCTCCCGTTGCACGCCGACGACCTGAACGAGTTCGGCGGCGACCGGCAGGGCTGCGTGGACGGGATGATCCAGCGCACCGTCGAGCGGATGTACACCGAGGCCGAGGAGAACCGGTTCCTCGAGGTCACCTACGCCAACGGCGACAAGGAGGTCCTGTACTTCAAGGACTTCAACTCGGGCGCGATGATCCAGAACATCGTCGACCGGGCGAAGAAGATGGCGATCAAGGCCTTCCTCGACGAGAACCAGAAGGGCCTGCGGGTGCAGCACCTGCTGCAGGCGTGTGTGGACGAGTTCAAGGAGAACGAGGACCTCCCGAACACCACGAACCCGGACGACTGGGCCCGGATCTCCGGAAAGAAGGGCGAGCGGATCGTCTACATCCGTACTCTCATCTCCGGCAAGCAGGGCACCGAGCCGGGTCGCTCGATCGACACCGCGACCAACACGGGTCAGTACCTGTAACCCACACCACCCGCAACGCCCGGCTGCCCCGCGCAGCCGGGCGTTGCGCGTTGCCGCCGAGTCGTGGCAAAAGGCTGCCGCACCGATCGCCGAGTCGTGGATTGTGGTCGCCACGGCGAACCAATTTCCACGACTCGGCGATCGTGGCGGGAGCCAATCGCCACGACTCGGCGAGTTGGGGGTAGAGGAAACACCCGGTGGGATCGGGGGGTTTCCCCGATTGGTGGGGTGGTTTCGCGGGCTTAGCTTGCTGGTATGGCGACGGATGAGGTGCGGAAGGACCTGCGGGCCGCGGTCGCGGCGCGGCAGGAGCTGGGCCCGGAGTACGAGGCCGAGATCATCGACAGCTTCCTCGAGAAGCTCGACCAGCGCGACGCCCAGCGCCGTGCGGGGTCCTACGGGCCGTACGCCCAGCCCGGCTTGCCGGAGCCGGCGCGACCGGGCCGTCCGAGCCGGGAGCCGGACCCGGGCGGCCTAGCGCTCGCGATCGTGTCCGTGGTGGCCGCGATCCCGATCACCGCGATCATGGCCGGCATGATCGGCCCGTTCGGGGTCGTGATCGGCTGGCTGGGCCTGCTTGGGATCAACTTCGCCCGGACGATGGCACGCCGCCGCTAGCCGACCGGGATCTGCTTGCCCCGGGCGTCGAAGGCGCGGACCTCCGTCGTGAGCTTCTCGCCGACGGCGAACTTCCCGCGCGCCTGGACCTCGGTGTAGGCGAAGCCGTCCTCGACGACCCCCTTGGTCCACGGGCCGGGCTGTCCGTCCAGCACGTACCGGGCCTCGACTGTGGCGACGGTCGGCAGCGCACGGTAGACGGCCCACGCCTGCAAGGTCGTGCGTGCGTACGTCAAGTTGGCGTTCTCACTGCCGAGGGTCACCAGAGCGCGCCGGTCCGTCGGCTGAGTCTGCCAGTTCTTGTCGGGGACCCGTCCGACCGATCCGACCGATCCGAGCTTCGCGCTCGCCGGTGTGCGTGTCAGGCAGTACCGGTACCCGAGCTTGGCGTCGGAGGGCGCGCCTCCCGTTCCCGGCTTGCGACCGCCGCGGGTCACAGTGGTCTTCGGGGCCGGAGCCTTCTTCGTGTTCAGCGCCACTGCCACCAGCGCAGTGCTGTCCTTGGTGATGCCGCGGACGTGGCGGCTCCAGATGATCTGGGCGGGACCGCCCTCTCCCGGGAACTGGCATTCGGTGACGATCTTGGCCAGGTCGCGCTGCTGCACCGCCCCGAGGTCGACGCCCACCTTCGCCTCGGGGGAGGCCTGCAGCGTCGTACCGGCCACGCTCGCGTCGTCGGACGAGTTGTTGGCGACGGCCAGCGTGCCGGCGACCACGGCCGCGACCGCTCCGACGCCGACGGCAGGGGCGACCCAGCGCCGGGCCGGCCGGTGGGCGGCGGGCCGGGCCTTGTCCAGCACCCGGTTGCGCAGGCGGGCGTGCTCGGCGGCGGTCAGCGGCGGAACGCGCGGCGGTTCGAGATCGGTGTTCATGACAGCTCCTCGGTGAGGTCGACCCGGGTCAGCAGGTCGGGGAAGCGACGACGGGTGCGGTGCAGCCGGGCCTTGACGGTTCCGACCGGTACGCCGAGCGCGTCCGCGGCCTCGGCGGTGGTGAGTCCGGACCAGACGACGAGCTCGAGGGTCTCGCGTTCGTGCCGGGGGAGTTTGGCCACGGCGCGACGGATCACGGACATCCGGCGCTCGTCGTCGAGGCGGCGCGCGACGTCGGCGGCGTGGTCGTCGTCAGGGGGCGGCTCGGGCAGGCGCTCGACGAGCTTGCGCAGCCGGTTCGCCGTACGGAACAGGGAGTTGCACTCGTGCCCGGCCACTCGGAGCAGCCAGCCGCGGGCGGTCGGCGCGGTGAGCGGTCCCGGTGGGTTGCGCTGGAAGCGTCGCCAGGTGTTCAGGAATGTCGCCTGGACCACGTCGTCGGCGGCGCTCCAGGAGGCGGTCCGCCGGAACGCGAAGGCACGGACGTCGTCGGCGTACCGGTCGAACAGTTCGCCGAGCGCGAAGTGGTCGCCGACGCGCAGACGCTGCCACAGCTCCTCGTCCGGTCCTGGATCGAGGCCTCCGGGGCCGGTGGCCATGGACGGCTCCGTATCGTCAGTCAGGGTGATCTTCACACCGGCTAATGACCGGTCGCCGGCCAAATGGTTGCATCACAGCAGCGAGACGATGCCGCGCAGGCCGTTCGCCACGTCGTCGGGCAGGTTCAGGCGCAGTCCGCGGTGGACGCCGTACCACGGCGACAGCCGGGCCCAGTCCTCGGCGCGTTCGACCAGCTCGGGGCCTGGTTGATAGACCTCGGCCGCGCCGGCGGCGACAGCCTTCGGGGCGCCGTTGAGGATCCAGCACAGGTCCAGCGCGGGGTCGCCGATGACCGCGTCCGTCCAGTCGATGATGCCGGTGACCCTGCCGTCGGTGATCAGGATGTGGTCCGGCCCGAAGTCGCAGTGGATCAAGCAGTTGCGGACGGCGGCGACGCGATCGAGCAGCTCGCGGGCGGCGGCCCGGGCCTCTGTCGGCAGCAACGGCACGATCTGCGTCCGGAACTCGTGCAGCTCGACAGCCTTCGCCGCCGACGCGGTCTCGGCGTCCACAGCGCCGTACGCGACGGCTTCTGCCGGGTCAACAGCGTGCAATGCCTTCAGGAATGCTCCCAGCTCGCGCCCGAGTGCTTCGTCGCCGCCTGTGAGCGGCGTGCCGGGGAGCAGGAGGTGCCGTACGCCGTCCACGGTCCGCTCGGGGACAGGCACCGGCAGCGGCAGCTGAGGGGCGAGCCAGGGGAGGAGGCTGACCTCGGCGAGCAACCGGGGCCGGACCTCCGGGCGGCGCGGGGACCGGTGGATCCACGGGCCGTCGATCCAGGCGTGGCTGTCCCAGCCCTCGATGATCGTCACATCAGGTCCCGGACGTAGGAACCGAGCAGCCCGACGGTGTCCGGCATGAACGGCCACTCGTCGAACTTCGCCACCAGCTCCGCGGGGGACATCCAGTCGCCCCACTCGACCTCTTCCGGCTGGTGCCGCACCGGGCCGTCCCAGACACACGTGTACAGGTACGCGTGGTACCGCGTGTTCTCGTCCGCGTAGTCGCCCTCCGGAAGCCGGGTCAGCTCGACGCCGGAGATCCCGAGCTCCTCCTCCAGCTCCCGGACGACGGCGTGGAACGGGTCCTCACCCGCCGCGACGACACCACCCGCGGCGAAGTCGTACCGGCCCGGGTAGACGTCCTTCGTGGTGGTCCGCCGGTGCACGTAGATGTCGCCGGCCGGATTCCGGACGACCACGCCGGTCGCGGAGTGTCGCAGGTTGTCGCGGCGCATGACCGATCGGGGCGCCGATCCGGTGACTTGGTTGTCGTCGTCAAGAATCGCCACCAATTCGTCCATGGGCGCAGTCTCACAGGTAACCCTGTGGACACAGCAACCCATTTCGTCGCCGGTACCGCGTAGGCTCAACTCCATGAGTGTTCGGCGGATCATGGGAACCGAGACCGAGTTCGGGATCTCGGTTCCGGGTCAGCCCGGGGCCAACCCGATGCTGACCTCGAGCCAGGTGGTGAACGGCTACGCCCAGACGCAGCCGCTCGCGCGCAAGACCCGATGGGACTTCGACGAGGAGCACCCGCTGCGGGACGCGCGCGGCTTCGACCTGAGCCGGGAGGTGGCCGACTCCAGCCAGCTGACCGACGAAGAGACCGGCCTGGCGAACGTGATCCTCACCAACGGCGCCCGGTTGTACGTCGACCACGCCCACCCGGAGTACTCCGCACCCGAGACCACGAACCCGCGCGACGCGGTGGTGTGGGACAAGGCCGGGGAGCTGGTGATCATGGAGGGCGCGCGGCAGGCGCGCCTGATCCCCGGGGCGCCGCAGCTGAACCTCTACAAGAACAACACCGACAACAAGGGCGCGTCGTACGGCTCGCACGAGAACTACCTGATGCGCCGCTCGACGCCGTTCGCGTCGATCGTGCGGCACCTGACGCCGTTCTTCGTGAGCCGCCAGGTGGTCACCGGCGCGGGCCGGGTCGGGATCGGCCAGGACGGCGCCGCGCACGGGTTTCAGATCAGCCAGCGGGCGGACTACTTCGAGGTCGAGGTCGGCCTGGAGACGACGCTGAAGCGGCCGATCATCAACACCCGCGACGAGCCGCACGCGAATCCGGACCGTTACCGCCGGCTGCACGTCATCATCGGCGACGCGAACCTGTCCGAGATCTCGACGTACCTGAAGGTCGGCACGACGTCGCTGGTGCTGGCGATGATCGAGGACGGCTGGCTGACCGACGACCTGGGCGTCGACCGCCCGGTGACCGCGCTGCACGAGGTCAGCCACGACCCGACCTGCACACATCTGCTGACGATGAAGGACGGCCGCAAACTCACCGCGGTGCAGCTCCAGACGGAATACCTGGAGCAGGCCCGCAAGTACGTCGAGGACAAGTACGGCGACGACGCGGACCGGCAGACCAAGGACGTGCTGCACCGCTGGGAGCAGGTGCTCGACCAGCTCGCGACCGACCCGATGAAGCTGTCCGACCAGCTCGACTGGGTCGCGAAGTACAAACTGCTCCAGTCCTACCGTGACCGGGACGGCCTGGAGTGGGACGACCCCAAGCTGCACCTGGTCGACCTGCAGTACGCCGACCTCCGCCCGGACAAGGGCCTGTATTACAAGTTGGTGAAGTCCGGGCGGATGCAGCGGCTCGTCACCGACGAGGAGATCCGGATGGCCGTCGCGCACCCGCCGACCGACACCCGGGCGTACTTCCGCGGCCGCTGCATGCAGCAGTACGCGCCGCAGGTCGCGGCCGCCTCCTGGGACTCGGTGATCTTCGATCTGCCGGGCAAGGAGTCGCTCCAGCGGATCCCGACGCTGGACCCGCTGCGGGGCACGAAAGCGCATGTCGGGGCACTTCTTGACCAATGCGACACCGCAAGTGACCTGGTTCGCACCATTACTGGGGGTGCCGCCGGGTAGGGTCGCTCTTGAGGGTCGGTTGGGCGGCCCTCCCAGCGGTTCTAGGAGGTGTGCCATGGCGAAGGACGGCGGTCAGCAGCACAAGCAGCCGAAGCGTTCGTCGACCGAGGAAGAGGTCGAGCAGGTCGAGGCGTCGGAGGACGTCCAGGAGCGCAAAGAGCGACTCGACGAGGACGTCGACTCGATCCTGGACGAGATCGACGAGGTGCTCGAGGAGAACGCCGAGGAGTTCGTCCGCGGTTTCGTGCAAAAGGGTGGGGAGTGAACCGCTCGATGACATCTGATGCCTCCGGCCGGCTGCCGGAAGCCTTCCTGACCCCAGGCGGCTCGTCGTTCATGGACTTCCTGGCCGGGCACGCGCCCGACCTGTTGCCCGGACGACGGTCCCTGGGCCAGGGTGACCTGTCCAGCGAAGTCCCGCACGGCACGACGATCGTGGCGGCCACCTTCCCCGGTGGCGTGATCATGGCCGGCGACCGGCGGGCCACGATGGGCAACATCATCGCCCAGCGTGACATCGAGAAGGTCTTCCCCGCCGACGAGTACTCGGCGGTCGCGTTCGCCGGCTCGGCCGGCTTCGGGATCGAGATGGTCCGGTTGTTCCAGGTCGAGCTGGAGCATTACGAGAAGCTCGAGGGCGCCACGCTCAGCCTCGACGGCAAGGCCAACCGGCTGAGCGCGCTGATCCGCGGCAATCTGCCGATGGCCATGCAGGGCCTCACCGTGGTGCCGCTGTTCGCAGGCTACGACGAGGACATCAAGGGCGGCCGGATCTTCTCCTACGACCCGACCGGCGGTCGGTACGAGGAGACCCACTTCTACAGCGTCGGCTCGGGCTCGCTGTTCGCCCGCGGCGCGCTGAAGAAGCTGTACCGCGAGGACCTGTCCGAGACCGACTGCGCGACGGTGGCGATCCAGTCGCTGATCGACGCGGCCGACGACGACTCCGCGACCGGCGGCCCGGACATGCTCCGGCGGATCTTCCCGGTGGTCGGCGTGGTCACCGCGGACGGGTACCGGCGGCTGCCGGAGGACGAGGTCGCGACGCTCGTCGACGCGGCCTGGAGCCAGCGGCACCAGCGGCCCGACGGCCCGGCCTCGGCGTCCCTGACCTGACCAAGATCTCGATCGACTGACGAGGACGACACCTTCGATGAGCGTTCCCTTCTACGTCTCGCCCGAGCAGCTGATGCGGGACCGGGCGGACTTCGCCCGCAAAGGCATCGCCAAGGGCCGCAGCGCGATCGCGCTGCAATATGCCGACGGCATCCTGTTCGTCGCGGAGAACCGCTCGCCCGCTCTGCACAAGGTCGCGGAGATCTACGACCGGATGGCGTTCGCCGCCGTCGGGCGGTACAACGAGTTCGAGAACCTGCGGATCGCCGGCGTCCGGCTCGCCGACATGCGCGGGTACTCCTACGACCGCCGCGACGTCACCGGCCGGGCGCTGGCCAACGCCTACGCGCAGACCCTCGGCGCGATCTTCTCCTCCGGCGGTGAGAAGCCGCTCGAGGTCGAGATCCTGGTCGCCGAGATCGGCGCGAGCCCGGCCGAGGACCAGATCTACCGGCTGACGTACGACGGCTCGATCGCCGACGTCCGGGGGTACGCCGTGATGGGCGGCCCGGCCGAGCAGGTCGCGGACTACGTCGGCGAGCACTACAGCGAGGGCATCTCGCTGGCCGGCGCGCTCCGGCTCGCCGTGGACGCGCTCGGCCACGACGGCACCGAGGTCCGGGAGCTGACGCCGGACCAGCTCGAGGTCGCGGTCCTGGACCGGACCCGGTCGCAGGTGCGCAAGTTCAAGCGGATGTCCGAGGAGACGCTCGCCGGCATCCTGAGCGAGTCCCGCCCGGCCGAGGCCCCCACGGAGCCGGACGAGGGGGAGTCCGAGGCATCGGGCGAGTCGCCGGCCGACGAGGCTCCGGTGGCCCCGTCCGAGGACGACGCGCCGCTCGCGCCGCCGGAGGATCCCGACACCGATCGTCCGCTGTGACGGACCGGCACGAGAGCTCAGCCGCTACCGAGGAGGTGGCGGCTGAGCAGTTCTCGGGCCAGTCGGATGTCGCCCGGGTCGGGGATCCGGAGCCGTGGGAGCTGCTGGGGGAGGAGCCCGGCTTCCACCGGTTCCTGACGGTGAACCTGCGCCGCTACCGGATGCCGGACGGCCGCGAGGTCGACTGGGACGTGTTCGGCCCGAAGTCCGCGGCCGGGATCACGTCCGGTGTGACGGTGCTGCCGTTGACCCCCGAGGGCCGGATCGTGACGGTGCGGATGTTCCGGGCCGGTCCGGACCGGGTCGTCACCAACCTGCCGGGCGGCTACGTCGAGCCGGGCGAAGACCCCGCGCTCGCCGGCGCCCGGGAGCTCGAGGAGGAGACCGGCTACCTCTGCGAGTCGCTCGACATCGTCGGCTGGCAGTGGTCGTCGGCGTCCTCGACGTACCGCAAGTACGTCGGGATCGCGCGCGGCTGCCGCCCGGACGGGAAGCAGCAGCTGGACGAGACCGAGGACTGTGTCCCGGTCGAGCTGACCGTGGACGCGTTCCGCGCCGAGCTGCGCACTCCCGGTGCGATGACCGGAATCGACGCGGCCTATCTGGCGTTGGACCACGCAGGATTGCTTTGACACACTGCGGAGGATCGATATGAGCGACTGGAACGCGAACATCATCGAGGAGTTCCGGGCGAACGAAGGCAAGGTCGGAGGCCAGTTCGAGGGTGCACCGATGGTGTTGCTGCACCACTACGGCCGCAAGAGCGGGCAGGAGTACGTCGCTCCGACGATGTATCTCGCCGACGAGACCGACCCGGACGTGATCTACGTCTTCGCCAGCAAGGGCGGCGCGCCCACCAACCCGGAGTGGTACCGCAACCTCGTCGCCGCCGGTAAGGGCACCGTCGAGATCGGCACCGAGAAGCACGACGTCACGGTCACCGACGTGACCGGCGCCGAGCGCGACCGCATCTACGCCGAGCAGGCGCGCCGCTACCCGGGCTTCGCCGACTACGAACGCCGGACCGCCGGTGTCCGGACCATCCCCGTCCTCGCGCTGAAGCGCGCGTAAGGGGCCGGTATCCTGGCGGCGGACCGCGACTGGCGCTGAGGTGGACGACCACCGGGGAACGGTCTGCCATCCGGCTTCGCCGCGCGCCTGGGCACCTTCTGCGACACAGGAGTGCTCCAGATGACCGCTGATCTCATGATCGGGACCGATCTCGCGGCCGAGATGGTCGCCAAGGCTGCCGAGCGCGCCCGCGCCCTGCAGGAGCGGTACGGCGTCCAGCCGTGCCTGGCGACCGTTCTGGTGGGTGACGACCCGGCGTCGGCGACGTACGTGCGGATGAAGCAGAACCGGTCGAAGAAGGCCGGGATCGCGTCGCGCAGCGTCGTACTGCCGGCCACGACGACCACCGGCGAACTCGTCGCGGAGATCACCAAGCTGTCCGGCGACCCGGCGGTGCACGGGATCCTGCTGCAGCACCCGGTGCCGGCGCAGATCGACGAGCGGGCCGCGTTCGAGGCGATCGACCCGGCGAAGGACGTCGACGGCGTGACCATGCGCTCGTTCGCGGCGATGGCGTTCAATGACACCAACGACACCAACGACACCAACGACACCAACGACACCAACGACCCGGGGTTCCGGTCCGCGACGCCCGGCGGGATCATGCGACTGCTCGCGGCCTACGACGTACCGCTCGAAGGGGCGCACGCGGTGGTGATCGGCCGCAGCCCGATCCTCGGCAAGCCGGCCGGCATGTTGCTGCTGGCATCGAATGCGACCGTCACGTACGCGCACTCCCGGACGCGGGACCTGCCGGAGCTGGTCCGGACCGCGGACGTCGTGATCGCCGCCGTCGGCAAGGCGAACTTCGTCCGCGGCGACTGGCTGAAGCCCGGCGCCGTGGTGGTCGACGCCGGCTACAACGAGGGCAACGTCGGTGACGTGCACTTCGCGGAGGCGGCCGAGGTCGCCCGGCTGATCACGCCGGTCCCGGGCGGCGTCGGGCCGATGACGATCGCCCTGCTGCTGGAGCAAACCGTCGACGCCGCCGAGGCCCAGCTGAGCCAGGGCATGTCCTAGCGGTCGCAGCCGCCGTCCTTGTCCGGGCGTGAGTGCGGCCGGGCGACGTCGTCGATGCCTTTGTAGGCGTACGGATCGGTCCCGGCGACCATGACGATGTCGCGGTAGTCGTGCTTGGCGACGTGAACGCCGTCGGGCACGGAGTGCCAGGGGAGCAGCGACTCGGCGCTCATGTAGTGGTTGGCGAGCGCGCGGCGGAGTCCGCGCCGGCCGGTGTTCGGCAGTGATCGGTGCAAGAGGTATCCGTTGAAGATCACCGCCGAGCCGGCCGGCACCTCGACCGGTACGGCGTCGTCGTCGGAGTACGGGAAGTCGAATGCCTCCACCGTGCAGTCGAAGCGGAGATCGTCCTGCTCCCGATCGGGATAGATGACCCCACGGCGGTGCGAGCCCGGCAAGACCCACAGGCAGCCGTTCTCCACGGTGGCGTCGTCGAGTGCGATCCAGGCCGCGGTCAGCGAGCGGTCCCTGGTCGGGATGAAGAACTCGTCCTGGTGCCACGCCTGGCCCGGCCTGCCCTCCGCCTTGATGAACAGCATGGACTGCATCGCCTTGACGTTGGGCCCGATCACCGCGGTCAACGTCTCGACAACACGCGGCGCGTGCAGGGCGGCGAGCGCGACGCCGGACGCCTTGTGCGGGTGGTGGATGCAGAGGAACTGCCGCAGGACGTCCGCGGAGGACTCGATGGTCGGAGCGCCCTCGACGGTGCCGAGGTCGCCGCGGCACAGCTGCTCAGCCGCGGTGTTCAGTGCGGCGACCTGTTCGGGTGGGAGGGCCTGATCGAGGACGACGAAGCCGTCCCGCCGGTAGGACTCGACCAGCTCGCCGGTGATCTCGGTGAAGTGCATTCAGCCACTGTCGCGGACCACACGGAGCCGGCCAATGTCGCAGACGAGCGTTCTACTATCTGTTCATGATCTTGCGATCGCCGGTGATCAGCGTGAACTCGCCGATCCAGATCGCGGACTACGCTCCCGGAGCGACGTACGGGCCGCGTCGCCTGCCGAACTTCGAACTGCTCTGGATCCTCCACGGTTCCGCGCTCTGGCGGACCGAGGTGTACGACGACGCGGGTGTCCGGCAGGCAACGGTCGAGCGCGAGCTCCGGCCCGGATCGCTCGCGCTCGCCAAGCGCGGGAATCGGGACGCCTATATCTGGGACTGTGATCGCGGATCACGGCATGCCTACGTGCACTTCCAGATCGAGGACTTCGGCGACCTCGGCGATCCGGCTGGTTGGCCCTGGGTGCGGTCGATGTCCGATCCGGGTCTGCTCGAGGAGTTGTGCAGCTATTTGCTGGACGTTCCGACGCCGGCCCGGGGTCACAGCGACCGGCTGGTCGCGACGATGCTCGAGGTCTTCGTCAGCGCTCCGGCCGGCCCGCCACATGCTGACCTGCCGGCCGCCGTCCGGCGCCTGGTCGATCACGTGGCAACCGTGTGGGCCAAGGGTGGTCCCCGGATCGTCGGCGTCGCGGAGCTGGCAGGCGCGGCGAACCTGTCCGCCGGGCATCTGCACCGGCTGTTCCGGCAGGAGTACGGGTGCGGACCGGCGTACGCGCTGGACCTGATCCGGCTGGCCCGGGCCGCGACCGCGCTGCTGCGCACCAACGCCACGATCGCGGAGATCGCGGCCGACTGCGGCTACAGCAATCCGTACCACTTCTCGCGCCGGTTCTCGCTGGCGTACGGCGACCCGCCGGGAACGTTCCGTCGCCGCCGGCAGCTGTCCGATCCACTGGCGCCGGTGCGCGAGGCCGGACTGCTGCCGATGGCCCGCCGGCTCCTCGACGCCGCCCGGAACGGCTGACCCGGCGTGCACGATCCGAGACGGCTGTCCAGTCCTTGACTACCGTGGCCTAGGGTTGGGTGAGACGAAGGAGAAGGAGGCAGCACGTGGCGGTACGGGCGATCCGGGGTGCCACCCAGCTGGACGTGGACGAGCGCGAGCACCTGCTCGAGCGGTCCGCGGAGCTGGTGAAGGCGGTCCTGGAGGCGAACGATCTGGAGAACGAGGATCTGATCAGCATCCTGTTCACCGTCACGTCGGACCTGCGCTCGGAGTTCCCCGCCGTCGCGGGGCGGCAGATCGGGCTCACCGACGTACCGCTGATGTGCATGCAGGAGATCCCGGTGCCGCACGCGCTGCCGCGGGTCGTCCGGCTGATGGTGCACACCGAGACGCCCCGGTCCCGGGACAAGATCCAGCACGTCTACCTGCACGGCGCGGTCGCGCTCCGTCCGGACCTGACCGGCGCCCAATGACCGAGCTTCGCGGCCCGGTCCGCATCGTCGGCACCGGGCTGATCGGCACGTCGATCGGCCTCGCCCTGGCACGGCTCGGCGTGGTCGTCGAGCTCGTCGACGGGAACCCGGACAACGCGCTGATGGCCGAGCGGATCGGCGCCGGCGCGCGGACGGTCGACATCGAGCCGCAGCTGGTCGTGGTCGCCGTACCGCCGGACCATGTCGGTGCCGTCGTCGCCGAGCAGCTGCAGCAGACCCGGGCGATCGTCACGGACGCGGCCAGTGTGAAGTCGAAGCCGCTGACCGACGCGCGCGGCCTGACCGATGACGTCAGCCGGTACGTCGGCAGCCACCCGATGGCGGGCTCCGAGCGCAACGGCCCACTGGCGGCCCGCGCGGACCTGTTCGACGGCGCCACCTGGGCGGTCACCCCGCACGCGACGAGCGCCCCGGAGGCGGTCGATCTGGTCCGGCGGCTCGCCGAGGCCTGCGGCGCGCGGACGGTCGAGCTGTCCGTCGAGGACCACGACCTGGGCGTCGCCCGGGTCTCGCACCTTCCGCATCTGATGTCGGCGCTGGCCGCGGGCACCCTCGCGGACGCGCCTTCCTCGCACCTCGAGCTGTCCGGTCAGGGCGTCCGCGACGTGACCCGGATCGCGGCCGGCGACCCGCGGCTGTGGACCCAGATCGTGTCCGCGAACTCGACCGCGCTGACCGGCCTGCTGGAGCAGATCCGCGGCGAGCTCGACCGGCTGCTCGTTGCCCTCGGCAAGGAGGAGGCGGCCGACGAGCTGACCGCGATCCTCGGCCAGGGCGTGTCCGGCGCCGTGCGGGTGCCGGGCAAGCACGGTACGCCGCATATCGACCTGGTCACGGTGCTCGTCACGATCCCGGACCGCCCGGGTCAGCTGGCCCGGCTGTTCGCCGACGCCGCCGAGTCCGGCGCCAACGTCGAGGACCTGCGCATCGACCACAGCCCCGGCCGCCCGGCCGGTGAGGTCGAGCTCGCCGTCAAGCCCGGCTCGGTCGACCAGCTGGTCGACGTCCTCACCGAGCGCGGGTGGGTAGTCCACCGCTAGCTTGTCCCCGCGCGAAGGTAATCTTCGGGGCATGATCATCGCTGTGGACGGGCCGAGCGGCTCCGGTAAGTCGAGCACCGCGCGCGGAGTGGCCACCCGGCTCGGGCTGCGCTACCTGGACACCGGGGCGACGTACCGCGCGGTGACCTGGTCGGCCGTCGACCGCGGTCTGGACCTGGACGACACGGCGGCGGTCGCGCAGCGCGCGCGGGAGCTGTTGCTGGAGTTCAGCACCGACCCGGGCCACCAGTTCGTGATCGCCGACGGGACCGACATCACCGCCGCGATCCGGGAGCCCCGGATCAGCGAGGTGGTGTCGAAGATCGCCACCAACCTGGACGTCCGCCACGAGCTGGTCCGGCGGCAGCGAGCCGTCATCGACGCCGCGCAGGACGGCGGCGGGATCGTGGTCGAGGGCCGCGACATCGCCACCGTGGTCGCCCCGGACGCCGAGCTCAAGGTCCACCTGACCGCCGACCAGGACGCCCGGCTGTCCCGGCGCGGCGCCGAGCTGGGGTCCGGTGCGGTCAGTGCGGAGCAGTTGCGGGACCAGATCGTCCGCCGCGACGCCGACGACGCGACGGTCTCGCAGTTCCTGGTCGCCTCCGACGGAGCCGTCACCGTCGATTCCACCCATCTGACCCTTGAGGAGGTCATCGACGTGATCAGCCGGCTCGCCAAGGAGACCGTTCCTCAAGGCCGGGAGCTATGACTGCTGAAGTCACCGGGCACAAGGATCTGCCTCGCACCGACGACCTGCCCGCGCTGCCGTACCGGTTCGCGCTCCCGCTCCGGAAGGTCGCCGCGCCGTACTTCCGCCGCAAGTACAACCTGACCATCCACCACGAGGACCGGTTCCCGCTGACCGGGCCACTGCTGATGGCCCCGAACCATCTGAGCCTGCTGGACGCACCGCTGCTCGGCGCGCTCGCGCCGCGGATGCTGCACCAGCTCGGCAAGATCGAGGTGTTCGGCGGGCTGCAGGGCAGGTTCCTGCACCTGATCGGGCAGATCCCGGTCGACCGCTCGTCCTACGACACGCTCGCGGTCCGCAAGTCGATCCAGGTGCTGCGCGACGGGCGGGTGCTGAACATCTACCCGGAGGGCACCCGCGGGCCCGGCGACTTCAGCCGGATCAAGGTCGGCCTGGCGTACCTGGCGATGGTCACCGGCGCGCCGATCCTGCCGGTCGCGCTGATGGGGACGCGGCTGCCGGGCGGCGACGTGGAGGGCTATCCGCCGGCCGGAAGCCGGATCGACGTGGTGTACGGCGAGCCTTTCGCCGTCGAGCGCGTACCCTTTCCCAGGAGACATTCCGACGTACAGGCGGTCACCGGCCACATCGGGGACGTGCTGCGCGCCCATGTGAAGGCGGCCGTCGAAGAAACCGGCCACCCGCTCCCGGGCTGGCGAGACCCGAAGGACCCTGATGACTGACCTGCCCACCGAAGTACCGACGCACGACCGGGAGGACACCGGGCCGCTGCCCGTCCTTGCGATCGTCGGGCGGCCGAACGTGGGCAAGTCCACGCTGGTCAACCGCATCATCGGCCGCCGCGAGGCGGTCGTCGAGGACACCCCGGGCGTCACCCGGGACCGCGTGTCGTACGACGCCAACTGGGCCGGCCGTGAGTTCACGGTCGTCGACACCGGCGGCTGGGACCCGGACGCGGTCGGCATGGCCGCGCTGGTCGCGGCCCAGGCCGAGGTCGCGATCAACGCCGCCGACGCGGTGCTGTTCGTGGTCGACGCCGTGGTCGGCATCACCGACGCGGACGAGGCCGTGGTCCGGGTGCTGCGCAAGTCCGGCAAGCCGGTGGTCCTGGCCGCGAACAAGGTCGACGACCAGCGGATCGAGTCCGAGGCGATGAACCTGTGGGCGCTCGGCATCGGTGAGCCGTTCCCGATCTCGGCCATGCACGGCCGGGGGACCGGCGACATGCTCGACGCCGTCCTGGCCGCCCTGCCCGAGGCGCCGGCGGAGCGTGACGACGAGGTCGGCGGCCCGCGCCGGGTCGCGATCGTCGGCAAACCGAACGTGGGCAAGTCGTCACTGCTGAACAAGGTCGCCAAGGAGGACCGGGTCGTCGTCAGCGACGTCGCCGGGACGACGGTCGACCCGGTCGACGAGCTGATCACGCTCGGCGGCCAGGAGTGGCGGTTCATCGACACCGCCGGCATCCGGCGCAAGGTGAAGAACGCCCAGGGCCACGAGTACTACGCCTCGCTGCGGACCAACGCGGCGATCGAGCGTGCCGAGGTCGTGGTGGTCGTGATCGACGCCTCGGAGTCGATCTCCGAGCAGGACCTGCGGATCATGAACGCGGTCGAGGAGGCCGGCAAGGCGCTCGTGATCGCGTACAACAAGTGGGACCTGGTCGACGAGGAGCGCCGCTACTACCTGGAGCGCGAGATCGACCGCGACCTGGTCCAGTTCCGCTGGGCGCCGCGGGTCAACATCAGCGCGCTCACCGGCCGGCACATGGAGAAGATGGTGCCCGCGATCGAGGCGGCGCTGGAGGGCTGGCAGACCCGCGTCCCGACCGGCCAGCTGAACGCCTTCCTCGGCCGCCTGGTCGCCGCGCACCCGCACCCGGTCCGCTCCGGCAAGCAGCCGAAGATCCTGTTCGGCACCCAGGCCACCACGATGCCCCCGACCTTCGCGATCTTCACCTCCGGCCAGATCGAACCCTCCTACCAGCGCTTCATCGAACGCCGCCTCCGCGAGGACTTCGGCTTCGTCGGCAGCCCCGTCCACGTCCAGATCCGAGCCCGCCAAAAGAACAAGAAACGCTGACCGGACCCGGTAAGAACCACCCCTCGGGATGCTGTAAGGTTTACCCCGTTCAGCCCTTCGGGGCGGACGCCGGGCTGTAGCGTAGTTTGGTTAACGCGCCGGTCTGGGGGACCGGAGAGCCCGAGTTCAAATCTCGGCAGCCCGACCTCAAGCGGGGCACCGATTCTGTCGGTGCCCCGCTTTACGTTTGCCGGCATGGCAACTACCGAGAACCGACGTACCTGGACCGACGCGCAACTGTCCGAGGCCGTAGCGAGCAGCCCGTCGTGGCGAGCGGTCGCCCGTGCCCTGGGGTTGAAGAACACTTCCACGGGAGCGATCAGGCGCCACGCAGCGCGGCTCGAGCTGGACACGTCGCACTTCACGGGACAGCGTCGCTGGACTGATCTGCGGCTCCGCGAGGCCGTGGCGGGCGCGAGCTGCTGGGCCGACGTGATCGCCGATCTCGGGATTGTCGACAACGGAGCCGAGAGGGTTCGGATCAAGGGTCATGCGGTCCGGCTCGGCTTGGACTGCACTCATCTGAAGTCGCCACTGGCCCAGCCGGCACCGATCGAGGTTTTCGACGAGCCGGTCCGGCCCGAGATGCTTCGCTACTCGGCAGCTGCGTTGGCGATGGCCTGGTTCACCCTGCGGGGATGTGCCGTTGCACTGCCGGTCGAGCCTCAGGAATATGACCTGCTCGTCACGACGCCCCACGGCATCCAGCGCGTGCAGGTGAAGTCCTGCGCAGCCCCGACCAAGCGCGGTTACTGGCATGTCGGTATCGGGAGGCGTCCGTACGTGCTCGACAAGACGGCAGGCAAGGTGCCCTACGACCCGGACTCGATCGACCTGTTTTTCATCGTTCTCGGTGACGGCAGCATCTACGTCATACCGAGTGCTGTGCTCGCGGGCCGCACGACCATCTCGGCCGCGAACTACACGCCGTACCGGGTTGGTGATGCGTCGAGCCTGTTGCGTGGTGAGGCGCCAGTCGGTGCTGACGCCCCGCGGCAGGTGTCAGCGTACGTTAGTGAGCTCCTTGGGCTCCGGGGTTTCGAGCCGAAGGGTTTCGCCTTCGATGTCTACTCGGGGGGTGAGGCGGTCTAGCCAGCGGGGGAACCACCAGGCGCGGTCGCCGAGGAGGCTGAGGATGGCGGGCACGAGGGTCATGCGGACCACGAAGGCGTCGATCAGGACGCCGATGGTGAGGCCGAAGCCGATGGCCTTGATGATCGGGTCCTCGACCAGGATGAAGCCGGCGAAGACCGACGCCATGATCAGGGCGGCGGCGGTGACGACGCGGGCGCCGTGGCCGAGGCCCTGGACGGTGGCGTCGTTCGCGTGCCGGCCGTGCACGAACTCCTCGCGCACCCGGGACACGATGAACACCTCGTAGTCATCGCCAGGCCGAACAGGATGCCCATCATGATGATCGGCAGGAAGCTCACCAGCGGACCGGGGGAGTCGACCCCGACCCAGCTCGCCAGGTGCCCCTCCTGGAACACCGCGACCGTGATCCCGAACGTCGCCCCGATCGTCAGCACGAACCCGAGCGTCGCCTTCAACGGCACCAGCACCGACCGGAACGCGAGCAGCAACAGCAGGAACGAAAGCCCGATCACCACGAACAGGTACGTCGGTAGCGCATCGGACAGCTTGTTCGACACGTCGACCCCGACCGCCGTGTTCCCGGTCACCGAGATACTCGCGTCACCTGTGGCGAGCGGCTTCACCGCGGACCGCAGGTTCTTCACCAGGTCGGCGGTCTCCTCACTCGCCGGCCCACTCCGCGGGATCACCTGCAGCAACCGCGTCGTACCGTCTTGACTCGCCGCCGCGGGCTGGGCCGCCACCACTTCGGGGAGCCCCTGCGTCTTGCTGAGCACCTGCTGTACGAGCGTGTTCGACGTCGCCGCGTCGTTGCTCTTCACAACAACCACCAGCGGCCCGTTGGCGCCCGGCCCGAACGCCGCGGCGGTCAGGTCGTACGCAACCCGCTGATTGCTCCCGGCCGCCGCCGAGGCGCCGTCGGGCAGCGCGAGCTGCATGTCCTTCGCCGGAATCGCCAGCAACCCCAAGCCGATGATGCCGACAGCAACGATCGGCACCCGCAACCGCGTCACCAGCCGCCCCCACCGGAAACCGAAGCCCTCGACCGGCGCGACAGCCGCCGGCGCCTTCCGGAGCTTGCGCGGCAGCACCCTGTTTCCCACGAAGCCGAGCAGCGCCGGCAGCAACGTCAACGCCACCAGTACGGCGGTCAGCACAGTCGCCGCCGCGGCCAGGCCCATCGCGGTCAGGAACGGTACGCCGACGACCGACAGGCCAGCGAGCGCGATGACCACAGTCGCGCCCGCGAACAGCACCGCCGACCCGGCCGTCGCGGTCGCCCGCGCCGCCGACTCCTCCGGATCCATGCCTTCGCCGAGCTGTGACCGGTGCCGCGAGCTGATGAACAACGCATAGTCGATACCCACCGCGAGGCCGAGCATCAGCGCCAGGATCGGCGCCGTCGAGGACACATCGGTGAACGCGGTCACGATGAACAACCCCGCCATCCCGGCCAGCACGCCGAGCAACGCCGTCACCAGCGTCATCCCGGCCGCGACCAGCGACCCGAACGTCACGACCAGTACGACGGCCGCGACCGCCACGCCGATCACCTCGGTCGCACCGATCTCCGGGACCCCGGCCTTGATCTGCCCGCCGGGCACGACCTGGAGATCACCCGAGCTCAACGCGCTCAGCCCGTCGTACCCGTCGCTGCTCTCGTGCGACAGTTCGTCGGCCGGCTTGTCGAACTGGACGCTGATCAGCCCCGTCGTACCGTCCGGGCTGATCGCCTTGCTCGTGAACGGGTCGATCGCCGCGATCACCTCGGGCACCTTCGCGACCTTGGCGACGGTGGCGCCGACGGCTGCCTTCACGGTCGGGTCGGCGAGCGTCTTGCCGTCGGGCGCCTTCACGACGACCGTCGCGGACGCGCCGCTGGCGGCCGGCAGTTCCTGCTTCAGCGCGTCGAGCGCGCGCTGCGACTCGGTGCCCGGGATCGAGAACGTGTTCGCGGTCTTGCCGCCGAGCGTGAGCGCGCCGACGCCCAGCAGGACGAGGAACAGCGCCCAGACGGCGGCGACGAGGCGGCGACGCTGGTACGAGAACCGGCCGAGCCGGTACAGGAAGTTGGCCATCGGGTTCCGTTTCCGTGTCGTTCAGGGCAGGGTCGACCACCCGCGCGGCGGCGGGTCGTCCGGGTACAGCGGTCAGGCGCGGCGGAGGAGTCTTCGCAGCGCGATGTCGCAGAGTCGTCGGAGGTCGTCGTCGGTGCGCTCGTCGGAGTGCCGGCACTCGCCGAGCAGCCCGTTGATCGCGAACTTGGCCAGGTCCAGCTCGAGCGGGTCGTCGGATCCGGCCATGTACTCCGTCATGCGCAGGCCGTCGGCCACCAGCGGGGCGACCTCGGGCATCTGCTCGATCACCGGGATGACGTCCTGGAGCACGTCCACGACGCCGCGGTGCTCGACGGCGAGGTCGATGAAGCGCTGGATCGTGAGGTCCTGTGCCTCCGCGCGGGGCAACTCGGCCGCGGCCGCGACCAGCTCGGCCAGGTCCGCGGCGGCCGGTTCGAGCACGGCGGCCAGCACGGCAGGCTTGCCGCTGAAGTGGTACAGCACGGTCGCCTTCGAGCAGCCCGCCGCGGTCGCGATGTCCTGCAGCGACGTCGCGTTGTAGCCGCCGGCCTGGAACAGAGCCATCGCCTGGCGCACGATCTCGCGCCTGGTCCGCTCCCGGGCGGGGGTGGTGACTGCCATGTCACGCATCCTGACTGACCGATCGGCCAGTTTTCAACCGATCGGTCAGTTTTGTGGTCGGGTTCACGTTCTTGCTTTCGGTGTAATGATGTAATTCTGGAGGTGAGGGCGATGGCTGACGAGATGGCCGGGGACGACGTCCTGGATGCCTACTCCCGAGTGGTCTCGGGCGTGGCGGCCCACCTGATCCCGCGGGTCGCGAGCCTGCGGATCCACAGCCGGCGCGGCGACTCGTCAGGCTCGGCCGTGGTGCTGACCGGCGACGGGCACCTGCTCACGAACGCGCATGTGGTCGGCGACGGGTCCGAGGCGTCAGCCGAATTCGCGGACGGCACGACGGCGCAGGCGCGCGTGGTCGGGGTGGACCAGCTGTCCGATCTCGCCGTACTGCGGGCCGACCGGGAGATCCCGGATCCGCCCGAGTACGGCGACGCGGACCTGTTGAAGGTCGGCAACCTGGTGGTTGCCGTCGGCAATCCGCTCGGGCTGGCCGGCAGTGTGACCGCCGGCGTGGTGAGCGCCCTCGGCCGGTCGCTGCCGGTCCGCAGCGGCTCGGCGCACCGGATCATCGAGGACGTGATCCAGACGGACGCGGCGCTGAATCCGGGCAACTCCGGCGGAGCGCTTGCCGACGGCAACGGGCGGGTGATCGGCATCAACACCGCGGTCGCCGGGATCGGGCTGGGGCTCGCGGTCCCGGTCAATCCGACCACCCGGCGGATCATCTACGCGCTGCTCCACGACGGCCGGGTACGGCGCGCGTACCTCGGGCTCGTGACGACGCCCGCGCCACTGCACCCGGCACTCGCGCAGCGCTTCGATCAGCGGGCGGCGCTCCGGATCGTCGAGGTCATCCCCGCCAGCCCGGCGGCGGCAGCGGGGCTGCGCCAGGGGGATCTCGTGCTGGCGGTGAACGGCGTACCGCTCCGTGACGCGCAGTCGCTGCAGCGGCAGCTGTTCGAGGACGCGATCGCGCGCCGGACCGAGATCACCGCGATCCGCAACAACGCGCTCGTCGACGTGATCGCGTACCCGGCCGAACTCACCGACCGCTAGCCCGGCGGCGGCAGGAACTCCGCCGGATCGACGGCCTGCCCGCGCTTCGGTCCGCCGCGGATCGTGTACGAGTCGAGGAGCAGCTCGGCGGCCTCGCGCAGATCGATCCGGTCGAGGTAGCCCCAGCAGGTGACCCGGTACTGGAAGGTGTGGACGACCGGGAACACGTCCCGGCGCTCGGCCAGCGCGGCCTGGGTGGTCATGTCGCCGGTCCACACCTGCAGCAGTTCGCGGCCGGCGTCGTCCCAGCGGAGCCGGGCGAACTGGTGGCGGCCGGCGAACCACGCCGGCGACCCCTCGTGCGCCTCACTGAGCCGCGCGTCAGGCAGCCGCTCGGCCAGCGCACAAACGTCCTGCCAGGTCGTCATGAACGCGATGCTAACGCCGCCGCCAGGCTCTGGCGGATCTTGAGCAGAACGTGAGGTGACGGATGAGCTCGCGGAACCTCAAGCTCTGGTAGAGGTCGAGCACCGCGTCGAGCTCGTATCACCCTAGGATCGGGCGGGTGGACGAGCTGATGCGACAGGTCGACGGACTGTACGAGCGGGCGATCTTCGGCGGTGAGTACGACGACCTGCCCGAGGCGGATCGTGCACTCGACGTGGTGGAGGCGGCGCTGCTCCTGCAGCGGGGCCGGATCCTGCACTGCCGCTTCCTGGAGACGGGCGTCGAGCCCCCGGAGGAGCTCGGGTACTTCGAACGCGCGGCCGAGCTGTACCGCGGCGCCGGCGACGAGCGCGGCGAGGCCCTGGCGCGGTTCTGGACCGGCTGCTTCCACCAGGTCGTCCGCGACGACAACGCGACCGCCGTACCGTTCCTGACCGCGTCCGTCGAGCTGTCCCGCAAGACCGGGGACGACCTCACCCTCTCCTACGCCCTCCGCCACCTCGGCGTCGCCGCGCACATGTCCGGCAACTTCCCCGAGGCCCGCGAGCAGCTGGAGGAGTCCACCGCCCTCCGACGCACCCTCGGCTTCACCGCAGGCGTCGCCGCCAACCTGGTCGGCCTCGTCTACCTGGCCGTTGCCCAGAACCGCCCGGACGACGCCCGCGCCCTGGCCGACGAGGCCGCATCCCTGGCCGCGTCGGCCGGCGCCGCGAAGATCACCGAGCAGATCGATGCGGCCCGCTCGCAGCTCTGACAAGACCTGGCCAAACCTGTGCGGTCCGGTTCGGCGGGCTGAGACCGGCAACGGTACGTGGGGACCTGGCAGGGCATGTCTCCGGTTGCCGTTGCTGGTCTCAGGTCCAGGCCTGGTTCTCGAACGCGACTACCAGCCGCGGGCGCGCCATTCGGCGACATGGGGGCGTTCGGCGCCGAGGCTGGTGTCGGAGCCGTGGCCGGGGTAGACCCAGGTTTCGCCGGGGAGCTGGTTGAAGAGCTTGGTCTCGACGTCGTTGATGAGCGACGTGAAGCGCTCGGCGTCGCCCTGGGTGTTGCCGACGCCGCCGGGGAACAGCGAGTCGCCGGTGAACAGGTGCGGCGCGCCGTCCGGGTCGTCGTACAGCAGTGCGATCGAGCCGGGGGTGTGGCCGACCAGGTGGATGACGCGCAGGCTGCAGCTGCCGACCGCGATGTGGTCGCCGTCGTCGACGAGCTGGTCGGTCGGGACCGGGATGCCCTCGGCGTCGTGGCGGCCGGCGACCGTGGTGGCGCCGGTGCGGGCGACGACCTCGGCGAGCGCCTCCCAGTGGTCCTGGTGGCGGTGCGTGGTGATCACCCGCGCCAGGCCGCCGTCGCCGATCAGGCGGAGCAGCGTGTCCGCCTCGTTCGCGGCGTCGATCAGCACCTGCTCGTCGGTCTGCCGGCAGCGCAGCAGGTAGGCGTTGTTGTCCATCGGCCCGACCGCGACCTTGGTGATCATCAGCTTGGCCAGCTCGTGGGTCTGCGCCGGCCCGCCGACCTTCACGTTCCCGTGGTACTCCGGCATCTCTCGCCTCTCCCTGCTCTCGGTGACATCCAGATGTCACCGCCGATCCTTGCACCTCCGGCCCGGTTGCATCGAGCACGGTCCGCGATCGAATATACTTTCGAAACGGTCGCCTGATCCGGCGGCGGAAGTTTTTGTCGGTGGGCCTCGTTAGCATGACCGGGCAAGTCGGAGAACCACCTGGAACCCCTCGAGAACGGCTGAGAGTGAGCTTGTGTCTGACCGTCTGATCGTGCGCGGAGCGCGTGAGCACAACCTGAAGGACGTCTCGGTCGACCTGCCGCGGGACGCCATGATCGTCTTCACCGGCCTGTCCGGGTCCGGGAAGTCCAGCCTGGCCTTCGACACGATCTTCGCCGAGGGTCAGCGGCGCTACGTCGAGTCCCTCTCGGCGTATGCGCGGCAGTTCCTCGGCCAGATGGACAAGCCGGACGTCGACTTCATCGAAGGGCTGTCGCCGGCCGTCTCGATCGACCAGAAGTCCACCTCGCGGAACCCGCGCTCCACGGTCGGCACGATCACCGAGGTGTACGACTACCTCCGGCTGCTGTTCGCGCGCGCCGGGCGGCCGCATTGTCCGGAGTGCGGCGAGCCGATCGCGCGGCAGACGCCGCAGCAGATCGTCGACCGGGTGCTCGAGTTGGAGGAGGGCACCCGGTTCCAGGTGCTCGCGCCGGTCGTCCGCAGCCGCAAGGGGGAGTACGTCGACCTCTTCCGGCAGCTGACCGGTCAGGGCTTCTCGCGGGCCCGGGTCGACGGCGAGACCATCCAGCTCACCGACCCGCCGAAGCTGGAGAAGCAGAAGAAGCACAGCATCGACGTGGTCGTCGACCGGCTCGCGGTGAAGGAGTCGGCCAAGCAGCGCCTGACCGACTCGGTCGAGACCGCGCTCGGCCTGGCCAGCGGTCTGGTGGTGCTGGACTTCGTCGACCTCCCGGACGACGACCCGCACCGCGAGCGCCGGTTCTCCGAGAAGCTCGCCTGCCCGAACGATCATCCGCTCGCGATCGACGAGCTCGAGCCGCGGTCGTTCTCGTTCAACTCGCCGTACGGCGCGTGCCCGGTCTGCACCGGTCTGGGGACCCGGATGGAGGTCGACCCGGAGCTGCTGGTGCCGGATCCGTCCAAGTCGCTCGACGAGGGCGCGATCCAGCCGTGGGCGGGGCAGAACGTCTCGCAGTACTTCGAGCGGCTGCTGGACGCGCTGGCGAAGGACCTGAAGTTCAAGACCAGCACGCCGTTCGGCGAGCTGCCGGCGAAGGCCAAGAAGGCGCTGCTCACCGGCCACGACAAGCAGGTCCACGTCTCGTACCAGAACCGCTACGGCCGCGAGCGGTCGTACTACACGAGCTTCGAAGGCGTCATCCCGTACGTCGAGCGCCGGCACGCGGAGGCGTCCAGCGACACCGGGCGGGAGCGCTTCGAGGAGTATATGCGCGAGGTGCCGTGCCTGGCCTGCAACGGTGCGCGGCTGAAGCCGATCTCGCTCGCCGTCACGCTCGGCGGGAAGAACATCGCCGAGATCAGCGCGATGTCGATCGACGAGGTGCACGGCTTCCTGTCGCAGATGGAGCTGTCGCCGCGGGAGAAGCAGATCGCGGAGCGCGTGGTCAAGGAGATCGGCGAGCGGCTGCGGTTCCTGCTCGACGTCGGCCTGGACTACCTCGCGCTCAGCCGCCCGGCGGGTTCGCTGTCCGGCGGTGAGGCGCAGCGGATCCGGCTGGCCACCCAGATCGGCTCCGGCCTGGTCGGCGTGCTGTATGTGCTGGACGAGCCGTCGATCGGCCTGCACCAGCGGGACAACCGGCGGCTGATCGACACACTGGTCCGGCTCAAGGAGCTCGGCAACACGCTGATCGTCGTCGAGCACGACGAGGACACCATCGACCATGCGGACTGGGTCGTCGACATCGGCCCCGGCGCCGGCGAGCACGGCGGCCAGGTGGTAGTGTCCGGCACCGTCGAGGACCTGCGCAACCACCCGGACTCGATCACCGGCGCGTATGTCTCCGGCCGGCGGGAGATCCCGATCCCGGAGGTCCGGCGGCCGCTGACCGAGGGCCGCGAGCTGACCGTGTATGGCGCCCGGCAGAACAACCTGAAGGACCTCGACGTGACCATCCCGCTCGGGGTGTTCGTCGCGGTCACCGGCGTGTCCGGCTCGGGCAAGTCGACGCTGGTCAACGACATCCTCTACACGTCGCTCGCCCGGCAGATCTACGGCGCCCGCGCGGTGCCCGGCCGGCACACGAAGATCTCCGGGATGGAGCTGGTCGACAAGGTCATCCACGTCGACCAGTCGCCGATCGGCCGGACGCCGCGGTCCAACCCGGCGACGTACACCGGGGTCTGGGACCACGTCCGCAAGCTGTTCGCGGAGACGCCGGAGGCAAAGGTCCGCGGGTACCAGCAGGGCCGGTTCTCGTTCAACGTCAAGGGCGGCCGCTGCGAGGCGTGCTCGGGTGACGGCACCCTGAAGATCGAGATGAACTTCCTGCCGGACGTGTATGTCCCGTGCGAGGTCTGCCACGGCGCGCGGTACAACCGCGAGACGCTCGAGGTGCACTACAAGGGCAAGACGGTCGCCGACGTGCTGGACATGCCGATCGAGGAGGCGTCGGAGTTCTTCGCGGCGATCCCGGCGATCTCGCGGCACCTGAAGACGCTCGTCGAGGTCGGCCTGGGGTACGTTCGACTCGGTCAGCCGGCGCCGACGCTGTCCGGCGGTGAGGCGCAGCGGGTCAAGCTGGCGTCCGAGCTGCAGCGGCGGTCGACGGGCCGGACGGTGTATGTGCTCGACGAGCCGACGACGGGTCTGCACTTCGAGGACATCCGCAAGCTGCTCGGCGTCCTCAGTGGGCTGGTCGACAAGGGCAACTCGGTGCTGGTCATCGAGCACAACCTCGACGTCATCAAGACTGCCGACTGGCTCATCGACCTCGGCCCCGACGGCGGCCGCCGCGGCGGCACGCTGGTCGCGGAGGGCACCCCGGAGCAGGTCGCGGCCAACCCCGCGTCGTACACCGGGCAGTTCCTCGCCGAGATCCTCGAAGGCCGGGCGGCCAAGCCGAGCGCGAAGAAGGCCGCGGCGAAGTCGGTGCCGGCGAAGAAGGCGGTCGCGAAGAAGGCTGCCCCGGCGAAGAAGGCGGTTGCCAAGAAGACAGCAGCCAAGAAGGCTCCGGCGAAGAAGACGGCGACGACCCGGAAGCGTGTGGCCGGCTGATCAGCCGGCCACTGGTCAGCGGCGGAAGAGCTGCTGCCAGAGGTGACGGAGCCAGGTGCGTCGTGGGGACGGGAGTAATGCCGCCGGCAGCATGACTGTCGGCGGTGTTGCCAGGGTCACCGGGACCTGGACCATGCGGTCGCCCTGGAGCCAGTACAGGTCGGGACTGCACTGATCCGGTGCGTCGCGGTAGGTGTCGGCGACGTACTGGGCCAGCCGGTCGGCGGCCTCCTGCCCGGCGTCGGCGGCGCAGAACGCGACGGTGCTCAACCGCGGTACGCCGACCAGCACGCCGAGCCCGATCGCGGCCGCGGGCAGCAGGTTCTCGCGGTCGACGATCGCCATCGACACCAGCGGGTCGTCGTCGCGGGTGAGCACCGAGAAGCCGTCGTGCTCGACCGGCCGCAGATCCGCGATGTGTTCGAGCGTCAGCTGCACCGGCGACGGGACGTCCGGGTCGCCGAGACCGAGCATCGACCGCCGGACGACGGTCAACCGCCGGTAGTCCGCGCCGGTGCCGATGAACACCACGACCTCGAAGTGGTCGCCGAACGGGATCAGCGCGTCCGCCACCGGACCGGACGTCCGCGCGGACCAGCCGCGCTGCAGGAGCATCGCGCGCTGCCGTACCGCGACGTCGCCGAAGCGGTGCTCCTCGGTGGCCAGCTCACCCTCCGCGACGACCGCCCGCAGCCACGCCTCGATCTGCTCCGCCCAGAGTTGCTGCGGCAGCTGACGGCACCGGTCGATGATCTCGCCGAGCCCGACGACCGCCGACATCTGCAGCGCGCCGCGTCCCCACCCGACCTCGACCGTCCGGTCCGCGGTGTCGACGACACACCCCGGCAGCCACAGCGGCGCGAGGTCCGCGATCGCCTTCAGCACCGTCGAGTCGTTCGTCGTCCCAGTCATCTCCAGGTCTCTCCCACCCCTAAAGTGTGCCGGGCAGCGATCAGGTGCGCGCCAAGCGCCCCCGCGTTCCGCGTAAGCCGGAGTGCCCTGAGTGACCGAATCTGACTGACAGGCGAACCTGCTGCGCCGGATGGCTCCGGACAAGAAATCACCCGAGGAACCTCAGCAGCCCCACCACCCCCCACGCAACCCCACGCCCACCCAGGCCGAGCCGAACGCAGCAGGGCAGCAGCCGCCTGGACGCCGACGCCCGCCGCGCCGTCCTGGACCTCGCGGCCCGCGTCGTCGGCATCTCGACCGCAGTTGTCAGCTGATTCACAGCAAACCCTCAAACTGCGGTTCAATCCGCACCGGGTTGAACCGATCGGGTGACCCGGTCGTTTGAGTCGGTATATAGCGTTCAACCACTTCGACCAGCAGGCTCCTGGAGGCCCAGATCTATGAGCGATGACACGATGGCACCGGCGACATCCGCGGACGGCGAACTGCGTGACCGCAGGACGGTGCTGCGGTGCGCGGCGATGGCCGCCCTGGTAGGCGCCGGCGCGCCGATCCTCGCGGCCTGCGGTGGCAGCGACGACGCCTCCGGCGGCGGTACGACGCCGTCCGCGAGCGGCTCGAGCTCCGCGCCGAACACCAGTGCCTCGCCGAGCGGCAGCGCGTCCTCCAGCGCGCCGGCCAGTGGTGGTGCGGTGCTCGGCCCGGCGTCCGACGTACCGGTCGGCGGTGGCGCGGTGTTCAAGGACGCGAAGGTCGTGGTGACGCAGCCGACCGCGGGGCAGTACAAGGGGTTCTCCGCGGTGTGCACGCACCAGGGCAACCCGATCGGCTCGGTGGAGAACGGCCAGATCGTCTGCCCGTTCCACAACAGCCACTTCAGCATCACCGACGGCAGCCCGGTCAGCGGCCCGGCCCAGACGGCGCTCCCCGCCGTCAACGTGAAGGTCGAAGGCAGCAACATCGTCCAGGCCTGATCGAGAACGTGCGAAGGCCCGGCCACCGTGGTGAGGAATCCGGTGGCCGGGCCTTCGGTCAGGTGATCAGGACTGGTCAGCAGCCCCGACGTACAGCAGCTTGTTCGGCGAGCCCTCGCCCGGGTCACCGACCTTGTCGGCCGTCGATCCGTCGACGAGCGCCTTGGCGACGTCGGCCGGCGTGGCGTCCGGGTGGTCGGCCAGGTAGAGCGCGACCCCACCCGCGACGTGCGGCGTGGCCATCGACGTACCGCTCATCTTCGCGGTCGAGTCCGGGTCGGTGATGCCGACCGAGGTGATGTCGACACCCGGCGCGAACAGGTCGACGCACTTGCCGAAGTTCGAGAACTCCGCGCGCTTGTCCTGGTCGTCGGTCGCGCCGACGGTGATCGCCGAAGGCTCGCGGGCCGGCGAGCCCTGGCAGGCGTCCGCGCTCTCGTTGCCCGCAGCAACGGCGTAGGTGACGCCGGAGTCGACGGAGGCCTTGACCGCCGCGTCGAGCGCGTCGTCGGCGCCGCCGCCGAGGCTCATGTTCGCGACCGCCGGCTTCTTGGCGTTCTTGGTCACCCAGTCGATCCCGGCCACCACGGACTCGGTCGAGCCGGAGCCCTGGCAGTCGAGCACCCGGACGCCGACCACCTTCGCGCCCTTGGCCAGGCCGTACGTCGTACCCGCGATGGTGCCGGCCACATGGCTGCCGTGACCCATGCAGTCGACGCCGTTCTGGCCGTCGCCGACCGTGTCGGTGCCGACCGAGGCACGGTCGCCGAAGTCCTTGTGGGCGGCGTAGATGCCGGTGTCGATCACGTAGACGTTCACGTTCTCGGCGGTGGTGGACGCCTCGTACTTCTTGTCCAGCGGCAGGTCACGCTGGTCGGCGCGGTCCAGGCCCCACGGCGGATCGTCCTGGCTGACGGTGATCTTCTGGTTCTGCTGGACGAACGCGACCCGCCGGTCACCGGCGAGCTTCTTCGCCTGCTCCTCGGTCATGCCGGCCGAGAAGCCCTTGAGCGACGAGTCGAACTGCTTGTGCACCTTGACGTCGTAGCTCGCGGCCAGGCTCTGCGTCGCGGCCCGGGTCTGGGCCCGTGAGTTCTGGCCGGCCAGGACGACGATGTAGCTGCCGGGGATGGCGTTCGCGCTGCCGGCGCCGAGGATGCTCACCGGAGCGGTTTGCGACGCGTCACTACCGGCCGCTGTGGCGGCGATCCCGGTGACGGCGAGCGCGGATGCGGCGACGGCACCGAGTAGGGCGCGCGGCCTCCGAAGGCGGTGTCCATTCTTGGGGGACATGGGCGGAACTCCCTCGAGTCAGCGCAAGGCCTTGTTGCCTCACGCAAAGGACCTGCACATCTACCCTGGTTCACACGCTAGGGAGCGCGCCCATCCCAGCCGGGGGTCAACTCAGGCTTATGAGCCAACCCGCAATACGACCGCAATCTTCAGCCGGTTTGCCGGGCCCGGTGGTTGGAGTACTTGCGCGCCGCGAACCGGTAGGCCTCGTCGATCAACGGCAGCAGCTGGTCCAGACCAGTCGGGTCGACGATCGCCACCCAGTACTGACCGGCATAGAACGGATGGGGCATCAGGACGTCGCGGGCGGCGTAGTCGTGGCCCGAGTCGAGCACCCAGTCCGCGTCGCGCTCGGTGGGGACCGGGCCGAAGAGGGCCGTGTACGTCGTCTTCGTGAGGCCGAGGTTGAGTCGCCAGGATCCCTGCCGGTCGAGCTGGGACACTGTCTCGTAGTGGTCGCCCGTAACGACAGTGGCGAACGGCTGCTGCCGCTCCGGTGGCAGGTCGCCCGCTGGGTCGTAGAGGTAGAACAGGTCGTCCTGGGCCTCGAGCACCCGGACACCGTCGTATGCGCGGATCGTCCGATCGAGTTCGTCGAGCATCATGCCTTCAAGTCTGTCATTGAACGTGCAGTAGAGACTTTGCGCGGATTCCGGATTTGTCGGGCGGGCGAACTAGGGTGGTTGGGTGGCTGATCCGTCCTCCTACCGTCCCGCTCCGGGATCGATCCCCGACTCGCCTGGCGTCTACCGCTTCAGCGACTCCGCCGGGCGGGTGATCTACGTCGGCAAGGCGAAGAACCTGCGGGCCCGGTTGTCGTCGTACTTCCAGGATCTGGTGAACCTGCATCCGCGCACCCAGGCGATGGTGACGACGGCCTCGAAGGTCGAGTGGACGGTGGTCGCCAGCGAGGTCGAGTCGCTGCAGCTGGAGTATTCCTGGATCAAGGAGTACGACCCGCGCTTCAACGTGAAGTACCGCGACGACAAGTCGTACCCGTGGCTCGCGATCACCCTCAACGAGGAGTATCCGCGGGTGATGGTCGGCCGCGGCCAGAAGAAGAAGGGCGTGCGGTACTTCGGTCCGTACAGTCACGCGTGGGCGATCCGGGAGACCGTCGACCTGCTGCTCCGGGTGTTCCCGATGCGCTCGTGCAGCAAGGGCGTGTTCAACCGGCACCGCCAGATCGGCCGGCCCTGCCTGCTCGGGTACATCGGCAAGTGCGCCGCCCCCTGCACCGGTCAGGTGACCCAGGAGGAGCACCGGCAGATCGTCGACGACTTCGCCGCGTTCCTCTCCGGCCAGACCTCGACGTACGTGCGCCGGCTGCAGAAGGAGATGCAGGCCGCGGCCGCCGAGCTGGAGTACGAGCGGGCCGCGAAGATCCGCGACGACCTGGCCGCGCTGGAGAAGGCCCTGGCGAAGAACGCGGTGGTCCTCGGCGACGGCACCGACACCGACGTGATCGCGCTCAGCGAGGACCCGCTCGAGGTCGCGGTGCAGATCTTCTACGTCCGCGGCGGGCGGATCCGCGGTGAGCGCGGCTGGATCGCCGACAAGGCGGACGGTACGGCGACCACCGCCGACCTGGTCTCGCAGTTCATCCAGCAGACGTACGCCGGCGACTCGGGCGACACGATCCCGCGGGAGATCCTGGTCCCGACGATGCCCGACGACGCGGACGCGCTGACCGCCTGGCTGGAGGAGCTGCGCGGCGCGCGGGTGTCGATCCGGGTCCCGCAGCGCGGCGACAAGAAGGCGCTGATGGAGACCGTCGAGCGCAACGCGCTGCAGACGCTGACGATGCACAAGACCAAGCGCGCCAGCGACCTGACCACGCGCAATCAGGCGCTGGAGGAGATCCAGGCCGCGCTCGACCTGCCCGAGGCGCCGCTGCGGCTGGAGTGCTACGACGTCTCGAACCTGCAGGGCACCGAGGTGGTCGCCTCGATGGTGGTCTTCGAGGACGGCTTGCCGCGCAAGAGCGAGTACCGGCGGTTCGTGATCAAGGGCGTCGAGGGGCAGAACGACGTGGCCTCGATCGCCGAGGTCCTGACCCGTCGCTTCAAGCGCCTCCTGGACGAGCGCGCGACCATGACCGAGGACGAGGACCCGAACGCGGCGCTCATCGACCCGGAGACCGGGCGGGCCAAGAAGTTCGCCTACGCGCCGGGCCTGGTGGTCGTCGACGGCGGTCCGCCGCAGGTGGCGGCGGCCCGTCAGGCGATGGACGAGATCGGCGTCGGCGACATCCCGGTCGTCGGCCTGGCCAAGCGCCTGGAGGAGGTGTGGGTGCCCGACGAGGAGGACCCGGTCATCTTCTCCCGGACGTCGGAGGGCCTGTACCTGCTGCAGCGCCTCCGCGACGAAGCGCACCGGTTCGCGATCACGCACCACCGCAACCGGCGGTCGAAGTCGATGGTCGAGAGCACCCTCGACGAGGTTCCGGGACTGGGCGAGGTGCGGCGGAAGACGCTGCTGCGGCACTTCGGGTCGCTCAAGAAGCTGCGTGCCGCCACCGTCGACGAGGTCGCGGACCTGCCCGGTTTCGGGCCGCGGCTGGCGGAGTCCGTCGTACTGGCGGTTAACGCTGCTGCAACGAAGGCGGAAACCGGCCGGGCCCCGTCGGTCAACACGGCGACAGGCGAGATACTGGGCGACGACGTCCCGGCGCCGGCCGGGGCGCCCGACGGGGATCCAGGGAGAACTGAGAACTGATGGACGACACGAGCGGCAACCTGATCATCGTGTCCGGGATGTCGGGCGCGGGACGGAGTTCGGTCGCCGACGTACTGGAGGACCTCGGCTGGTTCGTGGTGGACAACCTGCCGCCGATGTTCCTGACCACCATCGTCGAGCAGGTCGTCGGGACCGGCGCGGCACCGCGGCTCGCGGTCGTCGTCGACGTCCGGACCGGCCTGTTCTTCGACGAACTGAGCTCGGCGATCCACGACCTGCGGCTCAAGGGGTACCGGCCGCTGACGTTGTTCCTGGAGGCGTCCGACGACGTGATCGTGCGCCGGCAGGAGAGCGTCCGCCGGCCGCACCCGCTGCAGGGTGAGGGCCGGCTGCTGGACGGGATCCAGCGCGAACGGGAACTGCTCGGCGACATCCGGGCCGGCGCCGACCTGGTGATCGACACCTCGAGCCTGAACATCCACCAGCTCGCCGCGAAGATCGTGAACGCCTTCGGCGACGAGGAGAACGCCGAGCTCCGGGCGACCGTGGTGTCGTTCGGGTTCAAGTACGGCATCCCGGTGGACGCCGACGTGGTCGCCGACATGCGCTTCATTCCGAACCCGTACTGGCAGCCCGACCTGCGCCCGATGACGGGGCAGGACCAGCCTGTGTCAGACTTCGTGCTCGGCCATCCGCTGGCCCAGCAGTTCCTGCAGAACTACGTGGACGTGCTGGACACCCTGCGGACCGGCTACCTGAACGAGGGCAAGCGCTTCGTCACCGTCGCGATCGGCTGCACCGGGGGTAAGCACCGTAGTGTCGCGATGGCCGAGGAGATCGCCCGGAGGCTGCGCGAGAGAGGGTCACCGACGTTGGTCGTGCACCGGGATCTGGGGCGTGAGTGACGAGATCGGCCAAGGTTGTCGCACTGGGCGGGGGACACGGCTTGGCGGCGTCCCTGTCCGCACTTCGCCATGTCACCGACCAGCTGACCGCGGTCGTCACCGTCGCGGACAACGGCGGGTCGTCGGGCCGGTTGCGCCAGGAGCTGGGGGTGCTGCCGCCGGGTGACCTGCGGATGGCCCTGGCCGCGCTGTGCCGCGACGACGAATGGGGCCGCACGTGGGCCGACGTACTGCAGCATCGCTTCCGCAGCAACGGTGAGCTGCACGACCACGCGGTCGGCAACCTGCTGATCGTCGCGCTGTGGGAGCTGCTCGGCGACGCGGTCGACGGACTCGACTGGGTCGCTCGGCTGCTCGGTGCGCAGGGCCGGGTGCTGCCGATGTCCGCCGTACCGCTGGACATCAAGGCCCGCGTGCTCGGGCTGGACCCGGCGCAACCGGAGGGGATCACGGAGATCCGCGGCCAGGCCGAGGTGGCCTCGACCGAGGGACACGTGGTCGACGTGGCCCTCGACCCGGCCGACCCGCCCGCGTGCCCGGAGGCGCTGGTCGCGGTCGCGGAAGCCGACTGGGTCGTGGTCGGGCCGGGATCCTGGTTCACCTCCGTCATCCCGAACCTGCTGGTCCCCGAGCTGTGCCGCGGTCTGGAGCAGACCAGCGCCCGCCGGCTGCTCACCCTGAACCTGGGGGAGCAGAAGGGGGAGACGGACGGGTTCTCGCCGGAGACGCACTTGGAGGTGCTGGCCGGGCACGCGCCGGATCTGCGGATCGACGTCGTGCTCGCCGACACCGGTCACGTGCCCGACCCCGAGTCGCTGCGCCGTACGGCGCAGTCCCTCGGGGCCGAGCTGGTGATCGCGGACATCGCCGACGAGGACCGTGACCTGCACCACGCGCCGGACAAACTCGCGAAGGTGTACCGGGAGATCTTCGGCTAGGCCGGACCGCGGGAGCCGCGCCTCGAGGACGGAGCTCGCCGCGAAGTACGGCGACCGCATCGCCAAGCGCGACGCCTACGCGCGCATGAGGAGCAGGACCTCTGAGGGCCGGCTGGGATCGTCGAGACGGGCGTCGAGGCAGGTGAGACTGCTGTGCAGTCCGCGAAGGCTTTGTGCGATCGCGGCGTCGGTGAATCTGTCCGCGACGCAGGCCGCTGCGAGCAGGCCGAGCCGAATCGCCGGGCTGCTGGTGTACGGCGCATCGGGGTGGTGGACTGTCGTCGCGATCATGGACGCGGACACGACCACGATCCGCCGGGCCAGGATCCGCCGGCATCGCTCGTCGCGGTCCGCGTCGGCTCCCGCGAAAGTCGACCCACCGCTCCAGGTTGCATTGAGCAACAACGGCTCGAGCCGGCGCAGGACACCTTCGACCTCATCGGGAATGGCCGGCGTCAGTTCGCTCGACGCCGTGAACAGGTCGACAAGGAACCGCTCGAACTGCACCCAGCCCTGGCTGTGGCGGTATTTCGTCTTGTGCGGCTCCCAGAGCGACAGCAGCAAGCTGAGCGCCACGACGGTGAGCTCGAACTGGTCGCGATGAATGCGCGAAGGGGCCCATTGCAGCACGGTTCGCCCCGCCGGCGCGGTGGTGGGCAGCGTCGCCGGATCTTGCAGTTCCTGGACAAGCATCGACACGTCGTCGGAGATCAACGAGTGCGTCAAGATGATGTCGAGCGCCTGACTGATCGCTTCGTCGACGGCGCGCCCCCGACGGAGGGTACGCCGGAACTCGCGCACCAGCACGGGCGGGACGGGGAAGTCCGTGACCGCCGCCAAACCACCAGCCAGATCCCTGAGGCGGTCGAGCCGCCGGTGCAGGTCGCGATCCTGCGACAAGTCTCCGCCACGACTCCGCGCCAGCGCCCGATCCACGTGGATCGCGTCCTTGACCAGCGCCGGCGTCATGCTGTGGTTCAACAGCTCGAGCCGGTCGAGAGTCGCCGTGAAATCTCGGGTCCGTGCCCGGTCCAGATCCCGCTCGAGAGCAAGGCTCAGAACATAAGGAAGCGCACCGACGACGGAGCGCAGATCGCGTCGGATGGTCTCCGCGAGCAGGCCGTCGCTCGCGACGTACGGATGCGAGACCCCTGGTGGCACGAACAGCCGTGGTCCGGCGTATCGCTTCCGGGTGCGGACCGCGGGCAGCGGACCCGCTCCCGGCGGCGTGACCGCGAGCGGGTCCTCGGCGTACCACACGGTCCGGCGGTTCAGGTCGACGATGACGCCGGTGATCGGATCGGCGAGCTCGCGGCGTACCGGCAGCCGGTAGGCGGTGCCGTCGTCGAACAGACCGTTGACCCACCTGACGATCTTCTCGACCTCGGTGGCCGAAACCCCGACCGCCTCCGCGTTGTCGTCCTTCGCGGGCTTGCGAACCGAACCGCCCGGATCGCCGGACAAGTCGACGTACAGGCGATACAGCGACTGCGGGAAGGGCTGCGCGCACGCCACAGCGCCATTGCTGAGGGTCACGGTGTGGCGAAGGCTGCGCGACGCGCGAACCGCGGCCATCAGCCGGCGATGCGCGTCGCGGGCCAGGACGTCGGATGCCGGCGGATCCGAGTACAGCATCGCGTCGAGGCGTTCGACGAGATCCACGTCGACCTCGCGGGCTTCGTCGGCACAGTCGAAGCCCAGCGCCAGTGCGCCGACGGTGCCTGACTTCAGGCACGCATCGATGACGGGCGACGCGTCCGCGTTCGCCGCCCACAGGAGGATCGTCTCGCGCCACCAGGCGTTGTCGACCTTCGTCGCCAGAGCGTTCACCTCGGGATGATCATGGATCTCCGCGGCCGCGAGGTACTCCTGCAGCGTCTGATGCGCGAACGCGTACAGACCGACCTCGCGTTCGACGAACAGACCACTCGTGGTGAGCTCGGCCAGAAACACATCGGCCGTCGCGGCCCGCGGGATCCTCGTCAGCGTCGGCCCGACGATGTCACTCGCGGACTCCCGCGTCACGTCGCGAACCTCGCGGGTCATCATCGCCAGCGCCAGCTTGCGCACCACCTTGGCCCGCTGTTCGGCCTTCAGACCTGATCCCGCGGACAGGTGCTTGGCCGCCTGCCGCCGGTGCAGCAGCAGATCGCACATCTCGCCGTACAACGCCGACCGGCTGCCGGGCAGCGCGCCGCGGTACTTGTGGACGTTGGCGATCATCGTCAGCAGCATCGGGTTGGCCGCCAGGTCGTACAGCGCCGGCTGCAGGCGCATCCGGCGGAGGAGATCGGCGGCATGGTCCTTCGCGATCGCCCGGGTTCGCTCGCCGGTCTCGCCGGTGCTGCGGCACTCGATGGCGTAGTACCACCTGTGCACGAACCTGAAGATCTGGTCACTGGTGAACCGCCGAACCTGCAGTACGTCGGCACCCCGGACCGGATTCGATTCATAGCCGTGCGGCCGCGACGTCAGGATGAAATGGTTCGCCGGATAGCGCGCGACCTGGTCCTGTACCCACGTGGATGTCAACTGCCGCTGTTCCTCGACCGCGACCTCGTCCAAACCGTCCAGCATGACGACACAACGGCCTTTCCTCAGGCCGCGCTCGAACCAGTCCGCCGTGACCGTACCTTTCAGCCAGGTAACGCTCGCGACCAGTTCGGGAATCGACACCCCGGGATCGCGGATGATCTCCTGGACATGGTCGCGCAGGTAAAGGATCACCGGCACACCGCGTTTGTGCCCGCGCCGCTCTCCCAATGTGATCGCCGTCCGGCGCAGGAGGGTCGTCTTACCCGAACCCGGGCCACCGATCACCGCGAAGACCCGCGGCTGACGGCTGTCCAGGAACGAGTCCAGCGACCGGCGCTCGCCGGCCGGAGTCTCGGCTCCGACGAACGGCGCGTGCGTCGCCGTCTGCAACGGCGACGGCGCCAGGCTGACGTCGACATAAACATGCCGGAGCTGCAGCGAGAACTCTCCCTGGGTGGCCATGCCGAGCAATTCGACATCACGCACGCTGGCGAGCAGCTGGTTCAGATAGCGCGCGCGGTAGCTCTTCAGGAACGCACTCACCCGCCGGTCGACGGCCGCGGCGCTCCGGGGAATCCACAAATCCCCGACTTCGCTGCTCACCCGGAAGACGAATCGTACGACCGCGACCAGGAACCAATAGCCCATCAGAACGACGATGCTGACCACCGGATTCTGCTGAACCTTCGACCACAACCAGCCGCTGACAGCCACCGGTGGCCCGAAAGCCACCAGGATCGGAACGATCCTCGCCACGATCCCGGCGTCCGCGAAGTCCCCCGGCCGCTCGGCATTGTTCACCATTCGGCGCCCCCAACACGAGCTCCCCACCCCTGCAATTGCAGAGAGTACTGCATAAAACCGCTTAAGTGACACCTTTAACCACAAGAGAACTTCTCCGCCATTACTGAACGCTGGCGGCTCGATATTGGCAGAACGCCGCACATGCCCAGGTTTTGCTGTGTTTCGAGCAGCACCTGGTTGCCTTCCACAAGCATCAGCGAATGCCGACCGAAGCCTCTTTCAGAGAATTCGCTTGAGATTGAAGTTGCCCGCAGCAAATAGACCTGGCCCGCGGTACGGGCGGTGACGTGTCCGGCTCGGCGGATCACGTCACCACACGTTCAGCGGTTCAATGACATCTTTCTCCAGGATCACTGAAGACGCGCGTTTTTCCACCCTGGCAGGGATTTCCGCGCTGCTAGGCGCACGACGTACGACTGGAACGACGAGTTGTGGCGAATGTCGCCGCCGCTTGCCGGTGGCAAGCGATTCTCTGCACCAACCGCTGTCTGTCGAAGAGCCTGATCGACGACGAGCTCTAGTCGAAGTCGGCGTCCACGGTCTTCTTCTGGTCGTAGACCTTCTGGCCGTGGGCGTCGTACCCACGGACTCGGACGCTCTGCAGGTCCGAGTTCCCGCCGGTGAGGCCCCAGATGTAGAAGCCGTTCGAGATCAGCGCGCGGGTCGGGCCTTGTCCCGGCAGGTCGACGATGATCTGCGCGACGCCGTTGGGCACCATGGCGGATGTGCCGTCGTCCTTGAAGGTCCCGTTGGCCTGCACCGCGCTCCGGGCGTAGTCGTACGGGCCCTTGGCCGTTGCCGCCAGCATGTGGCACCACGCGAGGACCCGCTTGTCCGGAGAGACAAGGACGGCGGTGAGCTTGTTGCCGGTACCGGTCTTGAGCGCGACCTGCCAGTCCTTCGTGACAGGGCCGGCCGCCTTGATCCGCGGGTCGGCCGGATTGCCCGCGCTGTCCTTGAAGTAGATGTCGTCCACGCCACGGCAGCGGGTGGTGATCTGCTTGTCGGTCAGCGCACTCACCGGCGGTGCGGGAGCAAGGGGCTTCCCGGTCTCCGGATCCTTCGTGAGCACGACCTGGGGCGTGATCGGGTCGGCGGTCTTGACGGTCACCGAAGGGTCGACGGTCGGCAGCGATGGGGGAGTGACCGGCGTCGGGACGTGTTCGTAGATTTTCGTGCCGCCGGCGTCGTAGCCGCGGATCCGGTCCACCGTGATCAGCTTGGCGTTCTCACCGGGGTGTCCGAGGGTGAGGAAGCCATCAGTTCCCAGTAGGGCCTCACGAGGACTGCTTTCACCGGCGAGGTCGACGAGCACCCGGGTGGCACCACGGACCGGAACGCGGAGGCCGTCCTGCGGCTGTGTCTGATGCCGGATCTGGCCCGCGGCCGAGATCGCGGCCGTGTGGGTGCGCCCGAAGGAGTCCGGCTTCTCCGGGCCGTCCATGGTGCAGGTCGAGACGACCGACTGGTCCGGTGAGAGGAACAGGGCGTTCAGCACCGACCGATCGCCGCTCTTCACCACGATCTTCCAGCGGGCATCGACCGGCCCGGCCTTGTCCAGCGTCTTGCCGGGGTGGGCCTGGCTGAAGTGCTCGTACGTATGGTCGTACCTCGTGCAGCGGCTGAGGACCTCGGCGTCGGACAACGGGCTCACCGGCGGAGCCGGCACGACCGTCTTGCCGGTCTCGTCGTCGATGATCCGGCCGGTCTTCACGTCGATGGTGATGGTCTGGCCGTTCGGCGTACCTGCTGGTTCTGCGCTCTCGGGGCGCGTGGTGGACCACGCGGCGATCCCGCCGACGATCGCGGCGGTGGTGAGCACCGCCGTGGAGACGGTGGCGATCCGGCTCTTCCGGACCGAGCGCCGGCCGCGGACCAGGATCTCGTCGACGTCGGTGTGCAACGGCTGGTCGGTGTCGTCGGCGGCTGCTGCGAGCAGTCGTTCGAGGT
Organism: Kribbella sp. NPDC051936; assembly: GCF_040680955.1. Taxonomy (NCBI): domain Bacteria; kingdom Bacillati; phylum Actinomycetota; class Actinomycetes; order Propionibacteriales; family Kribbellaceae; genus Kribbella; species Kribbella sp. NPDC051936. Next base: position 452,908 of record NZ_JBFAXS010000009.1, on the reverse strand, counting down.
CGGTGCTCATGGGGCGCTCCTTTCGGTCTGGTCGAGTAGGTCGCGCAGGCGGGCGAGGCCACGGGAGGACTGGCTCTTCACTCCGCCGACGCCGATGCCGAGGACTTCGGCGGTCTGTTCGAGGCTGAGGTCGGCGTAGTGCCGCAGTACGACGCACGCCCGCTGACTCGCCGGCAAGGAGGCGAGGGCCTGGACGACGAGCAGGCGGTCGTCGACCGACGTCGCGTGATCGGGCAGTGGTGCGGACGGCTCCTCGGTGTCGGCGAGGCGTTCGCGCCGCCAGGGCTTCCTGGCCTGGTCGAACACGGCCGTCACCAGGCATTGGTGCGCATAGCTGTTGAGCCCCTGGGTCCGGTCGATCCGGGTCCAGCGGCGGTAGATCTTGACCAGCGCGTCCTGAGCCGCGTCCTCGGCCCGATGCCAGTCACCGCACATCAGGTACGCCGTACGTCGTAACCGGCGCAGCATGATGGCGGCGAACTCGGTGAACTCGGCTTCGTCACGTGCGTGCATACCCCTCCGTTCCACAGTGTTGCCCAGGGAACGCAGCCAATACTGCCGAAGGTTGCAGACTCCGTAACGGCCGGCCGGTCGCGGCGTTGGAAGGGGTGTGACCCACCGAGGGTCTTTGACACGGGTGGGAGGATGCCTTCTATGGCGATGACTGCACAGGTGAAGTCCGAGCTGACCAGCATCCAGGTCACGAAACCCTGTTGCCGCAAGGCCGAGGTGTCGTCCATATTGCGGTTCGCGGGCGGTCTGCACCTGGTGTCGGGTCGGATCGTCGTGGAGGCGGAGCTGGACAGCGGCGCCGCGGCGCGGCGGCTGCGCAAGGACATCGCCGAGATCTTCGGCCACCCGTCCGACGTGGTGGTGATCTCGCCGTCCGGCATCCGCAAGCAGACGAAGTACGTCGTGCGCGTGGTCCGGGACGGTGACGCGCTTGCTCGGCAGACCGGTCTGGTCGACAACCGCGGCCGTCCGGTCCGCGGTCTCCCGCCGGCGGTCGTGTCCGGGGCTTCCTGTGACGCGGTGGCGGCCTGGCGGGGTGCGTTCCTGGCGCACGGTTCGCTGACCGAGCCCGGCCGGTCGTCCTCGCTCGAGGTGACGTGCCCGGGGCCGGAGGCGGCCCTCGCGCTGGTCGGAGCGGCGCGGCGGCTCGGCATCGGTTCGAAGGCCCGCGAGGTGCGCAACGTCGATCGCGTGGTGATCCGCGACGGCGACGCGATCGGCGCCCTGCTGACCCGGCTCGGTGCGCACGAGTCGGTGCTGGCCTGGGAGGAGCGCCGGATGCGCCGCGAGGTCCGCGCGACCGCGAACCGGCTGGCCAACTTCGACGACGCGAACCTGCGCCGTTCGGCCCGCGCGGCAGTGGCGGCGGGTGCTCGCGTCGAGCGGGCGCTGGAGATCCTCGGCGACGACGTGCCGGACCACCTGCAGGTGGCGGGCAAGCTGCGGCTGGAGCACAAGCAGGCCAGCCTCGAGGAGCTCGGCCAGCTGCACGAGCCGGCCCTCACCAAGGACGCCGTGGCCGGCCGGATCCGCCGGTTGCTCGCGATGGCCGACAAGCGCGCCAGCGACCTCGGCATCCCGAACACCGAGGCCAACCTCACCCCGGAGATGCTCGACCCGGCCTGACCGGCAGCGACTTCCCGCACGAACCAGCGGCCCCGGAACTCGTTTCCGGGGCCGCTGCCCTGGCGCGGGGTGACCGGCCCGGCGTCGAAGGATTACCCGGGACTTCCGGGGTTTTCGACGCCGATCGGTTCCTTTTGGCGGACGGCTCGCACAGGGTGTGCGTGCCCATTCGCGCACGACCTTGTCCCGGTGCGTGCGCGTCTTCCGCCCAAGGGAGTTCCCATGAAGCGCATCCATCGCGCCGGTCTCGCCGCGACGGCGATCGCCGGCCTGGCCGTCGCCTCCATCACCGCCACCGTCCAGGCCGCCCAGCCCGGCAGCGGCCCCGCCGCGTCGCCAGTGGCGGCCGCCCGCGCCAACGCCGCGCAGCTCGGCCTCGGCGACGGCGGCGACCTGGTCGTCCGCGATGTCGTCACGGACGCGGACGGCAGCAGCCACGTCCGGTTCGACCGCACGTACCAAGGTCTGCCGGTCGTCGGCGGCGATGTCGTCGTCCACCAGGACAAGGCGGGCAAGGCCCGTTCGTCCACCGGTGGGATCGGCAAGCTCAGCCTGTCGACGAAGCCGGCCGTGTCCGCCGCGACCGCGTTCGCAGCCGCCAAGACCAAGGGCAGCAAGCAGCAGCTCGTCGTCTTCGTGACGAACGCCGGCCAGTCCAAGCTCGCCTACAAGGTCGTCAGCGAGGGCCGCAAGGCCAACGGTGAGCCGACCGGCACCGAGACGTACGTCGACGCGCAGACCGGCAAGGTCCTCGACAGCTGGGCGACCGTCAACGACGACCTCGGCAGCGGCACCGGCCTGTACGTCGGCACCGTCGGACTCGACACCACCAAGTCCGGCACCAGCTGGACGATGGTCGACCCGGTCCGCGGCGGCAACTCGACGTACAACGCCGGCACCCTCTACTCCGACGCGGACAACGTGTGGGGGACCGGCAGCAACTCCAACGCCCAGACTGCCGGCGTCGACGCGCACTACGGCATCGCGGAGACCTGGGACTACTACAAGAACGTGCACGGCCGCAACGGCATCGCCAACGACGGTCAGGGCGCGAAGTCGTACGTCCACGACGGTGCGTACGTGAACGCGTCCTGGAGCGACTCCTGCTTCTGCATGCGGTACGGCGACGGCGACGCGAGCCAGGGGATCGGCCCGCTGGTCGAGCTGGACATCGCCGGCCACGAGATGAGCCACGGTGTCACCAGCCGCTCGGCCGGGCTGCGCTACAGCGGCGAGTCCGGTGGTCTGAACGAGTCCACCTCGGACATCTTCGGTACGGCGGTCGAGTGGTACGCCGCCAACAGCCAGGACACCCCGGACTACGTCATGGGTGAGGAGATCTTCACCGACTACAACCCGGCGGTGAACTACATCCGGCGGATGGACAAGCCGTCGATGGACGGGGCCAGCGCGGACGCGTGGTCGAAGAGCGTCGGCCGGCTGAACGTGCACTACTCGTCCGGTGTCGGCAACCACTTCTTCTACCTGCTGTCCGAGGGCAGCGGCGCGAAGACGATCAACGGCGTCGCGTACAACAGCCCGACCGCGGGCGGCGTCACGGTCACCGGGATCGGCATCACCAAGGCCGAGAAGATCTGGTACCGCGCGCTGACGACGTACATGACGTCGCGGACCGACTACCACGGCGCCCGGACGGCGACGCTGAACGCCGCCACGGACCTGTACGGCGCGAGCAGCCCGGAGCGGGCCGCGGTCGACAAGGCGTGGGCCGCGGTGAACGTTCTGCCGTAACCGGATGAACATCTGATCGAGCGGCGGTTTCCGGAGAGACTTTCCGGAAATCGCCGTTCGTCGTACCAGCCAGTGGTCTGGTCTGAAGCAGTGAAAAACTACCGGTGGTCTCATCTGGACGCTACCAGTTGATCGAGTGGGCTGTTGGGCTAGTGTTCGGGCTGTAGCGGCAGTGCCAAAGCTAGTTCTGAGGAGACGCAGACCCGTGACCGTACGCGTAGGTATCAACGGCTTCGGCCGCATCGGCCGTAACTTCTTCCGCGCCGTGCAGGCGTCCGGTGCCGACATCGAGGTCGTCGCCGTCAACGACCTGACCGACAACCAGACCCTCGCTCACCTGCTGAAGTACGACTCGATCCTGGGCCGCTTCCCGGGTGAGGTCTCCGCCACCGACGACGACATCACCGTCGGCGGCAAGAGCTTCAAGGCGTTCGCCGAGCGCGACCCGGCCAACCTGAAGTGGTCGGACGTCGGCGCCGACGTGGTGATCGAGTCCACCGGCTTCTTCACCGACGCCACCAAGGCCAAGACGCACGCCGACAACGGCGCCAAGAAGGTCATCATCTCCGCCCCGGCGAAGAACGAGGACCTCACCGTGGTGATGGGAGTGAACCACGACCTGTACGACGCCGAGAAGCACACCGTGATCTCGAACGCGTCCTGCACCACGAACTGCATCGCCCCGCTGGCCAAGGTTCTGAACGACGCGTTCACGATCGAGAAGGGTCTGATGACCACGATCCACGCGTACACCCAGGACCAGAACCTGCAGGACGGCCCGCACAAGGACCTGCGACGCGCCCGCGCCGCCGCGCTGAACATCGTCCCGACCTCGACCGGCGCCGCGAAGGCGATCGGCCTGGTGCTGCCGGAGCTCAAGGGCAAGCTGGACGGCTACGCGCTGCGGGTGCCGGTCCCGACCGGCTCGGCCACCGACCTGACCGTCGAGGTCGGCCGCGAGGTCACCGTCGAAGAGGTCAAGGAGGCCTACAAGGCCGCCGCGGCCGAGGGCTCGCTGAAGGGGTACCTGACCTACACCGAGGACGACATCGTCTCGAGCGACATCGTCACCGACCCGGCGTCCTGCATCTTCGACGCGGGCCTGACCAAGGTGATCGGCAACCAGGTCAAGGTCGTCGGCTGGTACGACAACGAGTGGGGCTACTCGAACCGCCTGGTCGACCTGGTCAACCACGTCGGCGCCTCGCTCTGACGTTCCGTTCCGGTGCTTGCGTCCGAAGGTGACCCTGGTGTCCTCCTTCGGGCGCAAGCCTGTTTCTCCTGAGGATCTGACACTGTGAAGACCATCGAAGATCTCGGCGACCTGGCCGGTCAGCGGGTGCTGGTCCGCTCCGACCTGAACGTGCCGATCAAGGGCGAGGTGATCGGCGACGACGGCCGGATCCGCGCCTCGCTGCCGACGCTGATCACGCTGGCGAAGGCCGGCGCGAAGGTGATCGTCACCGCGCACCTGGGCCGTCCGAAGGGCGAGCCGAAGCCGGAGTTCACGCTGGCCCCGGTCGCGAAGCGGCTCGGCGAGCTGCTCCGGCCCGAGGGCATCACCGTGCGGTTCGCCGGCGACGTGACCGGCGACGCCGCGCAGGCCGCCGTACAGGACCTGGACGAGGGTGAGGTCCTGCTGCTCGAGAACGTCCGCTACGACCCGCGCGAGGAGAGCAAGGACGAGGCGCAGCGCGAGGCGCTGGCCGACGAGCTCGCCGCGCTCGCGGACGTATTCGTCAGCGACGGCTTCGGTGTCGTGCACCGCAAGCAGGCCAGCGTGTACGACGTGGCGCGCAAGCTGCCGCACGCCGCCGGCGGGCTGGTGCTCGCCGAGGTCGACGTCCTGAAGAAGCTCACCGAGGACCCGGCCCGGCCGTACGTCGTCGTGCTCGGCGGCGCCAAGGTGTCGGACAAGCTCGCGGTGATCGACAACCTGCTCGCCAAGGCCGACAAGCTGCTGATCGGCGGCGGCATGGTCTTCACGTTCCTGAAGGCGCAGGGCCACGAGGTCGGCAAGAGCCTGCTCGAAGAGGACCAGCTGGACGTCGTCCGCGGGTACCTGAAGGAGGCCGGCGACAAGATCGTGCTGCCGACCGACATCGTGGTCGCGGCCGAGTTCAAGGCCGACTCGCCGGCCACCGTGGTGGCCGCCGACGCGATCCCCGCCGACCAGCTCGGCCTGGACATCGGCCCGGAGTCCGGCACGGCCTTCGCCGCCGAGATCGCCGGCGCGCACACCGTGTTCTGGAACGGCCCGATGGGCGTCTTCGAGATGGCGCCGTTCGCCGGCGGAACCAAGGCCGTCGCGCAGGCGTTGACCGAGGTGGACGGCCTGAGTGTCGTCGGCGGCGGTGACTCCGCGGCCGCCGTCCGGCAGCTAGGCTTCGCCGACGAGGCGTTCGGCCACATCTCCACCGGTGGCGGTGCGTCGCTCGAATACCTGGAGGGCAAGGAGCTCCCGGGTCTCGCGGTACTGGAAGAGGACTGAAACCGATGGCCGACAGCGCCCGTACGCCGTTGATGGCGGGCAACTGGAAGATGAACCTCAACCATGTCGAGGCCGTGCACCTGCTGCAGAAGCTGAGCTGGACGCTGCAGGACAAGAAGCACGACTTCGACCGGGTCGAGGTGGCGGTGCTGCCGCCGTTCACCGACATCCGCAGCGTGCAGACGCTGGTCGACGGTGACCGGATGAAGATCAGGTACGGCGCACAGGACGTGTCCACGCACGACTCCGGGGCGTACACCGGCGAGATCTCGGCGGCGATGCTCACCAAGCTCGGCTGCACGTACGTGCTGACCGGGCACTCCGAGCGCCGGCAGTACCACAACGAGACCGACGAGCTGGTCAACGCCAAGACCACGAAGGCGCTCGAGGCGGGCCTGACCCCGATCATGTGCGTCGGCGAGGGCCTGGAGATCCGGAAGGCCGACGGTCACGTCGCGCACTGCCTGGGTCAGGTCGACGCCGGTCTGGCCGGGCTGAAGCAGGACGACGTCCGCAAGGTCGTGATCGCGTACGAGCCGGTCTGGGCGATCGGCACCGGCGAGGTCGCGACGCCGGAGGACGCGCAGGAGGTGATCGCCGCGATCCGGGGCCGGATCGAGGAGACGATCTCACCCTCGGTCGCCGACTCGGTACGGATTCTTTACGGCGGATCGGTGAAGATGGCCAGTGCAGGTGGCATCATGGCCCAACCGGATGTCGACGGCTGCCTGGTCGGAGGTGCGAGCCTCCAGGTGGACGAGTTCGCCGGCATCTGCCGTTACCTGGACCTTCAGTTAGGCTACTCCTCGTGATTCTCGCTTTCTCGATCGTCGTGATCGTCTGCAGCCTGTTCCTGACGCTGCTGGTGCTGCTGCACAAAGGCCGCGGTGGCGGCCTCTCGGACCTCTTCGGTGGCGGTGTGTCGTCCAGCCTGGGCGGCTCGTCGGTCGCCGAGCGGAACCTGGACCGGATCACCATCGGTGTCGGTCTGATCTGGTTCGCCGCCATCGTCGCGCTCGGCCTGCTCTACAAGCTCGGCTGAGGGGGAGTAGGTTCCCGTGGCTGGTGGTGGCAGTGCGATTCGTGGCAGCCGGGTCGGCGCCGGACCGATGGGCGAGGCGGAGCGCGGCGACACCGCGCCCCGGCAGCGCATCGTGTTCTTCTGTGCGAACGGCCACGAGACCGCGACCTGGTTCGCGGTCGAGGCGGCCATCCCGGAGGAGTGGGACTGTCCGCGGTGCGGTCTGCCGACCAGCACCGATGTGAACAACCCGCCTCCGCCGCCGAAGATCGAGCCCTACAAGACGCACCTGGCCTACGTGAAGGAGCGCCGCTCCGAGCAGGAGGCCCAGGAGATCCTCGACGAGGCGCTGGAGAAGCTCCGCGCCCGCCGCGCCCGCGGCGAGGTCATCTTCTAGCAACCACAACGAAGCCCGGACCGCCCGGTCCGGGCTTCGTCATGCCCGCCGCACCCGCACACCCGCGCACCCGCACCCGCACCCGTTTGAGTGGTTAACCCGTCCGCTTGCCCGTTCACCAGTCGCATGCAACTGGTGAACGGTGCCTTTCGGAGGTTAACCCCTCAAACGGGCGGGCCGCCTGGGTCGGCGGGGAGGCGGGAGGCGGGTGGCCGGGGGTGCTTGGGTGACTACGGCGCGCTAGGGTCTGCGCATGAAGTCGTCGATCGCGCCCGTCCGCTGGACTCCGCCGCCCGCGCCGCCGGCCCGGACGCCGACCGGGATCGAGGTGGCGGTCGTCGCGTTGCCGGGCGCCGGCCCCGAGGACACGCTGATCGACGAGGACGGCAGCGTCCTCACCGGGCTGTACGACGGCCGCATCCTGCGCGTCAGCGCCGACGGCCTGACGATCAGCACGCTCGCCGACACCGGCGGCCGGCCGCTCGGGCTGGAGTGGCTGCCGGACGGCAAGGTGCTGATCTGCGACGCCAACCGAGGTCTGCTCACCCTCGACCGCGACCACCGGATCAGCACGCTGCTGTCGGAGATCGACGGCCGCCCGATGCGGTTCTGCAACAACGCCGACGTCACCGAGGACGGCACGATCTACTTCACCGACTCCTCGACCCGGTTCGGCATCGACGAGTGGATGGCCGATCTCCTCGAGCACAGCACCACCGGCAGCGTGTACCGCCGGACGCCCGACGGGGAGATCACCCGGCTGGCCACCGGCCGCGGCTTCCCGAACGGCGTGGCGTTGAGCAGCGACCGCCGTTCGCTGTTCTGGGCCGAGACCGCGACGTACGGGCTGTACAAGCTCGACCTCACGACGGACGGCGCCGAGCCCGTGCAGATCGCCGAGATCCCGGGGCTGCCGGACAACATCGCGCGTGGCTCCGACGGCCTGATCTGGGTCGCGGTCGGCTCGCCGCGCAACGCCGTCCTCGACCTGTTGCTGCCCAAGCACCCGGCGCTCCGCAAGGTCGTCTGGGCGCTGCCGGACGCGCTGAAGCCGAAGGCCGCGGACATCATCGAGATCCAGGCGTACGACGAGACGGGCGCGCTGGTCCACGACCTGCGCGCCAAGCACCCGGACTTCCACATGCCCACCGGCGTCCGCGAACGTGACGGCAAGGTGTGGCTAGGAAGCATCGGCACCAGCTCCCTAGCCACGTTCCCCACGCCTACTTCGTAGGTTCGTCCTGCGGCTGCCCGTCGTTGCCGTTGCCGTTGCAGACGACCAGGGCGAAGTCGTCGCCGTGCCGGCCGACGCCCTCGATGACCGCCGCCTCGACCGCCTCCGAGCCGATCTCGCGGCGCAGCATCAGGGGATCGGTGCGCAGGTCCTTGGCCAGCGCCACCGCCAGCCCGACCATCACGACCGCGAACGGCAGCGCCGCGACGATCGTCAGATTCTGCAGGCCTTGCAGGGCATCCGAGCCGCCTCCGCCGGCGAGCAGCATCACCGCCGCGACCGCGCCGGTGAGCACGCCCCAGAAGATCACCAGCGGCTTCTTCGGCTCGATCGCGCCCCTCTCGGACAGCGTGCCCATCACGATCGACGCCGCGTCCGCACCGGACACGAAGAAGATCGCGACCAGGACGACCACGATGATCGTGGTGACCGCGCTGAGCGGGATGTGGTCGAGCATGCCGAACAGCTGGCCCTCGGTCGTCGACGCGCCCGCGATGTCGGTGCCGCCGCGCTGGATGTCGATCGCGGTCCCGCCGAAGATGCAGAACCACAGCAGGCTGACCAGCGACGGCACCAGCAGCACGCCGGTGACGAACTGCCGGATCGTGCGGCCGCGGCTGATCCGGGCGATGAACATGCCGACGAACGGCGTCCACGAGATCCACCAGGCCCAGTAGAAGACCGTCCAGCCGGACAGCCACGTCGCCATCGCGTCGCCGCCGCTGGCCTCGGTCCGGGCGGCCATGTCGGCCAGGTCGCGGAAGTAGTCGCCGATCGCGGTCGGGACCAGGTTCAGGATCAGCACCGTCGGGCCGACCACGAACACGAAGACCGCGAGCACGACGGCCAGCACCATGTTGATGTTCGAGAGCCACTGGATGCCCTTGGCAACGCCGGACACGGCGGACGCGACGAACGCCGCGGTCAGTACGGCGATGACGCCGACCATGACGCCGTTGCCGGTCTTGTCCAGCCAGCCGAGGATCCGGACGCCGGACCCGATCTGCAGTGCGCCGAGCCCGAGCGACGCGGCCGATCCGAACAGCGTCGCGAAGATCGCCAGCCCGTCGATCACCTTCCCGATCGGCCCTTCGGTACGGCGTCCGAGCAGCGGAGCGAACGCCGCGCTGATCAGCTGCGAGCGGCCGCGCCGGAAGGTGCCGTACGCGATCGCGATGCCGACGACCGCGTAGATCGCCCACGGGTGCAGCGTCCAGTGGAACAGCGTCGTCGCCATCGCGGTCTCCAGCGCCTGCGACGTACCGCCCTCGACGGTGCCGGGCGGAGGAGAGGCGAAGTGCGACAGCGGCTCGCTGACGCCGAAGAACATCAGGCCGATGCCCATGCCGGCGCTGAACATCATCGCGACCCAGGACACGGTCTTGAACTCGGGCTCCTCGTCGTCGCGGCCGAGCGGGATCCGCCCGTAGCGTCCGGCCGCCAGCCAGATCACGTAGACGACGAAGCCGGAGGCCAGCAGGACGAACAGCCAGCCGGTGTTCTGTTCGACCCAGCCGAGGGCCGAGGTGGACGCCGTACCGAGACCGGTGGCGTCGACGATGCCCCAGGCGACGAACGCCAGGGCGATGACCGCGGTGACCCCGAAGGTGACGCGGTCGAGTCCGGAGCCGCGACTTCGGCTGCCGGGTGGTGGTGGTGTGGCGATTGCGGGATGTGCTGCGTGGTCGGGAGTCTCTGTCTGGCTGTCGATGTCGATGGCCACAGGTAAGTCACGCCGCGCTTCGGCGCGCCTCCGTTCTGTTGTGTCGGGGGTAGGGCCTTACGACCGTGTCGGAGATCGTGGCAAAACGCAACAATCGTGGTCTCGGCCACACTCGGTAGGGTGCGGTGCATGCGTTTCGGGATCGCGATCCTGCCGGAGTACCGGTGGCGGGACGCCGCGCCGCGGTGGCGGCGGGCTGAGGAGTACGGGTTCGACCATGCGTGGACGTACGACCACCTGACCTGGAGCGGTCTCCAGGACTCACCGTGGTACGGGACGACGCCGACGCTGACGGCGGCCGCGCTCGCCACGGAGACGATCGGGCTCGGCACCTTCGTCACGTCGCCGAACTTCCGGCACCCGCTCGCGCTGACCCGCGACATCCTGGCGATCGACGACGTCTCCGACGGCCGCTTCCGGTGCGGGATCGGCGCCGGCGGCAGCCTGGACGCGACCATCCAGGGCGGGCCGGACCGGACACCGCGGCAGCGGCAGGACCGCTACGAGGAGTTTGTGAACCTGCTCGACACGCTGCTCACCACGGACGGCGTGGACTTCCAGGGCGAGTACTTCGAAACGCGCAACGCCCGGACGCTGCCGGGCTGCGTGCAGCAACCGCGCGTCCCGTTCATCCTGGCCGGCAACGGTCCACGGTCGGTCAGGTTCGCCGCCGAACACGGCGACGGCTGGATGACGACCGGGGGAGCGGCCGACGACCTGGACACCTGGTTCACATCGGTCGCCGACCTCAGCCACCGCCTCGACGACCTTCTCGAGGGCCGCCACCTGGACCGCTACCTGTCCCTCGACTCCAAGGTCTACGCCTTGTCCAGCCCGTCCGCCTTCGAGGACGCCGTCGGCCGCGCAGCCGGCCTCGGCTTCACCGACGTCATCACCCACTGGCCCCGCTCCGAAGGCGTGTACGCCGGCTCGGAGGCGGTGCTGGAGACGATCGCGACCGAGGTCATTCCTCGTCTCCGCTAGTGCGCCGGATGTAGGCCGGGACGCCGTACCAGAAGATCGTGAACCAGATCAGGATCAAGGCGACGGCGAGGACGGCCATCCCCCGGGGGAGGACGACGTCGAGGGCGAGCAGCAGGCCGCCGGCGACCGCCACGATCAGGAAGATCAGGCCGGCGATCGCCATCCGGCTGGCGATCGGGAGCATCCGGTGCCGGAGCTGGCGGCGGTAGATGAGCCGATGGAAGGACACCGGCGCCACGAACAGGCCGACCGACAGGGCGGACGCGATCAGCGTGGCGGCGTACACGGTGTGGACGAAGCTGCCCGCGTCCTGGAAGCGGGCCTGGAAGGCGATCCCGAGCAGGAACGCGAACAGGATCTGCGTGCCGGTCTGGGCCAGCCGCAGCTCCTGGAGGAGCTCGATCCAGTGGCGGTCGAGGCGCTCGCCGGGATCCTCGTCCGGCCGGCTGTACCGCGGGTCTTCGGTCACGCTTCCATTAGACCCGGGAAACGGCGAAGGGGCCGCACACCAATCGCGGTGTGCGGCCCCCTCGTAGGTTCTAGAAGGGTGATCCGACGAATCAGATCGCGCGGATGTTCTCCGCCTGCAGGCCCTTCTGGCCCTGGGTGATCTCGAACTCGACGCGCTGGTTCTCGTCCAGCGAGCGGAAGCCCGACATCTGGATGGCCGAGTAGTGCGCGAACACGTCCGCGCCACCGTCATCCGGGGTGATGAAGCCGAAGCCCTTGTCAGCGTTGAACCACTTGACAGTACCGACAGCCATTGTCTATCTCCTCGATGGCTATTAACAATCCGCGACCCACACCTCATGAGCCGCGCGTCGCCGAAAGGCCCCAGACGACAGACCGGCCATGCAGCACAGCAAAAGTCAGGGAGTCCAAACTTGCAACGCCATAACTGTAGCCGTTCTGCGGGCTGATGGTAGGGGTGACCACAAACACGTGTCGCTGATTGTCGCCGGTCGTTACCCTCCGTGCCCGGCCGAATCCGGCCGTGACGGTCGCGGTCCGGCACCGCAAATCACGCGCCGACCTGCTGTTTCGCAGGCGGCGGCGGGCGCCGGGCATTGGCAACGAAGGACAATTCACCGGTACGCCGGGTGATGGACGCAGAATTCTGATCGGATTTCCCGGCGTGTCGCGCGGCTGTGGACAGGTGCGGGGCAGGTGCGCTGGAGTTGCAGGGCACGCAACCGCGAGGAGGCAGCAGTGATCGTCAGCGTGACCCGCAGCGGCGGTTTCGCCGGGCTGATCCAGCAGGGCGAACTGGACACGACCGGCCAGCCGGACGCGGACCGGCTGGAGGCCGCGGTCCGCGCACTGGGCGCCAAGGACCTCGGCTCCGGCCGGCCGCAGCCGGACCGGTACGTGTACCGGCTGGAGGTGCGGGACGCGGACACCACGACGCACACCGTCGCCGAGCAGGACCTGGACGAGACCACCGCGTGGCTGCTCGACCGGGTCCTCGGGTCGGACGGCTGACTCGGCCGGGTCGGTCAGCGCCAGTCGATCTCCGGTGCCCGGTAGAAGTTGACGCCGAGCACCTCCCACCGCGATCCCTGCTCGGCCAGCCGGTCGCGGTACGTCGTCCAGTCGAGCGCGGACTCCGGTGACCACCCGAGCTCGGCGATCCCGGGGAGCCGCGGGAAGGTCATGAACTCGACCTTGTCCAGGTCGTCGAGCGTCTCCGTCCACAGCGGCGCCTCGACGCCGTCGATGGCGCTCGCCGGCACGTTCGGGATCAGCGTCGCCGGGTTCCAGCTGTAGGACTGCTCGACGCTGACCAGGCCGGCCCACTGCAGGCCGAGCGGCGTCTCCTCGTGGTACTTCATGTCCAGGTACGCCCGGTTGGCCGGCGAGAGGACGAGCCTCGCGCCCTGTTCGACCGCCTTCAGCGCGAGCGCCTGTGCTTTCTCGTCCTCGGTGCCCCAGTACTGCACGACCGTGCCGGCCGGCAGCGGCGCGTCGGCGATCTCGTGCCAGCCCATGACGGTCTTGCCCTGCTTGATGACGAGCTCGGCGGCCTTCGGTACGAAGGTCAGGTAGTCGGAGTGCGGCGTCGAGTGCGCCTCGTCGCCGCCGAGGTGGAGCAGGCCGCCCGGCGTCTGCTCGGCCACCTCGCGGAACACGTCGGCGAGGAACTCGTACGTCCGCTCCTTGTCGACGGTCAGCGTGCTGAACCCGACCTCGGTCTCGGTGTACAGCTTGGGCGCGACCTCGTCCGGATTGAGCTCCGGGTACGACGCGAGCGCGGCGTTCGTGTGCCCCGGAGTGTCGATCTCCGGTACGACGGTCAGGTAATGCTCCGCGGCGTACCGGACGATCTCGGCGAAGTCGGCCTTCGTGTACGCGCCGCCCGCGCCGCCGCCGACCTGCAGACTGCCGCCGTACTCCGTGAGGCGCGGCCAGGAGTCCACCTGGATCCGCCAGCCCTGGTCGTCGGACAGATGCAGGTGCAGCCGGTTGATCTTGTAGAGCGACACGAGGTCGATGAACTTCTTCACCTGGTCGACGGTGAAGAAGTGCCGGGTGACGTCGAGCATCACGCCGCGGTAGCCGTACCGCGGGGTGTCCGTGATCGTCGTACCGGCGATCTCCCACGGGCCTTCCTGGGCGCTGCCGGCCTCGGCCTTGGCCGGGAGCAGTTGGCGGAGCGTCGTGACGCCGCGGAACACGCCCTCGGCGCCGGCTGCCGTGATCGTGACGCCGGACGCGTCCGCGCGGAGTTCGTAGCCCTCGGCGCCCAGGGACTCGGCGCCGCCGGTCGACAGCGTGATGGTGCCGGCGCCGTCCTGCACCGGCAGCGCGAAGCCGGTCGACCCCCGCAGGCGCGCGGCGAACCGCTCGGCGATCGGCTGGGCAGCGGGGTCGTCGACGCCGATGGTGGCGTCCGCCTGGAGGGTGAAGGTCTCGTCGGGGAGCGGCTGCTGCGCTGTGGGCTGCGGAATCATGATCGAGAGTGTTCGCGGACAGCGGCTTTACGTCAAGAGGCTTCAATACCGCCGGGCGAGGTCGAGGGCCTGCGTCACGTAGCTGCCGCCGAAGAGCACGACATGCACCACCAGGGGATGCAGTTGGTGCAGCCCGATCCGGTCCCGCCAGCCGTCCGCGAGCGGGTGCGCCTCGTCGTACGCGCGAAGGACTCGATCGAGCCGCGGCAGCCCGAACAGCGCGAGCATCGCGAGGTCCGTTTCGCGATGCCCGCCGTGCGCGGCCGGATCGATCAGGTGGACACCGTCCGGCGTCCAGAGCACGTTGCCGGACCACAGGTCGCCGTGGATCCGGCAGGGCTCGTCCGACGGGTCGTCGTACGCACCCGCCTCCAGCCGGGTGCAGACCCGCTCGACGTCGTCGAGGTAGATGCCCTCGTCACGGGCGGCACGCAGGTAGGGCCGCAGGCGCAGGTTGGCGTAGAACTCGCCCCACGACGTCACGGGCTCTGACGCGTGCGACAGCGGGAGCGTGCCGATGTACCCGTCGCCGCGCCACCCGTCCGGCGGTACGCCGAAATAGCGGGCACCGGCGTCGTGCGTGACAGCCAGCCGCCGACCGAAGTCCTCGGCGTCGGACTCGGTCGGCGGTGCGCTGTCCAGCCTGGTGATCGTCAGCTGGGTGGGAGACACATCGAGCGGCTCGGCCACAGGGACGCCGCCAGGCACGGCCAGCCAGCGCAGACCGGCGGCCTCGACCTCGAAGAAGCCCGCCGGCGCGTCAGGCCGGCTCTTCACAAAGGTCATGGGCGCACTCTGGCACGCCGGCCCGGCGCCGGACCAGCAGGGGCTCGCTCAGCATCACCAGGGCTCCGGCCGCGGCCAGCAGACCGCCGACGAGCGCAACCGCGCGCACAGTCGTGGTGTCGATCAGCGCGCCGCCCACGAAGGCGCCGGCGGCGATGCCCACGTTGAACGCCGAGCTTGTCCCGGCCGAGGCGATGTCGGTGCTGCCCGGGGCAACCTGCAGTGTCCTGCTCTGGACGGCGACGGCGAGGCCGCTGAAGGACAGACCGATCAGCGCGATCAGTGCGACCGTCACGGCCTGCACCTGTCCCAGCGCGTACAAGCCGAAGAGGCCGAGCGCGATCAGCCCGAGAGGAACCACGGTCGTGCCCCACGGATACCGGTCGAGGATGCGGCCGACGATCAGCGTGCCGGCCAGGCCTCCGGCGCCGCTGGCCAGCAGCATCGGGCCGAGCACGTCGGGCGAGAACCCGGAGATGTCGAGCAGGAACGGCGTGACGTAGGTGTTGAACGTGAGGAACCCGGTCACGCCGACGGCCGAAGTGACGAGCAGGACGACGTACCGCCGGAGGTCGGGGGAGCTGCCCCGGCGCGACGGGCTGTCCTGCACCTCGGTGCGCGGCAGCAGGGCGGCGATCCCGGCGCAGGCGGCCGCGCCGAGCACGGTCATCACCACGAACGGCACCCGCCAGCCCGCCTGCTCGCCGAGCCAGGTGCCGAGCGGGATGCCGAGGATCGGCGCCAGCGCCGTCCCGATCGCGAGCCGTGCGACCACCCGGCCGCGGAACTCCGGCGGGAAGAGGCTGGTCGCGATCGGCGGCGCGATCGACCAGAACAGCGCCTGCGCGAGAGCGATCACGAGTCGCGCGGCGAACAGCAACTCGTACGACGGGGCGGCGGCGGAGAGTGCGGTGGCGACCGTGAGGACCCCGAGGGTGCCGGTCAGCACCAGGCGGCGGGGGAGGTGGTGGGTCAGCCGGGCGAGGGGGATGGACGCGAGCACGACGACAGCGGCGTACCCGGTGACGAGGAGGCCGACCTGCGAACGCGACCGCCCGAGGTCGTCCGCGATCACGGTCAGCAGACCGATCGGGAGGACCTCGATGGTCACGAACGAGAAGGTCGAGACGCCGAGGAACGCCAGCGCGGCGCCGGCTCGGCGGGACGAGAGGGTCATGGGTCACCTGATCCCGGTAAAATATCGGACAGTGGTAGCGTCTCATCCATGACCGACAGTTTTCGCGGGGAATATCGCATCGTGGGCGGCCACCCGGCTCTCGACCTCGTGAACACGGTCAGCCCGCGCACGCGAGGCGGCGCCGCGGAGGTCGACCACCTCACCTCTCCCGCCGAACTGCTGGCCTGGAGCCGCCGGAGCGGACTGATCGACCTTCGCGACTACAGCGCCGTCGAGGGCACCTGGCGCTCGGCCCCGGAGCTGGCCGTGAAGGCGCTGAACGCGACGCTCGAGATCCGCGAGGCGACCTATGACGTGCTCGCGCCGCGGGCCGCGCACGCGGTGATCGCGGCCGACGGCGTCAAGCAGAGCGAAGGTTCCGCGTTCGAGCGGCTGATGCTGCGCTGGTCGGCGGCGGCCGCGCGGTCGATGCTGATCCCGGATCCGGCCCGCGACCGCGGCATCGCCGAGCTGGTGGTCGGGACGTCGCCGGCGCAGCTGATCCCCGATCGGCTGGTGGTCGCGGCGGTCGAGCTGATCCGGACCGTCGAGCTGCGCCAGCTGCGGGCCTGCCCGGTCGACGACGGCGGGTGCGGCTGGCTGTTCCTGGACCGCAGCCGCAACGGTTCCCGGCGCTGGTGCTCGATGGAGGACTGCGGGACCCGGGCCAAGATCCGCAAGCTCGGCGAACGCCGCCGCGCTACCAGTGTATAGGGGTTTCAGCGGTAGAGAAATCGTCTCTTCACTGTCAGCGATCGGCTCGGTCGGCGAGAACGCGTGTCGAAAGATGCGAACTGTCCCCGCGACCTGTCATCGTAGGCGGCCGGGCCTTCCGACCAGAGGGCCCTGCCCGCACCTGCCCCGGGACCAGGGGCAGGCTGACGTACCAGAAAGTGGAGGACAGATGACGCAGGTGGCAGAGCAGCCGGGCAGTACTGCCGGGCGGCTCGGCTCGGTGGTTCTGGACTGCCCGGACCCACTCGAGCTCGCCCAGTTCTACTCGGCGCTGCTGGGGCTGGAGATCGACGAGAACGGCGACGAGGACTGGCGGAGCCTGACCGGCCCCGGTTCCTCGTTGGGGTTCTCGACGCTGGCCTTCCGGCGTTCGGAGGAGTACGTGCCGGCCACGTGGCCCGGCACCGACGCGCAGGATCTCCATCTCGACCTGATCGTCGAGGACCTTTCGAGCGGTCACGCCACCGTGGTCGCTCTCGGGGCCGAGCCGCTCGACCCGCTGGACCCACCGCCCGCCGACAACGCGCGTGGCTGGCGCATCTACGCCGACCCGGCGGGACACCCGTTCCGGATCTGCCTCGAGTGAGTCGTCGAAAGGGCCCGTCCCCCGGGGGCGGGCCCTTTCGCCTGTCCGGGCTCAGGCGCCGTTGAACGGGAAGTGCCGGCCCTCGACGTACGCCGGCCGCGGCTGGTAGCTGTTCACCCCGGGCGCACCGCGCAGGTGGAAGGCGCTCGGGTACGGCGACTCCGGGTCGGTGATCCTGGTCGACGTCGGGATGTAGCGGATGGTCAGCCCGCAGCGCCGGTACGGCGACGTGTTGGCGTTGCTGCCGTGCACGATGTTCGGGTGGTGCACCTCGACGTCGCCCGGGGCCAGCACCATGTCGACGGCCCGGGTCTCGTCGACCTCGACCGCGATCTCCTTGCCGAGCACGCTCTCCACCTCGATGTTGTCGCGCATCCCGGCCACCTCGGAGCGGTGGCTCCCCGGGATCACCCGGACACAGCCGTTCTCCGGGGTCGAGTGGTCGACGGCGAGCCAGAGCGTCACCACCTCCATCGGGTCGAGCGGCCAGAACGCCGCGTCCTGGTGCCACAGCACCGGCCGGCCGGAGTACGGCGGTTTGGAGATGTAGTGCGACGCGAACAGGGCGATGTCCGGGCCGATGAACTTCTCGGCGATGTCGACGAGCCGGTCGTCGCTGACCAGCCGCACCCAGAACGGGTCGTCGCGCAGGTAGACATGTCCGAGCTGCTCGGGCCGGACCTCGGGGTGCCGGGCCTGCAGCCACTCGACATGATCGTTCACTTCCTTGATCAGGTCTTGGTCGATGACGTCGCGGAAGATGACGTAGCCGTCTGTTTCGAACATGCCTTCAGCGTGCCGCTCCGGCGGACCGGGGAACTAGCAGCGCTGCGACAGGAATTTGTACCGTCTTGATGTGGAGCAGATCCTGCGGTTCGAGGCGCACGCGTTCGGCCGGCCGTACCACGCAGCTCGCGTGCGGATCCCGGCCAGGGCCAGGGACACCGAGTTGCACACCCATGCCGACTTCCACGAGTTCATGGGCATCGTGTCCGGCAGCGGCGAACACCTGCTGACCACCGGCGTCGAGCAGTTGCGTCCCGGTGAGGTGCTCCTGATCCGGCCGAGCGACCGGCACGCCGTCCGCGGCTCGGCGCCGGACGGCCTGGAGTTCGTGAACGTCGCGTTCCCGAGCTCGGCCTGGCAGGGATTCCTCGACCTGACGCGCACCGACCCGACGGCAAGCTGGGCGTCGGCGCGCCGGCCGGTGGCCTTCCGCGGGACGGGGGCGATCGCGGTCTTCGAGCACGCGCTGGAGCGGTTCCAGGACGCGCCCGGCCCCTACGACCTGCTGCGGTTCTGGATCGACCTGCTCCAGTTGGTGTCACCCGACGACGAGACGGCAGGCCCCGGCGTACCCGGTTGGCTGGCGAAGGCGTGTACGGCGATGCGCGCCGAGGACAACCTCCGCGGCGGCGTACCGCGGCTGCTGAAGCTCGCCGGCGTCAGCCCCGCCCACCTGTCCCGCTCGATGCGCGCGGCCTACGGAGTCACCCCGACCGCGTTCGTCACCGACCTCCGCCTCGAACACGCCGCATCCTTACTGGCGGCAACAAACGCCACGGTCGCGAGCATCGCCGCCCGCTGCGGCTTCGGCAGTCAGTCGTACTTCACTCGCTGCTTCACCACGGCCCACGCCCTCTCACCCCGGGCCTTCCGCCACCGCTCCCAACGAGCCTTCGTCCCCTGACGAGCTCTTCGCCGGTCGACGGCGAAGGCACGCGACGCCCATTTCATCCCCGTGCCCGCACTCGCGCACAGAGGCAACGGACCTCTGTGGCCGAGCCGAGCGGCCTGTCGGCGAGCTGATGAAAGGTGCCGTTCGGCCCTGCCTCGAAGCGATCCCGGAGACCAGCATGCGTTGAGTAGGGCGACGCCCCTGAGGCACAGGTGCGGAGGTGACCACCATGGGTCAGCAAGTCACGACGACGACCGAGAAGATCGACGTCAAGGGCGGACACCTCGTGGAGAAGGTCAGGGAACTGGTCCACGAAGGTAACGTGCGCCGGATCATCATCAAGAACTCCGACGGCAAGCCCGTGATCGAGGTACCGGTGACGGTCGGCGTGGTCGGATTCCTCGTCGCGCCGACGGTGGCCGCGATCGGCGCCGTCGCTGCGTACGCGGCGGACTACTCGATCGAAGTCGAACGGGAGTCCAAGAACTCGACAGAACGAGAGGCAGCCACAGGAAACTACAGAGAACTCCTCGAGCAGTACATCGAGAGGTACAACAAGGGCGATCTCGACGGCGTGATGGAGTTGTACGCCGAGGACGCCGTCCAGCTGATGCCCGACGGCTTCTTCGAAGGGCGCAGCGCCATCCGCGAGCGCCTGGGCAAGGAACTCGGCACGTTCTCGGACCTCGCCCACCGCTACACCAGCTACGTCGAGCAAGGCGACGCGTTCGCGGACGAGTTCGTGTTCGTCGGGACACAGACCGGTCCGGTCACGCTGCCCGACGGCACCGAACTGCCGCCGACCGGCAAGCGCATCGAGGTGCAGGGCATGGAACTGGTACGAGTCCGCGACGGCAAGGTCGTGCTCGACAACCTGTACTACGACAACGCGGCCGTCGCGGCGCAACTCGGTCTGTCGCCGCTCGGTGTTTCCGGTCCGGCATGAGGGGAGGTCGACAAATGCCGACAATGCAGCAAGCTGCATCCGCGTTCCTGACGAACAAGCGGATCGCGGTGACGGGTGTATCGCGCAAGCCGAAGGACCACGGCGCGAACGTCGTGTACAAGCGCCTGCGGGACCGGGGCTATCAGGTGTTCGCCGTCAACCCGAACGCCGACTCGGTCGAGGGCGACCGCTGCTACCACGACCTGAAGGGCATCCCCGGAGGAGTCGACGCCGTCGTCATCGCCACGGCGCCGTCGAGGGCCGAGGAGACGGTGCGCGAGTGCGCCGAACTCGGGATCACCCAGGTGTGGATGCACCGCGGCCCCGGCGAGGGCAGCGTGTCGACGGCCGCCACCGAGTACGGGCGGCAGCACGGCATCACGGTGATCGACGGAGGGTGCCCGCTGATGTTCGACCCGACGTCCGACTTCGGCCACAAGGTCATGCGGCTGATGTTCCGGAGCCACGTACCGAAGAACGTGTGAGGAGGCGGTCATGGCGAACCTGGAAGTCATCGCTCACCTCAAGGTTCGCCCAGGCCAGCTCGAGGGGATCAAGGCCCAGGCGGCCGAGATCCTCCGGCTGACCCGGGAGCAGGACACGCACACGCTTCGCTGCGACTGGTTCGTCAACGAGGACGGCAGCGAGTGCGAGGTCCACGAGCTGTTCACGGACGAACACGGACTGGCCGAGCACAACACCCACATCATGGCGGCGCGGACGATCCTCTTCCGCGACTACGCCTACGACCATCGATCGGCTCTGTACGGCGAGGTTTCGCAAGACTTCTTCGACCTGGTCGAGGCTCGCACGGGAGCGGCCCCGGCCGTCTTCTCGTTCCTGGACGGAATCCGGCCATCGGCGTCCGGTGCAGCCCAGGCCCATCTGGAGGTACACGCTCAGCTGAAGCTCCGGCCAGGCGAACTGGAGGGATTCAAGGCCCAGGCGGCCGAGCTCCTGCGGCTGACGCGGGAGCTGGACACGCACACCATCCGTTACGACTGGTTCGTCAACGCCGACGGCACCGAGTGCGAGGTCCACGAGGCGTACCAGAGCGGTGAAGGGCTGATCGAGCACAACGCGCATGTCATGGCGGCGCGAGCGGTTCTCTTCGAGAAGTACGCGTACGACCACCGCATGACGGCCTTCGGCGAGGTCTCGGACGAGCTGAAGCAATTGGGGAAGAAGCACGCCGGAGGACTCGCGGTGTACTCGTTCGTCCTGGGACTCGAACCGATCCCGGCCGTGTAGCCGAGAAGGGGGCGTGACGTCATGGCCGGCAGACGTCGCCTGGAACGACTGACAGCGTCGGACCTGTTCCTGCTGCTGTGGGACGACTACGGCTGGTCCACGGACATCGGCGGACTCGCCGTCGTCGACGGCACCAGCCTGCTCGACGAGCAGGGCCGCGTCCGTGTCGACACGGTCCGCCGGCACCTGGAGCCGAGACTGCAGCTCGTCCCTCGATTCCGGCAGGTGCTGTACCGGCCGCGGCTGGGGTTGGGCTGGCCGCTGTGGGTCGACGCCCCCTCCTTCGACATCGCAGACCACGTCAAGGTCCACGCGGTTTCCGACGAATCCCAATTACTGCGGGCGTGTGAGGAACTGGCCAGGCCCCGATTGGATCCAGACCGGCCGCTGTGGGAGCTCTGGCTGCTCCCCGGCCTGCCGGAGCATCGCATGGGCGCGTTCTTGAAGGTTCACCACGTCTTCGCGGACGGGCCCGCGGCGATGGCTGCCTTCGCGGCGCTGCTCGACCTGAGCGCCGATGCGTCCACTCCCGGAGCACCGCCGTGGACGCCGAGGCCGATCCCGTCGGCCGGCCAGCTGCTGCGCGACAACCTGCACCGCCGCGGGCAGGAGCTGGCTCGCGGGGTTTCGGGCGTCGTCCATCCGCGGCGGACGGTGCAGCAGGTACGACGTACCCTGCCGGCGTGGCGTGAGGTCCTCACCGAGCAGCCTGCTCCACAGACCAGCCTCAACCAACCGGTCGGTGCCGAGCGCCGGTTGTCCGTCGTACGCGGCCGACTCGACCTTGCTCAGCAGATCGCCCATGTCCAGCACGCCAAGGTCAACGACGTGATCCTGGCGGCCGTGGCAGGCGGGCTGCGCCGGCTGCTGGCAAGCCGCGGTGAGGACATCGACGGCCTGGTGCAGCGGGCCATGGTGACGATCTCCCAGCACCAGGAGGGTCCTGCCCAAGCCAAGGGCAACAAGCCTGGCTGGATGATGGTGCCGCTACCGGTCGGCGAGTCCGACCCGGTCCGGCGACTCGAGTTGATCGCTGCCGAGACCGCCGCGCGCAAGCACGAGGCACGTCCGGAGGCCGGCAGTGGAATCTTCCGGTTCGTCGCGGGGCAACGCGTCTGGTACCGGATGTTCCCGCGGCAGCGGTCGGTGAATCTGGTGGTCAGCAACGTCCCTGGCCCGCCGGTGCCGCTCTATCTCGCCGGCGCAGGATTGCTGGAGACGTTCCCCCTGATGCCGCCGATGGGCAACCTGACGCTGGTTGTCGCCGCGCTGTCGTACGCGGGCCAACTGAACATCACTGCCGCCGCCGACCGGGACAGCTGTCCCGACCTGGAGATCTTCACCCAAGGCGTCCACGACACCCTCGACGCCCTCGCCCGGTCGCTCGCGTCCGCGATCCCACCGGGCAAGCTCAGACACCGCTCCCGGAGTGCGTTCGCGCCGTGAGGTACTGGGCTGCCTCTGACTGCTTGAACCAGGTGGCCCAGCCGAGGACGTCGGCGTTGAAGCGGGGGTCGGTCAGGGACAGGTCCGCGCCGTGCTCGACGAGGAAGCGGAGGGTATCGAGGGATCCGGTGCCCGCGGCGAGATGCGCCGCGGTGACGCCATTCGGTGTGCGCTCGTTGAGACCGAAGCCCAGGTCGGCGAGTCGCGGGATGACTTCCCAGCGCTGGGCGGCGGCGGCCTCGGCGAGCAGGGCCGGCCGGTCTGCCGGCGTGACGTCGCCGGCCAGGGCGGGGGCGAACGGGTCCTCGGCGCGCAGGCCCCGGTAGAAGTCGCGGACGGACCCGACCTCGGCGCCGTGATGGATCAGCTCGTCGAGAATGTGCAGCACGAACGCCGTCCCGTCGTGGTCCGCCCACGGGCCCGCGATCTCCCCCATGGGCCGATCCAGGTCGTCCTGACTGAACGCCGCAAGCCGTCGGCGCCACACGTCGTACGCGTGCTGGAGTGCGGTCACGGCCTCCGCCGCCGACGCCGGTACCGGGGGTTGACCGTCGTCGTCCGCGGGCTGGTGCCCGAGCCACGTGGCGGTGCGGTCCTCCTGCAGGATGTCGACGATGTGGGTGATCCGCCACGCCAGGGTGGTGAACGGCGCCGGCTCCGGCGGGATCCAGGCCCAGTCGGCCGCGAAGCCTGAATCTGTCTTCCGGACCGTCCAGCAGCCGTCGAAAGGCTCCCAGAAGTACTCCTCGTCGGTGAGCCCGGCGACCCGGTCGCGCAGTCGCTGCCACGCGAAGTCGGATAGGTCGAGCAAGTTCTCCTGTGTCGTGGTCATGACCTCACCGTAGGACGACCTGCGGACAGGATCGGTCCGCAGGTCGGGGCAGAATGAGCAGATCATGGACACCGCGGCCCGCCTGCTCCGACTGCTCTCACTGCTCCAGTCCCGTCCGCAGTGGGACGGCGCCGACCTCGCAGCCCGGCTCGACGTCACGCCCCGGACCGTACGCCGCGACGTCACCCGGCTGCGGTCACTCGGGTACCCCGTCGACGCCGAGGCAGGGATCGGCGGCGGCTATCGCCTCGGGCCCGGCGGCCGATTGCCGCCGCTGCTGCTGGAGGACGAGGAGGCGGTCGCGATCGCGGTCGGGCTGCGCGTCGCAACGACCACGACGGTGTCAGGCGTCGAGGAGGCGGCGATCTCCGCGCTGGCGAAACTCCACCAGGTCCTGCCGGCGCGGCTGCGCGAGCAGGTCGCGGCGATCGGCGCACACACCAGTCAGCTGCCGCAGGGGGAGTTGCCGAGGGTCGACGGCGAGGTACTCGTCACCCTCGCCGCGGGGTGCCGAGACATCGAGGGGATCCGGTTCCGGTACCGCACGCACGGCGGCGACGAGTCCGAGCGCAGCGTCGAGCCGCTCCAGATCGTGCACACCGGCCGGCGCTGGTACCTGGTCGCCCGCGATCGGGACCGGCAGGCCTGGCGGACCTTCCGCGTCGACCGGATCGCGGACCCGGTGCTGACCGGCGCGCGCTACCGGTTCGAGAACCCGCCCGACCCGATCGCCCTGGTGGCCGAGGGGACCGGGGTGGCGCCGTGGGACATCGTCGCCCGGATCCGGGTCGAGGCGGAGGCGGACACGGTGCGCAAGGTCTTCCCGGCCCGCGAAGGCATCGTCGACCCGATCGACGCGACCACCTGCGAACTCCGCTTCGCGGCCAACGACCTCGGGCCGCTGATCGCCCAGACCCTGCGGATCCGCTGGCCGTTCGAGATCCTCGAACCGCCCGAGCTACGCACCGCCGTCCACGAGCACGCCCGGCGGCTACTGAACTCCTAGGTCTCGATCGCTGAGCTCGCCGAGGAACATGTCGGCGCGTTGCGCGAACAGATATGCCTCCTGCCGTTCGGCCACAGCGCGTGCCTGCCTGGCCAGACGTACGGCGCTGCCCGGATCAGCGAGCGTCTTCGCCAGCTGAGCCCGGACGAGAAGGTGCAGACCGTCCGCCGACCGCTGCCCGTAGCGGTCCCGGAAGGCGTCGGCCTGGTCGAGCGCAACAGCCGCGGCGTCCGGGTCACCGGCTGCCAGCCGCATCTCCGCGAGGAGTGCGTAGCACGTGGAGACGCTGGATCGGACAGGGTTCGTCAGGTTGGCCACGATCAGCCGCTCCGCTGCCTCCGCGGCCGCGCCAGGATCGTGACCGCTCATCGCCAGCGCCCAGCATCGCGCCAGGCGCAGGTAGGTGCCGAGAAAGACGAACGAGAACTGCGGATCCGCCGCGATCCCACGGTCCGCGACCTGCAGCGCCCAGTCCGGGTCGCCGACGACGGAGGCGGTCCGGGCAGCCATGCACGTCGCGACGGCGATCGCGTAGGAGTCGTCCCCCGCGCCCGCGACGAGCTTGTCGAGGGTCGCCCGGGCGTGAGCGGCCTTCCCGTGGTACGCGGAGATCTCGGCCAGCGTCGCCGCGATCAGCAGCCGCAGGCCGTCCCACACCGGGTCAGGGCCGTGGTCGCCAGGCAGCCCGTGGGACGCTGTCGCTGTCAGGTGGCGGTAAGACGCTCCGAGACGTCCGAGGTGCCACTGCTGAATTCCCCACGCGGCGTCGCCGTAGCCGCGGACGACCGGATCGCTGGAGCTCGATCCCTGCTCCAGCAGGCGGTCCGCCAGGATGTCGCTGCGTTCGTGCTCGAGGCCCTGCACGTGCGCGGTCCACCGGGAGAAGAGGAAACTCGCGGCCTGACGCTCCCGGCCGAGTGTCCTTGCCACGGTTTCTGCTCGTTCCAGCAGCTCGACGGAGGCAGCGCCGTACATGGACCGCATGCCGGCCACCGCGATCAGGCGGGCCAGCGCCTCCAGTTCGAGCTCGGGGAGCGAGGCTCCGCGGGCTCGCTCGACGGCCCGGACGAGGTGCCGTTCGGCATCCTGGAGCGCGGTCTTCGCCGTCGCCCGGGCCCCGGCCCGCAACAGAGCCGACACCGTGCGCGCAGGGTCGATGAGCGGACCGGCCTCCCAGAGATGGTGTGCCGCTCGCTCGGCGAGTGACTCGTCAGCGGGGCCGACGGCCTCGAGTGCGTCGGCGATATCGCGGTGCAGTGATGCGGCGCGTCCGGGCGGGATGGCCTCGCAGACCGCCTCGCGGACGAGATCGTGGGCGAAGCAGTACCTGAACGGATCGCCCGGTGCGGGGCCGGCGAGCCCGAGGTCGCGGACCGGCTCCAGTTGCTCGAGACAGGTCGCCACGGTCGCGGACGCGATCCTCGCGAGCAGCACGAGTTCGACGCTCCGGCCGGCGAGCGCGGCCGTCTGCAGAAGCTCCTGGGTGCCGGGATCCAGCGCGGCCATGCGGTCGCGGACGACGTCCCGGACTGTCAGGGGGACACCACTGCGCAGCACGGACTCCTCGGTGATCGTGCTGCCGTTGGTGAGAAGCCGCGCTACCTCTTGGACGAAGAAGGGGTTGCCGCCGGTGCGCGCATGCACCGCACGCGAGACTTCCGCGGCGGGCAGGTCGCCCGTCTCGCGTCGCATCAGCTCGGCAACACCCGGTGCGGCGAGCGGTCCGACGAAGAGGCGCCGGTGGCCGGGGATCCGGCTCGCGGCGGCGAGGGTCCGGGCCAGCTCAAGGCTGAGCGACGGGTCCCGGTTCCGCAGCGCGGCGATCACGGCCGTGCCTGCGGGAAGCCGGGCGACAACATGGTCGAACAGCCGCAGCGAGGCGGGGTCGGCCCACTGCAGGTCGTCGAGGACGATCAGCAACGGCCGCTCGGCCGCCGACTCGGAGATCACCCCCACAACCTCTTCGAACAACCGGAACCGCGCGCCGTCATCCGGGACGGTCGGTGCGGCCCGGGCGGTGTTGCGAGGCTCGGTGAGGCGGCTCAGGTCGCCGGCGAGCCACTCGGCGCGACGCGTTGCCGGCCGGGTCTCGAGGAGACCTTCGACGACCTCGACCCATGGCCACATGGTCGGTGCCCCGCCGCCCTGGAGACCGTGCCCCCACACCACCCGCGCGGCGCGATCGTGCGTATGACGAGCGATCTCCTGCAGTAGACGCGTCTTGCCGATGCCGGGCTCGCCTTCGAGTAGGGCGACTGCCGTCCCGCCGATCAGCGCCGGCTCGACGGCGCCGCGGAGCATGTCGAACTCCTCAGCTCGACCGACGAGCTCGAGGCCGGTGCCACTCTGCGCGGTCCGGAGGGACGCAGCCCGCTCGAGAACGCGGCGCTGGGCGGAGCGCAGCGCCGCGCCTGGTTCGATCCCGAGGTCGTCCGCGAGCCGCCGGCGGATCGCGTCGTACGCCGTCAGCGCCTCCGCCTGCTGCCCGGCGCCGCACAACGAGCGCACCAGGGCAGCGTGCACCGGTTCGTGCAAGGGCGCCATGGCCGAGGCGACGTGCAGCGCGGGCAGCACCAGGTGGGGTCGGTTCTGCGAGATCGCGAGCCTCGCCGCGTCGACACAGGCGCCGAAGAACTCGTCGTCGAGGCCGGCGAAGATCGGAACCGCGGCGGGGCTGTGCGCGGTGCCTCCTCCGGCCGGGCCGCTCCACAGCTCCAGCGCGGCGACGTACTGGTCGAGCGCGGCCGCTTCGTGGTTGTTGCCGAGGGCTGTCCGAGCCGTGGTGACGAGTTGCCGGAAGCGAGCGAGGTCCAAGACGTCCGGACCGGCGGTGCACAGGTACCCGTTGCCGCTGCGCACGAGGAAGGCTCCCGGCTCCCGCGGGCGCAGGGCGGGCTCGAGGAGACGGCGCAGCGCTCCGACGTACTTGTGGATCACGTTGAGTGCGCTGGCCGGCTCGTTCTCGCCCCAAATCAGGTCGATCAGCTCGCCCGCGCCGATCGGTCTCCCGGCGCGTGCCAGCAACAGCGCGAGCAGATAGGCCTGCTGGCGTGGACCGGGGTCGACCTCGAGACCGCCGTGCCAGACCCGTAGCGGACCCAGGACCTGCAGCCTCAGCGAGCTCACGCCGCCCGCGGGCTGCCCGGCGACGCTTCGAGGCGTGAGTGTCTCCGTCATGTCCGGCTCCCTCGCCATGGTCCGGCCTCCGCGACAGCTGCCGTCACGCGCGTCGGTCAAGTTGCACTCTAGAGGCTGGAGTCACGCTCCAGCCAGCGATCCACCGCAAATCCACTGGCCGTCAACTGCGGATCCCTACCGTCGGACGTGGCGTGCGCGCTCCCGCCCCGGGGCGACGGCACGCGGACCAGGTCAAGCGAGAAGGTGGGACACCATGGCAACGATCACGACCCCCGACGGGGTGGAACTGTTCTACAAGGACTGGGGATCCGGCCGGCCGATCGTGTTCAGCCACGGCTGGCCGCTGTCGGCCGACGACTGGGACAACCAGATGCTGTTCTTCCTCGGCCAGGGGTTCCGGGTCATCGCGCACGATCGCCGGGGACACGGAAGGTCGGCGCAGGTCTCCGATGGCCACGACATGAACCACTACGCCGACGACCTCGCGGCGCTGGTCACCCACCTCGATCTCCGCGACGCCGTGCACGTCGGCCACTCGGCCGGCGGTGGCGAGGTGGTGCGCTACCTCGGACGGCACGGCGAGGGCCGCGTGGCGAAGGCCGTCCTGATCAGCTCCGTCGTACCGTCGCAGCAGCTCACCGACGCGAACCCTGACGGTCAGCCGCCGGAGGTCTTCGCGGGCCTCAAGCAGGGCATCGCGGCGAACCGGTCGGTGTTCTTCCGCGAGGTGGCCGCCGGGCCGTTCTACGGGTACAACCGGCCGGGCGCCGAACCGTCCGAGGCGGTCATCCAGAACTGGTGGCGCCAGGGCATGATGGGCTCGGCGAAGGCTCAGTACGACTGCGTCGACGCGTTCGCCCAGGAGGACTACACCGACGACCTGAAGAAGATCAGCGTGCCGGTCCTGGTCATGCAGGGCGACGACGACCAGATCGTTCCGTACCGCAGTACCGCGCCGCGGGCCGTCGAGATCCTCGCGAACGCCACGCTCAAGACCTACCCCGGCTGGCCGCACGGCATTCCGACCACGAACGCCGACGTCATCAACGCGGATCTGCTGGAGTTCATCACGTCCTGAGGGGTGGACGGCGCCGCCGGGCGCGCTCCGATAGATTCGCCGCGGAGCCGCCCGCGCCGGTGCGGTCGTCGCAGATCGAAGGTGGGTATCGGGTGCCAGACCAGGAACAGTCCCGGAGCCGGCGCCACATCTACGCGGAGATGACCCGCCACGAGGTGGTGCGCTCGGCACGGAAGTTGTTCGGCCGGTACGGGTACGCGCAGACCACCGTCGAGAGCATCGCCCGGGATGCCCGGGTGTCACCGGCGACGGTGTACGCGCAGTGCGGCGGCAAGGAGGGGCTGCTCCAGGCGCTGATGGACAAGTGGACCACCAGCAGCCTGGTGCAGAGCATCATCGCCGAGTGCGCCGCCGCCGAGTCGGCGCGCGCCAAGCTGGATGCGCTGGCCAAGGGGTACGTCGCGATCTATGCGGAGTCGGGCGACATCATCCAGATCGTGACCCGGGCCGCGGCCGGCGCGCCCGCGGCGGAGGCGTTTCTGAAGGTCGCCGACGAGCGTCAGCAGCATGCTCTCCGGGAGATCGTCACAGGTATGCGGGACGCCGGCGGCCTGGCCGACGGGATCACGGTGGAGGAGGGCGTGCAGGTCATCTTCTTCCACTTCCGGTACGCGCAGTTCGCGCTCGCCGCGGACGGGTTCGGCTGGGGTGCCGAACGCACGACCTGCTGGCTCACCGAGCGGGTCGCGTCCGCGATCCTGAAGAGCTAACTCTCGGCCAGGGCCTTCCGGATCCGTTTCTCGGAGACCGGGTACGGCGTGCCGAGCGTCTGGGCGAACAAGCTGATGCGGAGTTCCTCGAGCATCCACCGGACCTCGAGGAGTCCCGGGCTTGGATACTTGCCGGTCGGCACCGCGCGGAGCTTCTTGCGGTACTCGTCGGTGAGCATGTCGACGACCGCCATCCCGGAACGGTCGCGCGCCGCGTTGGCGCCGAGCTTGTCCAGCCGCTGCTCCATGCCGCGCAGATACCGGACCAGGTCCGGCAGCCGCTGCGCGCCGGTCTCCGTGATGAAGCCGGGGTGGACGAGACCTTCGAGCTGGCCCCGTACGTCGGACAGCGCGGCCAGCAACGCCGGACTCGACGCTCGTGAGATCTGCTTGTCCACGGTCCGCGCGTGCCCGAGTACCTGCTCGACCTGCTGCAGGATCGTCAGCACGGTGTCCGCGAGCTCCGACCGTACGGCGTCCCGCAGGATCGAGAACGCGGTGAGGTTCCACGCCGGACCGCCCGCGGCGGCCATCAACTGGTCCACCGCAGCAGCGATCGCGTCGTCGAGGAGCGCGCCCACGTTGCGATGCGGACCTGCCATCAACGTCATCTTCTGCTGGTTGCTCAGCTGACGCTGCACGACGTCGATCACCGACGGCATGGTCAGCAGCAGGAGCCGGCGCGTGCCCGCCCACATCGCGGCGGCCTGGTCGCGCTCGGTCTCCTGCAGGCGGATCGCGACGCTCTTCCCCTCGTCGACGAGCGCCGGGTAGCCCGCGACGGTCAGGCCGTTGCGGTGCTCGGAGAAGCTCCGGGGGAGATCGCCGAACGTCCAGTCGGTCAGCCCGGACTTCTCCAGCCCGCTGACCGCCTTCGACGCGACCTGCGAGATCGCGGCCTTCGTCTTCGGCTTCAGCTTCTCCTTCAGCTTCGCGAGATCCTTGCCCTCGGCCACCGTCTTGCGCTGGTCGTCCTCGACCCGGAACGTCATCCGCAAGTGCTCGGGGACCCGGCTCCAGTCCCAGTCCCCGGGCTCGATGATCACGCCGCGCAGGTCCCGCAGCGCGCGGGCCATCGCGTCGGTCAGCGGCCCGGACGCCGGGTCGAGCTCGGGCAGGATCTGCCGTGCGTGATCCGGCGCCGGCACGATGTTGCGCCGTACGGCCTTGGGCAGCGACTTGATCAGCGTCGTCACGAGTTCCTCGCGGAACCCGGGCACGCTCCACTCGAAGCCGTCCGCGGTCACCTGGTTCAGGACCAGCAGCGGGATGTGCACGGTGACGCCGTCGGCGTCGGTGCCGGGCTCGAAGGCGTACGTCAGGTCGAACGTCATCCCGTTCTGCGTCCAGCGCAGCGGGAACTCCTCCTCGCGCACCTCCGCGCCCTCACGAACGACCAGCGAACGCTCGAAGTCGAGCAGGTCGTGGTCGCGCTGCCGAGCGGTCTTCCACCAGGTGTCGAAATGCCGCCCGGTGACCACCTCGGCGCCGATGCGCTCGTCGTAGAACGCGAACAGCGTCTCGTCGTCGACCAGCAGATCGCGCCGCCGGGTGCGCTCCTCGAGCTCCTCGACCTCCTCGATCAGCTTGCGGTTCTCGTGGAAGAACTTGTGATGGGTGTCCCAGTCGCCCTCGACCAGCGCGTGCCGGATGAACAACTCCCGCGACACCTCCGGGTCGACCTTGCCGTAGTTCACCTTGCGCCGGGCAACGATCGGTACGCCGTACAGCGTGACCTTCTCGTACGCCATCACGGCGCCGGCCTTGCGCTCCCAGTGCGGCTCGGAGTACGACCGCTTGATCAGGTGCGGGGCGAGGTCCTCGGCCCACTCGGGCTCGATCTTCGCGTTCACCCGTGCCCACAGCTTCGACGTCTCGACCAGCTCGGCGGCCATCACGAACTGCGGCGGCTTCTTGAACAGCCCGGAGCCGGGGAAGATCGCGAACTTCGTGCCACGCGCGCCGAGGTACTGGTGCTGGTTCGCCGGGTCCTTCATGCCGAGGTGGCTGAGCAGGCCCGACATCAGTGCGATGTGCACGCTCTGCGGGTCGGCCGGCTCGCCGCTGTTCAGCTGGACGCCGATCTGTGAGGCAACCTGGCGGAGCTGCGCGAAGATGTCCTGCCACTCGCGGACCCGCAGATAGTTGAGGTACTCGCTGCGGCACATCCGGCGGAACTGGTTGCCGGACAGCTCCTTCTGCTGCTTCTTCAGGTAGCTCCAGAGGTTCAAGTACCCGAGGAAGTCACTGTTCGGATCGCGGAACCGGGCGTGCGCCTGCTGCGCCTGGGCCTCGGCGTCGGTCGGCCGCTCGCGCGGATCCTGGATCGAGAGCGCGGCCGCGATCACCATCACCTCGCGGACACAGGCGTGCTTGTCGGCCTCGACGATCATCCGGGCCAGCCGCGGGTCGAGCGGGATCTGCGCGAGCTGCCGCCCGATCGGGGTCAGCCGGCCGCCCTTCGGCGTGTCGATCGCGCCGAGCTCGGTGAGCAGCTGCAGGCCGTCGGTGATGCTGCGCTTGTCGGGCTCGTCGATGAACGGGAACGCGGCGATGTCGCCGAGCCCGATCGCGGTCATCTGCAGGATGACGCTCGCCAGGTTCGTGCGGAGGATCTCCGGATCGGTGAACTCCGGGCGGTTCTCGAAGTCCTCCTCGGAGTACAACCGGATGCAGATGCCGTCGCTGGTCCGGCCGCTGCGGCCCTTGCGCTGGTTGGCGCTCGCCTGCGAGACCGGCTCGATGGGCAGGTGCTGGACCTTGGTGCGGTGGCTGTAGCGCGAGATCCGCGCCGTACCCGGGTCGATCACGTACTTGATGCCGGGGACGGTCAGCGACGTCTCGGCGACGTTGGTGGCGAGCACGATCCGGCGGTTGGCGTGCGGCTGGAAGACGCGGTGCTGCTCGGCGTTCGAGAGCCGGGCGTAGAGCGGGAGGACCTCGGTCGTCCGGCGGTCGCCGCGGAACTTGTCGCTCAGCGCGTCGGCGGTGTCGCGGATCTCGCGCTCGCCGGACAGGAACACCAGGATGTCGCCGTCCGCCTCGTACGCGAGCTCGTCGACGGCGTCCAGGATCGCCTGCGTCTGGTCGCGGTCGATCGTGCTCGGGTCCTCGGGGTCGTTGACCGGGCGGTACCGCACCTCGACCGGGTAGGTCCGGCCGGACACCTCGACGATCGGCGCCGGGGTGCCGTCGGCGGCCGCGAAGTGCTCGGCGAACCGCTCCGGGTCGATGGTCGCCGAAGTGATGATCACCTTCAGGTCCGGGCGGCGGGGGAGCAGCCGTTTGAGATAGCCGAGGATGAAGTCGATGTTCAGGCTGCGCTCGTGGGCCTCGTCGATGATCAGCGTGTCGTACCGGGTGAGGTCGCGGTCGCGCTGCAGCTCGTTGAGCAGGATGCCGTCGGTCATCAGCTTCACCAGCGAGCGCTCACTGACCTTGTCGGTGAAGCGGACGGCGAACCCGATCGTCTCACCGAGCTCGGTGCCGAGCTCCTCCGCGATCCGCTCGGCGACCGTGCGGGCCGCGAGCCGACGCGGCTGGGTGTGCCCGATCATGCCGTGCACGCCGCGGCCGAGCTCGAGACAGATCTTCGGGATCTGGGTCGTCTTCCCGGAGCCGGTCTCACCTGCGACGACGACCACCTGGTGGTCGCGGATCGCGGTCGCGATCTCGTCCTTCAGCTGGCTGACCGGCAGCTCTTCGGGGTAGGTGATCTCGGGTACGGCGTTGCGCCGCACCTCGACCCGCCGCTCGGCCTGCTCGACCGCGCCGACCACACCCCGCAACTCCGCCGCGCGCTTCTTCGCGTCCGACGTCCGCCGAACCCGCTCCAACCGCCGCCCGAGCTGCTCCCGGTCGTACGCCGTGAGCTCCTCGAGCCGTGCCGCCACCTCACCGAGGTTGAGCGCGCCGTCGACGGATGCGGGATCGGGTGCTGGTTCTGTGGCGGCTGGGCGCCTAGCCTTCCCGCCGCGGCGGCGGCGCCGGCGCGGGTCCTGGGAGGGGGCTGGGGATGGACTCGGGGACTCGGTCCGGGCATCAGGCATAACCCGTCCAGTTTAGGCGGCCCACCCCAGCGCCTCACCCGGATTACCGCAGGCGCCGGGCGAGGGCCGTCAGGACGGCGACCTGCTCGGTGATCGGGGTGCCGACGAGGTTCAGGTCCCAGTCCACTCGGCTGATGCCCTCGTCGGCGGAGCGACGGAGGTCGTCGAGGATGGTCTCGGGCGTGAAACCGGGCGGGCCTTCGAGCATCGGGTGCGGCCGCATCGGTCCGGCGCGGAGGACGATCGGCCCGCTGCCACCGGCCTCGTGGTACCAGCCGACAGCGGCCTGGGTGGAGTCCCAGTCGCGGTGCGCGAGCGTCAGCCCGTCCGCGAGCCGCGCCGCGCGTTCGACCGCCTGCCGCGTGACGCCGCCGCCGTACAAGGTGAGCGGAGCGACGGGCTTCGGCCCGACGATCGCCACCGGCACCGTGTAGCGCGCTCCCGTGTGTTCGACCGGATCGGGTCCCCAGCACGCGCGGAGTACGGCGATCGACTCCTCGAACGCCGCCACCCGGCCGCGCGCGGGTACGCCGGTCGCGACGAACTCCTCCGGTAACCACCCGAGCCCGATCCCCAGATCCATCCGGCCGCCGGACAGTTGGTCGATCGTCGCCACGCGGCGGGCCAGCACCAGCGGCTGCTGGAAGAGCGGTACGAGGATCGCCGTGTGCAGCCGGACCTGCCTGGTGTGCGCCGCGACGTACGCCAGCGTGTCGAGTGCGTCGTACGCGGCCTCTCCCGGCAGCCCGGCGTGGTTGACCCAATCGGGCGCGGCCGGGACGAGCAGGCGCTCGAACACCGAGACCGCGGCGAAACCCAGGTCGTCAGCTGCCTTCGCGATCGCCACAACTGCGTCGGGCCCACGCAACCCGACCACCGGGAGACCGACGCCAACCTCGGGATACACCATCGACAGTTCCTTCCGCTTCGGAGATCTACCCCGTAGTCGGAACGGACTGTGGGTTCTTGCGGTCAGTCGTGCGGGGACGGGACCTTCACGGCGAGGACCGGGACGGGGGACTCCAGCAGCACGCGTTGGGCGGTGCTGCCGAGGATGAGTTTGCCGACGGGGCTGCGGCGGCGCAGGCCGAGGACGATCAGGACGACGTCCTCGGCGGCGGCTGCCTTCAGGAGCGCGCCGGCGACGTCGCCCTCGGAGACCGCCTGCTGGATGGTGACCTCGACGCCGTGCTCGCGCAGCTTGGCCTCGGCGGCCGCCAACTCGTCGGCGTTGGCGTAGCGGGCGTCGATGTAGGCGTCGCCGCGGCTGGTGTTCAGCAGCAGGATCGAGGCCCCGCGCAGCTCGGCCTCGGTCGCCGCCGCGGCGAGCGCAGCCTCACCCTCGGGCGTTGGTACGTATCCGACGAGAATCTTCACGGCCCCACTCTCCCACGGGCGGACCTGCACCACTCACCAACCGAGCAGACTCACGCTCGGCCCCGGCCGC
The DNA here is from genome assembly GCF_040680955.1 of Kribbella sp. NPDC051936. NCBI lineage: Bacteria > Bacillati > Actinomycetota > Actinomycetes > Propionibacteriales > Kribbellaceae > Kribbella > Kribbella sp. NPDC051936. The sequence goes on along the minus strand of NZ_JBFAXS010000009.1, from coordinate 417,852 downwards.
GGCACCGTCCGCCGCCCTGGTTGGTGAGTGCTGGGCGTCCGCCGCTCCTGCTGACCGGTTAGGGTCGAGCGCATGGTCGAGTTGCAGGTTGTCCTCCCGGACGAGTCGGCGACGATGCCGCCCGAACGACTGGTCGAGCTGGCGATCGCGGCGGAGGACCTCGGCTACGGTACGGCGTGGCTGCCCGATCACCTGCTTCCACCGGGTGAGTTCGGTTCGACGTACGGCGGTGTGTACGAGCCGCTCGTCACGATCGGGTACCTGGCGGCACGCACGACCCGGATCCGGTTCGGCACCTCGGTGCTCGTGCTGCCGTTGCGCAGCGCTTACGTGGTCGCGAAGCAGGCCGCGACGCTGCACCGGCTGTCCGGCGAACGCATCGTCCTGGGGCTAGGCGCCGGGTGGGCCAAGGAGGAGTTCGCGGCGGTCGGTGCGGTGTTCGAGGAGCGTGGACGGCGGACGGACGAGTCGCTCGGGATCTTGCGTGACCTGTTCGAGGGCCGCGATCGGGGCGGGGTGTTCGAGCCTCAGGTCCGGGCGCCGCTGCCGCTGATGATCGGCGGTACGACGCAGCCGGCGCTGCGCCGGGCGGCCCGGTACGGCGACGAGTGGCAGGGCCTCGGCCTGGACGGCGCCGGGTTCGCGGCGGCGGTAGCGCGGCTGCGGTCGTACGGCGACCGGCCGATCAAGGTCGGCACACGGCTCGACTGGTCCGCCGGCGATCCGGGGCCGGTCGTCGCGGCGGCGCAGGAACTCGTCGATGCGGGCGCCGAGACGCTGGCGGTGTCCTTCGGCGACGAGCGGACCGCGCTCGAACGGATGACGCGGTTCCGCGACCTGTTCACGGCGGGGTGAGCTTGTTGCGCAGGACCTTGCCGGTCGCGTTCCGCGGGAACTCGTCGAGAACGACGATCTGGCGTGGCGCCTTGTAGCGCGCGAGATTCGCCTTCACGTGGGTCAGCAGGTCGTCCTCGGTGGCCGGTTCGCGCAGGACGACGTACGCGACCAGGCGCTGGCCGAACTCGTCGTCGGGGACGCCGGTGACGACCGCCTCGGCGACCGCGGGATGCGCGGCGAGGCACTGCTCGACCTCGACCGGGTACACGTTCTCGCCGCCGGAGACGATCATGTCGTCCTCGCGGCCGTCGACGAACAGCCGTCCGGCCCCGTCCAGGTGACCGAGGTCGCCGGTGCTCATCCGGCCGTCGACGACGGTCTTGGACGAGCCGTCGGAGTACCCGCCGAACACCAGGCCGCCGCCCGCGAAGATCCGTCCGGTCGTCCCGGCCGGCACCGGGCGGTCCTGGTCGTCGAGGATCCGGATCGTGCTCCCGAGGCAAGGGCGCCCGACAGTGCCGGGAGCGGCGAGCAGATCGGCGGAGGTCGCGATCGTGGCGATGCCGACCTCACTCGACCCGTACGCGTCGCAGAGCACCGGGCCGAAGCGTTCGATGAACCGCTCGGCCAGTGGCGCGCCGAGCTGGGACGCGCCCGAGATCACGGCCCGCAGTGAGCGCAGGTCGTACTCCGCGATCGCGGCCGGTCCGAGCTCGAGCAGCCGGCGCAGCATCACCGGCACCGCCGCGACGGAACCCGCCCGCGTCGCCTCCACATCCGCCAGCAAGGTCGCTGCGTCGAACCGCGGTCGGAGGACGAGCGGTGACCCCAGGAAGAGAGCGAGCATCGAGGTGAGCAGCCCGAGCCCGTGGAACAAGGGCGGACACACGACCATCGGCTCACCCGCCCGCAATCCGAACCGGCTCAACGCGCTACCGGTCAATCCCGCCAGCCCCACCGCGGTCGGCACCCGCGGCGCCGCCTTCGGCGTCCCGGTCGTCCCCGAGGTGAGGATCGTGATGTGCCCGGCGCTCGCCGGCGAAGGCCCCGCCGGCGCCGCGCTCCCAGCCAACTCGTCCATTCCGGGAACACCACCGCCGTGGCCGGACTGGATCGCCGGAAGGTTCGGGGGTGGGCTGAACTCTTCGTCGTGGACGAGCAGGTCCGGGCGATGGCGTTCGAGGACTGCCGCCAGCTGGGGTGGGGCGAACTCGGTGTTGACGAACAGGACGTCCGCGCCCAGCCGTGACGCCGCGAGGGTCGCCTCGAGGAAGCCCCGGTGGTTGCGGCACAGGACCGCGACCTTGCCGCCGGCGCCGATCCCGTACTGCGCGTGCATCCCGGCCGCGATCCGCTCGCAGCGCCGGTCCAGTTCGGCGTAGGTGATCTCGTCGTCGCCGGTGATCACCGCCGCGCGGTCCGGGTAGCGGATCGCGGCGATCACGCCGAGCGCCGCCATCGACTGCCCCCAGGTCCGCAGCGCCCGCTCGATCCGCACGAGCTGCGCGGGCCCGGCCGAGCGCCAGACCCCGGATCTGACCAGGGCGACCGACAACTCGCCGACCTCGGCCGCACCTTGCATCAGCCAGCCCGGCGGCCGCAGCGGCGGGATCGGGCGGATCGTCCTCATCGCTTCTTCCCGCCTCCCGTCCGCCGGAAGTACTGCTCGAGCAACCGGTCCGTCGGCACGCGCAGCAGGTTGCCGAGGGCATCGGCCGGGCGGACGAACGGCGGCGTGATGTTGTGCGGCCGCTCCGCCACCGCCGTACACACCTGATCGGCGGCCTGCTCGGGCGTCAGCCCCGGCATCTTGTTGAGCAGCGGCGTCGGCTCGCTCATCCGCGTGTGCACCAGCCCCATGTAGACAGTCGACGTCGTCACACCGTCGCCGCGGACCTCCTGCGCCACGCACCGCAGCCAGACGTCGAACGCGCTCTTCGACGCCAGGTACGCCGACCAGCGCGCCATCGGCGGCGTCCGGACGCCGGCCGTCGACACGTTCACGATGTGACCCGACCGGTGGTCCCGCATCGACGGCAGCAGCTCGAGCACGAGCTTCGCCGGACCGAGGTAGTTGACCGCGTTCGTCCGCTCGATGTCGTGGAACCGCTGGTAGGTGTCCGCGATCGAGCGCCGGATGGACTTGCCGGCGTTGTTCACGAGGACGTCGACCCGCCCGTGCTCGGCGAGCACGGTCCGGACGAGTTCCTCGACCGCGGCCGGGTCAGCGAGGTTGGCCGGGTAGACGTACGCCGTGCCGCCGCGCAACCGGATGTCGTCGGCCACGACCTGCAACTGGTCCGCCGTCCGGGCCACGAGCAGCACGGTGGCGCCGGCCGCGGCCAACCGGCGCGCGGTCGCCTCGCCGATCCCGTACGACGAGCCGGTCACCACGACGATCTTGTCCCGGACCGCCGCGGCGAGCCGTTCGTCGGAGACCTTGGTCCGCCCGTTGGTCAGCGCAACGAGCAACGGCCAGCCGATCGGACGCTTCCCAGTCACCATGCGCCCGACATTACCCGCTGGTAGCCGTCAGCGGCAGAGGGTGATTCAGTCGGGCGCGGGCTGCGGAGCGATCCAGCTCGCGAGCAGCCGCAGACCGTCGGCGGTGGGCGAACCGGGCTCGACCTGGTACACGCAGAGCGTCTGCTCGGCATCGCCAGGCACCTGGAACGACTCGTACGCGAACTCCAGATCGCCTGCGACCGGGTGGTGATAGGTCTTCGCGCCGTGGGTCCGGCGCAGCACCCGATGGTCGTTCCACCAGCCGGTGAATTCGGGGCACTGCAGGGTCAGCTCACCGACGAGATCGGCGAGTCGGCGGTCGTTCGGGTGCCGACCGGCCTCGAGGCGCAGCATCGCGACGGTCTCGGCGGCGATTCGCTCCCACTCGCCGACCCGCTCGCGCGCCTCGGGATCGAGCAGGTAGTAGCGGGCGAGATTGCGGCGCGTCGCCGGCATCGCGTCGAAGTCCGTCAGCACCGCACGGGCCAGCCGGTTGGTCGCCAGGACGTCGGTCCGCCGCCCGAGGATGAAGGCCGGCACGTGGTCGAGCGTCTGCAACATCAGGTAGAGACCCGGCCGGACGCGCTGCGGACCGGCCGGCGTACGCCGGATCGGTGCGCGACGGGTCAGGAGATCGTCGAGGTGCTCGCGCTCGACCGCGTCGAGCCGCAGCGCGCCGCCGAGCGCGTCGAGGACCTCGGTGGACGGGTTGCCGACGCGTCCCTGCTCGAGCCGCGTGTAGTACTCCGTGCTGACACCCGCCAGCCGCGCCACTTCGTCCCGACGCAGACCGGGGACGCGGCGCTTGCGCCCGTCCTCGGGCAGCCCGGCCTCGGCGGGCGCGATCGCGGCCCGCCGCGAGCGGAGGAAGTCGGCGATCTCGGTACTGCGATCCATGGCTCCAGTGTGATCGAACGCCGCGGCCGGGGATGCCCGCTGGGTGGCCCTGCGGGTACCAGTCTGGGCGGTGCCTGCCCGCGCAGGGTCAGCTCGAGCGCCCACAACGCCTTCTGTGACTGGTGTTCTGGAGACACGGACGGCAATCGCCGCCCGACTCACTGGAAGGCAGTCAACACATGTCTGTGCAAGCCGAAGTCAAGCCGCTCGCAGGCCGGGTCGCGGTGATCACCGGCGCGTCGAGCGGTATCGGCGAGAGCGCGGCCGAACACCTGGCCGGACTCGGAGCGACCGTCGTCGTCCTGGCCCGGCGCGCCGATCGCCTGCGCGAGCTCGTCACCCGGATCGAGAAGGACGGCGGACACGCCCTGGCGCTGACCGTCGACGTGACCGACGCCGCGGCCGTCCAGGCGGCGGCCGATCGGGTCGCCTCCGAACTGGGCGGCGCCGACCTGCTCTTCAACAACGCCGGCGTCATGCTGCCGGCGCCGGTCGAGGAGCGCGCGACCGAGCAGTGGCGGCGCCAGATCGATCTCAACATCACGGGTCTGATGAACGCGATAAGCGCCTTCACGCCGCAGCTGGTCGCCGCGGCCGCCGAACGAGGCGTCGCCGACCTGATCAACACGTCGTCGATCGCGGCGCAGAACATCTTCCCGAACTTCGCCGTCTACTCCGGCACCAAGGCGTACGTCTCCCACCTGTCCCGGCACCTGCGCGCAGAGCTCGGCCCGAAGAACGTCCGCGTGTCCGCGCTCGAGCCGGGCATCGTGGGCACCGAACTGCAGAGCCACGTCACCGACGAGGGCGCGCTGCAATGGCTCGACGGCTCGAAGCAGTCCATGGAGTGGTTGACCCCGGACGACATCGCGCAGGCGGTCGGCTTCATCGCCGTCCAGCCGCCCCGGGTCAACTTTCAGCAACTCACGATCATGCCGACTGCTCAGACCAGCTGAATGCGCTGGAGCCATTCGCTGACCAAGGCCCCGAACAGTGCGGGCTGCTCGATCTGGAGGTTGTGACCGGCGACGTCGAGCACGGCGTACGTGGCGCGCGGGTAGTGGGGGAGCAGGGCCCACTGGTCCTCGTACCCGGTGACGGCGTCCTGCCGGCCGCACACCACGAGGGACGGTCCGTCGTACGGCGGGCCGCTCTCGGGGGCCGTGGTCAGCGCCCAGTTCTTCTGGATGCGCTCGAGCGCGGCCGTGTCGGCGACCGCGAGCCCGGGCGCGACGTCCGAACGGTACGCGGCCAGGGTGGCCGCCGACTGCACGACGGCCAGCTCCGTGAAGTCCTCGCCCTCGGTCAGCGATTCGAGCACGCCGGGCTCGGTCCGCAGCACGGCGTGCTCGGGCAGCACGCGGTCCTTGTGCCAGAGCGTGCCGACCGGGCAGATCAGCCCGAGGCCGAGGATCTGCCCGGGCCGCTCGGCGACCAGGCCGCGGGCGAGGTAACCGCCGTACGACTCCCCGATCAGCAGGAACGGCTCGTCGCCGATCTGCTCGTCGACGAACGCGCGGACGGCCGCCATGATGCCGTCCGAGCTGTCGATGTCGCCGGCGGGGGACTGCCCCATGCCGGGCAGGTCCGGGTAGAGCCGGCGGTAGCCGGGGAGCTGGGTGAAGATCGGCTCGAGGCAGCCGGTCATCAGACGGTGGTCCGGAGTCCAGCCGTGCAGGGCGAGGACGGGTACGCCGTCGCCGACGGACACATGGTGCAGGGTCATGGGGAAGTTGTAGCAACCCGCGCCGACAGTTCTAGAGTCACACCATGGCCCGTCGCTCAGCACTCCCTTCCGTCCCAGATGCCGATGTCCTCCGTGCCCGCCTGGACCGCGCCCGCGAGGCCGCGGCCGGCACCGGTCTGGTGATCGCGCCGGGCTCGGACCTGCGCTACCTGATCGGTCAGCCGGGCGGCTCGTTCGAGCGCCTCACCGCCCTGGTGATCGCGGCCGACGGCGCCCCGGCACTCGTCGTACCGAAGCTCGAGGCCCCGGCGTTCGAGAGGATCGCGGACCTCGGCGTCGACATCGTCACGTGGGTGGACGGCGTCGATCCGTACGGTCTGGCCGCGGAGCGGCTGACCGGTGCCGACCGCGTCGCGATCAGTGACTTCACGCCGGCGCTCCACGTGCTGGGGGTCCGCGACGCGCTGCCGAAGGCCGAGCAGGTGCTCGCCGGGCCGATCGTCCGTGAGCTGCGGATGCGCAAGGACGCGGCCGAGATCGACGCACTGCGGAAGGCCGGCGCGGCGATCGACCGCGTGCACGCCCGGGTCGGTGAGTGGCTGCGTCCGGGCCGGACCGAGGCCGAGGTCGGCGCCGACATCGCGGCCGCGATCGTCGCGGAAGGCCACACCGAGGCGGACTTCGTGATCGTCGCCGCCGGCCCGAACGGCGCGAGCCCGCACCACGCGCTGTCCGACCGGGTGATCGAGGCGGGCGACGTGGTGGTCGTCGACATCGGCGGCCCGGTTGCCGAGGGCTACAACTCCGACTCCACCCGCACCTACGCCGTCGGCACGCCGCGGGACGCCGACGTCGCCGCGACGTACGCCGTCCTGCAGGAGGCGCAGCAGGCCGCGGTGGACGCGGTTCGGCCGGGCGTGACCGCGGAGTCCATCGACGCGGCCGCGCGGGACGTCATCGCGGCCGCGGGGTTCGGTGACTACTTCATCCACCGGACCGGCCACGGCATCGGCCTGGACGTGCACGAGGAGCCGTACATCGTCGCCGGCAACGACCTGCCGCTGGAGGAAGGTATGGCGTTCAGCGTCGAGCCGGGCATCTACCAGGCGGGTCGCTGGGGCGCGCGGATCGAGGACATCGTCGTGGTGACCGCGGACGGCGCCGAGTCGATGAACAACCAGCCGCACGACCTGGTGGTTCTGACCTAACCGGCCCGGAACGTCTTGCGGTAGGCGAGCGGGGAGACGCCCAGCTCGGACCGCAGGTGGTGTCGCAGGGAGGCCGCCGTACCGAGGCCGGCCTCCTCGGCCACGCGGTCGACCGACAGGTCCGTGGTCTCCAGCAGCTGGCACGCGTGCCGCACGCGCTGCTGCAGCAGCCAGGTGCCCGGCGACTGGCCGGTTTCGGCCTTGAAGCGACGGCTGAAGGTGCGCACGCTCATCCGCGCGTGCTCCGCCATCGCCGCGAGGCTGATGTCCTCACTGAGCCGCCCGAGCGCCCAGGAGCGCGTCGGCGACGTACCTTCACTGCCTTCCTCGGGGACGGCGCGTTCGATGAACTGCGACTGCCCGCCGTCACGCCACGGCGGTACGACGCAGTGCCGGGCGGCCCGGTTGGCGACCTCGCTGCCGAAGTCACGGCGGATCAGGTGCAGGCACAGGTCGACGCCGGCGGCCAGGCCGGCCGAGGTGAGCACGTCGCCGTCGTCGATGAACAGCCTGTCTTCGTCGAGCTTCACCTGCGGGTAGACGCTGCGGAACAGTTCGGCCCGCCGCCAGTGCGTCGTCGCAGGCCGTCCGTCGAGGTAGCCGGCCGCGCCGAGGACGAACGCGCCGGTGCAGATCGAGGCGATCCGCGTCCCCGGCCGGATGGTCGCGAGCGCGGCGGCGAGGTCGGCGGGCAGCGTGCCCTCGTACCGCGGCTGGGCGATGTAGGTTCCCGGCACGATCACGGTGTCGGCGGCTGCGAGTGCCTCGGGTCCGTGATCCGGGACCAGGCTGAACCCGGCGCCCGCGCGGACAGGTCCGCCGAGTCCGCAGATGCGCACGTCGTACAGCTGGGTGCCGTCGGCCGTGGTGGCGGCGCCGAGGACGGTCGGCGGGATGGTCAGGTCGAACCCGACCACGGGCTCGAGCGCGAGGACCGCGACCACGTGCGGCCCAACGGCGGCCAGGTGACGACTCATGGCCATATCTTGACACATGTTGTCTGTCTGGCCACTAGTTCGATGATGGTCGAACCGCCACAGTTGTCCGGTGACGCAAATTCTGGAGACGCGAAGGACGCCCCGGGTGCACCTGGCCTGGGCGGTCGCTGTGGTCGGGTTCGTGACGCTGATCGGTGCGGCCGGGTTCCGGTCGGTGCCGAGTGTGCTGCTGGATCCGCTCCACGAGGAGTTCGGGTGGTCGCACGCGACGATCTCCGCGGCGGTGTCGATCAACCTGCTGCTGTTCGGCGGGATCTCGCCGTTCGCGGCGGCGCTGATGGACCGGCTCGGGCTGCGGAAGGTCGTCAGCGGCGCGCTGGTGCTGATCGCGCTGGGCAGCGGCCTGACGATCTTCATGACCGAGTCGTGGCAACTGCTGCTCTGCTGGGGCCTGCTGGTCGGTGTCGGCACCGGGTCGATGTCGATGACCTTCGTCGCGACGATCACCGGACGCTGGTTCGTGCGGCGTCGCGGGCTGGTGACCGGGATCCTGACCGCGGCCGGCGCGACCGGTCAGCTGATCTTCCTGCCCCTCATCGCCTCCCTGGCAGCCAACTACGGCTGGCGGGTGCCCGCACTCGTCGCAGCCGGAGCGGCGCTGGCCGTCGTACCGCTGGTGCTGTTGTTCCTGCGTGACTACCCGAGCGACGTCGGACTGCGTGCGTACGGCGCTCCGGAGGGTAGTGCTGCTGGGCAGCGCGTGGAAACGACCGGCAGCAGCGCGGTCCGGGCGCTCAACGCACTGCGGATGGCTGCGCGGCGGCCGGCGTTCTGGATGCTGGCCGGCGGCTTCGCGATCTGCGGTGCCTCGACGAACGGCCTGGTCGGGACGCACTTCGTGACGGCTGCACACGACCACGGCATGCCGGCGACGACGGCCGCGTCGCTGCTGGCGCTGGTCGGCATCTTCGATGTGGGCGGGACGATCTTCTCCGGGTACCTGACCGACCGGTGGGACCCGCGGTACCTGCTGATCGCGTACTACTCGCTGCGTGGCCTGTCACTGCTGGTGCTGCCGTCGCTGCTCGGACCGACCGCCGCGCCGAGCACCTGGGTGTTCATCATCTTCTACGGACTGGACTGGGTCGCGACCGTGCCGCCGACGGTGGCGCTGTGCCGCGAGTGGTTCGGCGAGGACGGGCCGATCGTGTTCGGCTGGGTGTTCGCGTCGCACCAGGTCGGTGCCGCGCTGGCCGCGACCGGCGCCGGTGCGATCCGGGACGCGCAGGGCAGCTACAACCTCGCGTGGTACCTGGCCGGCGGACTCTGCGCGGCGGCCGCATTGATGTCCGCGAGCATCGGACGCCGCCTCGTCGCTGCCTGATCCGTTCCGCTAGCCTCGATCTAGGTTGAGGTCGGAGGGACGGCGATGGACATCGAGCCGGGTGAGTTGACGGTCGGGCAGCTGTCGCGGCGCAGCGGCGTCGCGATCTCGGCCCTGCACTTCTACGAGCGTCAGGGGCTGATCGTCAGCCGCCGTACGACGGGGAACCAGCGCCGCTACAAGCGCGACACGTTGCGCCGCGTGGCGCTGGTCCGGATCGCCCAGCGGGTCGGCGTACCGCTGGCCGAGGTCGCCGCGATCCTCAAGCTGCTGCCGGAGAACCGGACGCCGAACCGGACCGACTGGGAACGCATCTCGGAGTGCTGGCAGGCCGAACTCGACCGGCGCATCGTGCACCTCGAACAGCTCCGCGACGACTTCAAGGACTGCGTCGGCTGCGGCTGCCTGTCCCTGGACCGCTGCGCCCTGGCCAACCCGCACGACAGCCTCGCGTCCGCGGGGCCCGGGCCTCGGCGCCTGATGAGCCCGGCCGGCGAACCCTGCCATCCGGGCAAGTGCGCCTGACTCCGGCGCGGTTTCCACAGGCCGCGGCCGGCGGCGAGCGAACTGGGGGTGTGGGCGTCTAGGGTCGTCGGCATGGGTGAGACCGACTCGATGCTGACGCTGACCGACGACCGCGCCAAGGTTGCGGGCGACCTGATCCGCGCGATCGCGGGGGAGGACGCGCGGCTGCGGCCGGATCAGGAGACCGCCGTCGCGGCACTCTGCGAAGCGGCGGCGCGGGTGCTCGTGGTCCAGGCCACCGGCTGGGGGAAGTCCGCTGTGTACTGGGCTGCCACGGCGATCCGCCGGGCCGAGGGGTTCGGGCCGACGCTGGTGGTCTCGCCGCTGCTGTCGCTGATGCGTGACCAGGTGGCCGCGGCGAGTCGCGCCGGGCTACGCGCCGCGACGCTCAACTCGAACAACATCGACGAGTGGTCCACCATCGAGCACGACCTGCGCTCCGGCGCCGTCGACGTGCTGCTCGTGTCGCCCGAGCGGTTGGCCAACCCGGGCTTCGGCAGGCGCGTGCTGGACAGCCTGGCCGGGGAGATCGGCCTGCTGGTGATCGACGAGGCGCACGCCGTGTCGGACTGGGGCCACGACTTCAGGCCGGACTACCGCCGGGTGTCCGAGGTGCTGCAGCAGCTGAACCCGAAGACCCCGGTGCTGGCCACGACCGCGACCGCCAACTCGCGCGTGACGGAGGACGTCGCGAAGCAGCTCGGTGAGTCGACGCTGGTCCTGCGTGGCCCGCTGGCCCGCTCGAGTCTCCAGCTCGCGGTGGTGGACGCGTTGTCGCCGCTGGACCGGTTCGCGTGGGTCGTCGACGTGCTGCCGAAGCTTCCGGGCTCGGGCATCGTCTATGCGTTGACGGTTGCGGACGCGCAGCGGCTCGCCGCGGTGATCCAGGAGGTGCACGGGCGGGACGTCCCGGTGGCGGCCTACACAGGCCAGCTGGAGGCGGGGGAGCGGGAGAGTCTCGAGGACGCGCTGCGGGACAACCGGTTGAAGGCGTTGATCGCGACGTCGGCGCTGGGGATGGGCTACGACAAGCCCGACCTCGGATTCGTGGTGCATGTCGGTTCGCCGCCGTCGCCGGTGTCGTACTACCAGCAGGTCGGTCGTGCCGGCCGCGGGATCGACCACGCGGTGGTGGCGTTGCTGCCCTCCGATGCGGATTCCGGTGTGTGGGACTACTTCGCGACGGCGACGATCCCGGTCCCGGAGAACGTCCAGCGACTGCTGCGGGCGCTGGAGGGCTACGGCCTGGACCAGCCGGCATCGGTGCCGGCACTGGAGGCCGAGACCGGGCTGCGGCGGACGCGCGTCGAGCTGATGTTGAAGCAGCTCGCGGTCGACGGGGTCGTCGAGCGGGTCGAGCGCGGCTGGATCCGGACCGGCGCCGAGTGGACGTTCGACGCGGCGCACTACGACGGGATCGTGTCCGTCCGGCGGCGCGAGGCAGACATCATGCGGGCCTACACCCGCGGTGATCGTTGTCTGATGCAACTTCTCCAGGAGTCGCTGGACGATCCGTCGGCGGAGCCGTGCGGGCGGTGCTCGGTGTGTCTGGGGCGGCTGCCGGAGCCTCTGGTCGCGCGGCCGGAGCCGGAGACCGTCGCGACGATCACCCGGTCGCTGCGCGGCGAGGTGCACGTCCTGGAGCCGCGGAAGATGTGGCCGGGCGGTGCGTTCGGCGCGCGCGGGAAGATCCCGCCCGGCCTGTCCGCCGAGCCGGGCCGCATCATCGTGTACGCCGACGCGCCCGAGTGGCGCGAGGTGTTGCAGGGCGCGTTCAACGGCTCGCCGGTTCCGGAAGCCGTCGAGGCGCTCCAAGCCGGTGCTGTTGCGGCGCTCTCGCGGTGGCGTGGTTCGTGGTCGGCGCGGCCCGACGTCGTCGTACCGCTCGCGGCGGGTGGTCATCCGGACCTCACGTCCGCGATTGCCGATCACGTCGCCGGGGTCGGGCGGTTGGAGCGGGCCGAGCTGACGATCGACCGCACCGGCTACACCGATGACCTGTCATCGGCGGAGGAGGCGAAGGTCTGGCGCGACGGCATCACTGTGGACGGCGCCACCGCCCAGGCCGTCACGGCACGCACAGTCCTACTGCTCGTGGACTCCACGTCATCCCAGTGGCCGGTAACCGTCGCCACAGCCAAACTCCGCGAAGCGGGCGCTGCGGCCGTTCTCCCACTGGTGATCCACAAACGCCCCTGACAGCCCCAGCGAGAGGCTTCCGCGGCGTGGCGCGCTGTCACGTGGCGCGGGAGCGCCACGTAGCCAGGGTGTCGGTCCAGGTGTCGTTTGCCCCGAGCAGTGCCGTGAGGACTTCGGGCTGCTCGGTGGCGAGGTTGTGAATCTCGGTCGGGTCATCCCCGAGGTTGTAGAGGTAGGTGCCGGGCGTTTGCGGGCCGCCCAGATGTTCGACGGGGTCGGTGACGAGTTTCCAGGGGCCGCGGCGGACGGCCTGCTGGCCGGCGTACTCCCAGGTGAGGGTTCGCTCGGGCGCATCGCCGGTGAAGAGCTGGATTCCGTCGAGGTCGGCAGGCGCCGTCGTCCACCCGGCTGATCATCGCGGCCATCACCTGCTTGTCCCACGGCAGATGCGCGTACGGCGCCATCGCGTCGGCGGGCGCGTGCATCGGGTAGTGCGGCGCGTTGTACGCGACGTAACACAGGAACGGATCGTCGACCGAGGAGATGAACTCCACCGCGCGATCGGTGATCAGGTCGGTCAGGTAGTCACCGTTGTGCCAGACCTCGTCGTCGTCCGACCACAGATCGTGCAACGGGCTCCGCACACCCCAGTACATGATGTGCGAGTAGTAGTCGACGCATCCGGCCCGGAACCCGAAGTGGTGGTCGAACCCGAAGCGCAGCGGCGCCGACCCTGGCTCGACGCCCAGGTGCCACTTGCCGAACACCGCCGTACGCCACCCCGCCGCCGACAACTCCGACGCGAGTGTGGACTGCGCGGGCAGACCGTGCGTGTCCCGCCGAGCGCCGAGGATGGACTCGACCCCCGCGTGCGCCGGGTGCCGCCCGGTCAGTAGCGCGGCCCGCGACGGCGAGCACACGGGGGAGTTCGAGTACCACTCCGTCATCCGCACACCGCGCGCGGCGAGCGCGTCGAGGTGCGGCGTCCGGATGTCCGGGCTGCCGTAGCAGCCGAGGTCGCCCCAACCCAGATCGTCGGTGTAGATGATCACGATGTTCGGACGGGGCACGCGCAACTCCTACCGGTCGACGGTGACGGACGCCTCCAGCAAGGATTTCAGATCCGCGAGCAGTGCCGGCCAGCCGTCCTGGATCATGGTCCGGATCGTGCTGCCGGGCTCGAAGCCGCTGTGGATCACGGTGAGCTTCACCTGGCCGTCGACCGGCTCCAGCTCGAAGGTTGCCATCGACAACGGCTCCCGGCCGGCCTGCTCGTACGTCGCGTCGTCGAACCCGACCGCCTTCGCGAACTCGGGCGTGATGTGGTGCCAGGTGTAGGACAGCCGCGTGTACGGCGTGTGCTCGACCACCACCTGCCCCGGTCCGTCGATCGTGACGTCGCCCTGGTGCCACACCATCGCGGAGCCGGGCTCCCAGTCGGTCTCGTGGTGGAGCTGCCAGTACTGCTCGGTGAACGCCGGGTCGGTCAGCGCCTGCCACAGCCGCTCGGGTGTGGTCCGGATGTACGTCGTGTAGACGAAGTCGTTGCCGGACGGATCAGTAGTCATCTCAGCCTCCAAGGCCGTCTTCAGGTCGGCGAACAGCTGCACCCGCCGACGGTCGTACTGATGGATCCAGCGATCGGCGATCGCGTTGATCGGCTCCGCGTTGAGGTGGTGCAACTTCTCGCGGCCGCGCCACACGGTGGTGACGAGGTTCGCGCTCTCGAGCACGGCGAGGTGCTTGCTGACGGACTGCCGCGCCATGTCCAGCTCGGCGCACAGCTCCCGCAGGGTCTGCCCGTTGCGCGCGTTCAGCAGGTCGAGCAGCCGGCGCCGGCTCGGGTCGGCCAGCGCCCGGAACACCTCGTCGTCCATCGCACTCCGATCGCTTCATGCAGCCGTCTGGCTGCCTTTCCAACATAGGCAGCCAGACGGCTGCATGTCAACCAAACCCGATTGACGCACCGGCGAGGATGGTCGCGTGGAGATCGAGAGCCTGGGATTCCGGACGGATCTGTTGCTGCTGAGCATGGGCGGCAGCGAGGTGCACGACACCGGCGCGTACGTCGTGGCGCGGACGCCGGCCAATCCGGGCTTCTGGTGGGGGAACTTCCTGCTCTACCGCACGCCGTTCGCGCCGGGCGGCGCCAAGCGCCGGATCGACGACTTCCGCCGCGAGTTCCCCGAGGCGCAGCATGTCGCCCTGGGCGTCGACAGCACGGACGGCGAGGTCGGCGTGGAGGACGAGCTGACCGCGGCCGGTCTGACTGTCGAGCGCAGCGTGGTCATGACTGCCCAGCAGGTCGTCCAGCCGCAGCGGCCGAACGAGCAGTCGACGTTCCGGTTCCTGAGCAGCGACGACGACTGGGAGCAGATGTACCACCACAACCTGGCGTGCGCGGAGATGGAGGTGGACTCGGCGTACGAGGAGTTCACTCGGCGAAAGCTCGTGACGAATCGCGCGCGGGTCGACGCCGGCCACGGGAAGTGGTTCGGGGCGTTCGACGGTGACCGGCTGCAGAGTTCACTCGGCCTGATCTTCGACGGCAACGGGCTGGCCCGGTTCCAGAGCGTGCTGACGTCGCCGGAGGATCGCGGCCGGGGTCTCGCCGGCACGCTCGTCCACCACGCGTCGACGTACGGGCTGACCAGGGCGAAGACCCTCGTCATCGTCGCGGACCCGGACTACCTCGCGATCCGGATCTACCGCGCCGTCGGTTTCACCGACGCGGAGACCCAGCTCCAGTTCATCGTGCCGCCCGCATGACAAAGTAGGGCGCATGAGTGAGGGACGACGTGGGGTTGTGCTGGTCACCGGTGGAAGTCGCGGCATCGGAGCGGCGGCGTCGCTCGCGCTCGCGGCGGACGGCTGGGATGTCGGGGTCAACTACCGGACGCAGGCCGACGAGGCCGCCGGGGTCGTGAAGGCCTGCGAGGAGCGCGGCGGACGGGCGATCGCCGTTCAGGCCGACGTCGTCGAGGCCGGGCAGATCGAGCGGCTGTTCGACACCGTGACCGCGGAGCTGGGCCCGATCGGTGCCGTGATCAACAATGCCGGCGTCGTGTCGCCGTCCGGGCGGGTCGCGGAGTACGACGCGGAGCGCCTCGACCGGGTGTTCCGGATCAACGCGATCAGCGCGTTCCTGGTCGCCGGCGCCGCGGTCCGCCGGATGTCCACGGCGTACGGCGGGACCGGCGGCGTCATTGTGAACATCTCCTCGCGCGCGGCGGTCCTCGGATCGGCCGGTGAGTACGTCGACTACGCGGCGAGCAAGGCGGCCGTCGACGCGCTCACCACCGGGCTGGCGAACGAGGTCGCGAAGGAGGGTGTCCGCGTACTCGGCGTCCGGCCCGGACTCATCCAGACCGACATCCACGAGCCCGGCCGCCTGGACCGCCTCGGTGCCACGCCGCCCCTGGCCCGTCCCGGCACCGCGGAGGAGGTCGCCGAGGTCATCGCCTTCCTGGCCTCACCCCGCTCGTCCTACATGACAGGCACCACGGTCGACGTCTCCGGCGGCCGCTGACCCCGCGATGGACCACTTTGTGCACCAGATCCGCGCCATCGGGCCGCTCCGGTACGGATCGGGTGCACAAAGTCGAGGGAGGAGGTAGGGCGTGGGCTTGCGGCCGGTGGATCTGGCGCGGCGGGCGGGGGTGTCGACCCAGCTCGTGCGCAACTACGAGGCGGCGGGGATCCTGCCGCCCGCACCGCGCTCGGACACCGGGTACCGGCAGTACGGGCCGGAGCACGTCCAGGCGCTGCTGACCTACCGCGCGCTCTACCCCGGGTTCGGTGCCGAGACCGCGACGGAGATCATGCGTGCCGTCCACAACGGCGACGAAGCACTCGCGTACAGGCTGGTGGACGCGGCCCACGCCGCGCTGCACGAACAGCGACTCGCGACCGACGCCGCCGACGAGGCGCTCGCCGCGCTGGCCGCGGAGTACGTCGACGAGCAGCCCGTGACCGGCCCGTCCCTTCTCGTCGGAGAGCTCGCGCACCGCCTCGGCATCCGTACGTCGGCCCTCCGGGTCTGGGAAGCCGCGGGCCTGCTCGCGCCGACGCGGGAGCCGGGCACGAAGTACCGCCGCTACGGCCCGGAGCAGGTGCGGGACGCGCGGATCATCCACATGCTCCGCCAAGGCCGGTACTACTTCGAGCAGATCAAGCCCGTCCTCGACGGCCTACGCCGTACCGGCAGCACCGACGCCCTGCGCGCCGCCATCGCCGAGCGCCGCGCCGCCCACGACCGCCAGACCAAGGCGATGCTGCACGGCGCCGCGCTGCTGCACCAACTCATCGACGACCTTGTGCCCGCACCAACCGCTGCTGCGCCAGTCTGATGGTTGGTGGGTGCTCAAGGTCGGTGCGGTACGGCGAGGTGGGTCGGGGTTGACCGGCCGCGGACGGTGACCTCGTCGCCGGGGCGCCAGTTGGCGGCCTCGGCGGGGGCCGACTCGGCGACCGCACTCATCGACGCGACCAGCCTGCCGGGCGCCGTCTTGGCCAGCTCGCTCAGCCTGGCCGCTTCGTTCACCGGGTCCCCGATCACGGTGTACTCGTGTCGCCGTACGTCGCCCACCGTGCCCGCCACCACGACACCGGCCGTTACGCCGATGCCCGCCGTTGCTTCCGGCAACTCTTCGGCGAGCCGCCGGGCCAGTTCACGCCCCGCGGCGAGCGCGCTGCCCGCCGGGTCCGCGAGTTCGGCCGGGGCGCCGAAGATCGCGAGCGCCGCGTCGCCGGCGAACTTGTTCACAAACCCGCCCTGGCGGTCCACCTCGGAGACCACGATCGCGAAGAACCGGTTGAGCAGCTGCACCACCTCGGCCGGCGGCCGCTCCGCTGCCAACTCCGTCGAGCCGACCAGGTCGACGAACAGCACCGCGGCGTACCGCTCCTCGCCGCCGAGGCTGTCGCTGCTCAGCGCCTCCTGCACGACGCCCGGGCCGACGTACCGCCCGAAGACGTCGCGGATCCGCTCCCGCTCGCGCAGCCCCTCGGTCATCCGGTTGAAGCCGGCCTGCAGCGATCCCAGCTCGGTGCCGTCGAACACCGGGATGCTCACGTCCAGCCGGCCCTCGCCGATCAGGCTGAGCGCGTCCCGGACCGAGCGCACCGGCGCCACCACCGACTTCGCCGACAGCCAGGTCAGCAGGCATCCGTTGCCGAGCGCCACGATGCCGAGGGCAAGGATGACGACCGAGAGCCGGGTCGACGTGACGTCGCCCTCGATCAGCGCCAGGACGGCGGCCAGCATCAGCCCGGCCACCGGGACACCGGAGCCGACCGCCCAGAAGAACACCATGCGCGCCTTCAGCCCGGCCGCCAGCAGCCGGCGCGGCGGCGGGGAGTCGACGAGCGCCCGTGCCGCAACCGGCCGCAGCGCGAACTCGGTCAGCAGATACGAGACCGAGCAGGTGATGATCGTGCCGTCGACGACCGTCAGTGCGACGCGCAGCGCGTTCTCCGGCTGCAGAATCAGCGTCATCACGGTGAAGAACACGGCAGCGAGCAGCCAGAGCAGCACCTCGATCAGCGTCAGCCGCAGCGGGAGTTGCAGCGTGGCGATCTGCTCGCGACGACTGGCCGGCCGTCCCAGGTCGATCCAGTGCGTCTCGCGGCGGGTCAGCCGGGTGCTCCAGACGCAGCCGACGGCCACCGCGACCACGAAGTACGCCGGGATCACGATCGCGTCGACGAGCTGGAGCTGATCGACCAGCGACGGCCCGGGCAGCACGAAGACCGCGAGCACGAACACGACGAGCGCGCCGATCAGGTTGGTCCCGATCGAGAACGTGGTCATCAGGATCTGCAGCCGGACGCGCAGCCTCTGCGCGCTCTGGTCGGCCGGTCCGAGCAGCCAGGATCCGAACGGCCGCCGTTTCAGCACCAGCTCGGGACTCTGCTGCGACATCATGGGACCCAGTCTGCCGTGTCAGGACCGAACGAGGGTTTTGGCACGGTGGTGCGGCTGGCCCAGATTGGCCGTCCGAACCGGCCGGGACGTGGGTAATGTTCCCCGGACGCCTCACCTGCGGAGCTTCCCTTGACGTACGATCGCCACTCCTTCGCCGAGCCGAACGTGGTTCGGACCACCCACCTCGAGCTCGACCTCGCGCTCGACTTCGCCGAGAAAGTGCTGGCCGGCAGCGCCACGCACACGCTCGCCTGGACCGGTGCGACCGACCGGCTCGTCCTGGACACCCGCGACCTCACGGTGCTGGGTGTCGAGGGGGAGACGGCCGACGGCTGGGAGCCGCTGGAATACAGCCTCGCGGTGCCGGACCCGGAGCTGGGTTCCGCGCTGACCATCCGGACCGCGGGTCATCCGCGGGTCAAGGTCAGCTACCGGACGGCGCCGACCGCGACCGGTCTGCAGTGGCTGGAGCCGGCCATGACCGCCGGCGGCGTGATGCCGTTCATGTTCAGCCAGTCGCAGGCGATCCACGCGCGCAGCTGGGTCCCGGTGCAGGACACGCCCGGCGTTCGGTTCAGCTACGCGGCCCACGTGACCGCGCCGCCGGAGCTGATGGTGCTGATGAGCGCCGACAACGGCACGACGTCGCGCCGCACCGGGTCGTACGACGTGGTGATGCCCGAGCCGATCCCGTCGTACCTGCTGGCGATCGCCGCGGGCGACCTGGTGTTCGAGCCGCTCGGCGAGCGGTCGGGCGTGTGGGCCGAGCCCGCGACGGTGCGCCGGGCGGCGACCGAGTTCTCCGACACCGAGGAGATGATGCGGGTCACCGAGGAGCTCTTCGGCCCGTACCGCTGGGGCCGCTACGACCTGCTCGTGCTGCCGCCCTCGTTCCCGTACGGCGGGATGGAGAATCCGCGGATGACGTTCGCGACGCCGACCGTGGTGATCGGCGACAAGTCGCTGGTCAGCGTGATCGCGCACGAGCTCGCGCACAGCTGGTCCGGCAACCTGGTCACGCAGGACAGCTGGGACGACATCTGGCTCAACGAGGGCTTCACGTCGTACGTCGAGAACCGGATCGTCGAGGCCGTCTACGGGACCGAGTTCGCGGTGATGGAGACCGCGATCAAGCAGCACGCGACGGTGGTGAAGCTCGACCCGCTGACGCCGGCCGAGCTCGCGGTCGAGCTGCCCGGTCTGCACCACCGGTCCGAGTACCACGGCAAGACGTCGACGGGTCCGCTCAAGGGCTCGTGGTTCCTGTCCTGGCTGGAGCAGCGGTTCACCCGCGAGGTGTTCGACCCGTTCCTGCG
The DNA here is from genome assembly GCF_040680955.1 of Kribbella sp. NPDC051936. NCBI lineage: Bacteria > Bacillati > Actinomycetota > Actinomycetes > Propionibacteriales > Kribbellaceae > Kribbella > Kribbella sp. NPDC051936. The sequence continues at coordinate 398,490 of NZ_JBFAXS010000009.1, read as the reverse complement.
CGGGTACTTCGACCGGTTCGCGTTCCGCAGCATCAACACCGACGACTTCGTCGAGCACCTGCGGGAGCACCTGGTCGCGGCGCACCCCGGGGTCGTGACGGAGGCCGAGCTGGCCGCGTGGCTGTACGAACCGGGCATCCCCGGGTTCGCGGAGCGGGCGGTGTCGGCGCGGTTCCAGGTCGTCGACGAGGCGCGCGGCCTGTGGCTGTCCACGGGCGAGCTGCCGCACGGCGCGGAGCGGTGGACGACGCAGGAGTGGCTGCGGTTCCTCGACGCGGCTCCCGACGTCCTGAGCCCGGTGCTGCTGCAGCAGCTCGACCGCGCGTTCGGCCTGACCGGTACGGCGAACGGCGAGATCGCGCGGCGCTGGTACCAGATCGTTGCCGCGAGCAGCTACGAGGCGTCGTACGCCGAGATGGCCGAGTTCCTCACCCGGGTCGGCCGGATGAAGCTCGTCCTCCCGGTCTACCAGGCCCTGGCCGGCACCGACCGCGCCTTCGCCGCCGAGGTCTTCGCCAAGGCCCGCCCCGGCTACCATCCGATCACCACCGCGGCCGTCCAGAAGATCCTCGGCCAGTAGACCGGACAGTAGACTGGGCGGCATGACTCACATTCCTGACGGGAGGATGGATCCCGCTGCTCGATGAGCGGGATCCGGGTGCGGAGCCGCAAGGATCTCAAGCACCAACGCCGCCGCAGGTCCCACTCGTGCTGGGACCATCTGCTGATCGCGCCGCTCTGGCCGATGTACGACGTGAACCTCGGGACCCTGCTCCGGACCTGTGACGCGGTCGGGGCGTGTCTCGCGGTGCCGAAGTTGCCCTGGGTGCCGGACGCGCTTGCCAAGGGCAACACGCTGCGGCGCCGAACCTGTGTGCACTGGACCGGGCACGACCCGGTCCGCTGGCTGATCGACCAGCGGAGCAGGCCGGACACGACGGTGATCGGGGTCGAGCTCGCCGACGAGGCGGTCCGGCTGGCCGACCTGCGTTGTACCGGCTGGCCGGGCTGCTATAGGTCCAGCTTGCGCCGGTGCGTCCGGTACTGCGGGCGGTAGCCGAGGCGATCGTTGGTGCGGCGCATCGCCCTGTTCGTATCAACCGTGTCGGTGCGCAACCCGTCGAGATCGGGGAACCGGCGCCGGGTCTCGTGGATCTGCGCGGCCTTCATCCACAGCGCGAGCCCACGGCCGCGGTGCTCGGGGAGGACGGCGGTGCCGTAGTGCTGCCCGTCGCCCTTCCCGTCACCCGGTACGACGACCTCGGTGAAACCCGCGATGCGGCCGGTGCCGTCCACGGCCGCGACAACGGACAGGTGCTCGCCGCGTTGCGCGATCAGCTGTGCGGCGTACCTGGTCCGCTCGACGTCCCAGACGTCCACCGGGATCGCGATCGTGCCGGACGGCGCATCGTTCATCCCGGCGCGCGCGTCGGTGAAGGTCTGCACCAGTTCGTCCGGTGGCACACCGTCCCACGACACCAGCCGGTACCCGGCGACCGCCGGTACGTCGGGCGTGGTCGTGGACAGATCCAGCCGCGCGTAGATGAGCGTCAGGCCGATGGTGAACCCGCGCCGCTGGAGGAAGCGATCGCCGACCGAGTCGACGTCGACGTCTGCGACGATCGTCCGTACGTCGTGTTCGCGCGCGCCGTTGACGACCGCGCCGAGCAGTTGCGTCCCGATCCCGCGGTCGCGCTCGGCGGGGTGCACGGTGAGCTCTGCCTCGCCCAGGTGCGCGTGCGCCTTGCGGCTGTGCAGGCGGAGGAACGCGGAACCGACCGGCGTGCCGTCGGCCTCCGCGGCCAGCCACGCGATCCGGCGGCTGAACGGCTTGAAGTCGGGATCTGTCAGCGGAATCACTCTGATGCTCAAGCCGTCAACATAACGCGGTTGCGGGATCAGGTGCCGCGCGGAGGCCGATCGGCTAGCGTGGCCCGCAGGCCGAACGGGGAGAGGAGCCCAGGGGTGGAGCAGTTGGACGACGACGTGCGCGTCGTACGCACGATCGGTGCCGACCATGTGGCGCTCCGCGAGCAGGTCCTGGCGGAGCTGCGCCGGCGGATCGTGGACGGTGAGTACCAGGAGGGCGAGCGGCTGACGGAGACCCGGCTCGCGGACGACTTCGGTGTGTCCCGCAACCCGGTCCGGGAGGCGCTGCGCGTGGTCGAGGCCGAGGGCTTCGTGCAGATCCTGCCGCGGCGGGGCGCGGTCGTCGCGACGCTCGACGAGACCGCGGTGCGCGACCTGTTCGCCGTACGGCAGCAGCTCGAGACGCTCGCCGCCGGGCACGCGGCGGAGCGGGCGACGCCCGAGGGCATCGCGATGCTGCGCCGCCTGGTCGAGGACGCGAACGCCGCCACCAAGGCCGGGGACTTCGACCGGGTCGCGGAGCTGAACAGCGCCTTCCACCGCGCCGTGATCGAGGTCAGCGGCAACCGGTGGCTGCTCTCGATGTCGGCCGCGATGTACCACCACGTGCACTGGGTGTTCCGCGTCGGTGCCGCCCAGCGTGCACCGCATTCGTCCGAGGAGCACGTCCGCCTGGTCGACGCGATCGAAGCCGGGGACGCGGAGGCCGCCACCGAAGCAGCCCGCCTCCATGTCGAAGCCGCCGCGAAGGCAGCCCTCCGCCCTACGGCTTAATCGGTAGGGATCGCCAGGCCATCACAATTGCCACTCTCCTGCTGTCGTCACGTTCAGCACGTCGGGGGCGGCGCGATTGTGATGGCCTGCAGATCCGGGCTACCGGCCGACCGCGTAGCCCTGCATGCCGCGTGGGTTTGCAGCCGCTGCGAGCACGCCGTCGGCTTCCTTACGGACCGCGCACAGCCGGCCCAGGCTCCACGGGTCTGACTCGGTGACGACGTGCCCGCGCCGTGCCAGCTCGTCGACGACGGCACGCCCGACGCGGGTTTCGACCACCAGGCCGCCCGGCTCCGAGGTGCGCGGGTAGAACGACGACGGGAAGCCGGTCGTGTGCCACGCGGGGGCGTCGATCGCCTCCTGCAGATCCAGCCCCGCGCCCAGGTGCCGCAACAGGAACAGCAGCTGCCACTGGTCCTGCTGGTCGCCACCCGGCGAACCGCACGCCATCACCGGCTCGCCGTGCCGGAGCACAAGCGTCGGCGTCAGGGTCGTCCGCGGCCGCTTGCCAGGTGCGAGCGAAGCCGGCAGCCCTTCCTCGAGCCAGAACATCTGCGCGCGGCTGCCGAGGCAGAAGCCGAGCTCGGGGATCGTCGGCGACGACTGCAGCCAGCCGCCGCTCGGCGTCGCCGAGATCATGTTGCCCCAGCGGTCGACCACGTCGACATGGCACGTGTCGCCGCGCGTCTCCCCGACGGGCGAGACAGTCGGCTCGCCGGTCGTCGCGTCGCCCGTCTCGTTGCCGGCGGCAATCGACGGCAGCTTCGGCGTCCGTCCGCCGGGGCTGCCCGGGCGCAGTTCCAGCGAGGCGTCCGCGCCGATCAGCTTCGCCCGCTCGGCGGCGTACGCGGGGGAGAGGAGCGTGTCGAGCGGTACGTCGGCGCCGTCGCCGTACCAGGCCTCGCGGTCGGCGTACGACAGCTTCATCACCTCGACCGTGGTGTGCACGCCCTCGGCGGTGTCCAGGTCGACGTCCCCGAGCTCCGCGAGTACGGCGAGGGACTGCAGCAGGCCCGGACCCTGCCCCCACGGGCCGGTCTTGGCGACGGTGTACCCGTTCCAGTCGTACGTCGCTGCGTCCTCCCAGCTCGCCTCGAACGCGGCCATATCGTCGCCGGTGATCAGTCCGGCGTGGTCCGCGCCGCTGGAGTCGCGGTGCGGGATCCGCGAGAACTTGTCGATCGCCTCCGCGACGAATCCCTCCCGCCAGGTCTTCCGCGCCTGCTCGATCTGCGCCTCGCGATCCGGCCCGACTGCTGCGGCCACGAGCTTCTCGAGCGTCGCGGCGTACGCCTCGTTGCGGAACCGGCCCGTGACCGGGCGGCCGCCGTCGAGCCACAGCGCGGCGGACGTCGGCCAATGCTCCTCGAAGAGCTGCTGCACGGTGGCGATGGTGTCGGCGATCCGCGGCACGAGCGGGTGGCCGTTGCGCGCGTACTCGATGGCGGGCTCCAGTACGACGCTCAGCGGCAGGGTGCCGTGGTCGCGCAGCAGGAGCAGCCAGGCATCGACCGCGCCGGGAACGGTGGCCGCGAGCGGACCCGAGCCGGGCACCAGCGTGAGACCGAGCGAGCGGTAATGCTCGATGGTCGCGCCGGCCGGCGCGACGCCCTGGCCGGACAGCACCCGCGGCGTCGGGTCGGCGGCGGTCGCGATGATCGCCGGCACCTCCCCGCCGGGCCCGTTGAGGTGCGGCTCCACGACGTGCAGCACGAACCCGGCCGCGGCGCCGGCATCGAACGCGTTGCCGCCAAGCTCGAGGATCCGCATCGCCGACTGCGACGCCAGCCAATGCGTGGACGAAACCATCCCGAACGTGCCGCGCAGCGTGGGCCGGGTGGTGAAACTCATCGAGCGACTCCTTCAGTTGAGCGTACGTCGGGGCCGGTGCCGTCGTCCTCGACCAGGTGGCAGGCGACCTGGTGTCCACCTTCGCCGATCCTGCGCGGTTGCGGGACGACCGTCCGGCATGTGTCCACCGCGACCGGGCAGCGGGTGTGGAACCGGCAGCCGGGCGGCGGGTCGATCGCCGACGGGAGGTCGTCGCCGAGCAGGACCGGCCGGCGGGCGCGCTGCTCGGCGGGATCGGGGACGGGCGCCGCGGACAACAGCGCCTGGGTGTAGGGGTGCGCCGGCTTGCCGAAGATCCGCGCCCGCGGTCCCTGCTCCACGAGCTGGCCGAGGTACATCACCGCGACCTCGTCCGCGAGGTACTCGACCGCGGACAGGTCGTGGGTGATGAACAGGCAGGCGAACCCGAGATCACGCTGCAGGTCCGCGAGCAGATTGAGTACGGCGGCCTGCACCGAGACGTCGAGCGCACTCGTCGGCTCGTCCGCGACGAGCAGGCGCGGCTCGGAGATCAACGCGCGCGCGATGCTGACGCGCTGCCGCTGACCACCGGACAACTCGTGCGGCGCCCGCTGCGCCACTTCGGGCCGCAGCCCGACCCGGCGCAGTGCTTCGGCGACCTTGGCGGGGATGTCCTTGCGGCGCATCAGGCGCAGCGGTTCGCCGACGATGTCCCCGACGGAGAACCGCGGATCGAGTGAGCCCGCCGGGTCCTGGAACACGATTGACACGTCGCGTCGATGCGGGCGGAGCCTGCGGCGATTGAGATGGGTGATGTCGGCGCCGGCGAGCCTGACGGTTCCGCCGGTCGGTTCGAGCAGCCGGACGACGCAGCGACCGACGGTCGACTTGCCGGACCCGCTCTCGCCGACGAGCGCGACGACGGAGCCTTGCCGGATCCGCAAGGTGACGCCGTCGACCGCGCGGACCGGCCCGAAGTGCATGACGAGATCCTCGACGTCCAGGGCCGCCTCGGCGGGCTGGGAGACGGCGTCCATCAGACCTCCACTGGTTCGCGAACGGGGTTCCAGCACGCGACCCGATGCGGGGCGCCGGTGAGTTGCGGCTGGGACGACGTACAGGTGTCGACGGCGCGCGGGCAGCGGTCGGCGAACGTGCAGCCGTCGGGTTGCTCGGTGAGGACCGGCACCAGGCCGGGAATCTCGTTCAGCCGCTGGGATTCCGCGTGCCGGCCGGCGGCGGGCGAGGCGCCGAGCAGCCCGACCGTGTACGGGTGCTGCGGGCGCGCGAACAGCTCGTGGACCTCGGCGGTCTCGACGACGCGCCCGGCGTACATCACCGCGACCCGGTCGGCGAGGTCCGCGACCACCCCGAGGTCGTGGGTGATCAGGACGATGCTGGTCCCGAGGCGTTCCCGCAGCCCGCGCAGTACGTCGAGGATGCCGGCCTGGATCGTCACGTCGAGGGCCGTGGTCGGCTCGTCGGCGATCAGGACCTTCGGGTCGCAGGCGACCGCCATCGCGATCATCACGCGCTGCCGCATCCCGCCGGACAGCTGGTGCGGGTAGTCGCCGACGCGGCGCTCGGCGGACGGGATGCCGACGAGTTTGAGCAGCTCGACCGCGCGGGCGCGCGCCGCCTGGCGACTGAGCCCGACGTGCGTCCGCAGCACCTCGCCGATCTGGTGGCCGACGGTGAAGACCGGGTTCAGCGAGGTCATCGGCTCCTGGAAGATGTACGCGACCTCGCGGCCCCGGATCGACTGCAGTGTGCGTTTGCCGGCGCCGACGAGTTCGGTGCCGTCGAGCTCGACAGAACCGGTGACGCTCGCGGTGCGGGGGAGCAGGCCGGCGATGCTCATCGCCGTGACGCTCTTGCCGCAGCCGGACTCGCCGACGACCGCGAGCACCTCGCCGTCCCCGACCTCGAAACCGACCCGGTCCACCGCCGACAGCGGGCCGTCCTCGGTGCGGAAGGTGACGGACAGATCCTTGACTGCCAGAACAGGTTTCACCGGCGGCTCGCCTTCGGGTCGAGAGCGTCGCGGAGGCTGTCGCCGACGATGTTGAACGCCAGCGTGAGCAGCATGATCGCGACACCGGGCATCACCGCGGCCCACGGCGCCCGGGACGCGAACTGCTGCGCGTCGGCGAGCATCGTGCCGAGGCTCGGAGCGGGCGGCTGGATCCCCAGGCCGAGGAACGACAGCACGGCCTCGCCGAGGATTGCCGCCGGGATGCCGACGGTCGCCTGGACGATGATCGCCGACCCCGCGTTCGGGAGGATGTGCCGGCCGAGCACCCAGGCGTCGCCGGCGCCCTCGACGACCGCCGCGGCGACGAAGTCGAGCGACTTCAGCCGCAGCGTCTCGGACCGGACGATCCGGATCATGCCCGGGATCTGGGCGATCCCGATCGCGATCGCCGCGTTGCCCAGGCTGGCGCCGCGGATCGCGGCCAGCCCGACGGCGAGGATCAGGAACGGGAACGCCAGCACCAGGTCGGTGAGCCGCGAGATCAGCGCGTCGACGGTCCGGAAGTAGCCGGCGATCAGCCCCAGCGGTACACCGACCACCAGCGAGAACGCGACCGCGAGGACGCCGACGTGCAACGACGCGCGGAGCCCGAACATGATCCGGGAGAGCACGTCGCGGCCGAGGTCGTCGGTGCCGAGCAGGTATCCGACCGTGCCGGGCGGGGCGAACGCGCGGTCGAGCTGGGTCTGGGTCGGCTCGTGCGGCGCCAGCCAGTTGGCGAACACCGCGAGGAACACGGCGAACGCCAGCACTGCCAGTCCGGTGAGTGCGAGCGGGTTGTGCAGGATCCGGCGGGCCACCCGGCGGCGGTTGCTGCGCAGCGGCGCCGGGTGGTCGGGCGTCACGGCTTCGGCGACGGCCATCACGCCTCACCTCGCACGCGGATCCGCGGATCGATCACGGAGTACAGCAGGTCGACCAGCAGGTTGATCACGATGTACGCCGTCGCGGTCACCAGCACGACCGCCTGGATGACGGGATAGTCGCGCTGGAAGACCGCGTCGACGGTCAGTTTGCCGAAGCCGGGCAGGGCGAAGATCCGTTCCGTGACGACCGCGCCGGAGATGAGCGCGCCGAGTTGGAGGCCGACGATCGTGACGACCACGATCAGGCTGTTGCGCAGGGCATGTCTTCCGACGACGGCCCGGGTCGGGAGACCCTTGGCCTGCGCCGTCCGGATGTAGTCGGCGGACAGGGCGTCGAGCATCGACGACCTGGTCTGGCGCATGATCACGGCGGCCAGACCGGTGCCGAGGATCAGGGCCGGGAGGATCAGATGGTGGAGGTTGGCGACCGGGTCGCTGAAGAACGGCACGAAACCCGAGGCAGGGAAGAGGCCGAGGGCAACCGACAGGTACAGGATCGCCATCAGCCCGAGCCAGAAGTGCGGCACCGACAGGCCGAGCAGTGCCAGCGCGTTCGCGGCCCATTCCGCCGGGCGCCCACGCCGTACGGCGGCCACGACGCCGGCGCCGACCCCGATGACGCTCGCGATCAGGATCGCCAGCACCGACAGCTCGATCGTCACCGGCAACGCGCTGACGATCATCGACCGCACCGGAGCGCCGGTCCGGATCGACTGCCCGAGGTCACCGCGCGCCGCGTGGCTGACGAACTGCCAGAACTGCACGATCCACGACTGGTCCAGCCCGTACTGCTGCCGGATCGCCCGCAACGACTCCGGATCGCGATCCTCCCCGGCCAGCGCCAGCGCCGGGTCGCCGGGCAACGCCCGCACCCCGGCGAACACCACGATCGTCGCGAGCACGAGCGTCACCGCGGACTGCCAGAGCCGATTGAGCAGGTACCGCCTCACTTGGCGAATCCTGCGAAGGCGGTGCGGATCACGCCGTCCGGGTAGACCTGGATGCCGAGCAGCTTCTTCGAGACGCCGGTGAGGTTGCGCTGGCGGTACATGTAGATGATCGGGTCGTCCTGCTGCAGCTTGCCGACCACCTCGCCGTACAGCTTCACGCGCTCGGCCTGGTCGGTGGACTGGCGGGCGTCGGTGAGGAGCTTGTCGACATCGGGGTTGCTGTAGCCGGAGACGTTCTGGCTTCCGGTGGTGCCGACGAAGTTGTAGATGTTCGCGTCCGGGTCGACGCGGCCCGACCAGCCGAGCTGCAGCAGCTCGAAGTCACCGCGGTCCTGCTGGTCCAGCAGCGCGGCGTACTCGACGGGCTTGATGACCAGGTCGAAGCCGCCGTCCTTCACCATGCCCTGCAAGGCCTGCGCGAGCCGCAGGCTGTCGGGGTTGTTGGAGGTGATCATCTCGACCTTGTACGGCGTGCTGACACCGGCGTCGGCGAGCAACTGCTTGGCCTTCGCGGGATCGTGCGGCGGGCAGACCTGCGCCGCGTCGGACGTGAACTCACTCTTCGGGGACACCGGCGAACAGGCGACCGTGTTGAGGCCGTTGAAGATCGACTTCACCAGCGCGTCCCGGTCGATCGACAGCGCCAGCGCCTGGCGCACCTTCGGGTCCTTCGCGATCGGCGTGTCCAGCTGTTTCTGCGGGTTGCCGATCCCGTTGGCGTTCCCGATGTTGATCGTCAGGCCCTGGTAGCCGAGCGACTGCGACTGCAGCACGCTGACGGTGTCGTCCTTCTGCAGCGTGGGCGCGTCCTGCGACGAGAGCGAGTCCGCCACCTGCGCGTCACCGGACTTGAGGTTCGCCGAGCGGATGCTGGAGTCGGTGATGATCCGGTACTCGATCGCGTCGAGATGCACCTTCGCCGCGTCGTAGTACAGCGGGTCCTTGACGACTTTGATGGAGTTCTGCGCGACCCGGTTGGCGAACTTGAACGGGCCGACGCAGACCGGCGCGTTCGAGAAGTTCGCGCCGAGCTTCGCGACGGCGGCGGGGCTGAGTACCATCCCGGCGCGGTCGGCGAGCGCCGCGGTCAGCGGGGCGAACGGCTTCGAGAGCTTGATGACCACGGTCTTCGCGTCCGGCGTCTCGATCGACGTGATCGGGCCGAGTTCGCTCTTGCGGGCCGATCCGGCGAGCGTGAGGTGCCGGTTCAGCGAGGTCTTCACGGCGTTCGCGTCGAACGTGCCGCCGTCGGCGAACTTCACGCCCTGCTTCAGCGGGATGGTGAGGCTGAGCCCGTCGGACGAGATCGTCGGCAGTGCGGTCGCGAGCTGCGGCACCACCTTGGCGTCGGAGCCGAGGTCGTACAGCTTCTCGCACATGGTGTGGAAGACGTAGCGCGAGTACAGGCTGCGCGACAGCGTCGGATCGAGCTTGTCCGGGTCGGCCGACAGCGCGACCGTCAGGGTCCCGCCCTGCTTGACCTTCGCCGGGTCGGCGGCGTCACCGAACACGTCCTGCCCGGCGGCGGTCGACTGGCCGCCGCCGGACTGGTTGTCACTGCCGGCCGGCTCCACCGGCGAGCAGGCGGTCCCGACGAGGGCCAGCGCGGCGACCGCCGCGCCGGCCCCGATGAAACGGTTCAGTGACAGTCGACGAGTCATCACGTGCTCCTAGTAGGCGGGGTACTGTCGACTGTTTCATGTATACAACCGGGGTGCGCAAGTGATTCGGCGAGTTTGACTGAACCTTTTACGACACCTTTTACGACCGCGTACGGACTGTCAGCCGGTGACCGGGTAGGTCAGAGTTCCGGCCGGTACGGCGTGGTTGCCGAGCGCAAGCGCCATCAGGTTGGGACCGTCGTACTGCGGATGGTGGATGCCGAACTCGGTCGCCTGCCGGAAGCCGAACCGCGGGTAGTACTCAGCGTGGCCGAGAACGACAGCGGCAGGCTCCTCGCGGTCACGCGCCGTCGCCAGCGCGGCCCGCACCGCCGCTCCGCCGGCGCCTTGACGCTGGTACGCCGGGAGCACGGCGACCGGTCCGAGTGACAGGACCGGTACGTCGTCGACGTGACAGCGGGTGAGGAGCGCGTAGGCGATCGGCGTGTCGTCGGACGTGGTCGCGACGAACGAGAGTCCCGGGATCCAGGCGACGGGCTCGGCGCGGAGCGCGTCGAGGAAGTCGACCTCGTACTGCCGGCCGAACGCGTCGCGGGTGAGGTCGCGGAGCGGCTCGATGTCGGACGGCGTCTCGACACGGGTGTTCCAGATGTTGGACAACGTGATGCCTTTCGGAGGGTTCAGCGGATGAGTTGACTGACCGAAAGCGCTGCCGGACGCACGGCAGCGCGGGCCCGCGCGGTCATCAACTCACCTCCTCCTCCGAAGTCGTGACCAACTTTAACTCAGCGTGAGGCGTCCATCATTCGAATTAGCGAACAAGGCCGAACGAGGGGAACTTCAGTGAACGTCGTGGTTTCGGGGGACCGTAAGGGTCCGGCCAGATGGAGAAGGCATGCGCTGGGAACCGGGGTGGTCGCCGTACTCCTGACGACCGCCGCGTGCGGGTCGGGCAACACCGCGGACGGAAGCAAGCCCTCCGACCATCAGGGCGCCACGACTCCGGCAAACGCGACCACCTCGACGACTCCACCGGCCTCGACGACTGAACCCGTCTCGTCGAGTTCGGCGAAGCCGTCGACCCCGGCGAGGCCGACCAAGGCGACACCCAGCGACGACGGCAGCGTCGAGCTGTGCACCATGGCGGACCTGACCTTCACTGTCACGACTTACGACGCGGCGGGTGCGGACGTTCGCCATCTGATGCTCGTGGCAACCAACTCGAGCGCCAAGAAGTGCGATGTGGCGAACTACCCAGAGGTCACCCTCGGTGCAGCCGAGCGCCCCGCCCCCGTGAAGGAATCGACCCGCGACGACGAGGCCGTCACGCTCGCTCCCGGCGAGAAGGCGTACGCCGGGGTACTCGCCACCGGCGGCCACATGGACACCTACTCCGTGAAGTCGATGACGGTCGGCCTCGGTAGCCCCGGCGGTGAGACCGAGCCGGAGGCACCGGTCAAGGTGAAGATGCCCGTCACCTCGTTCGAGGCCGACGACGGCCAGCGCGTCACCTACTGGGCGGGCACCGAGGGCCTCGCCATGCGCCCGGTCACGCAGTCCTGACGGACTACCACTCGACGACCAGCGGGTCCTTGGACGGCGGACCGGCCGGGACCCAGGTGTCGTCGACGTACCGGTACGGGTGCCAGCGGCCGTTGCGGTCCAGCCTGAGTTGGGTGTCGGCGCCGACCGTCAACCGGTTCGCCGAGGTGTGGATGGTCAGGTCGTCGTCGGCGGCGAGCAGTTCGGTCCGCGCCCGGTTGAGCTCGGCCGGCTCGGGTGTCCAAGTGTGCTCGAGGACGTCGAGGCCCGGCGCGCCGCCGTACCGCCAGGCTTGGATGCCTGGGGCAACGTCCCGGTCGGAGGACTCGGTCAGCGCCGCGACGAGCTCCGGGAAGTCGGTCGCCAGGCGCACGGTGTCCTGCCACTCGTCGAGCGGTTGCGGCTCCGCGGTGCCGTGAAGGAGCGCGTTCAGGATCGAGCGTGCGCGGCGGGCGGCGTCGAGCACCAGTAGCTGCAGGGCGTGCGGGCCGAGACCTTCGGGTGGTTCGATCCCGGCGACGGCCAGGTCGTCGGCGCTCACCTTCGCCGGCAGGTCGGGTGGCTCCGGCAGGTCGCCGGGCGAGGCCGCGAGTACGTCGGCGACGGCGACGCCCGGTGCTGTGGGTTGGGACGACGACGCTTGGAGCTCATCGAGGAGATCTTCGCGGCTGCGGCCGCGCAGCAGGAGCAGGACGAACGGGTCCGCGTCGAGGAGCCACGCGACTTGGTAGCAGAGCGCCGCGGCGTGCTGGCAGGGCAGCTCCCACGCGTCGCATGTGCAGCTGGAGTCGAGGTCGCCGATGCCGGGGAGCAGCGTGACGCCGGCATCGGCGGCGGCCTCCACCAGGTTGTGCGGCATCTCGCCGTCGAGCAACGCCGCAATGTGCCCGGCCCGCGCGGCGAGCTGCTCGCCGAAGCGGTGCCAGTCGTCGTCGGTCAGCTCGTCGACGTGCACCACGGACTCGTAGGTGTCCTCGGGCGCGTACACGGTCGCGGCGATCCGTCCGGGGCTGACCGTGATCGTGCCGACCTGGCCGGAGTTCGCAGAGCGGCGACCCTTGCGGAGCTGGCCCGCGTCCAGCGACGTGTCCTCCATCGCCTGCACCCAGGCCTGCGCCCACCACGACCTGCCCCGCGTGCTCCGGTGCTGCGCGGCGAACGCCGGGAAACCTCGCGCGGCACTCATCGGGCACCTCCGCGCAGCTCGACGAGATCGGCCAGCTCGGCATCGGAGAGCTCGGTCAGCGCGGCCTCACCACCGGACAGCACCGCCTCGGCCAGCTCGCGCTTGGCGGCGAGCATGCCGGCGATCCGGTCCTCGATGGTGCCTTCGGCAATCAAGCGGTGGACCTGCACCGGCCTGGTCTGGCCGATCCGGTACGCCCGGTCGGTCGCCTGGTCCTCGACCGCCGGATTCCACCAGCGGTCGTAGTGCACGACGTGATCCGCACGGGTCAGGTTCAGCCCGGTCCCGGCCGCCTTCAGCGACAGCAGGAAGACCCGGACCTCGCCGGCCTGGAACCGGTCGACCATGTCCTCGCGCCGCGCGACCGGAGTGCCGCCGTGCAGCAACTGGGTGGGGATGCCGCGCTCGGCGAGATGCCGCTCGAGGAGGCGGGCCATCGCGACGTACTGCGTGAAGACGAGGACGGCGCCGTCCTCCGCGACGATCGTCTCGAGCAGCTCGTCGAGCAGCTCGAGCTTGCCCGAGCGACCGGTCAGCCGGGCGTCGCCGGGCTCCTTCAAATACTGCGCGGGGTGGTTACAGATCTGCTTCAGCCCGGTCAGCAGCTTGACGATCAGCCCGCGGCGCGCCATCCGGTCGCTGGCCTGGACCTCCGCCATCAACTCGCGAACCGTTGCCTCGTACAGCACGACCTGCTCGCGGGTGAGCGAGACCGGCTGGTCGGTCTCGGTCTTCGGCGGCAGCTCCGGGGCGATGCCCGGATCGGACTTGCGCCGCCGGAGCAAGAACGGCGTGACGAGCTTCGCGAGCCGTGCCGCGACCTCCTCGTCCTTGTCGGCCTCGATCGGCGTCGCCCACCGGCTGCGGAACGTGCCAAGCCGGCCGAGCAGCCCCGGCGTCGTCCAGTCGAGGATCGCCCACAACTCGGAGAGGTTGTTCTCCACCGGCGTGCCGGTCAGCGCCACCCGGGCCTTGGCCGGCACGGTACGCAACGCCTTCGCCGTACCGGATGAGGGGTTCTTCACATGCTGCGCCTCGTCGGCGACCACCAGCGCCCACGGGTGCTCACCCAGCCGTGCGGCGTCCCGCCGGAGCGTCCCGTACGTCGTCAGCACGAAACCCTCCCGCGCGTCGTCGAGTGAACGGGACGTGCCGTGGAAACGCCGCACGGGAGTGCCGGGGGCGAAGCGCTGCACCTCGCGCTCCCAGTTGCCGAGCAGCGACGCCGGGCAGACCACGAGTGTCGGGCCCGCGGTGTCCGCGGACTGCTGGCGGTGGAGATGCAACGAGATGAGCGTGATCGTCTTGCCGAGGCCCATGTCGTCGGCGAGGCAGCCGCCGAGGCCGAGCGACGTCATCCGGGCGAGCCAGCGCAGACCGCGCAACTGGTAGTCGCGCAGGGTGGCCTGCAGACCCGGCGGAGCTTCGGGCGGGTCGTCGGCGCGGTCGGGATCGGCGATCCGGGCGCGCAGGTCGTCGAGCCACTGGGCGGGGGTGACGGTGACCTGCCGGCCGTCGATCTCGGTCGTGCCGGTCAGGGCGACGCCGAGCGCGTCGATCGCAGTGACGGGTTTGAGGATGCGGTCGCGGGCCTTGCGGGCAAGCTCGGGGTCGATCAGCATCCACTGGTCGCGGAGCCGGACGACCGGCCGGGTGGCTTCCGCGAGCCGGTCGAGCTCGGCCTCGGTCAGTGGGTCGTCCCCGAGCGCGACCTGCCAGCTGAAGTCGAGGGTCTTGTCGCCCTGGAAGAAGCCGGGAAGGTCGCTCGGCGGCCCGTCGGCCGAGGTGATCGCGGCGCGTGCGGTGAGCTCTCGCCCGAGGCTGCGCGGCCAGTGCAGGTCGATGCCTGCTGCCGCGAGTCGTTGCGCCGATCCGGCCAGCAGGTCGGCGACGTCGTCGTCGGCCAGGTCCATCCGGTCCGGCACGGCGGAGTCGAGCAGGCGGGTGAGCGGCTGCCAGACGCGGGCGGCGCGGCGGATCGCGAGGGTCGCGTCGATCCGTGCGCGCGGGCCGAACCCGGGGACGTCGTCGGACCAGACATCGTCCGCGTCCCTGACCAGGGTCGGGTCCTTCAGGCTGTGCAGCTGGACGACGGCGCTGAACGCGAGCGAGTCGGCGAGCTCGATGCGCAGCGAGATCCGTACGCCGGTGTCCAGGCCCACCGACACCTCGTCCGCCCAGGTCCGCAACCGCTCCGCCCGTTGGGGTGCGGCCGCGGCGAACAGGTCCGTCCGGTGTGCCTTCGCGGCCGCGGGCGACCTCGGCATACCGTCGGCCACCGCGTCCAGGAACTGCCGCAACAACTCCTCGGCCACCGGCAACCGCACCTGGTCGGGGGAGTCGGTGAGGGGCAGTGCGCGGGCCGAGGCGGGCATGGCTTCGGCGAGGGTGAGCAGACGGGTGACGTCATCGGGCTCGAGCGGGCCGACCCGCCAGGCGTCGTGGCCGTCCGGCGTCACGCCGGGAAGCAGCTTGCCCCGGGCAACCAGCTGCAACCCGACCAGCGCGGCCCCGCCCCAGAAAGCGGCCGAGGGATGCGCCCCGGCCGCCCGCCGCATCCGCCCGAGCACCGGCACCGCCTCGGTCACCGGCAACTCGACCGCCCGGACGTCCTGCAGTTGCCCGCCGACCGTCAGTGTGAGGTCGGCCTGGTCGCCGACGCCGAGGGGGAGTGGGTCGCCGGAGGGATCCCAGAACGCTACCCGGCTGCTGCGTGGTGGATCAGCCGGCCGGAAGACCACCGCGTATCCGGCCAGCTGTTGCCCCGTGTCCACCAAACCGACGACCTCCTGCGCGCTCGCGAATGACCAATGAACTTCAGACCGGAACCGCTTCGGCGCCTTCCGCGCCGGGCTGCTCGAACTGGGTGCGGTACAGCTCCTCGTAACGGCCACCGGCCGCCAGGAGTTCCGCGTGCCGGCCGCGCTCGACGATGCGGCCGGACTCGATCACGAGGATCTGGTCGGCGGCCCGGATCGTCGACAGCCGGTGTGCGATGACGACGGCCGTCCGGCCGGCGAGGGCCTCGGTCAGCGCAGCCTGCACGGCGGCCTCGTTCGTCGAGTCGAGCGCGGCGGTTGCCTCGTCGAGGATCACCACCCGCGGCTGCGCGAGCAGCAGCCGGGCGATCGTCAGCCGCTGCCGCTCGCCACCGGACAGCCGGTACCCGCGCTCTCCGACCACGGTGTCCAGCTGGTCCGGCAACGACCGGATCAACTCACCCAGCCGGGCCCGCTCCAGCGCGTCCCACACCTCGTCCTCGGTGGCCTCGGGGCGTGCGAGCAGCAGGTTCTCCCGGATCGAGTCGTGGAACAGATGCCCGTCCTGCGTGACCATGCCGAGCGTGTCCCGCAACGACTCCGCGGACACGTCGCGGACGTCGACTCCGGCGAGCTTCACCACACCCGAGTCCACGTCGTACAGCCGCGGGATCAGCTGCGCGATCGTGGACTTGCCGGCGCCGGACGACCCGACGAGGGCGACCATCTGCCCCGGCTCCGCGCGGAACGAGACGTCGTGCAGCACCTCGACCCCGCCGCGGGTGTCCAGCTTCGCGACCTCCTCGAGCGAGGCCAGCGACACCTTGTCCGCCGACGGGTACGCGAAGCTGACGCCTGCGAACTCCACCGCCACCGGCCCCTCGGGCACCCGGCCCGCGTCCGGCTTGTCCTTGATCAGCGGCTCCAGGTCCAGCACCTCGAAGACCCGCTCGAAGCTCACCAGCGCGGTCATCACCTCGAGCCGCGCACTCGCGAGCGCGGTCAGCGGCGAATACAGCCGGGTCAGCAGCAGCGCCATCGCGACCACCGCGCCGGCGTCGAGCTGGTCGCGCAACGCGTAGAACCCGCCCAGTCCGTACACGACCGCCAGCGCGAGCGCGGACACGAGCGTGAGCGAGGTGACGAAGATCCACTGCACCATGGCCGTGCGGACGCCGATGTCGCGCACCCGGCGCGCCCGGACAGCGAACTCGTGCGACTCGCGCGCCGGCCGTCCGAACAGCTTGACCAGCGTCGCACCCGGAGCCGAGAACCGCTCGGTCATCTGCGTGCTCATCGTGGCGTTGTAGTTCGCCGCCTCGCGCTGCAGACCCGCCAGCCTGGTCCCGATCCGGCGCGCCGGGACGACGAAGACCGGGAGCAGAATCAAGGCGAGCAGAGTGATCTGCCACGAGACCCGCAACATCACCACGAGGGTCAGCACGAGCATCACCAGGTTGCTGACCACACCGGACAGCGTGTCGCTGAACGCGCGCTGCGCACCGATGACGTCGTTGTTCAGCCGGGAGACCAGCGCGCCGGTGCGCGTCCGCGTGAAGAACGCGATCGGCATCCGCTGGATGTGGTCGAACACAGCGGTCCGCAGGTCCAGGATCAGGCCCTCGCCGATGCTCGCGGACAGCCAACGGGTCAGCAGGCTGAAGCCGGCTTCGGCGACCGCGATGACGGCGATCAGCAGGGACAGTTGCAGGACGACGCCGACCGCCTTGCCGCCGACGATCGCGTCGACCACCCGCCCGGCCAGCACCGGCGTGGCGACCGCCAGCACCGCCGCGCCGATGCTGAGCACGAGGAAGGCGATCAGGTACCGCCGGTGGGGCCGGGCGAAGGCGAGGATCCGGCGCAGGGTGGCGCGCGAGAAGGGCCGCTTCTCGTCCTGGGCGTGCATCGCGTGGTAGAGCGAGTTCCACGCGGTCATTTCCATACTCACGGCTGGACTCCGGTGATTCGATCGATCGGGGACGTCGATGATTCCGTAGACCACCGACAAAACCCGACGCTAGAACCTCGACGTAACTTGAGGTCAACTGCGTACGCTGTACGAAGAATAGCCCCTGAGGAAGAATCTTGCACATGAATTCGGAGTACAGCGGCAGTGGGGACCCGGCGAAGAGTCTCGAGCTGCTGTGGCGGAGGCGGCCGGTGCCGACGCGTGGGCCGAAGCCGGCGCTGACCGTGGACGGGATCGTCGTGGCCGCGGTGCGGGTCGCGGACGCCGAGGGGCTGGCCGCGATGTCGATGCGCCGCGTCGCCGACGAGCTGGGCGTCGGGGCGATGACGCTGTACCGGTACTTCCCGGGCAAGGGGGAGCTGCTCGACGTCATGCTCGACACGGTGTACGGCGAGCTGCCGCGGCGCGTCGTACCGGGGGACTGGCGAGCTGCCCTGGACGAGGTCGCGCGGGAGAACCGGGAGCTGTACCTGCGCCACCCGTGGCTGCTCCAGGTCGCGATCAGCCGCCCACCGCTGGGCCCCAACGTGATGGCGAAATACGAATGGGAGCTGGGTGCGGTCGAAGGCATCGGACTCACCGACCTCGAGATGGACGCGACCGTCGCGCTCGTCAACGGCTACGTCCACGGCGCCGTCCGTACGGCGGTGGAGGCGCGCCAGGTGATCCAGCGGTCCGGGATGACCGACAAGGAGTGGTGGCTGGCGCACGTCCCGCACCTGGACCAGATCGGCGACCTGGAGAAGTTCCCGATCTCGGCGCGCGTCGGCACCGCCGTCGGGAATGAGTTCGACGCGCCGTACGACTCCGAACACGCGTTCGAGTACGGTCTGGAAAGGCTGCTGGACGGTGTTTCTGCGCTGGTTGCGAACCGGCCTACGCCGCAAGGGTAAATGCAGTTGTGAGTGAGTACTCACTCAGTTACCTTGGATCTCGTGAGTCCACGAGCCACCCCACTGCCTCCCGAGGAACGGCGCGCCGCCATCGTCGCGGCCGCGCTGCCGTTGCTCGAGGAGTTCGGGCCCGAGGTCAGTACGAAGCAGATCGCCGAGGCGGCCGGGATCGCCGAGGGGACGATCTTCCGCGCGTTCGGCAGCAAGGACGCGTTGATCGAGGCGGCGATGGCGACCGTGTTCGACACCTCCGACCTGGTCGAGGCGCTGGCGGAGATCGACCGTTCACTGCCGTTGCGGGAGCGCGTGGTGGCGGCGGTCGGGATCGGCCAGCGGCGGCTCGGCAAGGTGTTCAAGCTGCTGTTCGCCCTGCGGATCCAGCGCCCGCCGGACTTCCGGAAGGCGACCGCCCTGGACAAGGCGCGCCAGCAACGGCAGTCCGACCTGGCCAACGCGGCGTTCGCCGAGCTGATCCGGCCCGACGAGGACCAGCTCCGGCTCCCGGCCGAGGAGGTGGTCCGGCGGATCAACCTGCTGACCTTCTCGGCGACCCACCCACTGATTTCCGGCGGCCACGTGCTGACCGCCGAGGAGATCGTCGACTTCGCCTTCGACGGTCTCCTCAACCACGGCAAGCACCACACCGGTCAGCCGCCGGCCTCCGAGGACATCGCCGAATTCGCGCTCGACGGTGCCCGCCATCACGACTCTGGGGATGATTGATGTTACTTCGCGTCTTGCGTACGCACCTGCGTCCGTACGCAGGAAACCTGTCCCTGGTGGTCGTCCTGCAACTGGTCGGGACGATCGCCTCCCTCTACCTTCCCAGCCTGAACGCCGACATCATCGACAACGGTGTGGCCAAGGGCGACACCGCCTACATCATGAGCACCGGCGGCTGGATGCTCGCCGTCAGCCTGCTGCAGATCGTCTGCACGATCACCGCGGTGTACTTCGGCGCGAAGACGGCCGCCCTGTTCGGCCGTGACGTCCGCGCCGCGGTGTTCCACCGGGTCGGGGAGTTCTCCGCCCGGGAGGTCAACCAGTTCGGCGCGCCGACGCTGATCTCCCGCAGTACGAACGACGTCCAGCAGATCCAGATGCTGGTGGTCACCACCTGCACGATGCTGGTCGCGGCCCCGATCACCATGGTCGGCGGCGTGATCATGGCGGTCCGCGAGGACGTCGGGCTGTCCTGGCTGGTCGCCGTCGCGGTGCCGCTGCTCGCGGTCACGATCGGCTTCATCGCGAGCCGGATGGTGCCGCAGTTCCGGAAGATGCAGAAGAACATCGACGGCGTGAACCGGGTGCTGCGCGAGCAGATCACCGGGATCCGGGTGGTCCGGGCGTTCGTCCGCGAGCCGCACGAGGTCGAGCGGTTCGGCGAGGCGAACCAGCACCTCACCGACACCGCGATCCGGGCCGGCCGGCTGATGGCGCTGGTGTTCCCGACCGTGATGCTGATCCTGAACATGTCCAGCATCGCGGTGCTGTGGTTCGGCGCGTCCCGGGTCGAGAACGGGACCATGGAGGTCGGGGCGCTGACCGCGTTCCTGAGCTACCTGATCCAGATCCTGTTCTCGGTGATGATGGGCGTGTTCGTGATGATCATGGTGCCGCGGGCCTCGGTCTGCGCGGACCGGATCTCCGAGGTGCTGGACACCGACTCCTCGGTCCGGCCGCCGGTCACGCCGATCACGAACTTCACCGGGCGCGGCCGGCTCGTGTTCGAGCGCGCCTCGTTCAAGTACCCGGGGGCCGCCGAGCCGGTCCTGCGGGACATCAGCTTCGTGGCGTCGCCGGGGCAGACGACCGCGATCATCGGCAGCACCGGCGCCGGCAAGACGACGCTGCTGTCGCTGGTGCCGCGGTTGTTCGACGCGACCGAGGGGCGGGTGCTCGTCGACGGCATCGACGTACGGGAGATCGAGCCCGAGGCACTCTGGGAGCGGATCGGCCTGGTGCCGCAGCGGCCGTACCTGTTCTCCGGGACGGTGGCCAGCAACCTGCGGTACGGCAACCCGGACGCGACCGACGAGGAGCTCTGGCACGCGCTTGAGATCGCCCAGGGCCGGGACTTCGTCGAGGCGATGCCCGAGGGGCTGGACGCGCCGATCGCCCAGGGCGGCACGAACGTGTCCGGCGGTCAGCGGCAGCGGCTCGCGATCGCGCGGGCGCTGGTCCGCAAACCCGAGATCTACCTGTTCGACGACTCGTTCTCGGCGCTCGACCTGTCGACGGACGCCCGGCTGCGGGCGGCGTTGCGGCCGATCACGCGGGAGGCCTGCGTGGTCGTCGTCGCGCAGCGCGTCTCGACGATCATCGACGCCGACCAGATCGTGGTGATCGAGGACGGCGCGATCGTCGGCAAGGGCACCCACCAGGAGTTGCTCGACACGTGTCCGACGTACGTCGAGATCGTCGAGTCCCAGCGTTCCGCGGAGGAGGCGGCATGAGCGAGCAGAAGCCGTCGCCCAACGGGCAGAAGCCGGCGCCGAACGGGCAGGAACCGGGTGCGGCGAAGACCGTCAAGGCGACCGAGCGGCCGACCACCGGGCGGGCGTTCGGTCCTCCCGGCGGCATTCCGGGGGACAAGTCGATCGACTTCCTGCCCTCGGCGAAGCGGCTGCTGAAGCGGCTCCGGCCGCACCGGATGCAGGTGTCGGGCGTCGTGCTGCTGGCGGTCTTCAGCGTCGGGCTGTCGGTGCTCGGCCCGAAGATCCTCGGCCGCGCGACCGACATCATCTTCGCCGGCGCGATCGGCAAGCGGCTGCCGAGCGGTATGACCAAGGAGCAGGTCATCGAGCAGACCCGCGCGTCCGGCAACGGGCGGCTCGCGGACCTGCTGCAGGGGATCGACCTGATCCCGGGCGTCGGCATCGACTTCGATGCCCTGCGCAACGTCCTGCTGCTGGTCCTGGCGCTGTACGCCGGGGCGTTCTTCCTGTCCTGGGCGCAGGGCTACATCCTGAACGGCGTCGTCCAGCGGACCATTCTCGACCTGCGGTCCGACGTCGAGGAGAAGCTGAACAAGCTGCCGCTGAGCTACTTCGACGGCGCGCCGCGCGGTGAGTTGCTCAGCCGGGTGACCAACGACATCGACAACATCTCGACCAGCCTGCAGCAGACCCTGAGCCAGTTGCTCACCTCACTGCTGACGGTGGTCGGCGTGGTCACGATGATGTTCGTGATCTCCCCGCTGCTGGCCCTGATCGCGCTCGTCACGATCCCGATCTCGATGGTGCTGACCGCGGCGATCGCGAAGCGGTCGCAGGTCCGGTTCGTGGCGCAGTGGCGGCACACCGGCGCGCTGAACGGCCAGATCGAGGAAGCGTTCACCGGGCACGAGCTGGTGAAGGTCTTCGGCCGGCAGAAGGAGATCGAGGCGAGCTTCGCGGAGAAGAACGAGGAGCTCTACAAGGCCGCGTTCGGCGCGCAGTTCATCTCGGGCCTGATCATGCCGCTGATGATGTTCATCGGGAACGTGAACTACGTGGTGATCGCGGTCGTCGGCGGTCTGCGGGTCGCCTCCGGCACGATGTCGCTGGGCGACGTACAGGCGTTCATCCAGTACTCGCGCCAGTTCACCCAGCCGCTCACCCAGGTGGCCTCGATGGCGAACCTGCTGCAGTCCGGCGTGGCGTCGGCCGAGCGCGTGTTCGAGGTCCTGGACGCCGAGGAGCAGGTGCCGGACGACGCGACACCGGAGAAGGTGACCGACGCGCGGGGACGGGTCGAGTTCGAGCACGTGTCGTTCTCGTACGACCCGGACAAGCCGCTGATCACCGACCTGAGCCTGGTCGCCGAGCCAGGGCAGACCGTCGCGATCGTCGGCCCGACCGGCGCCGGCAAGACCACGCTGGTCAACCTGATCATGCGGTTCTACGAGCTGAACGGCGGCCGGATCACGCTCGACGGCGTGGACATCACCGAGCTGACCCGGCACGACCTGCGCTCGCGGATCGGCATGGTGCTGCAGGACACCTGGCTGTTCGGCGGCACGATCCGCGACAACCTCCTCTACGGCAACCTGAACGCCACCGAGGAAGACATGCTGGCGGCCGCGAAGGCGACGTACGTCGACCGCTTCGTCCACAGTTTGCCGGACGGCTACGACACGGTCATCGACGAGGAAGGCAGCAACGTCAGCGCCGGTGAGAAGCAGTTGCTCACCATCGCCCGCGCGTTCCTCGCCGACCCGCAGTTGCTGATCCTCGACGAGGCGACCAGCTCGGTCGACACCCGCACGGAGGTCCTGGTCCAACGCGCCATGGCCGCCCTGCGCTCCGACCGCACCAGCTTCGTCATCGCCCACCGCCTGTCCACCATCCGCGACGCGGATCTGATCCTCGTCATGGAGAACGGCGCGATCGTCGAACAGGGCAACCACAACGAACTCCTCACCCTGGACGGCGCCTACGCCCGCCTCTACAACGCCCAGTTCAGCGGCGCGGTAGTAGACATCGACGAGGAAGCAGCAGCCCTGACCGCCCCAGCCACCCCAGCCGCCCGCCCGATGGCCCGCTGACCCGGTGGGCGGGGACGCCACGCGGGCGTCCCCGCCCACTGCAGCTTGTGGATAACTTCCGCGCCGGTCTCGCCTTCTGTGCGGTACTGGACGCATGCCCACGAACTTCGTCCACGAACGCGGCAGCCGGACCGCCCACCGGGTCGCGACGCGGCTGAGCGTCGAGGACCCCGCGGATGTCAGGACGCTACGGGACGCCTACCTCGTGACCTACGAGTTTCCGGCGCCACTGATGGTCCGGGTCGCCGACGACATGCTCGCCGACCTTCGGGCGGATGTTGCTGACCGCAACGTCGATCGGGTGGTCACGCTCGGCCGCGACGGCCACCGATCTGGCGCGGGATGTAGCGGTCCTGCGTGATGCCGGAGGCAACTACCGGAGCGGGCTGGAGGACGGGGCCGGCCGGTGCCGCGGTGAGATCCGGGCGTGGATCGAGGGCCGCGCGACTGATCCGCGGCTTGCGGAGTTCCTCGACTCCTTCGTGTATCGGGCCGACAACCGGCAGGTGGAGGCGTTGCAGCGGACCTTGGACCGCGCGCAGGTGCCGGAACGTGACCGGCAGGCGACCTGGGCCGCGTACGAGCGGTGCGGGAGTGACGGCGACAAGCAAGTGTTCGTCGAGAATGCGTTCAGCGCGATGCGGAAGGGTGGAAGTGGCGATGGGCGAGCATCGCGAAGAGGATCCCGTGGCGGAGTGGATGGCGCTTGCGGGATGGGCCGCGATCTTTGACGAGTCCGACGATCTCGGCTTGATCGCCGGCGGGCCGCCACCGTCGCCCGGCCCGCCGGCGATCGCCACGGCGCCGATGATCATCGACACGGATCTGGGTGGGGATCCGGACGACACGGTGGCGCTGGTGGTGGCGGCTCGGCGGTGCCGGAGTTGCGGTTGGTGGTGACGTGCGACGAGTACGGCGGGGAGCGGGCGCGGCTCGTTCGGTACCTGCTGGATCTGGCGGGTCGGCCGGATGTGCGCGTCGTGGCTGGTTCCGATCTGGGGAACAGCCGGATGTGGGTGATGGACGGGGTCTGTCCAGCTGAGGTGCCTCGGCAGGACACCGATGTGGTCGGTGTGATCGACGAGGTCTGCTCGGGAATCGAGGGACGGATTCGCTGGGTCGGCATGGGACCGCTGTCGAACCTTGCGCGGCTGCAACGCGAGGCGCCGGTGCTGATCCCGCGGATGGCGGTCACGCAGATGGGTGGGGCGATCAAGTATCGGGATCCGTCGCGGGCCGAACACAACTTCCGGGTGGACACGGAGGCGGCGATCCGGATGGTGCCGGAGCTGGGACGGTGGAATCCGAGGTTCGTGCTGTCGGACGTGACGTTCAACCCGGCGATGGAGATCACCCGCGAGTCCGCGCTCTACCAACGCTGGGGCCGCCCGGACGCGCGGCCGTGGGAGCGGGTGCTGCGCGAGCACTTCGACCGCTGGATGGTGAAGTATCCGGGGTCCATGCAGCACGATGCGCTGACACTCGCGGCCGCGATGCTCTGGCCGGGTGTGCGGTTCGTGCGTGAGCATGTCGCGCTGGACGGCATCGGGCGGATGAGTCCGACGGCGGACGGCGAGGAGATCGCGCTGTCGATCTCGGCGGACTATGCGGCCTTCATGACCTGGCTGGAGAACGCTTTGCACTAGGGAAGGGCCGCCGTGTGGGCGGCGGCCCTTCTGGGATCACGTCCGTGGTAGGACGAGGCGGGGGTTTCGGGTCAGCAGGATGCCGAGGGTTGCGTAGCCGATGAGGAGGTGGGTGCCGCCGATCCAGCGGGAGGCCTCGGTGCCGAGGAGGATGTACGACGGGACTGTGACGACTGCCCAGCTCTCCGCGACCAGTGGCCACCAGCGGAGGACGCCCTGCCAGCGGCCGGCGACGGCAAGCTTGACGGCGATGACGGCCATGCCGAGCATCGACAGTGGCCAGCAGATGTCCATCGGCGCCAGCCACGCGGCGGCTTGCAGGTCCGTCGGCAGGACGCCGTGCAGCAGGGACCAGAGGCTCGCGATGCCGAGGATCACGGCCTCGGCCTTCAGGAACCTTCGGGCGGCCCGCCCGGTACCGATCGCGCCGGTGCGGTACTGCACCGCCAGCAAGCAGAAGATGCCGAACTGGAACAGCAGCCCGGTCAGGTCGCCGATCCGGCCCGGGATGCCGTGCGGGTCCGTCGTGAACACGAAGATGCTCGCGGCCCACGCCAGCGTCCCCATCGTCAGCCCGAGACCGAGCCGCTGAACCGCCCGCTCCGACATCCCGGAAGCCGCGGAAGCCCGGGAAGCCGTCGAAGCCCCGGAAGCCTCGGAAGCGCCGTGGCGCGGTGGCAATGCGTCGGTACGTGCTCTGGCTGGTGTTGTGGTCATGGTGTCCTCCCCCTGAGGTTCGTTGTCGATCACGAGTCTTCGGGGCGCGCCGACCCGGCCGACAGGGCCTCGGGTCCTCGCGAGTGTCCCGAAGACATTCGGGACAACTGACCCGCGACGCCGGGACACACTCTGAGTCACAATGCAGCGGTGGGGGAGGAGACACGGAGGGGATGGGGGCCGGCTGCACTCGGGGCAGCCGTCCTTCTGCTGTGTGCGGCCACCGTGGTCCTCGACCTGCGCAACGGCACCGACATTCCGTCCGCCGCCGAGCTGGACGCGGGCTGGACGTCCGCCCTGTCGGGTCTGGCCCTGGTCGTCCCCGGCCTTCTGCTCCTTCACCGCCTGCCGAGACACCCGGTCGCGTGGGTCCTGACCGGCTCCGGCCTGCTCTGGGTGGTCGACGGCTTCGCCTCGAGCTGGGCGGCGTACGCGGTGTACACGCATCCCGGGCTGCCTGGCGCGTCCGCCGCGTACTGGTTCTACGCCCGGATCGGCGCCTTCCTGTTGCTCGGCCTGCCGCTGCTGATCCTGATCTTCCCGGACGGGCGACTCGTCGCCGGCCGCTTCTGGCGTGGTCTGTCGATCGCCGGCATCGGCCTCACGACGCTGCTACCGCTGCTCCTGCTCGTTGCGCCGAGCTCCGTGATGGAGCGCTACCACTCGGCGGCCCTGCCACCGGAGATCGCCCGGCTGTCGCTCGATCCGCTCAGCATCGAGCTGCCGTACGACGTCTGGGCCGCGCTCTTGCGGATCGCGTACAGCGCCGTGATCGTGAGCCTCGTCGTACCTTTCCTGGTCACCGTGCACCGCTACCGCCGAGCCGGCCGGAGCAATGACCGCGACCGCAAGGCGCAGATCCGTTGGCTGATGTGGGCCGCGCTGGTCGACATGCTCGTGCTGATCGTGCCCTTCCACAACCCGCCCGCCGTACCGGCCGTCCTGTTCGGTCTCGCGATCGCGCTGACGTCCGCGGCGGTCGTCGTCGCGGTCACCAAGCACCAGCTGTACGCCGTCGATCGGCTGCTCTCGGCCACCTTCCTGTACGGCGTTCTGGCGGTGCTCGTGGTCGGCGTCGACCTGGCGGTGTTCGCGATCGCGGGCGGGGTGCTCGGCGAGCGCAACGCCGCGCTCGTCGCGATCGCCGTGGTCGCGGTGGTCTACGCTCCGCTGCGCGACCGGCTGTGGCGCTGGGTTCGGCGCCTGGTCCGCGGCTCGCGCGAGGATCCGTACGCCACGATGTCCACGCTCGCCGAGCGGCTCGAGTCGGCCGCGGATCCGGAGCGGCAGTTGGGTGCGGTGGCCCAGACGGTCGCGGAGGCGTTCCGGTTGCCGTACGTCCGGGTCGAGATCGACCGGCCCGGCGGGGAGCGGGTGACCGTCGAGCACGGCCGCGAAGCCGGCCGGGCGCACGCCCTGCCGGTCGGGTATCGCGGTGAGCCGATCGGGCGGCTGGTGTTCTGCGCGGGCGGCGGTACGGCGTTGTCCGAGCGGGACCAGCGCCTGCTCGGAGACCTCGTGCGCCAGGCGGCCGCCGCAGCGCGGGCGAGCGAGCTCAGTGCCGAGCTGCAGAAGAGTCGCAGCCGATTGGTCGCCGCACGCGAGGAGGAGCGGCGCCGGATCCGGCGGGACCTGCACGACGGCCTCGGCCCGAGTCTCGGCGCTGTGGCGCTGCGCATCGAGACCGCGCGCAACCTGGCCGGGTCGGCCCCCGCGGAGGCCGACCGGATGCTCGAGCTCGCGAGGAGCGAGGTGGCGGCCGCGCTGGCCGACGTACGACGGCTGGTGCACGACCTGCGGCCGCCGGCGCTCGACGAGCTGGGGCTGGTGCGGGCGATCGAGCAGCAAGCGGAGCGGTTCCGGCTCGGCGGACTGCGGGTGTCCGTCGACGCCGGCGCCCTCGGACCGCTTCCGGCCGGTGTCGAGGTCGCGGCGTACCGGATCGCGTCGGAGGCGCTGACCAACGTCGCGCGTCATGCGAAGGCGTCGCGGTGCGAGATCCAGCTGCGGCTGGAGAACGCGACGCTGGAATTATCGGTGACCGACGACGGTGTCGGGATCGGTGCCGAGGTGAGTGCGGGGGTTGGCATGCTGTCGGTGCGTGAGCGAGCCGCTGAGCTCGGGGGAGTCTGCAGCGTGAGCTGTCCGCCGGCGGGTGGCACTGTGGTCCAGGTCAGGCTGCCCTTGGACGCTGTACCGGAGGTTGTGAATGGCTGAGGCGGTGCGCGTGATGCTGGCCGACGATCACCCGGTCTACCGGGACGGGTTGGCCGCCCTGCTCGGGTCTCTGGACGGCGTCGAGGTCGTCGGTACGGCGTCCGACGGTGTGGAGGCCGTGGACCGGGCGCGCGAACTGCAGCCCGACGTGGTCGTGATGGATGTGCAGATGCCGCGGCTGGACGGGATCGAGGCGACCCGGGCGATCACCTCGGACAGTCCGCACATCGGTGTCGTCGTGCTGACGATGGCCGAGGAGGACCAGACGCTGTTCGCGGCGATGCGGGCCGGTGCCCGTGGCTATCTGCTGAAAGGCGCCAACCAGGCGGAGATCCTGCGGGCGATCACCGCGGTCGCGCAGGGCGAGGCGATCTTCGGGCCGGCGATCGCCCGCCGGGTGGCCGAGTTCTTCGCAGCGGAGCCGGTAGCGACCCCGAACAGTCCTTTCCCGCAGCTGACCGCGCGCGAGCAGGAGATCCTCGCGCTGGTCGCCGCCGGGCGTTCGAACGCCCAGATCGCCGCCGAGCTCTTCCTGTCACCGAAGACGGTTCGCAACAACGTCTCGAACATCTTCGCCAAGCTGCACGTCGCCGACCGGGCCGAGGCGATCATCCAGGCCCGCAACGCCGGCCTCGGCCGTTGACTATCCGGCGGTACGCCGGGCGTAGGCGCGGGCGGCTCGGACTCGGTCGCCGCAGCGGGTGGAGCACCAGTGGCGGCGGCCGTGGCGGATCAGGTAGCGGTTGCACGGGGTGGCGTCGCAGGCGGTGAGGGCTTCGGCCTCGGGGCTGGTGAGGAGGTCGGCGGTGCCGGCGGCGATGGTGGCCAGGGCGTGCTCGAGGATCTCGTTGGTGGGACAGGGAGCGGCTCGGTACGGCCCGGTCTTGTCGTCCCAGTGCAGGAGCTGGGCGGTCGGGACGCGGGTCAGGGCGTCGTTCACTGCGTCCAGCGCCGCGGGCAGGGCCGGCGCGCCGCTGACGCGCGCGGCGAGCAGTGAGCGGACGTGCTCGCGGAGGGCGCGGAGCTGGGTCGCGCACATCTCCTGTACGTCGGCGTCCTCGGGCGCGAGGTTGTGGGCTGTGAGCCACTCGTTCACCGAGGCCGGGCTGCCGAGCAGGTCGACGTACTGCCCGCCCGGGAGCGCGATCGCCGTATTGGCGAAGTCCAGCGCGAGATGAGCGTCGGCGCCGGGTGCGGGCGGCAGCGGTGACTCCATGGCTCTCATGGTACAGGTTGCGCTCATCCGTGAGAAAGATCTAGGGTTCTCACGGATGTAAGCCAATCTATCCGTGAGGTAATCGTGAAGCTGACAGCGTTGCTGGTCTGCGTGTTCGGAGTGACCACGGGGGAGTTCGTGGTGGCCGGGATCCTCCCGGCGGTGGCCGGGGACCTGGGGGTTTCGATCCCGGCGGCGGGCCTGCTCGTCACGGCGTACGCGCTGGGGATGATCGTCGGCGGCCCGTTGCTGACGGCAATCACTGCCGGCCGGCCGCGCAAGCCGCTGGTCCTCGCGCTGCTGGCGGTCGCCGTCACCGGGAACCTGCTGTCCACGATCGCACCCGGGTACGGCGTGCTGTTCGCCGCGCGGATCGTGACGGCACTCGTCACCTCGACGTTCTTCGCCAACGCGATCGTGATCGCCACCGCCTCCGCGCCACCGGACAAGAAGGCGTCGACCGTCGCGAAACTTGCCTTCGGCATGAACCTGGCGATGATCCTCGGCGCCCCGCTCGGCACCTGGATCGGGGAGGCGTTCGGCTGGCGGACGACGTTCGCGGCGATCACGGCCTGCTGCGCGACCGGCCTGGTGCTCGTCGCGCGCTTCGTGCCCGACGCCCAGCCCGGCGTCCGCACCCGGGCGTTGGGGGAGTTCGCCGTGTTCCGCAGCCGCGAACTGCTCCTCGCGATCGCGATCACCGCCGTCGCCAACATCGGCGTACTGATGGTGTTCACCTACCTCGCACCCCTGCTGACAGGCCCCGCATCGTTCCCGGCGGCGGCCGTCGCGCCGATGCTGCTGGTGTACGGCGTCGGCGCGACGATCGGCAACCTGGTCGGCGGCCGTCTGGCGGATCGGGCCCTGCTGCCGTCCCAGCTCGGCGCGCTCGCACTCCTCGTCGTTCTGCTCGTCGTCCTGAGGCTGAGCCCGAGCACGACACTGACCGGCGTGCTCGTGTTCGCCCTGGGCGCGGTCGGCTTCTCCGTGGTCCCCGGCATGCAGGCCAGAGTCCTGACCACCGCCGCGACAGCCCCGACGCTGGCGATCGCGGTCAACGCCTCGGCGTACCAGGTCGCGGCGGCCTTCGCCGGCTGGCTGGGCGGTCGCGTCATCGCCGGCCACGGCCTGACCGCGATCTACGTCGTCGCGGCGGGCACCACCGTCCTCGGCGCCCTACTCACCGCCGTGGCGTTGCGGAGTCACGCCAGTACACGGCTCACGAACTCCCGGAAGCCGTCCGGCGCCGAGAACATCGGCATGTGATCAGCCTCCGGCAGCACCGTCAGCTCGGCGTACGGCGCCTGCGCGGCCAGCCGCCGTCCCCAGAGCTGAGTGCCGTCGAAGTCGCGGCCACCGATCAGGACGGAGATCGGCGTGGTGACTTCGGTGAAGCGGTGTTTGACGGGTGGGTCGAGCTCGACGCCGTGGTGAACAGGCATCGTCATGACACGCGAGTTCGCGATCTCCAGACCGACAAGCAGCCGCCGGTCGTCGCCGCGGACCGCCGGGCACCAGCCTTGGACGTCGTGCTCGGCAGCAGCCGGTATGCCGTCGGACTCGAGCACCTTGGCCTGCCGCGCGAAGTGAGCGCGCATCACGACCCGGGCGGCCTCTTCGGCCGGTGTCGGGTCCGGGAACTCGCCGAACGATCCGCCGACGACGCAGAGGTGCCTGACCCGAGCAGGATGTCGATGCGCGAACCCGAGCCCGCGCCGCCCGCCGTCGGAGACCCCGACCAGCACGGCACGCTCGATACCTGCCGCATCGAGTACGGCGGCCAGGTCGGCGATCTCGTCGTACTCGCGGTCGGCCGGTGACGACAGGCCGGTGTCGCGGTAGTCCCAGGTCGTGACGCGGTGCGTCTCCGCGAGCCAGGCCACGGTCGACGACCACATGCGGACATCAGCCAGGCCGCCGTTGAGCAGGACGACATCCGGGCCTGCACCGTGCTGCTCGAAGTACAGGTAACCGTCGGGAACGTTGACGAAGGGCATGCGGGCAGTCTGCTGCAGCACGGACTGCCCGCCTATCGGGAATTCTCCCTAGCCGGCCCGGTTCAGACGGCGGACGGCGAGCTCGGCCAGCAGCGCCGCCCCGTCCGGCAGGACCGAGTCGTCGAAGTTCGCCAAGGGGGAGTGGTTGTCGGGTGCCGCGTCCGGATCGGCGGAGGCGCAGGCACTGAGGTTGAGATAGACGCCCGGGACCTCCTGCAGGACATAGGAGAAGTCCTCCGCGCCGCAGCGCGGGTTGGGACGCTCGCGGAACCGGTCGGCGCCGAACACGTCCACGATCGTCTCGCGGGCGAACTCGAACTCCGCCTCGTTGTTGACCGTCACCGGGTAGCCGACCTGGTACTCGGCCTCGACCTGCACGCCGTGTGCGGCCGCGAGCCCCTCGACCAGCTGGATCGATGCCTCCTGCACCTTCGCCCGCGCCGCCTCGGAGAACGTCCGCACGGTCGCGTCGAAGAACGCGTCGTCCGGGATGATGTTCTCCTTCGTGCCGCCCGCGATCCGGCCGACCGTGAGCACCACCGGGTCGAACACGTCGAACTGACGCGTGACGAGGGTCTGCAACGCGGTCACGATCTCGCACAGCACCGGGATCGGGTCCTTGCCCCGGTACGGCGTCGAGCCGTGCGTGCCCGCGCCGACGACGCGCACGTGCAGCTGATCGGCCGCCGCCATGAACGAGCCGGGCCTGCTGCTCCACATCCCCAGCGGCTGCGAGGACGAGCCGACGTGCAGCCCGTACGCCGCGTCGGCCCGTCGGCCCGCCGCGTCGAGCACGCCCTCGCGGATCATGATCGGCGCGCCGCCGGACGTCTCCTCGCCCGGCTGGAACATGAACACCACGTCACCCGGCAGCTCGTCGCGCAGCGCCGACAGCACCTTCGCGGCGCCGACGAGGCCCGCGACGTGCAGGTCGTGACCGCAGGCGTGCATCATCCCGGGATGCTGGGAAGCGAACGGCACGTCGGTCCGCTCGGTGACGGGCAACGCGTCCATGTCCCCGCGCAGGAGCACCACCGGGCCGGGCCCGGCGCCGCCCCGCAGTACGGCGGTCACCGAGGACAGCTCCTTGCCGAGCGTGATCTCCAGCGGCAGACCGGCGAGCGCGTCCAGGATCAGCTGCTGCGTCTTCGGCAGGTCCAGGTCGTACTCCGGGACCTGGTGCAGCGCCCGGCGCAGCGTGACGATCTCCTCGCGGAACTGCTCCGCCAGCTCGCGCGTGCTCACGCCTTCGGGCCCAGGTCGAGCGCGGTCATCACGCGCTGGGCGCTGCTGCCGAGCTCGAGCAGCTCGACGAGGTCCAGCCAGCGCTCCGGGTCCTTGATCTCGCGCGGCATCGTCGCGTCGTACGTCCCGACCGGGGCGTCCTTCGCGACCGCCACCACCTTCGGCGCGACGTCCAGGTAGTCGCTGTCCGCCAGGATCTTCTTCTTCACCCCGGGCGCCATCGGCGTCGACGGGTCGGCGGCCGCGGCGCGGATCGCGTCCAGGTCGCCGTACGACGTGACCAGCGCGGCGGCAGTCTTCTCGCCGATCCCCTTCACGCCGGGCAGGCCGTCGGACGCGTCACCGCGGAGCGTGGCGAAGTCGGCGTACCGCTGGGCGGGGATCTCGTACTTCGCGAGCAGCGCCTTCTCGTCGTACACCTCGGCGCGGCCGACGCCGCGGGCGGCCGTGTAGACGACCCGGACGCCGCGGCTGTCGTCGATCAGCTGGAACAGGTCGCGGTCGCCGGTGACCACGTCGACCGGCATCGTCGCCTGATGCGACAGCGTGCCGATCACGTCGTCGGCCTCGTGGTCCGGTGCGCCGACGACGGCGATGCCGATCGCCTCCAGGCAGGCGCGGATGTACGGCACCTGGACCTCCAGGCGGTCCGGGACGTCCTCGACCTGCTCGCCCTTCGGCGTCACGAACTCGACCCGCTGCGCCTTGTACGACGGGATCAGCGCGACCCGCCAGGACGGGCGCCAGTTGTCGTCCCAGCAGGCGACCAGGTGGGTGGGCCGGTGATTCTCGGTCAGCCGCGCGATGAAGTCGAGCAGCCCGCGGATCGCGTTGGTCGGCGTACCGTCGGCGGCCTTCATCGTGTCGGGCACGCCGAAGAACGCACGGAAGTACAACGACGCGGTGTCGAGCAGCATCAGGCGCTGTCCTGTCTCAGCCATAGGGGGATGCTTTCACAGCCCGCCGACAGCTCGCGATGCACAAGCCCTTGCCACCGGCGCGTGGTAGACCAAGGATCAGTACCGACCCTGGGGAGGGGATGCGGATGCTTCGGTCGTGGTTGTGCAGGCTGATGGTGGTTCTTGGAGTGCTTGCGGTGCCGCTGCACGCGGTGCCGGCGTCGGCGAACGTGGACAAGCCCGTGACAGTGATGACGCGCAACCTGTACCTCGGCGCGGACATCCAGCGGCCGATCGAGGCCACCGCCGGACTCACCGGCGCGGCGGCGTTCGTCGCGCTGGGCAACGCGAACCACGTGACGCGCGCGATCGTGGACAGGACGAATTTCCCGCGCCGCAGTCAGCTGCTCGCCGAGGAAATCTCCACGGCGAAGCCGGATCTGGTCGGGCTGCAGGAGGTCGCGCTCTGGAGGCACGGGCCTCTGGAGCTGCCCGGGTCGGGGAGTCCGGGCGCACTGAACGCGACGACCGTCGACTACGACTACCTGGCGATCCTGCTCCAGGACCTGCGCCGGACGGGCGTTCCGTACAAGGCGGTCGTCGTCCAGCAGGAGTCCGACGTCGAAGCGCCGTCCTTCGTCGGGAACCCGTTCACGGGTACGGCGACCGACGGGCGGGACGTGCGGCTCACGATCCGTGACGTGATTCTGCTCCGGGCATCGAGCAACCTGCGGGTGCTGGACTCGGGCAGCGGTCAGTACAACGCCAGGCTTGTGCTGTCGGTCGCCGGTCTCCCGGCGACGTTCGTGCGCGGGTACAACTGGGTGGACGTCGCGCACGGCTCCGGGCGTCCGTTCCGCTTCGTCAACACGCATCTGGAAGCGTTCAGCTCCGACCTGGCGCTGGCCCAGGCGGCCGAGTTGCTCGCCGGGCCCGCGGCCGACCGTGGCCGGACGACAATCATCGGTTGCGACTGCAACTCCGATCCGCTGAACAGCTCGGTGAAGCCGCACGACCATGTTCCGCACAAGGCGCCGTACGACTTCATCACCGGTCCTGGCCGATTCACCGACCTCTGGCTGACCTGGAGGCCCGCGAACCAGGGCTGGACGTCCGGGCTGAACGAGACAGTCGACGAGCCGGCGCCGCCGTCGTTCGACCACCGCATCGACATGATCTTCGCGCGCCCGGCGCCCGGCGAGCAGGTCCGGGTGATCGCGGGCGCGGTGACCGGCGCGGACAGTTCGGCCAAGGATCCGGTCACCGGCCTGTGGCCGTCGGACCACGCCGGGGTCGTGCTCACCGTCGCGAGATGACGAGCGGGCGGAGGGTTTCCTCAAGTAGTGTCTCCAGGATGGAGGACCTGGACCGCAAGATCGTCGGCCTGCTCGCGTCCGACGGCAGGATGAGCTTCACCGACCTGGGCAAGGCGACCGGCCTGTCCACGTCCGCCGTGCACCAGCGGGTGAAGCGGCTCGAGCAGCGCGGCATCATCCAGGGGTACGCCGCGACCGTCGACCACACGGCGCTCGACCTGCCGCTCACCGCGCTGATCGCGATCCGGCCGATCGACCCGTCCCAGGCCGACGACTCACCGGAGCGGCTCCGCGACGTCCGGGAGATCGAGTCCTGCTACTCGGTGGCCGGCGACTCCAGCTACATCCTGGTGGTCCGGGTCGCCTCGCCGGCCGCGCTGGAGAACCTGCTGGCCGTGATCCGGGCCCGCGCGAACGTGTCCACGACCACGACGATCGTGCTGAGCACGCCGTACGAGCGCCGTCCGCCGGCGCTGTGAAGGTTCTGCTCAGCGACCTGTTCAGCACGCTGATCCACGGCGGCGACGTTTCGCGCGACCTGGTGAACGCCCGGATGGGCACAGTCCTGGGCGTCGACCCGGCAGCGTTCCAGGCGGCCTTCGACGCTTCGTCGTACGAGCGGTTCACCGGGGCGTACGGCGACCTGCCGAGCACCTTGCGCGTCATCGCCGAGCGCTGCGGAGGCACCCCGACCGACGAACAGGTGCAGGAGGCAACAAGCCTGCGCCGAGCCCTCGCCCAACGACTGCTGGGCACGGTGCCGACGGCGACCCTGGAAACGCTGGCCGCCTTCAAGGCCGCAGGCTGGCGGATCGGCCTGGTCAGCAACATCACCGCGGAAACCCAGCTCCAATGGCCCGGCAGCCCGCTGGCCCGCTACTTCGACGCAACCGCCTTCTCAGCCGAGGTAGGCGCCGCCAAGCCCGACCCGGCAATCTACAAAACCGCCTGCGCGGCCCTGTCCGCCAACCCCCAGGACTGCCTCTACGTAGGCGACGGCAACGACAACGAACTCCCCGCCGCCGCCTCCCTCGGCATGCACACCATCCGCACCCTCGAACACGCCAACAGCGCCCCAACCTGGCAAGGCCCAACCATCAACACCTTCGCCGAACTGACCAGCTACCTGGTTCAGTAGCCGCCGGCTTCGACGAGCTGCGACGCGAACGTCAGTACCTGAATCTTGCCCTTGCCTTTTGGCGGCACGAGAAGTACAGCCTCATGGATGGTCGTCGAGGTGAGGGCCGTTTCGTACTTCACGGTCGGAGGACTGTAAACGCTCTCGGGAAAACTGTCCCACCAGAACTGCCACCGGTACCCCACCTGCAGCCTGTACTTGTGGGTCAACGAGACGAACACCACCGCCGTACCGGACTTGGTGACGAACGCGGGAGACTCCGCGGGTGCTGTGAAGGTGTTCGTGAGGCTGAGGACGGACCCGGGATCCTTGGCCTGCTCGGCTTTGTCGTCGGCGATATCCGCGAACAGCGCCGCGATGTCCGCGTTCGCCTGGAATGCCGTGGCGCGCGGTGACTTCGGTCCGTCCGTCAGGTACGTCGCCAGGCTCGGTGCGACGGCCTGAGTTGCGGAGGCAAGCTTGGTGTCATCGGCCGCGGTCGCGACACGCAGACCGACCAGGTCAGGCAGCTTGGTGGTTGTCCTCAGCGCGGCCGCGAACGTCAGCTTCCAGGTGCTGCCGGCGGTGGCGCGTTCCCACACGCCGAGATGGCGGTAGTCCTTCTCGCCGGACAACCCGGCCGAGCTGACGAACCGCATCGGGTAGCCGCCGAAGAGCGGCGAACCGATCACAGGGTTCGTGTAGGAGTGCACCCCCGCCGGCTTCGCCTTGACGGCCCGCGCGATCTCGCCCCAGGCCTGACTCTGCCGGAGACGGTCGCCGCCTTCGACCGCCGCGAGCAACTCGTCGTTCATCGTGCTGTTGGCCTTGCTGCTCACGTCGTTGTAGTGCCTGATCACGGCTGCCGCTGCCGTGTCGCTGATCGCGGGACGGGTCAGCTCTTTCACGGTGTCGACCGGCGGTACCGCCGAACACCCAGTAACTAGCCCGACCACAAGCACGAGTCCGCCGCCCCGGCGGATGGCGCGCGGCGCCGCAGGTGCCGGCTGCCTGGGCCGGCTTTGACCGGATCGTTGAAGCGGCATGGTGTTCTGGAGATCGCGGACGCGTGAGACGGCCGTGGAGGCATCGAGTGCGTCAGGCTTCGTGGGCCGGCGGCGGAACAGGATGAGGAGGATGCCCAGGGCAAGGAGGAGGATGCCCAGGGCGAAGACGGCGAGGGCGGTCAGGAACGCCTTCGGGATCTCGATGCCGAGGTTGAGTTGTACGTCGGGGGCGGTTTTGCCGTCGGCGTTCATGATGACGACGTCGTACGGGCCGTCCTCGATGGGCCAGGCGATCGACTGGCGGCCGGGGCCGCTCGCCTTGGTGATCCACCAGTCGAGCGTCGCGGGTGCGGTGAGCGGACCTGCCGTACCTTTCGAGTCCTCGGTGGACAGCGCGATCGGGAACTGGACCTGGACGAGCTTGGTGTGGGCGGTGCCGTTCAGGTAGCTGGCGACGTCGAAGTCGCGGGCGACTCCGACGAACACGGGCTGGTCCTTGGCCGACCGTACGTCGACGTGCAGCACGGGCCCGTTCCGGTTCAGCAGTTCCGGGGTGCTCGCGATCGCCAGTCCCTTGCTGCTCAACGACTGCTCGCCCGAATGCACCGTGTCATCCGGCCCGATCAGCCAGAACGCGGCCACGCCGCCCACGACAGCAACAATCAGCCCAACCACAGCGAGCAGTACGCCGGCAACCTTGCGAATCACGCGGTGATGCTAGCGGTTGCCGAGCGCATCCAATGGGTCACGCTGAGAGAATTGCAGGAAGTTGCAAAGTCTTCGGTGCCGCCCCCTGCGGTGGCACCGAAGACGGTTCTGGGTTAGTTGATGTCCAGGAGCTTCTGGGACTCGGCGGCCGCGCGGGAGGCGGCGGCTCGTTGCTCGGCTTCGGCGAGGTGGTTGCCGGCGTGCTGGGTCCACCAGTCCTGGCCCTCGCGGGGGAGGGTGTCGATCGGGTCGTAGTACTCGTAGGTGCGGTTGAGCGCCTCGGGGTCCTGCTGCTCGATACCGGTGCGGTAGTTCTTCTTCCAGTACGAGATGCCCCGCACCTCGTCGTACTCCGACAGCTGGTGCACCCAGCGCTTGCCGACGTACGGCACGTCGCAGACGATCCGCGGCGTCGCGAAGCCCGGCAGGTAGCCGAGGATGCCGTGCTGCAGGTGCTGCGCCTCGCGCACCGAGACCCGCCAGTGCTCCGAGAACGGGATCATGTCGCACATGTAGAAGTAGTACGGCGTGATGTTCGCGCCGTCGAGCAACGCGAAGCACAGGTCGAGCAACTGCGGGATCGAGTCGTTCACGCCGCGCATCAGGACGCCCTGGTTCCGCACGTCGCGCAGACCGGCCTCGAGCATCGCCTTCGACGCCTCGGCGACCAGCGGCGTCACGGACTGCGCCGCGTTCACGTGCGTGTGCATCGCGAGCATCACGCCGCGGCTGCGCGCCACCGACGCGACGCGCTCCACGCCCGACAGCACGTCGGACGACAGCCAGTGCTGCGGCATCCCCATCAGCGCCTTCGTGGCCAGCCGGATGTCGCGGATGTTCTCGATCTCCAGCAGGCTGGTCAGGAACGCCTCGAGCCGCGGCCAGGGCATGTTCGCGACGTCGCCGCCGGACACGACGACGTCCCGGACCCCCGGCGTGCGGCGCAGGTAGTCGAGCATGTCGTCGAGCCGGGTCTGCGGCTTGGCGACGAACTTCAGCTTGTCGATCACCGGCGTCGAGTTCCCGACCAGGTCCATCCGCGTGCAGTGGCCGCAGTACTGCGGGCACGTCGGCAGGATCTCCGCGAGGACCTTGGTCGGGTATCGGTGGGTCAACCCCTCCGTGGCCCACATCTCGTGCTCGTGCAGCGAGTCCCGGGTCGCGTGCGGGTGCGACGGCCAGTCGGTCCGCCGGTCGCTGAACACGGGCAGCATGTAGCGGCGGACCGGGTCCGCGTAGAACGCCTCGGTGTAGTCGGCGGCGCCGGCCGGGACGATCGTGTTCAGCATCTGCGGCGGCAGCAGCATCGACATCGTCGCGCGCTCGGCCTGGTCGCGGGTGAGGTCCTCGTAGAACCGCTCCTCGAGCAGGTCGCCCATCACCTCACGCAACTGCTTCACGTTCTTCACGCAGTGCGACCGCTGCCACTGCACCGACCGCCACTCGTCGGCGGTGACGTCCTTCCAGCCGGGCAGCCGGGTCCAGTCCGGCTCGACCAGCTCAGTGCGCCGGTAGAGGTACGGCTGGCCGTCGCCAGGCTCCGAAGACGCCAGCTCCGGGGTGATCAGGTCGGTCACAGGTCCTCCGCAGGGACGTGGGGAATGCGGTCTGATGTGAGGATAGCGATAGAACTTCCCTCAGATCCAACAGTACGCCGTAAGAATTCCCGTCACGGCGCGCTGTGAGTAGTATTTTGCCCGACCGCACAGAGGAGGATCAGTGTCATCGAGCCCGGTAGGACTGCACCGCGTACTCGCGCCGTCCGGCGTGTTGCCGCAGGCGGCGGAGAAACTCGACGCCCGTCCCGGTATCTGGCCCGACGAGGTCCGCATCGCGGTCGAGCGCCTGAACCTGGACGCCGCGTCGTACCGCCAGCTGGCCGGGGCGCACGGCGGTGACGGTGCGGCGATCCGCCGGGCGGTCCTGGACATCGTCGAGACCCGCGGCAAGATGCAGAACCCGGTCACCGGCTCCGGCGGGATGCTCGTCGGCGTGGTCGACGAGGCCGGTCCGGATTCGCCGCTCGGGCTCCGCAAGGGCGACCGGGTCGCGACCCTGGTGTCGCTGACGTTGACGCCGCTGCAGATCACCGACGGCCTGCAGGACTGGGACGGCACGAGCGAGCAGGTGCCGGCGCAGGGGCATGCGATCCTGTTCGCCCGGTCGATCGTCGCGAAGCTGCCGGACGACCTGAAGCCGGAGCTCTCGCTGGCAGTCATGGACGTGTGCGGCGCACCGGCGCTGACCGCGCGTGTGGTCGGCTCGTATGTCGACAAAGGCATAAAGCCTGTCGTGTCAGTAATTGGCGGCGCAGGTAAGTCCGGGTCGCTGTCACTGGCCGCGGCGCGGGCGGCGGGTGCGGCGCGCACTATCGGGGTCGTGCCGTTCCAGGCCGAGCATGACCGGCTGACCGAGGCGGGTCTGGCCGATGTCGTCGCGCTGGCCGACGCCCGCGATCCAGTAGCGCTGGCGCAGGCCGTCGAAGCAGCCGGGGGACCCGCGGACATCACTGTCGTGTGCGTCGACGTACCGGGGTGCGAGCACGGCGCGGTCCTGTCCACCGCGGCCGGCGGCACCGTGATCTTCTTCTCGATGGCGACCTCGTTCTCCGCGGCCGCGCTCGGCGCCGAAGGGCTGGCGGCGGACGTCACGATGCTGGTCGGCAACGGGTACGTCCCGGGTCACGCGGACTATGCGATGGAGCTGTTGCGGACCGAGCCGGGTGTCCGTGGTCTGTTCGAGAGCAGGCTGGCGGAGGATTAGGCCGTGCGCACACTTCTGACGAACGGCTCCGTCTACTCGCCCGCCGACCCCCACGCCACCGCGATCGCCTTCGACGACGGGGTGGTGACCTGGCTCGGTGACGACACCGGTGCGGGCTCGTACGCCGACGGCGCCGACGAGGTCGTCGACCTGGACGGCAAGCTGGTCACGCCGGCCTTCGTCGACGCCCACGTCCACACCGCCCAGGCCGGTGCGCTGCTGACCGGTCTCGACCTCGCCGGTACGACGTCACTCACCGACGCCCTGGACCGCCTGGCGGCCTTCGCGGCCAGGCTGCCCGAGGACGCGGTGATCGAGGGCGCCGGGTGGGACGAGACGACGTGGCCGGAGGGCCGGGTGCCGACGGCGCAAGAGCTGGATGCGGCCGGTGGTGGGCGGCGCGTGTACCTGTCCCGGGTGGACGG
The DNA here is from genome assembly GCF_040680955.1 of Kribbella sp. NPDC051936. Lineage (NCBI taxonomy): Bacteria > Bacillati > Actinomycetota > Actinomycetes > Propionibacteriales > Kribbellaceae > Kribbella > Kribbella sp. NPDC051936. The sequence continues at coordinate 358,409 of NZ_JBFAXS010000009.1, read as the reverse complement.
GCATTCCGGCGTGATCTCCTCCGCCCTGATCCCGACCGCCCACGGAGCTGGGCTGGACAGCACTGGCCGCTTGGAGCGGGACGCGCACCATGCCGTCCGGGACGCGCTGAGCGAGCTGATCGGTCCGGAGCAGCGGCGGATGCACATCACCGCCGCGCTGCAGGCGATGGCCGCGAGGGGGATCGGGGCGTTCCACGAGATGGCGGCGCCGCACATCGGGCCGTTGTGGGAGTTGCCGATCGTCCGCGAGGTGGCCGAGGAGCTCGGCCTGTCGGCGACGCTGTACTGGGGCGAGCCGGGCGCGTTCGAGCACATCGGCACCTACGGGCTCGCGGGCCTGGCCGGCGATCTGAACGCCGACGGCGCACTGGGTTCGCGGACGGCGGCGCTGCGCGAGCCGTACGCCGATCGCGCCGGGCACCGCGGGCACGCGTACCTGACGCCGGAGCAGATCGCCGAGCACGTGGTCGCCTGCACCGAGCGCAACGTGCAGGCCGGGTTCCACTGCATCGGCGACGAGGCGCTCGACAACATCGCCCGCGGGTTCGAGCTCGCCGCCGAGAAGGTCGGCGTGCAGGCACTCGTCGCGGCCCGGCACCGGCTCGAGCACGTCGAAATGGTCGACGAGGCAACGATCGCCGTCCTCGCCCGCTGCGGTGTCGTCGCGAGCGTGCAGCCGATGTTCGACGGCCTGTGGGGCGGTCCGGACGGCATGTACGCCGCCCGCGTCGGCGACCGCTGGCGGGGGATGAACCCGTTCGGTTCGCTGGCCCGTGCCGGTGTCGTCCTCGCCTTCGGGTCGGATTCCCCGGTGACCGAGCTCGGCGGCTGGGAAGCCGTTCGCGCGGCCGCGTTCCACCACGAGCAGTCCGAGCGGATCACCGTCCGGGCGGCGTTCCAGGCGCACACCCGCGGCGGCTGGCGAGCCGCGGGGATCGACGACGCGGGTGTGCTCGCGCCCGGCGCCGCCGCGACGTACGCGATCTGGGAGAGCGACGCGGATCTCGTCGTGCAGACGCCGGACGAGCGCGTCGCCGCCTGGTCGACCGATCCGCGGGCCGGCGTACCGGTGCTGCCGGACCTGAGCCAGGGAACACCCACCTGCGTGCGCACGGCCGTGGGTGGCCGTGTCGTCCATCAAGCCGAGGGATTGTGATGCCGAAGAAGCTCGACCTCGATCCGGTCACCGTCCGGAAGGCGCGCAGCCTCGCGCGCAAGGCCGGCAAGCCGATCGTCGACCTCGCCCGTCAGCACACCACGGTGTCGGTCGAGCGGGCGGTACTGCGACTCGCCGGGCTGACCGGCGCCGACACCGAAGGCATCCCATGGGTGAACCGGCTCGCCGACACCGTGCGCGCCGACGTCGGCCTCGAACACGGGCTCGCGCTGCCGGTCTGGGACGCGCTGCTCCGCGGCGAGGCCGAGGACCTGAGCGTGCTCGCGCAGAAGGCCGCGTCCGGCTCCGTCAGGTTCCGCATGCCGGAGGGCCGCGACGCCGTCCGGGCCAGGTCCGCGGCACGGAAGGTCGCGACCGCCGGGCTGAAGCGGATCGACGGCCGGCGGCGGGAGCGCGACCGGCTCGTCAAGCGGCACGGCGACCCGGAGCAGCGGCCGTGGATCTACCTGATCGTCGCCACCGGCGACATCTACGAGGACATTCCGCAGGCGCAGGCGGCCGCTCGTGAGGGCGCCGACATCATCGCGGTGATCCGGTCGACCGGGCAGTCGCTGCTCGACTACGTACCCGAGGGCGCGACCCGCGAGGGCTTCGCCGGGACGTACGCGACGCAGGAGAACTTCCGGCTGATGCGGGCCGCCCTGGACGAGTCGTCGAAGGAGCTCGGCCGCTACGTCCGGCTGACCAACTACGCCTCCGGTCTGTGCATGCCGGAGATCGCGACGCTGGCCGGGCTCGAGCGGCTGGACATGATGCTGAACGACTCGATGTACGGGATCCTCTTCCGCGACATCAACCCGATCCGGACGTTCGTCGACCAGCGCTTCAGCCGGCAGATCCACGCGCGCGCCGGGATCATCATCAACACCGGCGAGGACAACTACCTGACTACGGCCGACGCGGTCGAGGCCGCGCACACCGTGACGGTCTCGCAGCTGCTGAACGAGTACTTCGCCAAGGAGGCCGGGCTCGAGGACTGGCAGCTCGGGCTCGGGCACGCGTTCGAGATCAACCCGGACCTGCCGGACTCGTTCCGGCTCGAGCTCGCGCACGCGATGCTCGCCCGGCAGCTGTTCCCGAAGGCGCCGCTGAAGTGGATGCCGCCGACCCGGCACATGACCGGCGACGTGTTCCGCGGCTACCTGCTGGACGGGTTCTTCAACCTGGCCGGCGCGATGACCGGGCAGGGCATCCTGCTGGTCGGCATGATGACCGAGGCGGTCGTGACGCCGTGGATCTCGGACCGGGACCTGGCGCTGCAGAACGTCCGGTACGTCTTAGGTGCTGCCGGCAACCTTCACGAGGACTTCCGGCCGGAGCCGAACGGGTTCATCGCGACCCGGGCGCGGCAGGTGCTGGCCGAGTCGGTGGAGCTGCTGGAGGAGATCGTCGACGACGGCCTGCTGAACGCGATCGGCGACGGCACGTTCGGGCTGATGAAGCGGCCGCAGGACGCCGGCCGCGGCCTCGACGGCGTCGCGCGGAAGTCCGCGGAGTACTACAACCCGGCGATCGAGCTGTTGGAGGAGGGCAAGTGAGCATCATCCGGCCGTACGGCGACACGACGGGCGACGGGATGGTGCAGCTGTCGTTCACGCTGCCGGTCCCGCACGACAAGCGGGCCGAGGGCGCGGCGGTCCAGCTGGCCAACAAGATGGGCATGGACCCCGCGCTGGTCGTGCACTCGAAGGCGATCGGCCCGGACTTCACGTTCTTCGTGGTCTACGGCCCGGTGAACCACCTCGTCGACACGTCGAAGGTCGAGGTGATGGAGCGCGACTACCCGCTGCTGTCGCCGAAGGAGGTCAACCTCGCGATCCGCAAGGGCCTGCGCCGCCGCCTCACCGTGGTCGGCGCCTGCATCGGCACCGACGCGCACACGGTCGGCATCGACGCGATCCTGAGCATCAAGGGCTTCGCGGGCGAGAAGGGCCTGGAGTACTACCGCGAGGTGAAGGTGGTGAACCTCGGCGCGCAGGTCGCCGTACCGGAGCTGGTCCGGCGGGCCAAGGCGGACAAGGCCGACGCGATCCTGGTCTCGCAGGTGGTGACGCAGCGCGAGGCGCACGTGCTGAACACCAAGGAGATGTCGGCGGCCTTCCGGGAGGCGTACGCCGAGGACGCGCGGCCGGTACTCGTTGCCGGCGGCCCCCGTTTCACCGAGCAGATGGCCGGCGAGCTCGGTGTCGACCGGGTGTTCGGCCGCGGCACGACGCCGGGTGAAGTGGCCAGTTATCTCGTCGACGCGTTGGTGACCAAGCGCCACGCCTACCGGAGGAGTGCATAGGTGTCGAAGGCAACTGTCGGGCTGACGGTGACGCATCGTCGGTACGTTCCGTACAGCCACGCGCACTACGCCGGCAACCTGGTCGACGGGGCGTACGTGCTGGCCCTGTTCGGGGACGTCGCGACCGAGGTGTGTATCCAGTCGGACGGCGACGAGGGCCTGTTCGCGTCGTACTCCGACGTGCAGTTCCTGCAGCCGCTCCGGGCCGGTGACGTCGTCGAGGTGAAGGCGACGATCAGCCGGGTCGGCAACCGCAGCCGCGACCTCGATTTCAGCGCGTACGTCGTCTGCCGCGGGCGTCCGGACCGGTCCGAGTCGGCGGCCGAGGTGCTGGCCGAGCCGCTGGAGATCACCCGGGCCAAGGGAACCGTTGTCGTACCGGTTGCGTGACGATTGGTTGCCACCGGTAACGATCACGTGGAGTGCCGACACGGCTCTGTAACGTGACTTCGGTGAGGGATCCTCGTTTTCCTTTGCAGGGCAGGCGATCGTGTTACAACGGGCTCAAAGAGCCGGGGAGAGGTTGACACCGTCGCCCTCAGCGAGCATCGTTTTGGGAGTCGTCAATATCCGTTTGTTCAACGGTCACATGAAGTTCGGCCGCCGGATGATCCCGCGACGCTGACCAGGCCAAAGCCAGGCTTGAGTCGACGGGGGCTGAGATCGCCGGTGGTTAGCCCCCCGCGGGGCAGAGGTGGAAGAGGCTCGGCGGCCAGTAGACAACAGCCGCGCGGTGCGCAGCCAGTGCATCGCCGGTTGGTCCGAAGGCACGCCGAGCCTCTTTCCTCTCTTCCGGGGTGAATTGCAGCGGCGTGACCAGTCGACCCGGGTGATTCACCCCGGCCTCGGTACCTTCAGCGGCGTCTGCGCGCACAGGTAGGGCGGTGTGCGCCGGCTGATCGAGTGACACCTGATGGCCGCCGGGCGGATACATTGGCGTGTCCCGGACGTTGTACGGTCGGGCGACCGGCGTGCGCCGGTGACGTGAGGACAAGGGGTTGACCGCGTGGACCGGTTGAATGCGCTGGGACGGCTGCTGCCGCGAGTGGCGGTGGCCGTGGCCGCCGGGGTGCTGCTCGGCTTCGCGTTCGAACCGCACGACCTCCCGTGGCTGACGATCGTCGCCGTTCCACTGTTCCTGGCCGCGCTGAACGGGATCTCGATGAAGGCCGGCTTCCTGGTCGGCGCCGGGTTCGGGATCGCGTACTACGCCGTGCTGGTGCCGTGGCTGAGCGTCATCGGCGGCGATGCCGCGATCGCCCTGGCGATCCTCGAAGGCCTGTTCTACGCCGTGTTCGGGATGTTCGCGACGCAGGTCCTGAAGCTGCGGCTGTGGCCGCTGTGGATCCCTTGTCTGTGGGTGGCGACCGAGTTCGCGACCGCGTCGGTGCCGTTCGGCGGGTTCCCGTGGGGCCGGCTGGCGTGGGCGTTCTCCGACGAGTCGCTGGGCAAGCTGGCCGCCTTCGTCGGTATCCCGGGCCTGAGCTTCGTCGTCGCGCTCGTCGGTGTCCTGGTGTACGCCGTCCTGCGCCGCGGGACCGCGCTGCGGTGGCGGGCCGTCGGGCTCGTCGCCGGGCTGGCGATCGTGTTCGGCAGCGCGCTGATCCCGTTGTCGATCGAGGGCGACGGGAAGACCGTCCGGGCCGCGATGGTACAGGGCAACGTGCCGGGCAAGGGGCTGGAGTTCCTGGGCCGGGCGCGCACCGTGACGCGCAACCACCTGCAGGCCACGCTCGACCTCCAGAAGCGGGTCGAGGCCGGGACCGAGATGAAGCCGGACGTGGTGATCTGGCCGGAGAACTCGACCGACATCGACCCGTACAAGGACGCCGAGACCCGCGCCGACATCGAGGAGGCGGTGAGGGCGGTCGGCGTACCGATCCTGGTCGGCGCCGTCACCGAAGGGCCGGGGGAGAACGAGCGGCAGACCACCGGCATCGTCTGGGACCCGGCCGGCGGCCCGGGGCAGCGGTACGCGAAGCGGCATCCGGTGCCGTTCGGTGAGTACATCCCGTTCCGCGACCAGTTGCTGCCGTACATCAAGCGGCTCGAGATGATCGGCGCCCAGACCGTGCCAGGCGTGGGTCCGGGCGTGATGCCGATCCGCGGCGTCACGTACGGCGATGTGATCTGCTTCGAGCTCGCGTACGACAACGTCATCCAGGACGTGGTCAAGGGCGGCGCCCAGGTGCTGATCGTGCAGACCAACAACGCGACGTACGGCGGGACCGGGCAGCCGGAGCAGCAGTTCGCGATCACCCGGATGCGCGCGATCGAGACCGGGCGCACCGTGCTGATCGCGTCGACGAGCGGCATCTCCGGTGTCATCCGGCCGGACGGGACGGTCGAGCACAAGTCCGCGCAGTTCGTACCGGACGTGTACGTCGCGACGGTCCCGGTGCGCGACGGGCACACCCTGGCCACGATCCTCGGCGGGTGGCCGCAGTGGATCCTCACCGGGCTCGGTCTGCTGGGGCTCGTCCTGGCGCTGGTCGAGCGGCGGCGCGGGCGCGCGGACAAGACACCGCCGCCGGCTTCGGGCTCCGCCAAGCCGCGGGAGAAGGTTCCGGCCTGAGCCTTCCGGCGCACCTGTAACACTGGAGGGAATCGCCGGAAGGGGCAGGGACATGGCTTGGTTGATCGGGCTGGCATTGCTGGTCGTGCCGATCGTGGAGATCTTCGTGATCATCCAGGTCGGTCAAGTGATCGGCGGCTGGCCGACGGTCGCCCTGCTGCTCGCCGAGAGCGCACTCGGCGCGTGGCTGGTCAAGCGTGAAGGGCGCCGCGCCTGGAACGCCCTGCAGACGTCTCTCCAGACCGGCAAGCTCCCCGGCCGCGAGCTGACCGACGGCGCCCTGGTCCTGATCGGCGGCACCCTGCTGCTCACCCCCGGCTTCGTCACCGACATCTTCGGCTTCTTCTTCGTCCTCCCCTTCACCCGCCCGCTGGCCCGCCGCCTCGTCACCCGCTTCGTCAGCCGCCGCGCGACCACCCTCGCTCCACCGGCCTTCACCCCCTTCATGCCCGGCAACCCGACCCAGCCCCGCCCACCCTCCGGCGACGTCGTCCAGGGCGAGGTCATCGACCCCGACAAGAAGTAGACCGTCAGGGGCGGTAGGTGGATCTGACGGTCTGAGCGAAGGACTGGATCAGCGGCGTGGTCTCGGTCCACGCGATGACCAGGGGACTGGGTGGGAGGTCCTCGATGGGGATCGTGACGAGTTCTTTGCCGGGGTTGTGGTGGGTGAGGGGAGCGAGGCCCACGGTGCCGTTCCAGAGCACCGACTGGAGGCACTCCTGGACGGCTCGGACGATAGGGCCCTGGCGGGGTTCGCCGCCGTTCCAGTAGGACTGCCAGTGGGGATCGGTACCGGCGGGGAACTGGAACCAGCGGCGGTCGGCGAGGTCGGCGAGTTTCAGGTGGTCGTGGCCGGCCAGCGGGTCGTCGGCGCGCAGTACGGCGCCGACCGGGTCGGAGCGCAGCACCTGGACGCGGAGGCCGGTTTCGTCGAACGGACCGCGAGTGAGGGCGACGTCGACGAGGCCGGCGCGGAGACCGCAGGTCGGATCGGTGAGGTCGGCTTCGCGGATCCGTACGTCGACGTTCGGGTGCCGCCGTCGGTACGCCGCGGCCAGTCGGGAGACGTCCGGGTCGGTGCTGTCGCCGAGGATGCCGACGGTCAGCGTGGCGGCGCCGGCCGCGGCGGCGACTCGTGCGCGGAGCTGCTCGGCCTGCTGCAGCAGCTTGCTCGCTTCGGAGAGCAGCGAGGACCCGGCTGGGGTGAGGCTGACGCCGCTCGGTGACCGGTGGAACAGGGGAGTGCCGAGGTCGGCCTCGAGTTGCCGGATCGCGCGACTCAGCGGCGGCTGGCTCATGTGCAAACGGGCCGCGGCCCTCCCGAAGTGGAGCTCCCCGGCGACCGCCACGAAGTACCGCAAGGTCCGCAGTTCCATCACCTGCGACGATACCCGGTGGGTATCGCCGATGCGGGACTGGTCTTGGACGCGCGGCGCCGCCCGGTGCTGAGCTGGAGACATGTCCGAATACCCGTACGCCGACCCGCTCGTCGACCTGACTGACGTCCAGGAGCTCGGCCGCGACGTCGTCGTGATTCCGAACCGGAACGTCGACCTCGTCCCCAACATCGGCCTGATCGGCGGCAGCCACTCGGTCCTCGTCGTCGACACCGGCCTCGGCCCGCGTAACGCGGAGCAGGTGCTGCGCTTCGCCACGTCGTACGCGAACGGCCGCCGACTCTACCTGACCACGACGCACTTCCATCCTGAGCACGCGTTCGGTGCTCAGGTCTTCGCAGGCGAGGCGACGTACCTCGTCAACACAGCTCAGGCCGACGACCTGACGACCAAGGGCGACGGCTACCTGCACATGTTCCGCCAGCTCGGCGAACCGGTCGCCCGCGAACTCGAGAACGTCCGCATCCCCACCCCGGACGTCACGTACGACGACACGTACGAGCTCGACCTCGGCGGTCGCACTGTCCACCTCAGCGCGACCGGACGCGCACACAGCAAGGGCGACCAGGTCGTCACCGTCCCCGACGAAGCGATCATCTTCACCGGCGACCTGGCCGAGGCGGACCAGTTCGCGATCTTCCCATGGTTCCCGCCGTACGACGTGGACGTGTCCGGTGTGCGCTGGATCGACGTCATGGAACGCCTGGCCGCGGAGCGCCACCGGATCGTTGTCCCGGGCCACGGGGAGGTCGGCGACGCGGGGCTGCTGGCCCAGGTGCGCGACTACCTCACCGAGCTGCGCGACGAGACCTGGCGCCGGCGGGATGCGGGGGTGTCCGAGGAGACGACGGCGGCCGAGATCCGGGCGCTGATGATCCGGCGCCACCCCGACTGGCGGCTCCCGGAGTGGATCGACCGCGGCGTGGGCTGCCTCTGCTCGGAGCACCCGCGTGACCGGACCGGGCCTGGTGGAGGAGACTGACGCCATCGGGCTCGGCGAGAGGCGGGATGCGGGTGGTGATGCTCGGTCGGCGCCTCGTCGCCTGGCTGCGGGCGCGGGATCCAGGGCTGGGAGCGACGCGGCGGGCGGCGCGCACGGCGATCGTGATGCCGGCGCTCTTCGCGTTCTGTGCCAAGGTTCTGCACGCGCCGACGGTGGCGACGTTCGCCGCGTTCGGGGCGTTCGCGATGCTGTTGCTGGTCGACTTCCCGGGCTCCAAAGTGCAACGACTCCGCGCACAGGTGCAGCTCGCGATGGCGTGGCTCGTGCTGGTCTCGGTGGGGACGTTGGCGGGCCGGTCCGTCTGGACAGCGGTCGTCACCACCGCTGTCGTGGGCTTCGTGATCCTGTTCTCCGGGGTGGTCAGCTCGGTCCTGGCCGGCGCCGGTACGTCGTTGCTGCTCGCTTTCATCCTCTCGGTGGCCACACCCGGTCCGCTCGCGATGTTGCCGGACCGGCTCGCCGGTGTCGCGATCGCCGCGGCGGGCGCGGTCCTTGCGGTCAGGTTCCTGTGGCCGAGGCCGTGGGTCGATCCGCTCGCGGCGCCGGCCGCCCGGGTCTGCCGAGCGGCGGCGGCACAGCTGCGTTCCGAGGCGCGGGACACGCTCGAGGTGTGCGCCGTACGGACCGAGCGCACGGCGGCTCTCATCGACGAGCTGCGGCGGACGTTCACCGCGACGCCGTACCGGCCGACCGGCCTGTCGACCGGGTCCAGGGCGCTGGTGCGGCTCGTCGACGAACTGACCTGGCTGAGCGCGATCCTCGGCGACTCGCGTCCCGCGGTGCTTCCCGGCAGCGACACGGAGTCGGCCGCGGTTCACCTCGCGGCCGCTGACGTCCTGGAACGCAGCGCGGAGCTGCTCGAGGATCCACGGCTCGCGGTCGACGGGTTGGCCGAGGCGACGCGCGTACTGCGTGATGCCGTGACGGGGCTGGAGGAGGGCGCGGTCGCCCGGCTGCCGTCGGCGTACGGCTCACCAGCCGCGTTGATGGGCAGCCTGAACGTGTCGTTCCGCGCGCAGGAGATCGGCTTCGCGGTCATGCTGATCGCGCAGAACGTGGAGTCCGCCCGCATCGCCGACCAGCGGAGCTGGACCGATCGCCTGCTCGGGCGAGAGCCGCGCTCGCTGACGGGACCGGTCACCAGCGCCGCCGAACGTGCTGCCGCGCATCTGGAACGGCATTCGGTGTGGCTGCACAACAGCATCCGCGGCGCGGCCGGGCTCGCGGCCGCGGTGGCGCTGGCGAACCTCACCGGCGTCCAGCACGGCTTCTGGGTCATCCTCGGCACGCTGTCGGTGCTTCGATCCAACGCGCTCAACACCGGCCAGAACGCGTACCGCGCCGTCGGCGGCACCGTTGTCGGCTCGCTCATCGGCGCCGGCCTCCTGTTCGTCATCGGCGACAACAGTGTGGTGCTGTGGATCCTGCTCCCCGTCGCGGTGCTGATCGCGGGCATCGTGCCGGCGGCGATCTCGTTCGCGACCGGTCAGGCCGCGTTCACGGTCACGCTGGTGATCCTCTTCAACATTGCGCAGCCGGAGGGCTGGTCGCTGATCCTGTTCCGGATCGAGGACATCGCGCTCGGCTGCGCGGTGAGCTTGCTCGTCGGCCTGCTGTTCTGGCCGCGAGGAGCGTCGACCGCGGTCGGGAAGGCGCTCGCGGAGGCGTACGTCGACAGCGCGCAGTACCTGGTCAGCGTCGTCGGGTACGCCGTGTCCTGCTGCGGGCCCGGACCGTCGGCACCGCAGGACGGTCGCCGGGCAGCGGCCGCGGCGCGCCGGCTGGACGACACGTTCCGCACGTATCTCACCGAGCGCGGAGCGAAGCCGGTGCCGTTGAGCGAGATGACGGCGCTCGTCACCGGTGTGGTCGGGATCCGCCTGGCCGCGGACGCCGTACTCGAGCTCTGGGAACGGTACGCCGACGGCCGCCCGCCGTCGGACGATCGCGCGGCGGCCCAGTCCGCGCTACTCGCGTCGGCGGATCGGCTGCTGCAGTGGTACGCGACACTCGCCCGCAGCGTGGACGGCCAAGGCCCCGTACCCGACCCGCTGGAGCACGATCACGAGACCAAGGCCCGCCTGATCGACGCCGTACGGCGCGACCTGTACGACCGCGACGGCCAGGCGACGCCCACCGCGATCAGGATCCTCTGGACACACAGCCACCTCGAAGCGATCCGGCGCTTGCAGCCGGCGCTCGCGTCGGCGGCGAAGCGAACGACTGATCACGGCATGCTTGTGGGTACCGGGCCGTCGTACGACTATCGGACCGGGGACGGTGAGCATGCGGCGAGCAGTGGCGATCATGCTGCTGACGATCCTGATTCTGAGCGGTTGCGGTAGCCCGGACCAGAAGCTCCGATCGGCTGCCGCCCAGTCGGCGCGTTCCGCCGCCTCCGAGGTGAGCACCACGCGGCTGGCAGTCGAGCAGTTGCGGGCGCAGCACCTGTGGACCCGGTCCGCCGGGCAGATCGTCAAGGACGCCGAGAAGGGCGTCGAGACGGCGGCCAGTTCGTTCTCCGCGCAGCAACCGTCGACGCCGACCTCGACGCGGCTCTACGAGCAGGTCACCAAGACCCTCGACGACGCGCAGACCACGGTGACCGCGGTCCGGATCGCGCTCGGCAACGACGACCTGGCCGCGGCCGAACAGCAACTGCCCGCGCTCCGGCAGTCGGCGACGGACCTGAGCCGGATCGGGGAGCTCGCGCAGTGAAGAAGGTGCTCGGTGTCACCCTCGGGATCCTGACCGCCATCGGCGGCTTCGTGGACATCGGCGACCTGGTCACGAACGCGCTCGTCGGCGCCCGGTTCGGCCTGCACCTGGCGTGGGTGGTGATCGTCGGCGTGATCGGGATCTGCCTGTACGCCGAGATGTGCGGGCGGGTCGTGGCGATGTCCGGGCGGCCCGTGTTCGACCTGATCCGTGAGCGGCTCGGACCGCGAACCGGACTGCTGACGCTGGTGGCGTCGTTCCTGGTCACGCTGCTGACGCTGATCGCCGAGATCGGCGGGGTGGCGCTCGCGTTCGAACTCGCGAGCGGCGTGAACTACCTGCTCTGGATGCCGCTGGCCGCGTTCGCGGTGTGGCTGGTGATCTGGCGGGTCAAGTTCTCCCGGCTGGAGCAGGTCTTCGGGCTGATGGGGCTGCTGCTGGTGGTGTTCGCGGTCGCCTTGTTCAAGCTCGGACCGGACTGGGGCGAGTTGTTGCACCAGGCAACCCGGCCGCATCCGATCGGGCACGAGGTCTGGTCGACGTACGCATATTTCGCGATCGCGCTGTTCGGTGCGGCGATGACGCCGTACGAGGTGTTCTTCTTCTCGTCCGGAGGAGTCGAGGAGAAGTGGACGCGGCGGGACCTGGTGACCGCGCGGTCCAACGTGTTCGTCGGGTTCCCGCTCGGCGGGATCCTGTCGCTGGCGATCATGGGCTGCACCGCGGTGCTGTTCCTGCCGGCGGGTATCCAGGTCGGGACCTTGGGGCAGGTGACGCTGCCGGTGGCGGTTGCCCTCGGCAAGATCGGCCTGGCGATCGTGCTGATCGGCGTGTTCGCGGCGACCTTCGGCGCGGCGCTGGAGACGGCGCTGTCGTGCGGCTACACGATCGCGCAGTACCGCGGCTGGCAGTGGGGAAAGCTGGTGCGGCCGCGCGAGGCGTCGCGGTTCCATGTGGTGATGATCGTGTGCATCGTGCTGGCGATGCTGACGCTGCTCACCTCGGTCGATCCGGTGCTGGTGACGGAGTACTCCGTGGTGTTCGCGGCGATGGCGCTGCCGCTCACGTACCTCCCGATTCTGATCGTCGCCAACGATCCCGACTACGTCGGCAAGGAGACCAACGGTCCGGTGCGTAACGCGTTCGGCCTGGTCTACCTGGCCCTGCTGGTCGTTGCGTCGCTGGCGGCCATACCGCTGATGATCATCACGAAGGGCGGGCAGTGACCATGCCTCGGACGCCTGACACATCGGGACGGGTGCTGCACGCACAGCTGCATCTGCTCGACCGGCAACTGATCGACCAAGCCGACGGGCACCTGGCCGGGAAGATCGACGACGTCGAACTCGACCTGGACGCCGACCCGCCGGTGGTGGCCGCGCTGATCACCGGCCGCGAGCGGATCACGGCACGGCGGATCGCCGCCATCGACACCGCGGTGACGGTCGTCGTCGAGGACCTCGATCTCGACTACTACGACGACTGGGTCGAGAACCACGTGATCGCCAAGATCCCAGGAGCCGGCGATGCGACTGAATGACCTGCTCGGACGCCGCGTCCTGGACACCCACGGGGGCGTGATCGGCGGCGTCGCGGATGTCCGCCTGGTCCAGGACGGACCGATGCTGGTCTCGATGCAGCGCGCGCTGCGGGTCGACGGCCTCATCGTCGTGGAGAACCGCGCTACGCGACTGTTCGGCTACGAGCGGCACGTCGGTCCCGAACTGCTCCGCCGGCTCGTGCACTGGCGCCTGGGCGAGGTCTGGTACCTGCCCTGGGACGACGTCGAGGACATCACCGACGACGCCGTTACCACCAACCGCGGCCGCACCGACCTCCACCGCCTGGAGGACTTCGCCCGCTACTGACCGTCCGGCGGGCGGGACGCGCGTCACTGGGTGAACGGGCCCTTGGGGCCGAAGGCGTGGTGGGTGAAGCGGGTGGCCAGTAGTTCGTGGGTGGCGGCGTCGGGGTGGAGGTCGTCGAGGAGTGGGTGGGCCAGGTTGTCCGCTACGCCGTACAGCTCGCGGCCGTCGAGGTAGTGGAGGTTCGGGTCGGTGAGGGCTCGCTGGGTGACGATGCGGGCGAGCTCGGCGCGGATCACCGACAGCGTGAGCTTGCCCGCGGGGACCTCGTCCGGGTTGCCGGTCGCGGTGAAGCGGAGCTCGCCGGCGGCGAGTGCGGCGAGGTCCCAGCCGGTCGGACCGGGGGTGTGCTCGTGGATCGGGCAGAGGATGGGGGAGACGACCAGGAGCGGCGTGTCCGGGTGACCGTCGCGGATGGTGTCCAGGAAGCCGTGGACGCCCGGGGTGAACGAGCGGAGCCGGAGGCTGTCGGAGTTCACGATGTTGATGCCGAGCTTCAGGCTGATCAGGTCGGCGGGCGTGTCGCGGATCGTGCGCGCGATGAACGGTTGCAGGTACGCGCTGCCGCCGAAGCCGAGGTTGACCAGCTCCACGCCGGACTGTGCGGCGACGAGCGCCGGCCAGGTGCCGGTCGGGTGCGCCGCGTTGGAGCCGTGGCTGATCGAGCTGCCGTGGTGGAGCCAGGTCGGGCGACTCGCCGGGACCGGCTCGACCGCCGCGTCGGTGCGCAGGGCAACGAGTTCGGTGGTCTCGTCGTGCGGCAGCCAGATCTCGACAGTCTTCGGTGCGGCGCTCAGCCCGGTCACTCGTAGCGTCTGCGGCCGGCCTTCGCGGGTCTCGGTGGCGCCGGTCGCCAGGTCGATCGTGATGACGTCGCCGCTCGCTGCCGTCAGCTGGGTGTGGAGCCGGCCGTCGACCAGGACGTCGTACACGCCGTCGGGGCGCGGGGGAGCGCCGGTGTAGTCGCGCTTCGTCGGAAGGGTGTCGAGCTCGATCGCGGTCGCGCTGGTGCGGAAGACGAGGCGTACGCCGGAGGGCTGTGAGTCGACCATCGCCATCTGGCTGTCGTCGTACTGCGCTCGCGCCCAGGCCGGGAGGCGGTGCGGGAGGACGCCGCGGGCGGTCTGCTCGAGGTCCAGGGCGCCGCGGAGCAGGTCGAGGGTGATGGGGGTGGTGATCACGAGGATTGCCTCTCGGGCCAGGTGCGGAGGAGGGTGTCGATGGCGTGCAGGATGCGGGGCCAGCTGTCGGCGCTCGGCGGGCCGCTGTAGCTGAAGGAGCCGGAGAGCTCGAGCGTGACGTAACCGTGGAAGAAGCTCCCCAGCAGTCGTACGGCGTCTGTCTGTGTGGGCTCGTCCAGGTCGTAGCCGCGCAGAACGGCCCGCATCAGCTCCGAATGCCGCTTCCCAGCGGCCACGAAGTCTGTGGTCGTCGCCTGAGCGTCGGGTGGGGTGTAGCGGGAGGCTGCGTAGCGGCCGGGGTGGGACTGCGCGTAGGCGCGGTAGACGTCTGCCAGGGCGGTGAGAGCGTCCTGTCCGGCCCGGCCTGCTACCGCCGCGGCCGCTTCATCGGCCAGTTCGGTGAGAGCGACGGTGGCGATGCGGGTCTTCAGGTCGTCGGAGTTGCGGACGTGCGAGTACAGGCTCGCCACCTGGACACCGAACCGCCGCGCCAGCGCCGAGACCGTGACCTCCTCGAACCCGACCTCGTCGGCCAGCTCCGCCCCGGCCCGTGCCAGCCGCTCGCCGCTCAACCCCGCTCTTGCCATATCTCATTATGCATTTGCCTAAAGCCTTTAGGCAAATGAGATCAAGAAGAAACCCCCACCGCGCCGTTGCGATGAGGGTTCCCGGTGGTTCAGGCGGTGCGCTTGGTCCGGTGCAGGTGCGCCGGGCCGATCTCGCCCTTGCGGAGCAGCTCGACCCGCTCGGCCAGCAGCTCCTCCAGCTCCGAGATGCTCCGGCGCTCGCGCAGCATGTCCCAGTGCGTACGGGCCGGCTTCTCCTGCTTCGGCTCCGGCTTCTCGCCGGTGGACCGGGCGGCCTCGCTGCCGCAGTGCGGGCACTCCCAGACCGCGGGCACCTCGGCGTCGTGCGCCATCGTCACCTCGACCACGTGGCCGCGGGGGCAGTCATACGTGATCATCTGGCGCGGCGCGAACTCGACACCACGGTCATCCTCGAAGCTGACCCCACCCAGCCCCGAACCACGCAGTACGCGATTAGACATGTCAAACCTCCGAGATCGTCATCCGTGCCAACGGTCGGCCGGCCCGGATCATTCCCATTTTGGCATGTCCGAGCCATATGTTCGCACCTGACAGCACCGTCGTGACCTGCTGTCATCGACTGTTCACAGATCCCGTACAGATCCCGTACAGATCCCGTAGAGATCCCGCACTGTGCCGTCCGTCGCGAACCGCCCGACGTACGACGCACCGAATCGCTACCTGGTTCACAGCCTGTTGCCAGGAATCGAGGATCTCCTCCTCAGTAATCGTCCCTAGCCTCTGCGTCCATGGTGCTACCCCGCCACAAGCTCCGTGGCCTCAGTTTCGTGAACGTGGCCCTGGTGGCCATCGTGCTCGCCATCGCCGTCACCGCCTACTTCCTGTTCTTCAAGAAGGATCCACCGGCCGCGAGCGCGACCCGGCCGACGGCGGCCGTGCAGCGCGGTGAGGTGACGGCGAGCGTCAGCTCGAGCGGCACCCTGCAGAGCTCGCAGACCGCGTCGCCGCAGTTCGAGACCTCCGGCACGGTCACCCAGGTGCTGGTGAAGGTCGGTCAGGTGGTGGCGAAGGGCGCCGCGATCGCGAAGGTCGACCCGTCCGCCGCCGAGCGGCAATTGCGGATCGCCCAGCAGAACCAGATCGCGTCCGCGAACTCGGTCACCGCGGCCGGCGAGACGCTGAGCGACGCACAGGACGCGCTGGAGGCGGCCGAGGAGGCATCGGCCTCGCCGACCCCCACGCCGACCGCCGGCCAGCAGCAGACCCAGCAGTCTCAAGGTCAAGGACAGAGTCAGAGTCCGGAAGTTGCCGTCAGCAACGCCGAGGCGAGCCTGGCGAAGGCGAAGGCGGACAAGGAGCAGGCCGACCAGAACGTCGAGGCCGCCGAGGCCGCGGTCGACGCGACCACGCTGAAGGCGCCGATCGCCGGCACCATCACGGCGGTCAACGGAGGGGTCGGCTCGGTGGCCGGCGGTTCGAGCTCCAGTTCAGGTTCCAGCTCGGGGAGCGGCGGGCAGGGTTCGACCTCAGGTCAAGGTTCAACCTCGACCTCCACCACCACCTCCGGCACCGGGTTCGTCGACATCGCCGACCTGAAGTCGCTCCAGGTGGTGGCCGCGTTCGCCGAGGCGGACGCGATCAAGATCAAGGCCGGCCAGACCGCGACGGTCACCCTGAACGCCGAGCCCGGTACGACGCTGACCGCCTCCCTGGCGACGGTCTCGCCGACCCCGACCACCACCAACGGCGTGGTGTCGTACTCGGCCACCTTCAGCCTCGCCAAGCTCCCGGCCAACGCCCGGATCGGCCAGACCGCGAACGTCACGGTCCAGACCGCGAAGGCCGCCGACGCCCTCTACGTGCCGAGCACCGCGATCGCCGCCAGCGGTACGACGTACACGGTCACGATGGCCGACGGCAGCGGGACGCGTGAAGTGCAGGTCGGCGTCCGCGGCGACAGCTACACCCAGATCACGTCGGGCCTGAACGAAGGCGATCAGATCGAGCTCCTGCAGGGCGCGATCGGCGGGACCCAGAACGGCCAGAACCGGCAGGGCCAGCAGCCGGGCGGCGGCCAGTTCCCGGCCGGCGGCCTCGGCCAGGGGAACGGCGCCGGAGGTTTCCGTGGCCGCTGAGTCCCTGATCGAGATCCGCGACGTCACCAAGACGTACGGCCAGGGCGAGACCGCGGTCCATGCTCTCCGGGGCGTGTCGCTGCGGGTCGAGGCGGGCGAGTACGTCGCGGTGATGGGCTCGTCCGGATCCGGCAAGTCGACGTTGATGAACATCCTCGGCTGCCTCGACGTACCGTCCCGTGGGGAGTACTGGCTGGACGGCAGCGACGTGGCCCGGCTGAGCGAGGACCAGCAGGCCCTGGTCCGCGGCCGGAAGATCGGGTTCATCTTCCAGTCGTTCAACCTGATCCCGCGGACCACCGCGCTCGCGAACGTCGAGCTGCCGCTCACCTACGCCCATCTGCGCCGGGCCGAACGGCGCCGGCGGGCCAACCGCGCCCTCGAGATGGTCGGCCTGGCCGACCGCACCGGTCACCGGCCCAACCAGCTGTCCGGCGGCCAGCAGCAACGGGTCGCGATCGCCCGGGCGCTCGCGACCGGCCCGCGGATCCTGCTCGCCGACGAACCGACCGGCAACCTCGACGCCCACTCGACCGACGAGGTGCTGGGCATGTTCGACGACCTGCACGCGGGCGGCCGCACGATCATCGTGATCACCCACGAGCACGAGGTCGCCGCCCGGGCGCGGCGACTCGTCCACGTCTCGGACGGCCGGATCGTCTCCGACGAGGTGACCGGCTGATGTCACCTCGCGACCTGATGGGCGCCGCGCTCCGCGGACTCACCGCCAACAAGCTGCGATCGTTGCTGACCGTCCTCGGGGTGTCGATCGGCGTCGGCGCCGTGATCGTGCTGGTCGCGGTCGGCAACGGCTCCGGCAAGGCGGTGCAGGACCGTCTGGAGGCGATGGGCACGAACCTGCTGACGGTCTCCACCACAGGCGGTGGCGGCGGCTTCGTCCGCGGCCAGGCCGGCCCGGCCAACCAGCAGTACAGCCTCACGCTCGACGACGCCGCGGCGCTCACCGACAAGGACCTGGCCCCGGACGTGTCCTCGGTGGCGCCGGTGATGACGAGCTCCGGTACGGCGACCAACGGCGACACGAGCTACACCGTCAACCAGGTGATCGGTACGACCCCGGCGTACCTGCCGGCCACCAACACGCCGGTCCAGATCGGCAGCTCGTTCACGCAGGCGGACGTGGACGGCTCGCGCCGGGTCATCCTGCTCGGGCAGACCGCGGCGACCGAGCTGTTCACCCGGCCCGCGAGCGCGGTCGGCCAGACGATCAAGCTCGGCGCGGTCGACTTCACCGTGCTCGGCGTACTGGCCGGCAAGGACAGCACCGGGTTCAACGACCCGAACGCGACCGCGATCGTCCCGATCAACACGCTCCGGGCGACCCAGGCCGGGTACGGCGCCCTCAGCCAGATCGTCGTCCAGGCGGCGGGCCAGGACCGGGTCGACGCCGCACAGGCCGAGGTCACGCAGTTGCTGACCGCGCGGCATCAGGTGCCGGCGACCGAGACGTCGCCGTTCCGGATCACGAACTCGGCGCAGATCCTGCAAACCAGCCAGGACACGGCGGCGACGTTCACCGCGCTGCTCGCCACGGTGGCCGCGATCAGCCTGGTCGTCGGCGGGATCGGGGTCACCAACATCATGCTGGTCACGGTCACCGAACGGACCCGGGAGATCGGGATCCGCAAGGCGCTCGGCGCGCGCCGGCGGACCGTGCTCGGCCAGTTCCTGATCGAGGCGACGCTGCTCAGCCTGATCGGCGGTGCGGTCGGCGTCGGGGCCGCGCTGATCGTCACCCGTTTCCAGCTGGCCGGCGTCCAGCCCGTGCTGGTGCCGTCGTCGATCGGACTCGCGCTCGGCGTGTCCGCGGCGGTCGGCCTGTTCTTCGGCAGCATGCCGGCGCACCGAGCCGCCGGCCTCCGTCCCATCGATGCGCTACGTCATGAGTGAGAGGCCTTTGAGATGAGTAACCAGACGCCCGACGAGTTCGCCCAGATCGGGTCCGACGAGGAGGTCGACGCGGCGCTGAAGCCGAAGAAGACCCTCAACCTGCCGCTGGCGACAGCGATCCTGACCGGCATCGTCGTCCTCGCGATCGGGCTCGGCGGCGGCGCCGGGCTGCACGCGGCCTTCGCCTCCGACAGCTCGTCGAACCAGCCGCAGGCCGGTGGGCGCGGCGCCGGCGGGTACGGCGGGTTCCGCGGCCAGAACGCGCCGGGCCAGTACCCGGGCGGTGGGCAGGGCGGCGGCCAGGGCGGCGGCACCATCGGTACGGTCGTGTCGGCGAGCGGCTCCGAGCTGGTCGTGAAGACGCAGTCCGGCAACGTCACGGTCAAGCTCACCGGCGACACGACGTACGAGATCACCGCGAAAGGCACCGCGGCGGATCTGAAGGCCGGCGAGCAGGTCGTCGTCAGCGGCAAGAACTCCAACGGCACCATCACCGCGAACACCGTCCGCCAAGGCTCCTTCGGCGGCGGCTTCCGCAACAACCCGAGCGCGTCCCCGTCGTCGCGCTGACCCGATCACGTGCGCCCGGCCAGCACCCCGGCCGGGCGCACGTCAGCTCCGGGTGGCGATGAGGGCCACCGCGGACGAGTCGAGGGTGAAGGCGCCTCCGACGGCGTCGATCGCGGCTCCGGTTCTGGTCAGGACGTTCTCGAGTTCGCCGGCGTCGGCGAGCGGTTTCGCCAGGCCGCTGGTGCGAAGCTGGTCCAGCCACTCGTCGCGGGTGTACTCGCGGGTCCAGGAGAAGGCCGGACGCTCGAGACCGGTGAACGCGCCGGTCGCGGCGAGGCCGTCGGCGGTCCGGTCCACGATCTGCTGGTACGCCGCCTGCGGCGCGGCCGCGCTTGCCGGACCGCCGGGGAACGCGTCGGCGAAGGCCGCGCCGAGATCGGCGGGCGGCTGGAGGACGTACCAGAAAACGGCGAAGATCCCGCCGGGGCGGAGCACGTCGGCGGCCTTCTCGGCACCGATCGCGGGGTCGATCCAGTGCCACGTCATCCCGGCGACGAGCGCGTCGAACGTGCGGCCGGCCGCGTCCCAGGACTCGAAGGGCGAGACCTCGACGGTGACCCCGGTGGAGCGCGCGTACGCCGCCATCCGCTCGTCCACATCGACACCCAGCACAGTGCAGCCGCCTGCCTGGAACTGGCGGGAGCTGGTGCCGGTCCCGCAGCCGACATCGAGCAGATCAGGCCCGGGCGCCGCGGCGACGATCGTCTCGATGAGGGCGTCCGGGTAGCGGGGGCGCGCCCGGTCGTACAGGGCCGCGTCGGCGCCGAAGGACTCGGCCATGGCGCGGTTCTGATGGGGTTGCGGCGGTAGAGTGGGCATGCGCCCACGCTAGTGGGCAGGTGCCCACTTGTGTCAAGGGATGTGTGTATGCCGACCGGCGTGGCGATGCGCGATGCGCGGGAACAGCTGTTCGACGCGGCTGAGCGGGTGCTGCTGCGGGACGGGCCGGAGGCGCTCACCAGCCGGGCCGTGACCACCGAGGCCGGGTGCGCGAAAGGCGTGCTGCACAAGCACTTCACGGACTTCGACGGGTTCCTCGCCGAGCTCGTCCTGGACCGGATCCGGCGGCTCGACGCCCGGGCCGAGGCGCTGCTGAAGTCCGCGGGGCAGGGGAGTGTCGTCGACAATCTGACCACGATGCTGACCGATCTGTTCGGGTCGGTCGCGGTGGCGGTCGTCAGCCTGACCATCTCGCGCGACGGTCTTCGTGCCCGCTTGCGGGAGGCGGTGCCCGTCGGCGTACCGATCCTGACCGAGGCCGGGCAGGCGATCCGCGACTACCTGTCCGCCGAGCAGACCTACGGCCGGATATCACCCGGCGCCGACACCGACGTCCTCGGCCTGACGCTGATCGGCACCACCCACCTCCTGTTCGCCGACCGCACCGGAACCCGCCCAACCCCGGCCGAGGTCCGCGCTTTCGTCGCCTCCGTCCTGCCGGCCTAGCTGCGACGGTCCACCCCGAGCCCGACGCCCCCGCGGCCGGCAGAGATCGGATGAGTCATTGACGTCGTGGTTTGGAAAGCGCTATCTTGCGACGAAATGAGGCTCAAAAAGTACAAATTGAGTCTCTCGAGTCGGAAGTTGGGCAGGACTGTGTCGGTGATCAGGTCGTTCAGATTCATGGCTGCGGGGGTGGGGCTTGCCCTGACGGTTACCGCCTGCGGTGGGGGTGGGGCCGGGAAGGCCGAGCAGGATCCGTCGGCGCCGCTGGAGCTGTGGGCGCGCACCACGCCGGGGGGCGACGGCGAGAAGGGGATGAAGAAGCTGGCGGCGGCCTTCGAGGCGGCCACGGGGCAGAAGGTCGAGGTCACGGCGATCTTCGACGACTTCGAGACCAAGCTGTCCCAGCGGGCGGCGCAGAAGGACCTGCCGGACATCGTGATGAACGATTCGTCCCAGCTGGGCACGATGGTCAGCCAGGGGATCGTCCGCGAGGTCGATCTGTCCGCGATCAAGGGCAGCGACCAGCTGCTCGAGCCGGCGCTGGCCGCGGCACGCGCCACCGACGGCAAGACGTACGGCGTCCCGTACTCCGCGCAGGCCTCCGCGCTGCTGATCCGCAAGGACTGGCTGAAGAAGGTCAACCTGACCGCACCGGCGAACTGGGACCAGATGGTCGCCCTGGCGAAGGCCTTCACCACCCAGGACCCGGACGGCAACGGCAAGGCCGACACGTACGGCCTGGCGGTGCCGGGCTCGACCAAGCGCGGCTACGCGTCGTGGTACTTCTCGAACTTTCTCTGGGCGGCCGGCGGTGACTTCGTCGCCAAGCAGAGCGACGGCAAGTACAAGCCCGCCATGTCGACCCCGGAGTCGGTGGCCGCGACCAAGTGGTTCCGCGACCTCGCCTGCACGTCGAAGGTGGTCCAGCCGGGCGCGGCGACGATGGACACGCCGCCGACCAACGAGACGTTCGAGGCCGGCAAGACCGGGATGTACGTCGTCGGCCCGTACCTGATGCCGCGTTTCGACTCGTCGCTCGGCAAGGACAAGTACGAGGTCGTGCCAATGCCCAAGGGCCCGAAGGACTCGACGGTGCTCGCCGAGGGCGGCAGCGTCTACCTGATGGCGGGCTCGAAGAACGAGGCCGCGCAGAACGCCTTCGCGGGCTACGCGATCTCCGCCGAGGGCCAGAAGATCGGCATGGAGGGCGAGAAGGCCTTCATCGTGCAGTTGCCGGTCAACAAGAGCGTCGACATCACCACGGTCCGCCCCGACCCGCGGTGGAAGCTGTACGCGGACGTGTACCGCGAGCACGGCCGCTACGCCCCGTCCATCCCGAACTGGACGCCGGTCCGCCAAAGCACCGCCGACACGGTGAACGCCTTGATCGCGGACTGCGGCCTGGACGTCGACGCCGAGCTGAAGAAGCTCGACCAGAAGCTGACCGACACGCTCAGCCAGCAGGGCGTCAACGCGTCATGAGTGTGCGTGAGGCAACCCGGTTGACGGCCCCGGCGCAGGTCGCGCCGGCGGCTGTCAACCGGCCTCGCCAGAGGCTCCGGGACGGGCAGTGGTGGGTGCCGTGGCTGTTCCTCGCCCCGGCGCTGGTGCTGTTCGTGTACTTCAAGTTCATCCCGATGGCGCAGGCGATCGGGATGTCGGTGCAGGAAGTCCGGCCGTACCTGGGCAACAGCTGGGTCGGCGGCGCCAACTACGCCGAGGTCCTGGGCTCGGACGGCTTCCGGTCCGCCGCGTGGAACACGATCGTGCTCGCGGTCGGGCAGACGTTCGGATCGATGCTGCTCGGCTTCTGCCTGGCGCTACTGGTGGAAGGGCAGACCCGCAAGCTGACCTTCGTCCGGTCGGCGGCGTTCCTGCCGGTCGTCGTACCGCTGGCCGTGGTCGCCGAGCTGTGGCGGATCATGTACCACCCGACGGGCGACGGCCTGATCAACCAGGTGATCGGTCTGGTCGGCCTCGGCCCGTCCGGGTTCATCAACGACCCGCACACGTCGCTGGCCTCGATCGCGGTGACCGGCATCTGGCGTGGAGCGCCGTACGACATGATGATCTTCCTCGCCGGGCTGGCGGGGATCGACCGCGGGCTGTACGAGGCGGCGACGGTCGACGGCGCGTCGACGCGGCAGCGGATCCTGCACGTGACGCTGCCCGGGCTGCGACCGGTGTTCGCGATCCTGTTCGTGCTCGCGGCCGTCCGCGGGTTCCGGACGTTCACCGAGGTGTTCCTGCTGACCAACGGCGGGCCGAACGGCTCGACCGAGGTCGTGATGACGCTGATCTACAAGCTGGGCCTGGAGCAGAGCCGGCTCGGTGTCGGGTCGGCCGGCGCGGTGCTGCTGTTCGCGGCCACGCTCGTGCTGACCGTGTGCGTCCAGCTGCTGCGACGAAGGAGGGCCGCATGAGCGCCGCCACCGAGACCGCGCTGGGGCTCACCGAGAGCAAGGGGATCGGCGCCCGGCTCGCGAAGTTCGTGATCTACGCCGGGCTGTTCACGGTCTTCGCGGGCCCGTTGCTCGCGTTGCTCGTCGGCTCGTTCAACCACGTCTCGGATCCGACCCAGCTGAGCGTCGTACCGAGGACGCCGACGCTCGACAACTTCCGGATCGCCTTCGACCACGGCGTCCTGCGGTACCTGCTGAACTCGTTCTTCGTGGTCGGGTTCGGGCTGCTGCTCCAGGTGGCGGTGTCGGTACTGGCGGGCTACGCGCTGGCGCGGAAGAAGTTCCCGCTGATGACGCTGGTGATGGTCGCGATCCTGGCCACGATGATGCTGCCCGAGGAGATCCTCGCCCTGCCGCTGACCCTGGTGCTCGCCGACCTGCCGCTGGTGCATCTGAACCTGATGGGCACGCTGGCCGGCATGATCGTCCCGCTCGGCGCCTGGGCGTTCTCGATCCTGGTGATGACCGAGTTCATGAAGGACGTTCCGCGCGAGCTCGAGGAGGCGGCCCGGATCGACGGTGCGGGGGAGCTGCGGATCTTCGGGCAGATCATCCTGCCGCTGTGCAAGCCGGCGCTCGGCGTGATCGGCGTGTTCGGCTTCACGATGATCTGGGACCAGTACCTGCTGCCGCTCCTGGTCGCGCAGAACTCGTCGGCGTACACGCTGCCGCTCGCGCTGCGGACACTGCGGATCGATCCGGCCGTGACACCCGGCGTCGTCCTCGCCGCGTCCTTGCTGGCCCTGCTCCCGTCCGTGCTGGTGTTCCTCTTCTTCCAACGTTCGTTCGCCCGAGGGCTGACCTCCGGCGCACTCAAGGGGTGAGACATGGATCGTCGTACCTTCCTGGCAACCACCGGGGTCGCGGGGGTGTCCGGCCTGGTGGCAGCCGCCGGGACGCTTCCGGCGGCAGCCGATGCGCGGGGCCGGCTCGTTCGGTCGCCGGACGAATTGCAGACGGCGATCGGGCACGCCGTGCCGGGCAGCGTCATCACGGTTGCCGACGGCACCTATGAGCTGTCCGCGCCGATCGCGATCACCGGGAAGCGCGGTACCTGCGACGAGCCGATCGTCGTCCGGGCGGAGTCCGTCGGCGGGGTCGTCCTGACGGGTGCGCAGAGCTTCGTGCTGAGCGCGTCGTCGGACGTCACGATCAGCGGGTTCGCGTTCCGCGGACAGACCTCGACCTTCGACGTACCGCCCGACTGCAAGCGGATCCGGCTGACCCGCAACGACTTCCAGTTGGCCGACGTCGAGGGTCTGCACTGGGTGATGATCCGGGGCGACCAGACCGAATTCGACCACAACGAGATTCACGGCAAGTCCACTCTCGGCATCTATCTGGGCGTCGAGGGCGCCGGTACCGACCAGATGGCGGCCGGGGTTCGCATCCACCGCAACTACTTCCGCGACCACTCGTTCCCGGGGGACAACGGCGGCGAGCCGATCCGGCTCGGGGTCAGTCCACGCGCGCTGTCCACGGCCGGCGCGGTGGTCGAGCGCAACCTGTTCGAGCGGGCGAACGGCGACCCGGAGGCGATCTCGGTGAAGTCGTCGGGCAACACGATCCGGCACAACACGATCCGCGACAGCCTGGGCGGGATCGTGCTGCGGCACGGCAACGGCACCCGGGTCGAGGGCAACTACCTGTTGTCGGGGCAGAACGGGATCCGGATCTACGGCAACGACCACCTGGTCGTGAACAACTACCTCGAGCGGATCAGCGGCTCCGGCGTCGTCCTGGGCAGCGGCAACGTCCGGGACCACTACCCGGGCGAGCCGCCGAAGTCCCGCACCGGCAACGACGCACCGGACCGGGTGCGGATCGCGCTGAACACGGTGCTCGACTGCGGCTCCGCCGTGTCCGGTGAGAGTCATCGGACCCTCCCGCCCCTGGAGTGCGCGGTGACGGACAATCTGTTGGTGGCAGACAACGGGCAGTTGGTGAACATGCCGTTCCAGGACGGCATCACCTGGTCAGGCAACCTCCACTGGGGACAGGGCGCGGACGGCAACGCCCCCGCGGCCGGTTTCACCCGCGCCGACCCGCTACTCGCGGCCGGACCCGACGGCGTACGGCGGCTCACGGCCGGCAGCCCCGCGATCGACGCGGCGTCCCGGTCGTACCCGGAGGTGGCCACCGATCTGGACGGGGACCACCGGACAGGACGGGCAGCGGACGTCGGCGCGGACGAGTACTCGCCGCGGCATGCGAAGTACCGCCCGCTGACCTCGACCGACGTGGGACCGCACGCCCGATGACCACCAAGACAGCGGTAGGAGAGCAGGAGATCATCCGGACGTATCTCGACCGGTTGCGGCTGGACCTGGTCGTCGCCGCCCGGATCACCAAGGTGCACCGCGAGTGGTCCCGGCCGCTGCAGCCCGATCCGTTCTCGCGGCTGTACCTGATCCTGGAAGGTGAAGGGCGCCTCGTCGTCGGTGACGAGGAGCTGTACCCGCGGCCGGGCGAGCTGGTCTACCTGCCGGCCGAGGTGCCGGTGTCGTACGAGACGATCAGCGACAACGTGTTCCGCAAGCACTGGCTGCACTTCAACGCGCTGATCGGCGACCGCGACATCGGCGAGATGCTGACGCTGCCGTACATCGTGCCGAGCAAGGCACCCGACGAGGCCGCGGCGCTGTTCGAACAGGTCGGCGCTGCCGACCGGGACCCGCCCGGACTCGCGACGCCGCTGCGGCTGCGCTCGGCGCTGACGGCCCTGTTCGCGCATTACCTCGACAGTGCGCCGCCCGGCTCGGTCAGGCTGTCGGAGCGGCAGACGAGCGAGTCCGGGATCGTGCAGTACATCCAGGAGAACCTCGCCACGCTGCCGAGCGTCGAGGAGCTCGCGGCCCACTTCGGTTACGACCTGCCGGCATTCCTGCGGCACTTCCGGACCGAGTTCGGCCTGTCGCCGAAGCAGTACATCAAGCGGGCCCGGATCGAGTGGGCCCAGCGTGAGCTGGTGGCGACCGCACGCCCGATGGAGGAGATCGCGGCCGCCGTCGGCATGGATCAGTCCTATTTCTCGAAGGTCTTCCGACAGGTGAGTTCGGTGACCCCGAGCGAGTACCGAAAGTTGTACCGCCCCAACAGCTAGGAGACTCGTCATGGACCGTCGTACCTTCTTGGCGGGCAGTGGCGTCGTCGCCCTCTCCCTGGTCGGCGCCCGTCCGGCGCTGGCCCGGGAGCAGGCGACAGTGACGTCGCTCGCCGAGTTGCAGCAGGCAATCAACAGCGCCACCGCCGGCACCACGATCACGCTGGCCAACGGCTCGTACGCCGTACCGTCGGGATCGCCGATCACGATCGCCAATCGGCACGGCAGCAGCGGTTCGCCGATCACGATCGTGGCGCAGAGCCGCGGCGGCGTGACGCTGACCGGCGCGCAGAGCTTCGTGTTCTCGGGATCGTCGGACATCACGATCAGCGGGTTCGCGTTCCGGCAGAGCACGACGCTGGAGATCCCGGCCGACTGCCCGCGGATCCGGCTGACCCGCAACGACTTCGGCCTCGCCGCGGCCGCGGAGCACTGGGTCGTGGTCCGCGGCGACGACGCGAAGATCGACCGCAACGTCTTCCACGACAAGTCCACGCTCGGCGTCTACCTGGTGATCGACGGACCGGGCTCCGAGGCGATGGCGCAGCGCACCTACATCCTGCGCAACTACTTCCGCGACCACACGTTCAGCGGGTCCAACGGCGGCGAGCCGATCCGGCTCGGAGTGAGCGGCCGCGCGCTCAGCACCGCCGACGCCACGGTCGAGTACAACCTGTTCGAGCGCTGCAACGGCGACCCCGAGGCGATCTCGGTGAAGTCGTCCGGCAACACGATCCGGTACAACACGATCCGCTCGTCGGCCGGCGGGCTGGTGCTGCGGCACGGCAACGACAACCGGGTCGAGAGCAACTACCTGCTGTCCGGGTCGAACGGCATCCGGATCTACGGCAACGACCACCTGATCGTGAACAATTACGTCAGCGGCATCTCGGGCGCCGGCGTGGTGCTCGGCAGCGGCACGGAGCGGGACCACTACGAGGGCGAGCCGTCCGACTCCCGGCGCGGCAACGATGCGCCGGACCGGGTCACGATCACGCTGAACACACTGCGGAACAACGGGCAGGCGCTCGTCGGCGAGAGTCAACGCACCGTCCCGCCGCTCGGGTGCGCGGTCTCCGACAACCTGATGGTCGGCGACAGCGGCGACCTGGTCGACATGCCGTACCTCAGCGGCCTGACCTGGTCGGGGAACATCCTCTGGGGCCAGGCGGCCAACGGGAACATCCCGTCGTCCGGGTTCACCCGGGCCGATCCGAAGCTGACCGCGAGCTCCGACGGCGTGTACCGGCTCGGTGCGGGCAGCGCCGCCGTGAACGCCGCCGGCGTCGACCACTCGAGTCAGGTCACCGACGACGTCGACGGGCAAACCCGCACAGCGCCGTACGACGTGGGCGCCGACGAGTACTCGACTGCCACACCAGCGCGTCGTCCGCTGAACGCGGCCGACGTCGGGCCGAACGCGGCCTAGCCCCAGGACGCGGAGGCGCCCGTTCACCAGGACGGGCGCCTCCGCCCGGACAGCTGCCAGGACAACGGCCTAGACGACGGCGGGCTGGGTGTTGCCGGCCTCGTCGATGCCGCGGCGCATGTCGACGCGGGTCAGCAGCGCGAGGCCGATGACGAAGAACAGCCCGAGCGCGACGATCGCGGGACGGTACGAGCCGGTGAGCTGGTGGACGAGCCCGAACACCAGCGTGCCCAGCCACGACGTACCCCGCTCGCCGGCCTGGTAGAGCGAGAAGTATTCCGCCTCGCGGCCCTTCGGGATCAGCTGGCTGAACGCCGACCGGGACAGCGCCTGCGTGCCGCCGAGCACGATCCCGATCGCGACGCCCATGGTCAGGAACGGCGCGATCTGGTGGGCGGGCAGCAGGAACCCGGCGATCACGATCAGGATCCAGACCACCAGGCCGCCGGCGATCGTGCGGTGCGCGCCGTACCGCTGGGCGAACCGGCCGAAGGCGAGCGCGCCGAAGAACGCGACGAACTGGACGAGCAGGATGGTCGCGATCAGCACCTGGGTCTCGAACCCGAGCTGCTTCTCGCCGTACGTCGACGACACCGAGATGACCGTCTGGATCCCGTCGTTGAAGAACAGGTACGCGATCAGGAACAGCATCGTCATCTTGTAGGAGCGCAGGTGCTTCAGCGTCGCCGCGAGCTGCCCGAAGCTCTGGCGCACGAGGCCGGCGCTGCGGACCGGGACGACGCTCACGGGCGGGCGGTCACGGAGGCGGACGAACGGGAAGAAGGTGAACAGACCCCACCACAGCCCGGCACTGAGAAGGCTGAGCCGCACAGCCGTTCCCTGGGACAGCCCGAGTGCGGCGTGTGCCGTCACCACGGCGAGGTTGACCAGCAGCAGGAGGAAGCCGCCGGCGTACCCGAAGGCCCAGGCCCGGGAGGAGACCGCGTCGCGCTGATCGGGCGGCGCGATATCGATCAGGATCGAGTCGTAGACCACCAGCGACGAGCCGAGACACAGGTTGCCGATGAACAGCAGCAGCGCCCCCAGCGCCCACCGGCCGCCGCCGACGAACACCATGCCGGCGGCCGCCAGCGCGCCGGTCCAGGCAAAGCCGCACATCAGGAGCTTCTTGCGGGTCATCCGGTCCGCGATCGCGCCGACCACCGGCAGGAACAGCGCCGAGACCAGCGTGGCCACCGTCACGACGTAGAACGCGAGCGAGCCGGGGGAGATCCCGAGGCCGAGCACGTCGAGGTTGGTGTGGCACGGCTTGTCCGTGGTCCCGGCGTACCCGCAGGCGGCGGTCTCGGCGACCGAGGTCAGGTACGGCGCGAACAGGACCGTGCCGACCGTGGTGACATAGCCGGAGTTCGCCCAGTCGTACAGGCTGAAGCCCCAGTACTCACGCTTGTCCACGCCGGCCGGAGCGGAGAGGATTCCCATGCGCGGAAGTGTGTCAGGTCCCGGGGACGATCCGGCGTACCCGCGGATAACACTTCAGCTCCACTGACCACGCTCCCGCAGTACGTCGCGGAGCAGGTCGGTGCGGTCGGTGATGATGCCGTCGACCCCGGCGTCGAGCAGCCGGCGCATCGTGTCCGGGTCGTCGATCGTCCACACGTGGACCTGCTTGCCGCGGGAGTGCGCGCGCCGGATCAGGCCGGGCGTCAGCACGTGGAAGGCGCGGTACCGCTCGGGGATCTGCAGGCAGGCGCCGCGCGACGGCAGCGCGAACGGCAGGAACCGGATCAGCGCCGCCTCCCACTCGCCGTACCCGGTGCACAGCCGGGGGCCGAGCAGTTTGCGGATCCGCCGGACCCGCGACTGGGAGAACGACGACACGCAGATCCGGTCGATCACGTTCGCGGCCTGCAGCACCTTCGCGGCCGGCTCCAGGCCGCCCTCGGCCTTGATGTCCAGGTTGAACCGGATGTCCGGGAAGTGCTCGAGCAGCTCGTCCAGGCGGGGGATCGGCTCGTGCCCGTTGATCCTCGCCTTGCTGACCTCCGACCAGGGCAGCTCGGCGATCACCCCGGTGCGGTCGGTGACCCGGTCCAGGACCTTGTCGTGGAACGCGACCACGACCCCGTCGCTGGTCGCGTGCAGGTCGGTCTCCAGGTACTTGTACCCGAGGTCGACGGCGTGCTGGAACGCGTGCAGCGAGTTCTCGTAGCCGATGTTGTCCGGGTGTTTCGCACCGCCTCGATGAGCCATCGCGATCGGGCCGTCGTGGTCGAGGTAGGGGTACACGTCCAGAAGTATGTACCGTTTGGCTGGTGACGGTACTCACCCCCCGCCCCGACCTGTGGACCCTCGATCCCGGCGTCCTGCACCTCAACCATGGTTCGTACGGCGCCGTGCCGCGCCGGACGCAGGAGGTGATGAATGCCCTGCGGACCGAGATGGACGCCAACCCGATGGTCTGGTTCCGCACGGTTGCCGACCGGTTGACGGCCAGCCGGCTCGCTCTCGCCTCGTACCTGGAGACCGAGCCGGCCGGGTTCGCCCTGGTGCCGAACGCGAGCGCCGGCGTCACCGTCGCGCTCCAGACGCTGCCGATCCCCGCCGGCAGCCGGATCGTGCTCACCGACCACGCGTACGGCGCGGTGCGCTATGCCGCCGAGCGGTTCGCGAAGGAGCGCGGCGCCGAGGTGGTAACGGTCGGGATCCCGCTCGAGGCGGACGACGAGACCGTGGTCGCGCTGGTCGCGGCCGAGCTGGACGACGCCTCGGTGCTGATCGTGGACCAGATCACCTCCGGTACGGCGAAGGTGTTCCCGATCGACGCGCTGGTGACGACCGCCCACGCGCACGGCGTACCGATCGTGGTCGACGGCGCCCACGCCCCGGCGCTGATCGATGCCCCGGCCGCCGCGGGCGCCGACTTCTGGACGGGCAACTTCCACAAGTGGCCGGCCGCTCCGCGCGCCACGGCCGGGCTGGTCGTCGCCGAGCGGTGGCGGACGGCCGCGATGCCGCTGATCGTGTCCTGGTCCGAGTACGACGAGCGCATGCCAGAGCGGTTCGACATGCAGGGGACGTACGACTACGTGCCGTGGATCGCGGCGCCGGAGTCGCTGCGGGTCCTGGCCGACCTGGACTGGCCGGCCCGTCGTCCGCAGCTGACCGCCCTGGTCGAGGAGGGCGCGAAGATCCTCGCGAAGGCGCTCGGGACCGGCGTCGCCGACGTGGTGCACCCGCCGGCGACGATGCGGCTGGTCGAGCTGCCGCCCGCGGTCGACCTGAGCGGCGGCGACGCGCTGAAGATGCGCGTCTCGCGCGAGCTGAAGGCCGAGATCACCTTTACCGGGTTCGAGGAGCGCAAGTTCGTCCGGCTGTCGGCGCATGCCTACAACTCGCTCGCGGACTACGAGAAACTGTCGGAGGGTCTGCCTAGAGTCCTCGCGTGAACGACATCCAAGGGTCCTACAACGCTGCCGCCGCCGACTACCACGCGATCCTGAAGGACTACCACCGCGACGATCCGTTCGAGATCGGCGCGCTGGAGTACTTCACCCGCCTGGTCGAGGACGGGCCGGTGGGGGACCTCGGATGCGGCACCGGGCGCATCACGACGTACCTGGCCGGTCAGGGGCTGGACGTGTTCGGCGTCGACCTGACGCCGGGGATGATCGAGGTGGCCCGGAAGGAGTATCCGGAGCTGCGCTTCGAGGTCGGGTCGTTGTTCGGCCTGGACCTGAAGGACGGTGAGCTGGCCGGGGCCCTCGCCTGGTACTCGCTCGTTCACACGCCGGGCGACGAGCTCGCGAAGGCCTTCGCAGAGCTGTTCCGGGTGCTGCGGCCCGGCGGCGTCCTGGTGCACGGGTTCAAGGTCGGCGACGGCCATCGGGAGCTCAAACAGGCGTACGGGCACGACATCGACCTCGAGGTGTACATGTACGAGATCGCCGACGTCGCCGAGTTGCTCGCCGCCGCCGGGTTCGTCGAGGTCGCCCGCCTGACTCGCGCGGCCCTGCCGGCCGAGAAGGACGCCGCCCAGGCCGCCCTCCTCGTCCGCAAACCCGCTACCCCTTGATCGCTCCCGAGGTCATGCCGGCGACGATCTGCCGGTTGAAGAACAGGAACATGATCAGCGGCGGGATCGTGATCAGCAGGATGTCCATGAACAGCAGGTTGTACTGCGTGGAGAACTGACCGGAGAAATTGTAGAGCGTGAGCTGGACGGTGGCGTTCTTGTCGCCGGGCAGGAAGTACAGCGGGTTCACGAAGTCGTTGAACACGTTGACCGACTGCACCACGACCACGGTGATGATGACCGATCTGAGCAGCGGGAAGATGACGCCGAAGAACAGCCGCAGCGGCCCCGCCCCGTCGATGATCGCCGCCTCGTCCAGCTCCCGCGGGATCGTCGAGACGAACGCCCGGAACAGCAGGATGCAGAACGACAGCCCGAACGCGATCTCGATCAGGATCAGGCCCGGCATCGTCCGGAACAGCCCGAGCTTCTGCAGCACCCAGATCGTCGGCACGACGGCGGGCGGGATGATGAGTCCGGACAGCACCAAGAAGTTGATGAATCCGTTCCACTTGCTGGCCCGGCGCTGCAGCACGAAGCCGGCCATCGCGGCCAGCACCACCATCCCGGCCACACTTACGACGGTCAGGATGGTGCTGTTGATGAACGCGATCACCAGCATGTAGTCGCGGGCCTTGACCACGTCGACGAAGTTCTGCACGAACTGGAACTGATGCGGCCAGGAGAAGTCGAGATCCGCGGCCTGCTGCCGGTCCTTGACCGCGGTCAGCAGCATGAACACGAACGGGATGATGAACACCACGATCGAGGCCAGGATCGCGACCACGCTGAGCGCCCACTTGCGGCCGGGCCGGTGGTTGACGAGTTCGGCGGTGCTCACATGTCCACCTCCTTGCGGTTCAGGAACCAGTTGAGCGGCAGCACGATCGCCGTCACCACCACGAACAGGATCACGTTGCCGGCCGTCGACAGCCCGTAGAAGCCGGCCTGGTACTGCTTGTAGATCACCGACGAGATCACGTCGGAGGTGAAGCCAGGGCCGCCCCGCGTCATCGCCCAGATCAGCTCGAACGACCGCAGGCCGCCGATCAGGGACAGGATGATCACGGTGACCGTGGCCGGCTTGCACAGCGGGAGCACGATCCGGCGGAACGACTCCCACGCTCCGGCCCCGTCGACCCGGGCGGCCTCCATGTACTCGCGTGGGATCGACACGATCCCGGCGATGTAGATCAGGGTCGCGAGGCCGACGCCCTTCCAGACGTCGACCAGGGCGATCGACAGCAACGCCCACTTCGGGTCGGTGAGCCACCCGGGCCCGTCGATACCGATGACGCCGAGGGCCCCGTTGATGATCCCCCGTTCGGGATTCATCATCACCTGGAACAGCAGGCCGACGCCGACGGTACTGACGAGCACCGGGAAGAAGACCACCGAGCGCAGGTAGCCGCGGCCGACGATCTGCGACGTCAGCAGCACAGCCAGCAGGAGACCGAGCACGACCTTGGATCCCGACGTCACGACGGCGAAGACCAGCGTGTTGGTGAAACCCTTGACCAGCGCCGGCTCCTGGAAGAACAGCTTGAAGTTGTCCAGCCCGATGAACTTCGACTCGAACAGGCTCCAGCGCGTCAGGCTGTAGTAGAACGAGGCGAACGTCGGGATCAGGAACAGCACGGCGTAGATCACCGCGGTGGGCAGATAGAACCAGAACGAGTACGGGCGGTACACCTTGCTACCGGTCTTCGCGACCGTCGCGGTCTTGCTGTGCTCCTGGGAGATCGACACAGCCACCGACCTCACCAGCCCTCCAGGCCCAACTGCTGCGCCTGCTTCTTGACGTCCTCGTCGTACCGGGCCGCGCCGTCCTTGGCCTTGCGGATACCGGAGCCGACCTCGACCGTGATCTGCTCCAGCGACGGGCCCTTGACCGGCGAGAGGAACTCGAGCGCGAGGCTCGAACCGCCCGGCTTGTCGAGGTACGGCTGCATGTCCTTGATCGCCTGCGGCACGTTGTCGCCGAGCGTGCAGCCCTTCACGGCGTACGGGCCGGTCGGCGCGCCCGCCTCGGACTGCGACTTGCACCCGTCCGGGCTGGCGACGAAGGCGAGGAACTTCTTGGCCGCGTCGAGCTTGTCGCCGGTCGTGGTCTTCGGGATGTAGAGTCCGCCCGGCGTCCACAGCGTCAGGCCGTTCTTGCTCGCGTCGTCACCAGGCAACGCGAACAGGCCGACCGACTTCGCGGCGTCCGGGTAGGTGGCGATCATGTTCGCGACCACGCCGGACAGGATCGGGTAGTGCGCGCCCTTGCCGGTGGCAAGCATCTTCAGGCCGTCCGGCAGCTTCGCGGAGGCGAAGTCCGTGTTCTCGTAGCCGGCGTCGTGGACGGCCTGGGTGTGCTCGAAGCCCTTGATCGCGGCCGGCGACGTCGCGTACTTCGCCTGGTTCTTGGTGTACTTGTCGGCGAAGTCCGGCTCGGCCGCGGAGACGTTGTGGAAGTCGCCGAGCACGAACAGCTGTGACGTCCAGGTCTCGCCGTACGTCTGGATCACCGGTGCGACGCCGGGGTCGCCGGCCTTGATCTTGGCGTTGTTGGCCATGAACTCGGCCCAGGTCGTCGGCACCTTGAGGCCGAGCTTCTGGTAGACCGGGATGCTGTACAGCACCGCGCCGCCCATGAACCCGCCGACAGGCGCGCCGTACACCTGGCCGTCGGCGGTCACGGTCTTCTTGAAGTTCTCGTCCAGGTCCCCGACGTAGGGCTCGTCGTTGATCGAGAGCAGGTTCTTCTGCGGCGCGATCGCCTGGAACAGCGACCCGGTGTTGTAGTTGAACACCTCCGGCATGTCGCCGGTCGAGAGCCGGGTCTTGACGATGTTGTCGCCTTCGGTGCCGCCCGGCCGGCTGTCGACCTTGACGGTGATGTTCGGGTTCTTCGCGTGGAAGTCCTTGGCGAGCTGCTCGGCCTCCTTGATGTCCTGATCCTGGTTCGTGGTCAGGTACGTGATCTCGACCGAGCCGCTGCCACCGGCGTCGTCGCTGGATCCGAGACTGCCCGCGCTGCACGCGGAGAGGGTTAGGGAACAGACAGCCAGCAGTGCGAGTCCGCTGGCTCCTGGGCGGAACCTCATCATGACCTCCAAGGGATGTACTTCGCGGCAGCGGGGCGGTCGGTGAGTCGGGCTAGTGGTTGAGCAGGGCGTCGAGCTCGGCCTTCAGGGCCTCGGCGCTCGCGGAGAAGCCGCGCGGGCTGATCGCGTCGACCAGGCCGGCGGCCGGCTGGTCCAGGTACCGCTCGAGACGGCCGGCGAGTTCGGCGTCGTCGGCGACGATCCCGTGCTGGACGGCGGCGGCCGCGAGCGCGGACCAGGTCGGCTCGTGGTCCAGGACGTCGCGGATCGTCGCGTCGGTGGCCAGTTGCGGCGCCTCGGCGTACGGATCGGCGAGGGTCCACTCGTGCGTACCGTGCCCGGTCTCGACAGGATCGAGACCCGGTACGTCGACCTTGGCGCGGGAGCCGACCGGAACGGTGACCTGCAGCGTCACCCGCCCGTCGGCACGGGTCCACGCGACCGACGCCTCGCCGTACGGCGTGAGGTGCCTCGCGGACGCGTTCGTGAGGTGGTCGGTGAACAGTGGGCGGACGTCGATCGTCCGGTAGCCGGGCTCCGCGGCCGCGAGGCCTGCCACCCGCCGGTGCATCCAGTCGGCGACGGCGCCGAGGGCGTAGTGGTTGAACGACGTCATCTGGCCGGGGTTGATGCTGCCGTCGGGCAGCATGCTGTCCCAGCGTTCCCAGACCGTCGTGGCTCCCATGGTCACTGCGTACAGCCAAGAGGGGCAGCCTGTCTGTAGCAGAAGGCGGTACGCCAGGTCAGGATGTCCGGAATCGGCCAGTGCGTCGGCCATCAGCGGCGTCCCGACGAATCCGGTACTGATCCGGAAGCCCGCCGTCCGCACGAGGTCGGCGAGCCGTTCGCCGGCGCGCTGCCGCTGGTTCTCGGTCGGCAGCAGCGCCCACTGCAGGGCCAGTGCGTAGGTCGTTGCCGCGTCGCTCAATACCCGGCCGCCGTCGGTCGCGTACTCGGTGGCGAAGGCCTGCCGGACGCGCGCGGCCAGGTCGGTGTACTCGCGGGCGAGGTCGGTCTGTCCGACGACCGCGGCGGCCTTGCCGAACACTTCGGCGGACCGGGCCAGGTGCGCGGTGGCGACGACATCGGGGTCGGCCTTGGCGAGGAACGCGTTCTCCGGCGGCGCGGTCGGGTCGAGCCAGTCGCCGAACTGGAAGCCGCCCGACCAGACCAGGTCCGGGCCGGCCAGTTCGGCCATCTTGTCCACCCAGGCCCGCATGCTCGGTAGTTGCCGGGCGAGCAGCGCGGCGTCGCCGGTGCGCTCGTAGACCACCCACGGAACGATCGTTGCCGCGTCACCCCAAGCCGCAGTCGCCGGTGACTCGTTGCGGAGCACGTCCGGGATGACGAAAGGCACCGAGCCGTCCTTCTGCTGCTCGGCGGCGAGATCGGCGAGCCAGTTGGTCAGGAAGCCCGCGGTGTCGAACAGGAAGCCGGCGCTGGGGGAGAAGACCTGGATGTCGCCGGTCCAGCCGAGCCGCTCGTCGCGCTGCGGGCAGTCGGTCGGCACGTCGACGAAGTTGCCGCGCATGCCCCACACCACGTTCTGGTGGAACTTGTCGAGCAGCTCGTTCGACGACTCGAACCAGCCGGTCCGCCGCAGGTCGGTGCCGATGACGACGGCTTCCAGGTCCTCCTTGCGGAGGTCGGTCACGCCGGTGACCTCGGCGTACCGGAAGCCGTGGAAGGTGAGCGGCGAGTCGAGGACGACCTCGTCCGGTCCGGCCAGGACGTAGGTGTCGGTCGCCTTCGCGGTGCGCAGCGGGCGGACGCCGAGCTCGCCGTTGTCCAGCACCTCGGCGTGCCGCAGGACGATCTCGTCGCCCGCGGACTGACCGCGGACCTTGAGGCGGACGCGGCCGACGAGGTTCTGGCCGAAGTCGACGAGCGTCTTACCGGACGGCGACGTGGTGACCTCGAGCGCCGGAAGCACGTCGGTGATCCGGACCGGCGGCCCGTCGGGTGCGACGAGCAGCGCGAGGTCGGCGTCGAGCACGTCGACGGGTGCCGGCTCGCCGGGCTGCTTGCGCAGGTCGGTCGACTGGCCGTCGTACAGGTCGTCGGCCAGGACGTTGCTCTCCCGGGAGGTCCAGGTGCCGTCGCTCGCGACCGTATGGACCTGGCCGTCCTCGGTGGTCACCTCGAGCTGTGCGAGGACCGCGAGGCGGTCGCCGTACAGCTGCTTCTGGTCCTGGAAGCCGATCCGGCCGCGGTACCAGGCGTTGCCGAGCAGGAATTCGAGCGTGTTCTCACCAGGTCGGACAAGCTCGGTCACGTCGTAGGTCTGGTAGCGGAGCCGGTACTGGTACGCCGTCCAGCCGGGCGCGA
Organism: Kribbella sp. NPDC051936; assembly: GCF_040680955.1. Lineage (NCBI taxonomy): Bacteria > Bacillati > Actinomycetota > Actinomycetes > Propionibacteriales > Kribbellaceae > Kribbella > Kribbella sp. NPDC051936. The sequence continues at coordinate 321,143 of NZ_JBFAXS010000009.1, read as the reverse complement.
GCTCCTCGGTGCCGACCCGCTGCCCGTTCAGCTCGGGGATGTAGATGCCGTACGACGTGGCGTACAGGCGGGCCTTCACCACACCGTCGGGGAGCTCGGCGGAGCCGGCGATCAGCGGCGCGGGGGAGCCGTGCGGGTTGTCGCGCGGGCTGACGAACCGGGCGGTCCAGTCGCCCGGCGTGAGCAGCCCGGCCTCGACGGTCGCGGGCTCGCTCCAGTCACTCCAGTCCCCGGCACCGCGGACGCGGACCCGCACCTGCGCGGCCTGGCGGGACTCCAGCGCGTCACCCGGCCAGGGCACCAGGATCTGGTCGGGGGACTGGACGGTGAAGACCTGCGTGCTGCCGGTGGTGATCTCGACCTCGTACGCCGTCTGCGCGTAGCCGGCGTCCGCGGCCGGGACCTGCCAGGAGATCCTCGGGCTCGCGGTGCCGACGCCCAGGACGGGTGCGGACCGATGCTCGAAGCGGAGGGCGGTGGGTGCGGCGAGTTGCGACATGAGACTCCAACCGAGTGAAACGATTCATTGGGTGCTCTGACAAAACGCTCGATCGTTGGCTGATGGATCGGCGAGGACGTTTCGCTTGTTCCCCGATCCTGCGACCGGCAGTCGCCGGTCACTAGCCCGATGTGCACCCGATCTAGCACGATCTGCACTTCGGCTCGTATCGTGACCTCGTGGCAGGCGTGGCCGATGAGCCGGTGCGGACCCGCGGAACCGTGCTGCACTTCGTCGAAGGGACGGTCGTGCACGCGGGCACACACCTGCACGAGAAGTCCCACCCGTTGCACACGCACAGTTTCTTCGAACTGCTGCTCGTCACCGGCGGGGAGGGCGTCCACCACAGCCTCGCGGGGCGCCAGCGGCTCCGGGCCGGCGACGCGATCCTGCTGCGGCCGGGGGTCTGGCACGAGTACGTCGAGTGCGACGACCTCGAGGTCTACAACTGCTGTTTCTCGGCCGACCTGGTACGCCGCGAGCTCGCGTGGGCGCGCGAAGATCCCTTGCTGGGTTACCTGTTGTGGACCGGACCGTTCTCCGCGCAGCGTCGGGGGATGCTCGCCACACATCTCGATCCGGGTACCTTCGCCGAGGCCGTCGGGCACCTCGACGGACTGCGCCGGCTCCGCAACCGGCCGCTCAGCCGGCACCGCGGCGAGGTGATCGGCTGGCTGTCGCTGTACCTGAGTTGTGTCGCCCGGACGGTGGCCGAATCCGACGAACGCGGTGAGCACACGCATCCCGCGGTGCTCGACGCGATGCGGCTGATGGAGGCCGACCCGGCGCGGCACTGGACGCTCGCCGAGCTCTCCGGCGAGTTGCATCTGGCCCCCGGCTATCTGGTCCGGCTGTTCAAGTCGGTGACCGGGGTCCCGCCGATCGCGTACCTGTCACGGCACCGCGTCGAGCTCGCGGCCGACCGGTTGCTGCACACCGATCTCCCGATCAACCGGATCGGGGAGTCCGTCGGCTGGCCCGACCAGAACTACTTCGCTCGCCGATTCAAATCCCACTACGGGCTATCGGCGACCCTCTATCGGGAACGTTTCAATGCCATCAGGCACAGCTACCCGGCCGCGGACGAAAAGGTCTAGCCCGTCCAGGATCCGCTGCAGACCGAACTCGAGGCCCTGGTTCTCACTGCCCGCCGACGTCCGCATCGCGGCGGTCAGCTGCGGGAATCGGCCGGCCTCGGTCGTCAGGATCGCGGCGAGCGACTGCTGCAGCTCTTCCTCGGTCAGGCCGGTGGTGTGCCCCGGGAAGGTCGACGACTGCTGGGCGATGTTCCGGACGTGGCTGGTGACGACCAGGATCGAGTCGAACTGCTCGCCGCCGGTGAGGCCGGTACCGGCGAGCGCGGCCAGGCCGCGTTCCATCCAGAGGAGTTCGTTGGGCCCGAGCAGCCGGCGGCCGATCGTCGACTGGAGCAGCCACGGGTGCCGGGTGAAGCCGCCGTACAGATCGAGCGCCCAGGTGTGCAGGGCCTCGCGCCACGGTAGGTCCGCGCGGGCGGGCGGGGGACCCATCGCGATGTCGCTCATCACCGCGACGAGTTCCGTCTTCCCGGGGACGTGCCGGTAGAGCGCCATCTTCGTCACCGGCAGCTCACCCGCGATGCGCTGCATGGAGACCGCGTCCAAGCCCTCGGCGTCCGCGATCGCGATCCCGGCCGCGGCGATCTCGGCCAGCGTGATCGCGGGCTTCGGGCCGCGGCTGCGAGCCGGCGGCCCGCCCCAGAGCAATTCGGTCATCGGCGTCCTTCCGTCTCGGCTTGAACTGTGTCTACCATACACTTTAATGTGTCTACCGGACACAGTTAGGAGATGGAATGAAGATCCTGGTATCGGGTGCGAGCGTGGCAGGCCCGTCAGTGGCGCTCTGGCTGGGGCGCGCGGGCCATGACGTGACCGTGGTCGAGATCGCGCCGGCATTGCGGCAGGGCGGGTATGCGGTGGACTTTCGCGGTGAGGTGTTCACGACGGTCCTCGACCGAATGGGCGTGCTCGACGACCTGCGGGCGCTGCAGACCGGCGGGAACGCGATGCGGTTCGTCGACGAGTCGGGCCGCCGGGTGATGCGGTTGCCGGCCGAATTCGCCGGCGGCGAGCTGGAGGTGCTCCGGGCGGATCTGTCGCGGGTGTTGTACGAGCACAGCCGGGCGCAGGCGGCGTACCGCTTCGGCGACTCGATCGCCTGGTTGCGCGAGCACCCCGGCGGCGTGGACGTGCGGTTCGAGAGCGGGGTCGAGGAGACGTACGACCTGGTGATCGGCGCCGACGGGATGCATTCCGTCGTACGGCGGCTCGCGTGGCCGGCGGACCAGGTCGTCGAGCGGCACCTGGAGTACTACGTGGCCGGTTGGGAGGTGCCGAACACGCTGGGCATCTCGGGGGACACGCTGATGTACAACGTGCCGGGCAAGCTGGCGAGCGTCGGCGCAGACCGTCGCGATCCGGCGCTCGCGCAGACGCTGTTCGTGTTCAAGTCGCCGCAATTGCAGTACGACCGCCGCGACCTGGACGAGCAGAAGGCGATCCTGCAGGAGCAGTTCGGCGGGCTCGGCTGGCACGTCCCGGAGCTGCTCGAGGCGTTGCCGGCGGCAACGGAGCTGTACTTCGACTCGATCAGCCGGGTGCGTGTGGGGCGCTGGTCGACGGATCGGATCGTGCTGCTCGGCGATGCGGGGTACGGCGCGACGTTCGGAGCGCTCGGCACCGGTACGGCGGTGGTGGGCGCCTACGTGCTGGCGGGGGAGTTGGCGCAGGCGCGAGGGGACTTCCGGACCGCCTTCGCCCGGTACGAGGCGACGCTGCGCAAGGCTGTGTCGACGACGCAGGACGGCAGCCGCGCGGGGTCGTTCCTGGCGCCGGCGACCCGGTTCGGCATCGCGGCGCGGAACCGGATCCTGGACATCCCGTTCTTCCTCAACCAGATGCTCAAGATGGCCCAGAACATGAGCGAACTGATCGAGCTGCCTGCCTACTCGATCGACACGGCCTCAGGGCAGCAGGGGCAGCTGGTAGAGGAGTGACTCCCAGGAGTCGGGCAGCCACCCCGGCACGCCGAGAACGGCCATGTAGAGCCAGATCGCGACGAGCACGCAGAGGAACAGCGCGAGTGTCCCGAGTGCCTTGAGCCAGGCGGGCTGCTTGCTGGTCCAGGCGGTGAGCGCCTTCACCCAGTCCTTGACCCGGTACAGCAGCCGCTGCGCCCACTCGAACTCGCTCGCGAGCACGGCGAGACCCGCGATGAACAACGGGATCCCACCCGGTCCCGGCAACCACCCCGTCAGCGGCGCCGCGATGATCAGCAGCCCGCCGAGCACCCCCACGCCGATGCGGTAGAACAGCAACTTCCTCGGATTCTCACGAATCCGCCTCCGCCACTCCCACCGGTCGTCCGCAGCATCGAGGGTGATGTTGTGATCGGTGCGGTCGGGACTCTGTTTCTCGGCCACCTGCCCAGCCTACCGGGCGGCTAGGTCCTGTCTGGACTATCAGACAGGGCCTTAGGCACTGGCCGGGTTGCCGAACTCCCAGTGCCACGGCTCCTCGCGGTTGCCGCCCTGATCGGCCCAGGCCGGGTGCAGCCAGCCGTACGCCGGGGCGTGCGACTTCATCCACTGGTACTGGGTGGTGTTGTACTTGTCGATCCCGCCGCACAGGTCGACGGCCACGCCCCACCCGTGGTTGGAGGTGCCCGGGAGCGCGGCCAGCGACGGCTTGCGCTGGTACAGGCTGACCTGCGACGCGTACGAGCGGTAGGAGTCGGTGATGCAGAGCGACTTGCCGAACTGAGCGCGGTAGGCGGCGGCGAGTCGCGCGTACGCCGCCGCGGCGTCGCAGCGGAGCATGTGGCCGCCGGACCCGAGGGCGCACAGCTTGCCGGCGGGGATCATGCCGTTGCTGTAGCCGCCCCAGCCGGTGCTGGCGGATCCGGTCGCCAGGAACGGCATCGGGTTGACCGGGTCGCCGCCGAGCCGGACCTCGAAGTGCAGGTGCGGCCCGGTCGAGTTGCCTTCGGTGCCGACGGCACCGATCTGCTGCCCGGCGGTGACCTGCTGACCGTCTTTCACGTCGACGCGGCTCAGATGCGCGTACAGCGTCTCGAGGCCGTTGCCGTGGTCGATGCGCACCAGGTTGCCGGCCCAGGCCGGGTGCTCGACGCGGACGACGCCCGACGTCACCGCGCGCACCGTCGTACCGATCGCGGCCGGGAAGTCCTGGCCGGTGTGCAACCCGGTCGACCACATCGCCCCCGACTGGCCGAACGGCGTGCCGATCTCGTAGGTGCCGTCCGGCAGCGGCCACGTCCAGGAGCCTGAGCCGACGTCGTACGAGGTCGCGGTGTTGCCGCAGCGGAACGCGTAGGCCTCGGAGGTCGCCACCGGCGCGACCTGCGGCTTGGCCGGGGCGCCGAGTGTCGGGCGCAGGGCGGCGTACAAGTTGTCGGGGATCGTCGTGACGACCACCGCGCCCTTGGCCTCGTCGGCGGCGATCATCTCGCCGTTGTCGAGCGCGATGCCGATGTGCACCAGGCCGAGCGACTTGCTGCCCATGACGAGGATGTCGCCGGGCTGGATCTGCGCGTTCGGGACAGCTTGGTAGTCCGGATAGACCTTGCCGACGAGGTTCGGCAGCGTCGTGTACGGCTGCCAGGCGACCCGGGCCGCGCCGAGGCAGCCGTACTTGTCGGGGCCGGTGGCGGCGACGCCGTACGGCTTGCCGACCAGGCTGAAGGCCTGGTTGACCGCGCGGATCGTCTCGGCCGACATCACTCGCACGGTCCGGCCCCCGACCGCCACCGAGGCGACACCGGGGATGGCGGCGCCGCGGCGGGTCAGCGGACCCAGGCCGGTCGGCAGCTTGGCCGGATTCTTGAGGACGGCGGCCGCCGGGGGAGCGACCTTCGTGGCGGCGAGCTCGGTGAGATACGCGCGCCAGCGCGCGAGGGCCTGCTGGTTGCGGGTCTGCTGGAGCTGCTGCGACAGCGCGGAGGCGACGTCGAGGTCGGCGGTCTGGTCAGCCATCGCGGCCGCGGCGTCGGCCGCTTTCTGCTGCACCTGGTTGCTGAGCTCCTGGGCCTTCGCGGCGGCCTGGTCGGCGGCAGTGCGCTTCGTCGTCGCCTCGGCCCTCAGCCGGTCCGACTCGACCTCGGCGGCCCTCGCCCGCTGGTACTGCGAGACCTGGGTGTTGCCCAGCTGCGTGATCGCGGTCTGCCGGTCGGCGATCTCCTGGAGGTTCTCGGCGACCGGGGCGAGCGACCACAGCATCGACTCGGTGCCCATGACGGTCGGGATGCCGAGCTGGTACGCCTGCGCGGTGATCACCCCGAGGCGCCGGCGCTCCTCGTCGGACTTGCCCTTGGACACGGTCGCGCTGGACTCCGCCTTCTTGGCGGCGGCCTCGGCGGTCTGCGCCTCCTTCAGCGCCTTCGTGTAGGCGATGGTGGCCTTGGCGAAGTCGGCCTGCAGGGCCGCGGCCTCGGCCTGGAGCTGCTCGAGGGAGCGGTTGACGTCGGTGACGGAGGCCGGCGGCGGCTCGGTCGCGGACGGCGACGGATCGGCATGGGCCGCCGGCACGGCGACCGCCGCCAGCAGTGTGCCGAGTGCCGCGAGCCGCAGCCCCCGGCGCTTCCCCAGATCCATCCGTCCCCCATGCGAGATCGCCCCACGCGCGTGCCCAGCGTAGGCGTCGTACGGTCCTTACGGAACCCTGGTGCACACAAAGTGACCGTTCGGACGACATGAGGCGGGCCACAGTTGCCGACTCGGCGTCGGATCGGCTGGTCCGACCCACTAAAGTTCACTGCATGGCCTCGCACTTTGACGTTGTTGTCCTCGGCGCCGGTCCCGGCGGGTACGTCGCGGCGATCCGCGCCGCCCAGCTCGGGCTCAAGACCGCCATCATCGAGAAGAAGTACTGGGGCGGTGTCTGCCTGAACGTGGGCTGTATCCCCTCCAAGGCGCTGCTGCGGAACGCCGAGCTGTCGCACATCTTCCGGACGGAGGCGAAGACCTTCGGCATCAGCGGCGAGGTGACCTTCGACTTCCCGACCGCGGTGCAGCGCAGCCGCAAGGTCGCGGACGGCCGGGTCAAAGGCGTGCACTTCCTGATGAAGAAGAACAGCATCACCGAGTTCGACGGCTGGGGCTCGTTCACCGACGCCAACACCCTGGACGTGACGCTGAACGACGGCTCCTCGGAGACCGTCACGTTCGGCTCCTGCATCGTGGCGACCGGCGCGACCACCAAGCTGCTGCCGGGCACCCAGCTGAGCGACCGCGTGGTGACCTACGAGGAGCAGATCCTCACCGAGGAGCTGCCGGGCTCGATCGTGATCGCCGGCGCCGGCGCGATCGGCGTCGAGTTCGCATACGTGCTGGCGAACTACGGCGTCAAGGTGACGATCGTCGAGTTCCTGGACCGGATCGTGCCGCTGGAGGACCCGGAGGTCTCCAAGGAGCTCGCCCGGGCGTACAAGAAGCTCGGCATCGACCTGCTCACCTCGACCCGGGTCGACTCGATCGACGAGTCCGGCGACAAGGTGAAGGTCACGGTCACCGGCAAGGACGGCAACCAGCAGACCATCGAGGCCGACAAGGTCCTCCAGGCGATCGGCTTCCAGCCGCGCGTCGACGGCTACGGCCTGGACAAGATCGGCGTCCAGCTCACCGAGCGCGGCGCGATCGGCATCGACGGCTTCTGCCGGACGAACGTGCCGAACATCTTCGCGATCGGCGACGTCACCGCGAAGCTGATGCTCGCGCACGCCGCCGAGGCGATGGGCGTGATCGCGGCCGAGACGATCGCGGGTCACGAGACCATGGAGCTCGACTACGCGATGATCCCGCGGGCGACGTTCTGCCAGCCGCAGATCGCCAGCTTCGGCTACACCGAGGAAGAGGCGCGGAAGCTCGGCCACGAGGTCAAGGTCGCCAAGTTCCCGTTCACCGCGAACGGCAAGGCCCACGGCCTCGGTGACGCCGGCGGCTTCGTGAAGGTGATCAGCGACAGCAAGTACGGCGAACTGCTCGGCGCGCACCTGATCGGCCCCGAGGTCACAGAGCTGCTGCCGGAGCTGACCCTGGCGCAGAAGTGGGACCTGACCACCAAGGAACTGGCCCGCAACGTGCACGCCCACCCGACGCTGAGCGAGGCCCTCCAGGAGGCCTTCCACGGCCTCGAAGGGCACATGATCAACTTCTGAGCTGGTCAACGGCTGCTCGTGCCTTGTCGGCGCGAGCAGCCGTTTTCGTGTGTCAGGCGACGGCGGTTGCCTCGAGTTCGACCAGCTGGCCGGGGATCGCGAGGCGGGTGACGCCGAGCATGGTGGTGACGGGCGCGACGCCGGCGGCAGCCAGGCGGGAGGCCAGAACGCCGTAGTGCGGGAACAGCTGGTCGACGTCTGTGGTGTAGACGTTCAGGCGGACGAGGTTCGCGAGCGTCATGCCGGCCTCGGTGAGGACGGCCTCCAGGTTGTCGAGGCTGAGCGCGAGTTGCGCGCGCAGGTCGCCGTCGTGCTCGGGTTTGCCGTCGGCGTTCGTCGCGGTCTGGCCGGAGCAGTACAGGGTTCGGGTGTGACCGGAGACCAGTTCGCCCTGGTTGAAGCCCAGCTCCAGGGACCACGGAACCGGGTTGATGGCGGTTCGTTCGATCGTCATGCAGGCGAGCTTTCCGGTAAATCACGACATCCTCAGTCAGGTAATCTTCCGGGGTGCGTGCGGACCGGTTGGTCTCGCTGGTCCTGCTGTTGCGTCAGCGGGGCCGGCTGACGGCGGACGTGCTCGCCCGCGAGCTGGAGGTGTCGACGCGGACCGTGCTGCGCGACATCGAGGCGCTGTCCGCGGCGGGTGTCCCGGTGTACGCCGAACGCGGCCGGCACGGCGGATTCGCGTTGCTGCCCGGGTTCCGTACCGAGCTCACAGGGCTGAATCACGACGAGGCGCTCGCGCTGCTGACGGCTGCCGGTTCCGGGCAGGTTTTCGGTCTGAGCCAGGCGCTCGCCTCGGCCACCCGCAAGGTCGTCGACGCGCTGCCCGAAAGCCATCGCACCACCGCGAGCGAGGCGGCCCAGCGGATCCTCGTCGACCCGGAGACCGACCTGCTGTCGCGCCCGCTGGTCATGAAGGAGGTGCCGGACGCGACGATGCTCGCGGTACGGCGCGCGGTGCTGGCCGGCCACCGGCTCCGGATCCACTACGCGGCGACAGGTCAGCACCCGCAGTGGCGGACGGTCGACCCGATCGGCCTGGTCACTGTGCGGGACAAGGGCTACCTGCTGGCTCGGCGGTCCGGGGAGGACCGCACGTACCGCCTGTCCCGGCTGCTCGCCGCCGAGGAACTCTCCGAACTGGCAGAGCGCCCGAGCAAGGTCGATCTGGACCGCGTCTGGCGCGACCGCCGCGCGCAGTTCCTGGTCGACGGACACATCACCGTTGTCGCCAGAGTCCACCCGTCGCGTCGTGAGGACCTGCTGAACGCCGCGGTTGCGGTCCGAGCCGAGGACGCCGATCCGGACGGTTGGCTGCGCCTCGAGGTCACTTTTCAGGACTCCTGGCACGCCGAATGGGCTTTCTGGCAGCTCGGCGCCGCCGCCGAAGCCCTGAGCCCACAGTCCGTGCGCACTGCCCTGCACCGCCGGGCGACCACCATGGCCAACCTCTACAGCGGACAGCCGTCAGAGAACCCGGGACAGGCCGGGGATCCGGGTGATGAGTAGCCAGGCCAGCCCGAAGCACAGAATGACGCCTCCCGTCGCAACAGCCAGGGCCTTGAGTTCAGCCGGCAGCGGTACGGGGCGCAGTGCGATGGCAAGCATGACCAATACGAACTGCTGCAGGACGAACGCTCCGAAGCAGGCCCGGATGACCGCCGGCCGGATCCACGGGACCGGTCGCGCGAGGCGTCGCTGCGCCAGACCGAGCAGCCAGATCGGGCCGAAGACGACCAGCGGACTCTCGATCACCGGGAACATCACTGCCGACCAGTCCCAGCCGCCGGCCCACGCCTCCTCGCCGATCCCGCTCTCGCTGACCCCGACGAGCACGAAGCCGCCGAAAGCCGCCAGGGCGACAAGCGTCGCGACGCCACTGATCCGCCGCAGCCGGTCGGGGACCGCGGTGAGCCAGTCGGCGCGCGACGCCACGATGCCGACGGCGAAGATCGCGATGCACGCCGGCCACTGGTAGAGATTCAGGTCGAGATACCTGTTCTCGCTGTTGAACGGGAACGCCAGGCGGACCAGGAAGGTGGTCACGGCAACGATCACGGACACCAGGGCGAGCTGCCGCGCGGTGATCTCGTGGACGGTGGAGCGGGTGGCGAAGCGACGCAGTACGACGGTCCAGGCGGTGTAGGCGAGCGTGAAGAGGAGCAGGTCGCCGACGAACCAGAGCGTGCCGGTGTCGAGGGTCTGCTCGGCGCCGAAGTACGACGACCAGTACGAGCCGGTGTCGGTGCCGATCCAGTACTCGAGCACGTACATCGTGAGCGGCAGCAGCACCAACACGTAGACGGCGAAGACGACGCCGAGGCGGAGCAGGCGGTCGCGGACGTACGGGCCGGGGTGCTTGCGGGCCAGCGATGGGGGTGTCATCAGCCCGGCGACCAGGAACAGCACCGGGATCAGCAGCATCGCGAACGGCCCGCCGACCGCGAGGACGACCGCCTGGGTGATGGAGGACAGCGTCGTCTCGCGCTGGTCCGCGTACGCCCACCAGTCCAGCTCGCCGTAGCCGCTGACAGCGTGGCCGACGATGATCGCGGCGATCAGGATCACCTTGAGGTTGTCGACGTACCGCAGGCGCGTGCTCGCCCAGCGCGTGACCTCCGCGTCGTGGCTGCCGGTCACGCGGCTGCTCGCCGTGCCGCGCACCTTCCTCACAGCCTGAGCGTCTGGCGAGACCTGCCCGGCCACCAGTGCCGAACGTCCGCCGTACAGCCGGTCGACCTGCTCTGATCGCGGCTAGCGTTCGGTGATGTCGCCGAGCACGGGTTTGACGTCGACGATCGGGGTGCCGTCGAGGGCTTCGAGGTTGCGCACCTGCAGGCGGAGCTCCTCGCGGGCCAGCACAGTGACGCGGTGCAGACCGAGCGGGTTTGGCCGGTCGGGCGAGCGCGTGCTGAAGACACCGGTGGACGGACGGGAGGTGTCGCCGCGCGGGTGCACCTTCTGCACGTCGCGGTCGGCGCGGTCGAACCAGGTGATCAGGATGAGCTCGTCGCCGGCCCCCACATCGGCCAGCGCATCACGAACCGACGCGTCGAACACCACCCACGCATCAGGCGCCCCCTCGTCACCCTGCCGCGGCGCATCCTCCCGAGCCCGCAAGCTCGACTCCACCCGTGCGATCGGACGGAGCAGCATCGCGCCGGTCACCTCGGATACCTGTAGACGGTCTGAAGAGGTTCGCCGGGGGAGTGGACATGGAAGGCGAGGCCGGGGTGGGCGGCAGGGTCCACGACCGAGTCGGTGTGGGGTTCGAAAGGCAGGGGAACGGTAGAGCGGATGCCGGGGGCGCCGAGGACGGGGTGGCCGGCGAAGGTGGTGACGATGGCGTTGTGGACGTGGCCGGTGAGGATCGCGGTGACGGGCTTGCCGGTGAGAACCTCGGCGAGGGCGTCGGACTCCATGAGCTTCCACTGGTCCATGACCGGATGATGCAGCTCGAGCGGCGGGTGATGCATCGCGACGAAGAGCGGCCCGTCGAACGGTTCCCGCAGTACGCCGTCCAGCCACGCGAGTGAGTCCGCGGAAAGCAGACCGTGGTCCGCGCCCGGCACGCTGCTGTCGACGAGGACGAAACGCGCACCACCGATGTCGCGCACCTGATGAACCGGATGCCCTTCGCCGGCCGACGACACGAATGCGGCGAGTCCGTCCCGCAGCGGCGCGCTGACGTCGTGGTTGCCGGGCAGCACCAGCACCGGCACGTCGAAGTCCAGCTCGCCGGCGAGTTCGGCGTACTCGGCCGCCAGCCCGTGATCGGCCAGATCCCCGGTCACCAGCACGACGTCCACCGATGAGGACCGGACGTACGACGTCACCCGGCGCAGTCGCGACCGAGGCTCGTCGGAGCCGTCGAGATGCGGGTCACTGAGGTGCGCGATCACAAACATGGCAGCACATTAGCCGCAGAAGCCCGGCGCGCGGTTCTGCCGCGGTCGGGACGCCGGTGGCCGGTCGTGAACGGGTCCTTACGCTGCGATCACGTGCCGGGTGGCGACTTGGCCGGTCAAGGCCGGTCTGGGAGATTGGGGCGCATGGCTGAACAGGTTGATGTCGTGGTGGTGGGGCTCGGGGTCGGCGGCGAGGAGACGGCCGGGCGGCTGGCGCAGGCAGGACTGCGGGTGGTGGGCATCGAGTCCCGGCTCGTCGGCGGTGAGTGTCCGTACTACGGCTGCATCCCGAGCAAGATGATGATCCGGGCCGCGAACCTGATCGCCGAGACCCGGCGCGTCGACGGCATGGCCGGTACGGCGAGCGTGACGCCGGACTGGACGCCGGTGGCGAAGCGGATCCGCGAGGAGGCGACCGACACCTGGAACGACCAGGTCGCGGTCGACCGCCTGGTGAACAAGGGCGCGACCGTGATCAAGGACGTCGCCACGATCACCGGCCCGACCACGGTCAGCGCCGGCGGCACCGAGTACGAGGCGTCCCGCGGCATCGTGATCGCGACCGGAACGGTGCCGTCCGTCCCGCCGATCGAGGGGCTCGCCGGCACGCCGTACTGGACGAACCGCGAGGCGATCGAGGTCGAGACGCTGCCGGACTCGATGGTCGTCCTGGGCGGCGGCGCGATCGGTATGGAGCTCACCCAGGTGTTCGCCCGGTTCGGCGTCCGGATGACGGTCGTGGAGGGCGCGCCCGAGGTGCTGTCGATGGAGGAGCCGGAGTCGGGTGTGCTGGCCCGCGAGGCGCTGGAGCGCGACGGCGTGACGTTCCTGCTCGGCGCGCACGCGCAGCAGGTCGCGTACGCCGACGGCACGTTCACCGTGACGCTCGCGGACGGCAGGACGGCGTCGGGCGAGAAGTTGCTGGTGGCAACCGGCCGGCGGGTGGCGACCGCGGGGCTCGGGCTGGACAAGCTCGGCCTGGATCCGGCGGCCCGCCGGATCGAGGTCGACGAGCACGTCCGCGCGGGCGACAAGGTCTGGGCGATCGGCGACGTCACCGGTGTCGGCGTCTTCACCCACAACGCGATGTACCAGGCCGACATCGCGGTCCGCGACATCCTGCGGGAGGAGAACGCGCCGACCGCGAGCTACCACGCGATGCCGCGGGTGACCTTCACCGACCCGGAGATCGGCGCGGTCGGGATGACCGAGAAGCAGGCCCGCGACGCGGGGCTGAACGTCCGCACCGGGTCGACGCCGATCCCGGCCTCGACCCGCGGCTGGATCCACAAGGCCGGCAACGAGGGCTTCATCAAGGTCGTCATGGACGCGGACCGGGGCGTGCTGGTCGGCGCGACGAGCGCGGGCCCGACGGGCGGCGAGGTGCTGAGCGCGCTCGCGGTCGCGGTGCACGCCGCCGTACCGGTGAGCACGCTGCGTCAGATGATCCTTGCGTACCCGACGTTCCACCGTGCGATCGGGGAAGCTCTCAAGTTCTAGTTGCGAATCGGTCGCAACTAGATCAAGAATGTCGGAGTGCATGTACCTGACGGGTTCTTCGACGCGCCAACGTCCGTCGCCACCGGCCTGATCGCTGCCGGGGCGGTCGGTTTCAGCCTGCAGCGCGCGAACCGCGAGCTCCGTGAGACCGGTCCGGCGCTGGCCGGGCTGACCGCGGCGTTCGTGTTCGCGGTGCAGATGGTGAACTTCCCGGTCGGCGCCGGCACCAGCGGTCACTTGCTCGGGGGAGCGCTGGCCGCCGCGCTGGTCGGGCCGTGGACCGCCGTACTGGTGATGTCCACGGTCCTGCTCGTCCAGGGGCTGTTGTTCGCGGACGGCGGGCTGACCGCGTTGGGTACGAACATCACGTTGATGGGCCTGATCACGGTCCTGGTCGGGTACTTCCTGACGAAGGCGCTGCTGAAGGTGATGCCGCGCCGGGCCGGCAGCGTCGTACCCGCGGCGACCGTCGGCGCATTGGTGTCGGTGCCCGTCGCGGCGCTGGCGTTCACCGGGCTGTACGCGATCGGCGGTGCGGTCGACATCCCGCTCGGCAAGCTCGCGACCGCGATGGTCGGCTGGCACATCCTGGTCGGCATCGGCGAGGCGGTGATCACCGCCGCCGTGCTGAGCGCCGTCGTCGCGACCCGGCCGGACCTGGTGTACGCCGCCCGGCACCTGCGGCAGGACCTCGTGCTGGTCGATGCCGCCGGCAACACGTCCACCGTCTCCCCGGACCGCCCCATCGCGGCGCGGCCGGCGGGCCGGTCGCTCGGCGTCGGCATCGCGGTGACGCTGGTGGTCGCCGGCGGTCTGAGCCTGTTCGCGAGCGCGCACCCGGACGGCCTGGAGTTCGTCGGGGCGAAGCTCGGGTTCGACAGCGCGGCCAAGAACTCGGCAGCCGCGAGCAGCCCGCTGGCCGATTACGGCGTGCACGGGATCGGCAACGCCCAGGTCTCCGGGGCGCTGGCCGGCATCATCGGCGTGCTGGTGACCATCGTCGTCGGCCTCGCGATCGCGAAACTGGCGTCGCTGCGAGCGAACAAGGCCTCATGAGCGGAGACGGCCTGCTCGTCGCGGTGGACAGCCCGGTCCACCGCATCCCCGCGCAGGTGAAGCTGGTCGCGCTGTTCGTCTTCGTGCTCGCGGTCGTCTCCACCCCGGCGGCGATCTTCTGGGCGTTCGGCCTGTACGCCGCGATGCTCGTGGCGGCCGTGGTGGTGGCGAAGCTGCCGGCCCCGGTTGTGTCGCGGCGGCTCGCGGTGGAGACACCGTTCATCGTGTTCGCGTTGTTGCTGCCGTTCGTCGCCACCGGCCCGCGGATCGACGTCCTCGGGCTGCACCTGTCGCAGTCGGGCGTGCTCGGCGCCTGGAACGTGCTGGCGAAGGGCACGCTCGGCGTGATCGCGGCGATCCTGCTGTCGGCGACGACAGCGCCGCGCGACCTGCTCGCCGGGCTCGAGCGCCTGCGACTGCCGGCGACGCTGGTGGCGATCCTGTCGTTCATGGTCCGCTACCTGAGCGTCGTGTCCGACGACCTGCACCGGATGCGGGTCGCCCGGGAATCCCGCGGCTACACGGGCGGCCGCGCCGGGCACCTGAAGGCGGTCGCCGGGGGAGTGGGTGCCCTGTTCGTCCGGAGCTTCGAGCGCGGCGAGCGCGTCCATCTGGCGATGCGGTCGCGCGGCTACACCGGACGGATGCCGCTGCTGAGCGTCGAAGGTGCGACCAGGAGCCAGTGGCTCGAGGGTCTGACGATCTCCCTGGCCGCGGTGGCGATCGCGGTCGCGGCGAGGGTGGTGGCCTTGTGAGCGGTCCAGCGATCCAGGTCGAGCAGCTGGTCTTCGCCTACCCCGACGGGCGGCAGGCGCTGTTCGGCGTCGACTTCACCGTGGAGCCTGGCGAGCGGGTCGCGCTGCTCGGCCCGAACGGCGCCGGCAAGACCACGCTCGTGCTGCATCTCAACGGCATCCTCGGGTCGGTCGCCGGCGGCACCGGCAGCGGCCGCATCCGGATCGGCGGCACCGGCGTCCATCGCGAGCACCTGACCGCGATCCGGCGCAAGGTCGGTCTGGTCTTCCAAGACCCGGACGACCAGTTGTTCATGCCGACGGTCCGCGACGACGTCGCCTTCGGCCCCGCGAATCTGGGCCTGCGCGGTTCCGAGCTCGACGATCGCGTCCAGGAAGCCCTGGTCCAGGTCGGCATGCAGGACCACGCCGATCTTGCTCCGCACCACCTGTCGTTCGGTCAGCGTCGCCGGGTCGCGGTTGCGACGGTGCTCGCGATGCGTCCCGAAGTACTCGTGCTGGACGAGCCGTCGAGCAACCTCGATCCGGCGGCCCGGCGCGAACTCGCCGACATCCTCGCCGGGCTAGACGTCACCCTGCTGATGATCACCCACGACCTCCCGTACGCGCTCCAGCTGTGCGAGCGAAGCCTGCTGATGGACGGCGGCCGGATCGTCGCGGACGGCAAGACCCGCGACCTGCTCGGCGACGCCGGCCTGATGGCCGCGCACCGGCTCGAGCTGCCGTACGGTTTCAACCCCCTCTCCGTCCCCGGTCCGGAGCGTTCATGAAGATCACCGCGGTCACCGTCGAGGTCATGTCCGAGCCGAAGGCGCATCCGGTCCGCGACGCGATCCAGCTGCTCGACCGCGACGGTCTCACTCGGGTCCGGATCGACACCGACGAGGGCGTCAGCGGCGTGAGTACGACGTACTTCGGCCGCGTCGAGAGCTCACCGGCCGTGCTCGCCAAGATCGTCACCGATCAGCTGGCGCCGGCGATCATCGGAGCGGACCCGACCGTGATCCGGGGCATCCGGCAGACGCTGCAGACCCTGACCGACTACCAGGGGACGGCGGGCCTGTCGTCGTACGGGATCTCGGCGATCGACCAGGCGTTGTGGGATCTGCTCGGCAGGTCGCTCGACGTCCCGGTGTGGAAGTTGCTCGGCGCGCAGCGGACCGCGATCCCGGCGTACGCGATGGTCGGCTGGCTCGAGCTCGACGTCGCCGGTCTGGAGCGGGTGTCCGCACAGGCGATGGAGCAGGGGTTCCAGGGCGTGAAGATGAAGGTCGGCGGCGGCCCGCTGACCGAGGACGTGCAGCGGATCACCGCGGTCCGGAACGTGATCGGCCAGGACGCGCCGCTGATGGTCGACGCGAACCAGGCCTTCGGGTACGGCGAGGCGCTGCGGCGCGGCCGGGTGTACGAGGAGCTGGACTGCCGGTGGTTCGAAGAGCCGCTGCCGGCCGGGGACACCGACGGTCATGTCCGGCTGGCCGAGAAGCTCGACATCCCGATCGCGACGGGGGAGAACCGCTACGGGCAAGCCGCGTTCAGGGACCTGATCGCGCGCGGCGGCGTCGGCGTCGTACAGCCCGATCTGCGGCGGGCCGGCGGGCTGACGGACTGTCTCGAGATCGGCTTGCTGGCGGCCGGGTTCGGAGTGCCGTACGCGTCGCACGGCGGCGGAGCACACATTCATGTCCTGGCGGCGCTGCCGAACACGATCTACCTGGAGAGCGGGCTGCTGCCTCCCGGCGTGCAGCTCGTCGACGGGTGCTACCCATTGCCGGCCGGAGCGGGCCTGTCGAGCTGGTGACGGTCACCGGGAATCCACGGTGAATTTGTTACCAAGCCCTTGTGTGTTACTCGCGGGTCAGTAACAGTGACGTTGAGTACTACTGTCGCCACTTCCCGCTCATGCAAAGGCGGTCCGCCCCCATGAAGTCAGTCGTCAGTCTGCTGTCCGCCGCGGCCCTCGGCGCGGCGATGCTCCTCAGCCCGGGTGTCGCGCACGCCGCGGCGCCGAACTACGTCGCGCTCGGCGACTCGTACGCCTCCGGCGTCGGGACCCGCACCTACATCGAGAGCAGCGGCTCTTGCCAGCGCTCGACGAAGGCGTACGCCTACATCGACGCCGGCCGGCTCGGCGCGAACCTGACGTTCGTCGCCTGCTCCGGCGCCAAGGTCGCCAACGTCACCTCGAGCCAGTTGCCGTCGGTCACCAGTTCGACCGACATCGTCTCCGTCCAGGTCGGTGGCAACGATGCCGGGTTCTCGTCGGTGATCACCGAGTGCGCGAAACCCTCCTGGCTCGGTGACTGCAACAGCGCCGTGGCGAACGCGCAGTCGATCATCAACAACACCCTGCCCGGCCGGCTGAACACGCTGTACTCGTCGATCCGGAGCCGGGCGACGGCGGCCAAGGTCGTCGTGGTCGGGTACCCGCGGCTGTTCAACGGCACCGACTGCAACGCCGGAACCTGGTTCAGCCCCGACGAGATGACCAAGCTGAACGCGACCGCCGACCTGCTGAACTCGCGGATCTCGTCGGCGGCCGGCGCGGCCGGTTTCACGTTCGTGAACCCGACCTCGAAGTTCATCGGCCACTCGGTCTGCGGCAGTCCGGAGTGGATCAACGGCCTGTCGAACCCGGTCAGCGAGTCCTACCACCCGAACGTCACCGGCCAGGCGGCCTACGCCGACCTCGTACAGCCCGCCCTCTGACCAGCTCCGACGTTTCCCTGGCTGACCAGGCAAATGCGGGGTTCTTCACCCTGATTCAGGGTGAAGAACCCCGCATTTCGCGGGTGAGCCAGGCAAATTGCCTTTCGAGATGCGGACACGGCCGGTTCGTGGTGTCATGCTGGGGTGGTGCGGAGGTCTGTGGACTGGCTACTGGCGGCCAGGATGCAGGCCAACTGCCTTGCGCGTCCGGTGAACGAGGCCGGCCCCGGAGGGGTGGCCGACGTCGTGCGCCGGACGGGGGGACTCCAGGCCCAGACCTGGCGAGGAGCGACGTACGCCGTCCGCGCCCGCTCGACGTCCACCACGCTCGCCGATGTGGTCCACGCTCAGGAGACCGAGCGCTCCGTGCTCCGCGGCTGGTTCATGCGCGGCACCATCCAGCTCGTGGCGACCGAGGACGCCGGCCCGTTGCTGGGTCTGCTCGGCCCGAAACTGATCAAGGACACCGAACGCCGGTACGGCGAACTCGGGCTGCCGGAGCGCGTCCGTGCGGAGGCGGCCGACGTCCTGGAGGAGTGGTTGCTCGCCCACGGACCGAGCAACCGCGCCGAACTGGCCGACGTACTGCTGCGGGCCGGGCTGATCGCGGAGCCGAAAGGGCAGGCGGTATATGCCCTGATCCGCTACACCGGCCTGCTCGGGCGACTCTGCTACGGACCTGGCGAGACCTGGGTCGCGGTCCGTGACTGGCTCGGCAAACCACTGGTCCTCGAAGGTGATCCCGAGGACCTCGCCCGCCGGTACCTGACCGCGTACGGCCCAGCCACGGCACGTGACTTCGCGACCTGGTCGGGTCTGCCGGTGCCGCTCGCCCGGCGAGCCGTCGAAGCGGTGGCCACGACCTCTTTCGAGGTCGGGACCACCCAGCTCAAAGGCCTCGACGACCTGCCCGGCTGTCAGGACGTACGGCTGCTGGGAGAGTTCGACGCGTACCTTCTCGGCTACCAGGACCGCCACGTCGACCTGCCGAAGTCCATCTTCCCGGGCGGCGGCATGCTCCGCCCGGCCGTGCTGAAGGCCGGCCGGCCGATCGGCACCTGGGAGCACGCCACGCTCCGGACAGACCTCTTCGAACCGGCCGACCTGACGCACGAACTCGCGGACATCGCCCGGTTCTCAGACACCTGACACGTACCTGCGCAGGTGTTCCGCGGTCGTCGTCGGGCTGCTCTCGACCAGGTCCGCGGGCGTGCCGGTGAAGACCACCCGGCCGCCGTCGTGTCCGGCGCCCGGGCCGATGTCGATCAGCCAGTCGGCGTGCGCCATCACCGCCTGGTGGTGCTCGATGACGATGACCGTGTTGCCCTGGTCCACCAGGGTGTCGAGCATGCCGAGCAGCTTGTCCACGTCCGCCAGGTGCAGCCCGGTCGTCGGCTCGTCGAGGATGTAGATCGAACCCGTCTTCGCTGTATTGGAGACGTTTTCCACCCCACCGCCCCAGTCGTTGATCGCCAGCTTGAGCCGCTGGCGTTCGCCTCCGGACAGTGTCGTCAACGGCTGTCCGAGCCCGATGTACCCGAGCCCGACCGTGGCGAGCCGGTCCAGGATCGTCCGCGCCGTACCGGTCGTGAAGAACTCCCGGGCCTCGGCGACCGTCATCCGCAGGACTTCGCTGATGTTCTTCCCGTGCAGGCGGTACTCGAGCACCTCGGCGGTGAACCGCGCGCCGTTGCAGTCCTCGCAGACCGACGCGACCTCGGCCATCATCGCGAGATCGGTGTACACCAGCCCGATGCCTTTGCACGTCGGGCAGGCGCCGACGGAGTTCGCGCTGAACAGCCCGGGCTTCACTTTGTTCGCCTTGGCGAAAGCCGAGCGGATGGGATCCAGCAGCCCTGTGTACGTCGCCGGATTGCTCCGCTTCGACCCGCGGATCGGCTCCTGCCCGGCGATGATCACACCGTCCCGCCCGGCTAGCGAGCCGTGGACGAGTGAGCTCTTCCCGGATCCCGCGACACCGGTCACCACAGTGAGGACGCCGAGCGGGATATCCACACTCACGTCGCGGAGATTGTGCAGTGTCGCGTGCGCGATCGAGAGCTTCCCGGTCGGTCGCCGTACGTCGTCGCGCACGTTCACCCGATGGTCGAGGTACTGCCCGGTCAGCGTGCCGGACGCGGTCAGGCCGGCCAAGTCACCGGCGTAGCAGAGCCGCCCGCCGGCCAGGCCCGCGCCCGGGCCCAGGTCGACGACGTGGTCGGCGATCCGGATCGTCTCCGGTTTGTGCTCGACGACCAGCACCGTGTTGCCCTTGTCCCGCAACTGCAGCAGCAGGTCGTTCATCTGCTGGATGTCGTGCGGATGCAGGCCGACGGTCGGCTCGTCGAAGACGTACGTGACGTCGCTCAGGCTCGACCCGAGGTGCCGGACCAGCTTCACCCGCTGCGCCTCGCCGCCGGACAGCGTGGACGACTCGCGGTTCAGGCTCAGGTATCCCAGGCCGATCGTCACGAAGGACTCGAGCAACTCCCGCAGCCCCTCCAGCATCGGTCCGACCCCGGAATGCTTGATGCCGGCAACGAAATTGGCCAGATCGCTGATCTGCATCGCCGAGCACTCACCGATCGTCCGCCCGTCGACGGTCACGCTCCGGGCCGCCGCGTTGAGCCGGACGCCCCCGCATTCGCCGCACGTCTCCTGCCGGATCGCGCGTTCGGCGAACGCCCGCGCGTGGCTCTGCATCGACTGCGGGTCCTTGCTGAGGTACTGCCGTTTCAGCTTGGTGACGAGCCCCTCGAAGGTCAGATTGCTCTTCCCGACCCGGATCTTCATCGGCTCCTGGTAGAGGAACTGGTGCCACGCCTCGGGCGGGTAGTCCTTGAGCGGCAGGTCCGGGTCGAACAGACCCGACTGAGCCATCAGTTGCCAGTGCCAACTGTCGACCGAGAAGCCGGGCGCCTTGATCGGGCCCTGGTTGAGGCTCTTCTCGCGGTCGATCAGTTCGTCGAGGGTGAACTCGGTGGTCCGGCCGAGCCCCTCACAGACCGGGCACATGCCTTCGGCCCGGTTGAAGCTGAACACCGACGGGGGACCGGCGTACGGCGTCCCGGCGCGGCTGAAGAGCACGCGCAGCATCGTGTGGGCGTCAGTCGCCGTACCGACGGTGGAGCGGGCGTTGGCGCCGATCCGTTCCTGGTCGACGATGATCGCCGCGGACAGGTTCCGCAGCGCGTCCACGTCCGGCCGGCCGAGGCTCGGCATGAAGTTCTGCACGAACGCGGTGTAGGTCTCGTTGATCAGCCGCTGGGACTCGGCGGCGATGGTGTCGAAGACGAGTGAGGACTTGCCGGAGCCGGAGACCCCGGTGAAGACGGTGAGCCGGCGTTTGGGGATGTCGAGCGAGACGCCGCTGAGGTTGTTCTCGCGGGCGCCGCGCACCTGGATGACGTCGTGACTGTCAGCAGGAAGCATCCTTCAATGGTCTCATTGAACCGCCCGTACGAACTTGGAGCGGATGCGCGAGCCAAACGTCTGACAGAAAGTCTCAACGTCGCGGTGAAGGTTGGCGGGCCACGCGAGCGACCTCGTCGAGGAGTTCCTGGAGCTGGGCCGCGAGCCGGGTGCGGGCGGTGGGGGACAGGGACGCGACCAGTTCGGACTCCCGTGTGAGGACCTGGTCGACCGTCCGCTCGATCAGGTCGTGGCCGGCTGCGGTGAGGGTGACGACGACCGCACGACTCCCGTCGTCCGCGGTCCGCCGGGTGACCAGGCCGGCGTCCTCGGCGCGCGCGACCCGCTGCGAGATCGCTCCGGCGGTGACGAGCGTCCGGCGGGCCAGCTCGCGCGTGCTCAGCTCGTACGGCGTGCCCGCGCGCCGCAGCACGCTGAGCAGATCGAGCGTCGCGGGATCCACTCCGGCGTCCGACAGCACGCGACGGCGGTCGTCGGCGAACAGCTTGGCCAGCCGCCACAGCGGGGTGACGATCTCGATCGAGTCGGTCGGCGTACCGGGACGCTCGCGCTGCCAGGCACGTGCGATCTCGGCGGCGGGATACGCGCTGGGCGCGTCGAGAGGGTAGTTGTCGGCCACGAGACCCATGCTACGTTTAGGTCTAAACATTTAGAGCTAAACGTGAGGATTGTGTGATGAGGACGATCGTGGTGACCGGGGGAGCGACCGGGATCGGGCGGGCGACCGCGGAGCGGTTCCGGGCCGACGGCGACGATGTGGTGATCACCGGCCGGCGGGCCGACGTACTCGAGAAGACCGCCGCGGATCTCGGCGCGCGGGCCGTGGTGTGCGACGCGACCGATCCGGCCCAGGTACAGCGGCTGCTGGACGAACTGCCCGAGCGGGTCGACGTCCTGGTCAACAACGCCGGCGGCAACACCGTCTTCGGCGGCGCCGACGGCGATCTCGCCCGGCTGAAGGCCGACTGGCTCGGCAACCTGGAGGCGAACCTGATCAGCGCGGTGCTCACGACGGCCGCGCTCGGGCCGCGACTGACCACCGCCGCCGTCCATCTGGGTTCGATCGCGGGTGCGCGCGGCGCGGGTTCGTACGGCGCGTCGAAGGCGGCGCTGGCGATCTGGAACGCCGACATCGCGGCCGAGCTCGGGCCGCGGGGGGTCACCTCGAACGTCGTCGCGCCGGGTTTCACCGCCGGGACCGAGTTCTTCAAGGGCCGGCTGACCGGCGAGCGTCGCGAGACGTTGCTGCAGGCAACGTTGACCAAGCGTGAGGGCCAGGTCGCGGACATCGCCGGCACCATCCACTTCCTGGCCTCACCCGCCGCACGCCACATCACCGCCCAGGTCCTGCACGTGAACGGCGGAGCGCTGATCAGTCGCTGATGAGTGACAACGTGCGCCAGATGTGACAATGGGCGACATGCGTCCCACCGTCAAAGATGTCGCCAAGCTCGCCGGGGTGTCGCCGAAGACGGTGTCGAACGTGATCAACGGCGTCGTTTTCGTGCGCCCCGAGACCCGTGCCCGGGTGGAGAGCGCGCTGGCCGAGCTCGACTACGTGCCGAACATGAGCGCCCGCGGCCTGCGCAACGGCCGCTCCGGCATGATCGCGCTCGCGCTGCCCGACCTGCTCCGGCCGTACTCGGCGGAGATCGTCCACCTGGTCGTCGAGCTCGCCCACGAGCGCGGCTGGGGCGTGCAGATCGAGCAGACCGCGGCCGAGCCGAACCGTGAGTTCGAGCTGCTGTCGAAGGCCCGCGCGTACCTCGTGGACGGCCTGATCCTGAACCCGGTGAACCTCGACGACAGCGCGGTGACGTCGGCCGGTCCGCTGCCGCCGCTGGTCCTGATCGGCGACGTCGACCAGGACGTCGTCAGCCAGGTCGCGATCGACAACGTCGCGGCCGCGCGGGACATGACGAACCACTTGCTGGCGCAGGGATGCCGGCGGATCGTCGCCGTCGGTACGCCGGAGATCCCGCGCGGCTCGAGCGGCGCCGGCATGCTGGGCGGATCGGCCCAGTCGCCGGGGACGGCGGCCTCGCGGCTGCGGACCGCGGGCTACCGGCAGGCGCTCGAGCAGGCCGGCGTACCGCTCGATCCGGGGCTCGAGATCAGCCTCGACCGCTGGCGGCCCGAGGGCGCCGCGACCGTGGTGGGGAAGTACCTGACCGAGCACGAGCTGCCCGACGCGTTCTTCTGCTTCACCGACACGATGGCGTCCGGCACCCTGGCGGCGCTGTGGAGCGCGGGCATCGACGTCCCGAGGCAGACGCTCGTCGCCGGGTTCGACAACATCCTCGACAGCCAGTTCATGATCCCGCCGCTGACCACGATCGACTTCGACCGGCGCGCGTTCGTCGCCGCCGCCCTCGACCTGCTCGCCGAGCGGATGGCGGACAAGACGGCACCGCCACGCAGGGTGATGATTCCGCACCGCGTTGTCCAGCGCGCCAGTACCGCACGATAACGGATACGTTTCCACAAAATCGCACATCGGAGTCTTGTGCCGGCCATTCTAACGATGTAATCATCGGTCCCGCCCCCGAAGGAGACCGAATGACTGCAGATTTCTCCCGCCGCAGCCTGCTGAAGACAGCGGCCGCGCTGGCCGGTGGCGGGTTGCTCGTCGGCTGCGCGCCCGGCGCGTCCCGCTCGACGGCCGACCTGAACTACTGGCACCTCTTGACCGGTGGTGACGGCACGGTGATGGCAGGCCTGGTGGACGCCGTCAACGCCGCGAACCTCGGCTTTCACACCACCCAGACCGTGCTGGCCTGGGGACCGCCGTACTACACGAAGCTCGCGATGGCCTCCGCCGGCGGCCGCGCCCCGGACGTGGCGATCATGCACGCGTCCCGGATCGCGGGCTACGCGCCGGGCGGCCTGCTCGAGCCGTGGGACCTGGACCTGCTCGCCGAGGCCGGCCTGCGCGAGAGCGACTTCCCGGCCCGCGTCTGGGAGAAGTGCCAGTACGACGGGAAGCTGTACGCGATCGCGCTCGACACCCACCCGTTCGTGCTCTACTACAACACCGAGCACGCCGAGAAGGCCGGTGTCACCGAGGCGCTGCACACGCTGAAGAGCCCGGAGGAGTTCACCGAGGTCGCGACCAAGCTGCAGAAGGTCACCGGCAAGCACGGCCTGTCGTACGGCTACCTCGGCGACGGCGCCCAGATGTGGCGGCTCTGGTACACGCTCTACAAGCAGACCGGCGCCGACATGACGCTCGTGCCCGGGCAGCCGGCCAAGGTGGACAAGGACGCCGCAGTCAAGACGCTGAGCTTCGTGCAGTCGTTGCTCAACGACACGATCGCCTCGCGCAGCGGCGATGGCGGCACGGCGACCAGCGAGTTCCTGCACGGCGAGAGCGGCATGTTCTTCGGCGGCGTCTGGGAGCTCCCGGTGCTGAAGGAGGCGAAGCTGCCCGTCGACGCGGTGCCGATCCCGACGATGTTCGGGACCCAGGCCGCGTACGCCGACTCGCACACGTTCGTGCTGCCGCGGCAGTCGAAGGTGTCGCCGGAACGCCGCAAGCACGTGTACACGATGGTGGCCGAACTGCTGAAGCGGTCGGTGAAGTGGGCCGGCGGCGGTCACATCCCGGCGTACCAGCCGGTCGCGACCAGCGCGGAGTACCAGGCGCTGAAGCCGCAGTCGAACTACGCGGGGATCCCGGGCTACGTGAACTACGACCCGGACGTGTGGTTCAGCGGTGCAGGCAGCGACTTCCAGAACTACTTCGCCGAGAACGTGCAGAACGTGTTCCTCGGCAGTGGTGACCCGGCGGCCGGGTTCGACGGGTTCGTCGCCCGGCTGAACAAGCTGCTCGACCGTCCGCAGCCGGTGTGAGAGGAGAGGCACAGATGTCTACCGTCATCGACACTCCGACCGCCGCGGCGGAAGAGGTCACAGCGCAGGGCAGGGCGCGGGCGAAGCGGGGCGAGACCTTCGCCGGCTGGGCCTTCGCGGCGCCGTTCGCCGTACTGTTCGGGCTCTTTCTCGTCGTACCGGCGCTGTACGGCCTGTACCTGAGCTTCACCGGCGAGACGCTGACCGGTGCGGGCAGCGGACTGGTCGGATTCAGCAACTACGCCGACGCCTTGCGCGACCCGGACATGTGGAAGTCGCTCGGGAACACGTTGTGGTTCACGGTGCTGAGCACGGTCCCGCTCGTGGTCCTGTCGCTCGCGCTTGCCCTGCTGGTGAACCTGGGCCTGCCGGGGCGCTGGCTCTGGCGCCTGTCGTTCTTCATGCCGTACCTGCTGGCATCGACCGTCGTCGTGATGTTCTGGAGCTGGATGTACAACCCGACGCTCGGGTTGATCAACGGCGTCCTGGCCAAGTTCGGGACCGCACCGGTCGCGTGGCTGCAGGATCCGAAGGTGGCGATGATCTCGGTCGTGATCACCACGCTGTGGTGGACGATCGGGTTCAACTTCCTGCTCTACCTGGCAGCGCTGCAGAACATCCCCGAGCAGCAGTTCGAGGCCGCGGCGCTGGACGGCGCCGGCAAGTGGCGGCAGCTGTTCTCGATCGTGATCCCGCAGCTGACGCCGACCACGGCACTGATCGTGACGCTGCAGATCCTCGCCTCGCTGAAGGTCTTCGACCAGATCTACATGCTGACCAACGGCGGTCCGGCCGGGAAGACGCGGTCGATCGTGCAGTACATCTACGAGTCCGGCTTCACCGGCTACCGGTTCGGCTACTCGTCGGCCATCTCGTACCTGTTCTTCGCGCTCATCGTCCTGGTGTCGCTGGCGCAGTACAAGCTGATCAACCGCAGGAGCGCCTCGTGAGCACCTACACCCTGAGTCGTGGGATCAAACAAACGCGCAAGCCGGGCGAAAACCCCTGGAGCGTGTCCAGAACGGCCGCGCTGCTGGTGCTTGCGGTGCTGGCCGTAACCTGGCTGGTGCCGTTCGGCTGGGCCGTGCTCACGTCGCTGAAGAGCGAGGCGGACGCCGGTGCGTCGCAGCTCACGCTGAACCCGCCGGACGGGTTCAGCTTCGAGGCCTATCGCAAGGTGCTGTCGGCCGGCGACATCCCGTCCTGGGCCTGGAACAGCCTGATCACGTCGGTGGCGATCACGCTCATCACGGTCGCGACGTCGGCGCTGGCCGGCTACGCGTTCTCGCGGGTGAACTTCAAGGGCAAGCGATTGTTGTACGCCGCGATCATCGCCGCGATCATCATTCCGCCGCAGTTGCTGATCGTGCCGTTGTTCCGGCAGATGCTGGCGTTCAACCTGGTCGACACCTATTGGGGCATCATCCTGCCGCAGGCGTTCGCGCCCGCGATGGTGCTGATTCTCAAGCGGTTCTTCGACCAGATCCCGGTGGAACTGGAGGATGCGGCCCGGGTCGACGGCGCGGGCAGGCTGCGGGTGTTCTGGTCGGTCGTGCTGCCGTTGTCGCGGCCGATCCTCGCGGCGGTGGCGATCTTCGTGTTCATCGGTGCGTGGAACAACTTCCTCTGGCCGTTCATCGTGACCACGGACGCGGACCTGATGACGCTGCCCGTCGGCCTGCAGACCGTCAAGAGCGCCTACGGCTTGCAGTACGCGCAGAACATGGCGTCCGCGATCCTGGCCGCGCTGCCGCTGGTCGTGGTGTTCCTGTTCTTCCAGCGACAGATCATCAAGGGCATCGCGACCACCGGCTTCGGTGGTCAGTAGAGCTTTCCTGGACAGGAATTCCGGCACTCGGGATTCCGGTCACGATCCCTTGAAAACGTCGTCACTCTCAGCGAGGGTTGCCTGATCACTTCCGCGTCGTTTCCGGGTGCGGGGAGGACGGGGGAGTGTGCGGTCGTGTGACGTGAACACGGCCGTATCCGCCGTCACTCGGGGGTAGTACACGATGAGAAGGGGGAAGTGTGTCAGCGATGAAAAGGCTCGCCGAGCAGCGCCGTGATGTGAGGAGTCACGGCGACGCAGGTCTCGGACGGGCCGCAGTCCAACCAGCGGTGTGTACCGGCATCCACGAGGTGACCTCGTCGATCCCGTCGGTGCGGCCGCGACGCGTGGCGATGCTCAGGCTGAGCAACGGAATGACGACCACGCTGCGACTCGGCGACGGTGCACAGGCGCCGGCGCCCGGCGCGACCGTACTCGTCCAGGGTGGCCGGGGCATGGGCGATCAGCCTGCCTCAGGTGGGGTCATCCTCGCGTCGAGGTGACCCGTCGGACGTGAACGGTCAGAGTCAGTGACTCGCCGGTCTCAGGTGTCAACGCCCAGCTGAGGCCGGCAAGTCCCTGGGACGGTCAGCTCTCCGCCGGATCGGTGAACTCCCGGATCTCGATGGGGGAATAGGGCGCTTCCGGCAGCCGGCCGGCGATCTCGGTCGCGCGCTCCAGGCTGCAGTCCACGACGTAGTAGCCGGCCAGCACTTCCTTGGCCTCGGTGAACGGCCCGTCCGTCACCGTCGGTACGCCGTCCCGGACCCGGACCACCCGCGAGTTCGCGGTGGTCAGCGGCCGGTCGTCGATGTGCTCACCGCACGCCTTCAGTTCGTCGATGAGCTTGCCGTGCTGTTGCATCACTTGGTCCATGCCCACGGCCTGCAACGTGTCCCAGGTCTGTTCGTTCCCGTAGATGAGCAACATGTATTTCATCTGCTTGCCTCCATTCACCGGGTACGTCGGAGCCCCGGACATCATCTCGACATCCGGGGCCCACGCTATCGACTACCAGGTCGCACCGGCAGGAGCCCGCACGGTGGTGTTGAGGCGGTTGAAGAGGTTGGTGAGGCCGATCATCAGGATGATCGCCGACAGTTCCTTCTCGTCGAAGTGGTCGGCGGCCGCGTTCCAGATCTCGTCGGTGACCGCGGTCGGGTTGTCGGCCAGCCGGGTCGCGGCCTCGGCCATCTCGAGCGCGGCCCGCTCGGCGTCGGTGAACAGGTCGGAGTCGCGCCACGCGGCGACCTGGTGCAGCCGCTCGTCGGTCTCGCCGTTCTTCAGCGCGGACTTGACGCCGCCGAACACGCAGGGCGAGCAGCCGTTGATCTGGCTGGCCCGCAGGTGCACGAGTTCGAGCGTCTTGCCGTCGGCGCCGGACTGCCCGATCGCCTTGTAGATGTTCTGGATGCCCTTGGTGGCGTCGGGCAGGACCATAGCGGGGTTGGTCATCCGTGCGTGCATGATCGCTTCTCCATCAGTTGGTTGCTTTCACTGTCTTGACGGATGCTGCGCGGCGGATGTGACAGCGAACCGCAGATCTCTTTCCAGCCGTGTCTTCACCGGTACGGCGGGATCGGAGTACTGACCTGTCAGGCAGATCGGTCCGCTGTAGCGAAGCTGGCGGAGCGTCGCGAACACGGCCGCCCAGTCGGACAGCCCGTCCTCGGCCTCGACGAAGTTCGTCTTCCAGGCCCCGTCGGTGCGGACGTAGTGGACGTTCTTCAGGTTCACGATCCCGAGCCGATCAGCACCGAGTTCCAGGGTGACCGCGGGATGGTCGCCGGCGAGCGCGTCGTGCGCCGCGTCCCACACCAGCTTGAACCGTTCGGGCAGCCCGTCGAGCAACTGCAGCACGCCCAGCGTCGACGACACGTACCGCCCGTGGTGCGGTTGCACACCGACCTGTACGTCGTACTGCTCGGTCAGGGCGACGGCCTGCTCGAGCAGCGCGCGGTTGCGGCGCACGGAGGCGGCGTACCCGTCGGGACCGAGGTCGGCCATGATCCGGATCATCGGCACGCCGGCCTCTGCGCAGGCGGCGAACACCGACTCGGACAGGTCGCTCGCGACGCTGATCGGTTCGATGCCCTCGGCCCGTAACTGGGCGGTGAACTTCGGCAGCTCCGCCTCGGCGCTCGCCGCCGTGACGTACGCGGCGTCCCGGACCGGGACCTCGGCGCCGGTGAACCCGAGGCCGGAGACCAGCCGGCCGAGCTCGTCACCCGGCAGCCCGATCCAGGGCTTGGTGAAGACGGACCACAGATAGGTCATGTTCAGCGGCCTCCCAGCCCAGTTGCCTCGGTCACCGAATAGTGTCGGCGCCGGGTGATTGCATGTCCTTCGTGTCCAGGTTCCGGTTGTACCCGACGCCAGCGCAGGAAGCCGCGCTGCTGACGCACTGTGGGCATGCCGGATACGTGTGGAACCTGGCCCTTGAGCAGTGGCCCGAGCACCTGCAGGAAGTTGCACAAGCAAACCTCCGGCCGGCCACTGAACTCTTCCACCACTCATAATTCTTCTGTACAACTCATTTTTCTTTCTCTTGTAGGTTCTGTCTGCCGCAATCTCCTCATCGGTAGAGCAGGTCGATCGACTCGGCGCGGATGCGCTCCTCGTCGACCTCGACGCCCAGTCCAGGGGCGGTGGGGACCGTCGCGACGGCCTTGGTGATGTTCAGCCCCTCGACGTACAGATCGGTCAGCAACTCCGGCCCGTTGAGCTCGGCGGGCAGGGCGAGCTCGAGCTGACTGAACACGTGCAGAGCGGCGGCGAACGCGACGCCGCAGTCGGTCAGGCCGCTGGCGAGCAGTTCCACGCCGCCGGCCAGCGCGGTCTGGGCGGTCTTCAGCGCGTTCCGCAGACCGCCCGACTTGCAGATCTTGACCACGACGAGGTCCGCGGCGTCCAGGCGGATCGCCCGGGCGAGATCCGGGGCGGAGAAGCTGCCTTCGTCGATCGCGACCGGCAGGTCGATCAGTTCACGGACGCGTTGCATGGCGAGCGTGTCGGTGCTGGGCACGGGCTGCTCGACGCAGTGGATCGTCCGGATGTGCTTGATCCGGTCGTGCAGCTGCTTGAGGGCACTCGGGCGGTACGACTGGTTGGCGTCGAGCCACAGCGGTTTGCCGTCGGCAACTTCCGCCACGGTCTCGATCGCCGCGGTGTCGGCGTCCAGGTCACCACCGATCTTGACCTTGTACGCCGCATAGTCCGACGACTCGACGGCGTGTTCGCGGACCGCGTCCTGGTCGCCGACCCCGATCGCCGAGCAGAGCGGGATCTCGTCGTACACCTTGCCGCCGAGCAGCGCGTGCACGGGGACACCGGCGAGCTTCCCGGCCGCGTCGTGCATAGCGACGTCGACGGCCGCACGGGCGAACGGAAAGCCGTTCGAGACGGCGGGGCTGAGGCGCTTGGCGGCACGCTGGTGGAACAGCTCGACGTCGAACGGGGTGAGCTCGTTCAGGATCGGCGCGAGATGGCGACGGATGACGACCGCCATCGTCTCGGCGGTCTCGTAGCTCCAGCTGGGCAGCGCGCGCTGTTCACCCCAGCCGACCACACCGTCCTCGGTGGTCAGCTTCACGAAGATCACCGCGCCGGCCTGGTCCGGGGCCGCGTCCGGCGCGCCGACCGCGCCGCTGCCGAGCACGAACCGGCGGGCGAACGGCACGGCGACCGGGAACACCTCGACCTGGGTGATGCGGGACATGGGCAGTCCTTTCACGCGGCGATCGACCAGAGCGTCGGGTCCACGAAGCTGGGCCCGCGGCTGCCGTCTTCGAGCCACTTGAGGGCGTCGCGGATCACGTAGCCCGCGAGAGCGAGATGGCCCTCGGCGGTGTCGCCTGCGATATGCGGGGTGAGCAGCAGGTTCGGGGACTCCAGCGTTTCCGCGTCGAACGACGGCGGCTCGGGGTCGTAGACGTCCAGGGCCGCAGAGATCCGCCCGGCGAGCGCGTGGTCGAGCAGGGCCTGCTGGTCGATCGCCGGACCGCGCGACGAGTTGACCACGACAGCGCCGTCGGGCAGGTTCTCGATCAGCTCGCGGGAGATCATGCCTTGCGTCTCGGGCACGTTCGGGACGTGGATCGACACGAAGGTGCTCGCTGCCGCCTCGGGGAGTTCGGCCCGCCGTACGCCGAGCTCGGCGGCGCGCTCGGCGCTCAGGTACGGGTCGTGGACGACGAGGTCGCAGCCGAACGGCGCGAGCAACGTGATCAGCGCTCGCGCCGTGCTGCTCGCGCCGATGATGCCGACCTTCGCACCGGCCAGTTCGTGACCGCGGAATGTGGTCTGCTTCCAGCCGCCGCTGCGGATCGCTCCGTCGAATCTGGGCAGCCGCCGGGCGAGGGTGAGCATCGACGCCAGGCAGTACTCGCCGACCGACCAGGCGATCCGAGGACCCGCCGAGAACACCCCGACGCCCTGGTCGAGGATGACGGGATCGATGAGGTTCTTCACCGTGCCGGCCGCGTGCGCCACCACCTTCGGGCCGTTGCCGTCGGCCCACAGCTCCTTGTCCAGGTGCGGCGTACCCCAGCTGGTCAGCAGTACGTCGGCGCCTTCGGCGAGGGCCGGTACGGCGTCCGGGGCGACCGCCGGAGGCTTCGCGGGCGACCCGGGCCCGGCGGTGTGGTCGGCAGTCGCCCAGACCACCTCGAACCGCTCCTCCAAAAGCTGTCGAGTGCTCGCGTCGACGACATCCGTCGCACGGTCCGGGGACATCAGGGCGGCAAGTCTGGGCGCAGGATTCGGCACCGTGAGGACTCCTTCAGCTCGAGGTAGCCACAACGGTAGGCGCTTTCCGTTATGCAGGTCCAAACCCATTTACGTATGGACCGATACCGTGCTTGCATGGCGACCATGGACTTGTCGCTGCAACAGCTCCGCGGGTTCGTCGCGGTCGCCGAGGAGCTGCACTACGGGCGTGCGGCGCAGCGCCTCAACCTGACCCAGCCGCCGCTGACCCGGCAGATCCAGGGCCTCGAACGCACGCTCGACGTCCGCCTGTTCGACCGCACCGGCCGCGGCGTCCGCCTGACCGCGGCCGGGGGAGTCTTCCTCGAGCACGCCCGCCGGGTGCTGGCGCTGCTGGACGTCGCGCCCGAGGCGACCCGCCGCGCCGCGGACGGCACCACCGGGACGCTGCGGCTCGCGTTCACCGCGATCGGCGCGTACGCCGTACTCGCCGACTTCCTGACCATGGTCGGGAAACGGACGCCCGGGGTGACGGCGGAGCTGACCGAGCTGGTGAGTCCGGCCCAGTTCGAGGCGCTGGCGAACCTCGAGATCGACCTCGGGCTGGTGCGGCCGCCGATCCCGGCGCAGTTCGAGTCGCTGCTGGTGCACTCCGAGGACCTGGTGCTCGCCGTACCGGCCGCGCATCCGCTGGCCGGCGGCGACCGTCCGGTGTCGCTGGGGGACGTGACCGACGACTACATCGGGTACAGCCCGGAGGGATCGCAATACTTGCACGACATCTGCGCGGCGATGATCGGGATGGATCGGTACGCCGTCAGCCAGCTCGCGTCGCAGGTGCCGACGATGCTCGCCCTGGTCCGCGCCGGCCTGGGGTGTGCGTTGATCCCGCGCTCGATCATGGCGATGGGCGTCGACGGCGTCCGGTACCGGGAGCTGGATGCGGCCGACGCGCACTCGGTGACGTTGCACGCCTGCTGGAGCCCGGACAACCCGAACCCGGCGCTGCAGCGGCTGGCGGAGTCGCTGCGCGCCGATCCGCACTTGACTTGGAGCGAGCTCTAATTCGTAGGCTCGAACCCATGAGTGGACAACACAAGATCGGCTCGGGTTTCGGGCACGACAGCACCGCGGACGAGGTCCTGGCCGGGATCGACCTGACCGGCAAGCTGGCGATCGTCACCGGCGGGTATTCCGGTCTCGGCCTGGAGACCACCAAGGCGCTCGCCCGCGCGGGCGCCCACGTCGTCGTGCCGGCCCGACGTCCGGACGCGGCGCGCGAGATCCTCGGCGACCTCGCCGAAGTCGACGAACTGGACCTCGGCTCGCTGGACGGCGTCGAGGCGTTCGCCGGGCGGTTCCTCGCGTCGGGCCGTCCGGTCGACATCGTGATCGACAACGCGGCGATCATGGCCAGCCCGGAGACCCGGGTCGGGCCGGGCTGGGAGGCGCAGTTCGCGACCAACCACCTCGGGCACTTCGCGCTGGTGAACCGGCTGTGGCCGGCGATCGCGGCCGACGGCGGCGGCCGCGTCGTGTCCGTGTCGTCGACCGGGCACCGGCGGTCGGACATCCGGTGGGACGACCTGGAGTTCCGGCTCGGGTACGACAAGTGGGAGGCGTACGGGCAGGCGAAGACCGCGAACGTGCTGTTCGCCGTCCAGCTCGATGCCCTCGGCAAGGACTTCGGTGTCCGGGCGTTCGCGCTGCACCCGGGCGGCATCCTCACGCCGCTGCAGCGGCACCTGACCCGCGAGGAGATGGTCGGCTACGGCTGGATCGACGAGGACGGCAACCCGTTGAACCCCGGCTTCAAGAGTCCCGAGCAGGGCGCGGCGACGCAGGTGTGGGCGGCGACGTCACCCCAGCTCGACGGGATCGGCGGCGTGTTCCTGGAGGACTGCGAGGTCGCCGAGGTGTCGACCGACGACACCCCCGGCGTGCGGCCGTACGCGATCGATCCCCGGTCGGCCGAGCGGCTCTGGACCGTCTCGGCAGAGCTCACCGGAGTGAACGCGTTCGGCTAGTCTGTGGTCGTCGAAGGGGATCGGTGGCTGTTTCTTCATTCGAGCTCGACGGGATCGTCGAGCGGCTGCGGGCGTCCGGGTGCGTGTTCGCCGAGGACGAGGCGGCGTTGATCGCCGGGGCCGCACGGGACGCGGCCGAGTTGGACGCGATGGTCGAGCAGCGGGTCGCCGGACAGCCGTTGGAGTACGTCGTGGGCTGGGCGTCGTTCCGCGGGCTGCGCATCGCCGTCGATCCCGGTGTGTTCATCCCGCGCCGGCGGACCGAGTTCCTGGTCGGCGAGGCGCTACGGGTGACTGTCGCGGGTTCGGTCGTGGTGGACCTGTGCTGTGGCGCCGGGGCATTGGGCGCAGCGGTGGCGGCTGAGCTTGAGGTGTCGTTGTACGCCGCCGACATCGAGCCGGCCGCGGTGCAGTGCGCTCGCCGGAACCTGCCGCCTGAGTCCGTCTATGAGGGTGACCTGTTCGACGCGCTGCCGGTGCGGCTGCGCGGGCAGGTCGACGTACTGCTGGCGAACGTTCCGTATGTTCCGACGGACGAGATCCGGTTGCTGCCGTCGGAGGCGCGGCTGTATGAGCCGCACGTGACGCTGGACGGTGGTGCGGACGGTCTGGCTGTCCTGCGTCGGGTGGCTGCCGGCGCCGCGGAATGGTTGGCGCCCGGCGGTCACCTCTTCGTCGAGGTGAGTGAAAGTCAGGCTCCGACGGCGCGTGCGGTGCTGGTCTCGGCGGGGCTCGTCGCCGAGGTCGTTACGGACGACGACCTCGGCGCGAACGTGGTGCACGGGATCAGACCCGCCGCTGGACGTGCAGGAGATACTCCCGGCGGTTGAGCGGGTCGTGGTCGGTGCGCGGGCGCTCCGGGATCGGGCCGGTCACCGGCTGGTAGCGCTCGAACCCAGACTCCAGGACGCCCTCGCCGCGGGTGAGAGCGGGGAGCTGCTGCTCGAGCTCGTACACCGCAGCGGCGGGGATTTCTCCCTCCAGAGTTGAGGTTTCCGCAGCCAGCGCCGGCACCTGCGGGATCGCCCGGAGCCGGGCGAGTGCCGCCAGTACGGCGCGGGTCGTGTCGGTCGGGATCTCCAGCCGGAAGCGGTGCATCGGCTCCTGCACCGTCGTGCCGGCCTGCTGGAGTGCGGTCATCAGCACCAGCGGCGTGAGGAACCGGAAGTCACCGGCCGTGCTGGACATGCTCTTGTCGAACACGGCGTGGGCGTGACTCTGGCGGGCGGAGTATCCCGAGTGCGTCATCACGACGCGGGCGTCGGGGATCTGCCAGCCGTGGATGCCCTGGTGCAGGGTTTCGCGGACGGTTTCCTCGACGGCCTTGATGAACGCGTACGGCATCGAGCCGAGTTCGACCTCGAGTTCGAAGCTGACGCCGGCGTTCACGGGCGCCGGTTCGACGCGGAGCCCGACGGTCGCGAGGAACGGGTTCGCGTCCTTCTTGTTGAACTCGACCGCCGCGCCCGTCCCGTCGATCCGCTCGACGCAGATGGTCGTCGTCTCCCGGAAGTCCACCTCGATGCCGAAGTCGGTGGCCAGCGTGGATTCGATGACCTCCTTCTGCACCTCGCCGTACAGCGAGACGTAGGTTTCCTGCCGCAGGTCGTCCTGGCGGAGGTTGATCAGCGGGTCCTGCTCGGCGAGCTGGGTGAGCGCGACGCGCAGGTTGCCCTTGTCGGACGGCTTCCGCGGCGTGACGACCGTTTCGAGCGTCGGCGGGGCGAACGCGTGGGCGTTGCGTCGCGCCGTTGTGGACGTGGTCCGCGGATCGGTCACAGCGTCGCCGATCCGGATGTCGGCGAGCCCCCAGAAACGCCCGATCCGGCCGGCGCGGATCGTGCTCGCGGGGCCGTCGCCGACAACCTCGAGCGCGGTGATCTTGCCGTCGGTGTCGCCGTACCGGACACGCTCGCGGACGTGGGCGGCGCCCGAGAATATCCGCACGTATGCGATCTTCTCGCCGGCCGGTCCGCGCTCGACCTTGAACACGGTGCCGTCGAGCGGCTCGCCGTCGGTGCGGGCGCGGGGGAGCAGCTCCCGGATCCCGTCGGTGAGGTCCTCCGTGCCGGCGCCGGTGATCGCCGACCCGAAGTACACCGGGTGGACGATCGCCCGGTGTGTCTGTGCCGCGAGTGCCTCGTCCAGGGACAGCGGCTCGTTGTCGACGTACCGCGCGAGGAGCTCGTCGTCGTGCCGGGTGAGGACCTCCAGGAGCGTGTCCTCCTGGACGATGGGCTTGAACGTCGCCTCGGGGGTGCCGGGGTGTGCTGCTTCGCCCATCGGGACGATCTCGCGGGTGAGCTTGGCGGCGATCTGCCGCAGTACGCCGTCGTACTGCGCGCCGGGCCGGTCGAGCTTGTTCACGAAGATCAGGGTCGGGATGCGCAGGCGTTGCAGGGTGCGCATGAGGACGCGGGTCTGCGCCTGCACCCCCTCCACCGCGGAGACGACCAGAACCGCGCCGTCGAGCACGCTCAGCGCACGCTCCACCTCGGCGATGAAGTCCGGGTGTCCCGGGGTGTCGATCAGGTTGACGGTCAGATCGCCCAGCGCGAACGAGGCGACAGCCGTCTTGATCGTGATCCCCCGCTGCCGCTCGAGCGCGAGCGAGTCGGTCTGGGTGTTCCCGTCATCGACACTGCCGACCTCGTCGATGACTCCGGCGGCGTAGAGCAGCCGCTCGGTCAGGCTGGTCTTCCCGGCGTCAACATGCGCCAGAATTCCGAGGTTCAGTACTTCCACGCAGCTTCATGTCCTTCGAACAGATGTCAGTGGTCTCCGCGACAGACATGAAGCGAGGTCGCATGACGGACTCCTTAACGTGACACCTGTTCTTCGGTACGCCCCGAGTACACCAACCCCTTCCACCCCCGGACAAACTATTTAGCTCCCGCCTACACCTTCTCGCTGCCGCGCGAGTTCTGGGACGCTGGCGGCGTGAGTGAGTTCAAGGCGCAGGATCTGAGTGGGGCTGTGTTTCGCGACGTCGATCTGAGTGGGGCCCGGTTCGAGAATGTGGATCTGAGTGGGGCGACGGTTCGTGGGGCGCGGTTGGTCGATGTGTCGCTCGACGGTGAGATCCGGAATCTGTCGGTGTGGGGTGTGGATGTCGTGCCGCTGGTCGACGCGGAGCTCAACCGGCTGTACCCGGGGCGTGAGCGGATGCGGCCGACGGACGCGGACGGGTATCGCGAGGCGTGGGATCTGCTGGAGCAGTTGTGGGGGGAGACCGTGGCGAAGGCGCGTCGGCTGCCGCCGGAGCTGTTGCACGAGTCGGTGGACGGCGAGTGGTCGTTCGTCGAGACGCTGCGCCATCTCGCGTTCGCGACCGACGCCTGGGTACGGCGTGCGGTGCTCGGCGTGCCTGAGCCGTGGGACCCGCTCGACCTGCCCCACGACGAGATGCGCGACACGCCACCCGTACCGCGGGACCGGAGCGCTCGTCCGTCGCTCGACGAGGTACTCGCGCTGCGCAGCGGCCGGGCGGCGACCGTACGGGCGTTGCTCGCCGGCCTGACCGACGAGCAACTGACCGAGCACACGACACCTGTTCCCGGACCGGGCTACCCGGCGTCCGAGAGTTACGTCGTCGGCGAGTGCCTCGGCACGATCCTCGCCGAGGAGTTCGAGCATCGCCGGTACGCCGAGCGCGATCTCGCGACGCTGCAGGCCCGAACTGTCGGTACCGGGACGTAGCCTCGGGGCATGGTGGTTGAGACCGAAGTGGCGGACTGGCGGCGGCTCGCGCAGTCGTTGCATGCGAGATTCCTGATCGACGCCTACGTGGACGGCGCGCGGTTCGTGGCCGCGGTGGGGGAGGCGTGCCAGGACGCCGTGCCCGAGGTGCGGCTCGGCGCGTCGTTCGTGGATGTCGCGACCAGGGACGCGGAGCTCGCGGCGCGGATCAGCTCGATCGCGGTCGAGCACGGTCTGACCGCCGACCCGACCGCCGTGTCGCAGCTCGAGGTCGCGCTGGACACGGCGGACCTGGTCGAGCTCGGTCCGTTCTGGGCGGCGGTGCTGACCGGCAGCACGGAAGCTTTCACGGGCAACGACATCATCGACCCGACGGGACGGGTCGCGAACCTGTGGTTCCAGGGGACGAAGCCGCACGAGGAGCCGCGCCAACGGTTCCACCTCGACCTGTGGCTGCCACCGGAGGTCGTGCCCGGGCGGATCGAGGCAGCGCTTGCCGCCGGCGGCAAGGTCGTGTACGACGAGGAGGCGCCCGCGTTCATCGTGCTCGCCGATCCGCAGGGCAACAAGGTCTGCCTGTGTACGTCGGAGGGCCGCTGACCTCTGTTATCGTCGAGCTGAATCGAGGAGGTGTGTGATGGCTTGGAAGGTTGTCCGGTTCCGCGCCGTTCCCTCCCCGGCTGCTGCCCGCTGACGGGCTGACAGCTTTCTTCTCCGGACCGATCGGTGCGTCGCGGCGTCTGGCCGCGGATCACGTGCGCGCTCAGACAGCCGCGCACTCCGTGCCGATCGAACCGGAGCTTCCGCATGTCCTCCGTGGACACCCAACTTCATGCTGCCCTCGCACGCGCCGTCGCCGGCGTCCCCCAGCACGAACTACGCCGCCGCGTAGCCGCTGTCTCACACCGCTATCGCACCGAACAGGTCGACGACGCAACCCCCGGAATGAGCGATCCACTCGACGCCCTCGCGTACGCCGTGGTCCGGATGCCGGCGACGTTCCGCGCGCTGTACGTGGCCTTGTCGATGGCCGAGCATCACCTCGACGCACCCTTCACCACGCAGCTGGACCTCGGCGGCGGGACAGGCGCCGCCGCCTGGGCTGCCGCCGCACTGTGGCCCGCGATCACGACCGAGATCGTCGAGCGTCAATCGGCCGCGATCCGCCTCGGCAAGCATCTTGCCGAGGGCAACTTCGCGCGGAACTGGCGCTGGACACCCGCCGACCTCCGGAACTGGAGCGCGCCGGGACCGGTCGATCTGGTCACCATCGGATACGTCCTGAACGAACTCGCCGCTGACCGCCGCGACGACCTGATCCGGGCCGCGGCGCAGTCCGCGACCACGATCGTCCTGGTTGAACCAGGCACTCCGGGCGGTCACCGCCGGACGCTCGCTGCTCGCGACCTGCTGACCGCTCAGGGGTTTACGATCGCGGCGCCCTGCCCGCACCAAGGCCCCTGCCCGATCGACTGGTGCCACTTCGCGGCGCGCCTGCCACGCACCGAACTCCACCGGATCCTGAAGGACGGCACCCGCAACTACGAGGACGAGAAGTTCGCGTACCTCGTCGCGACCCGGCGCTCGGTGCGCACGGCCGCGGCGCGGGTGCTGACCCGGCCGACGCGCCGCAAGGGCCAGGTCGTCCTCGACCTGTGCACCCCCGGACGGTACGGCGGACCGCGTCGTCGTACCGAAGTCGTCGCCGTCGTATCGCCGCGCCCGGGACGCGGCGTGGGGTGCGGCGTGGGGTGCGGAGCTCAGGCGATGATGAGCCGGCTGATCAGTCCGTCCACGATGGTGAAGGTGAAGTCGAGGTCGACGGTTCCACCCGGAAAGTTGCCCTCGAGGTGGTGGGTCGCGACGTAGGTGTGCTCGTCGACCTGCCGGGTGCTGGTGAGCTCGGTCGTGTAGCTGTACTCGCTCGCCGACCTCGCCAGCCAGGCCCGGATCTCGTCGCGGCCGCGATAGGTCTTGCCGTCGTCGGTGACCTCGGCGTCGTCGGCGTACCAGCGCATCGCCGCCGGCACGTTCCGGGTGACATGACCGATCAGGTATTTCGTGATGGTGTCAGGCAACACAGGTGCTCCTCAGATGGTGGGGCGGTGCCGGCGTCGATGATGTGGTTGGCGCTCGTGGTTCGGATCGCGCCGGGCGATGAGATTCATACCGGCGACGGTGCCGTCTCCCGCCGGGGGAGACGCAAGGAGTTGACTCTCTCCCCGGGAGAGGGTGCAGGCTGAACGACGTGCGCAGCGGGCTGACGATCGGCGAGTTTGCGCGGGCGACCCATCTGAGTGTGCGCACGCTGCGGCGGTACCACGAGAGCGGGCTGCTCGAGCCGGCGACGGTCGACGCGTCCAGCGGCTACCGCTACTACACCGTCGACCAGATCCCGTCCGCGCAGGTCATCCACCGGCTGCGCGAGCTCGACGTACCGCTGGCCGAGGTCGCCGCGATCATCGCGACCGACGACCCGGACCGGCGTGCGGATCTCGTCGCCGTCCATCTCGACCGCTTGCAGGAGACGCTCGAGCGGACCCGGGCGGCTGTCACCTCACTGCAACAGCTGCTCCGGCCCGCTCCGGGGGATCTCCAGGTCGAGCTCCGCACGGAGCCCGCGCGATTGGTTGCCGGTATCACCGGCATCCTGAGCCTGGACGGAGTCCTGCAGTGGTACGACGGGGCGATGGCCGAGCTCGACGCCGCCGTCGCCGAGCCGCTCGGTCCGCCCGGCGGGCAGTACGACAACGACCTGTTCGCCGCGGGACGCGGGAGAGTCCTGGTCTACTACCCGGTGGCGGACGCGCCGTCGTACGGTCGGGTGCGGCCGGTCGAGTTGCCCGCCGTCGAGCTCGCGGCCACGGTTCACCACGGGTCTCACGACGACATCGACGTCACCTACGGCCGGCTCGCGACCTGGGTGCACGAGCACGCGCTGGCCGTCGCCGGCCCGGTGCAGGAGACGTACACGGTCCGCCCGCAGGACGACCCCGACCCGACGGCCTGGCGCACCGGCATCGCCTGGCCTGTCTTCCGGGTCAGCTGATCAGAGCTCGTAGCCGCCGGACGCCTCGACGGTCTGGGCGGTGATCCACCCGGCGTCCGGGGAGCCGAGGAACGCGATGACCTTGCCGAGGTCGTCGGACTCGCCGATCCGGCCGAGGGCGGTGCGCTCGGCGATCGGCGGGATCAGCTCGGGGTGCTGCGCGAACGCGTCGTCGCCCAGCCGGGTCCGGGTCACGCCGGGCGCGACCGCGTTGACGCGGATCCCGCGGGTGCTCAGCTCCTTGGCGAGGTAGCGGGTCAGGACGATTTGCGCGCCCTTGACGCTGGCGTAGACCGAGTAGCCGGGCGTCGGGCGCGCCGACTCGAGGGCCGACGTACTGGTCGTGAAGACGATCGCGCCGTGGTCGGCGATCAACGGCAACAGCGTCTGGGTGAGGAAGTACGGGCCTTTGAGGTGGACGTTCACCATCTGGTCGAACAGCTCCTCGGTGGTGTCGTCGAACATGACCGGCGGCTGCCCGACACCGGCGTTGCTGACGAGTACGTCGAACGAGGTGCGGTCCCAGCCCCGCAGTACGTCGGTCAGCGCGGCGCGGAACGCGTCGAACGTTTCGGGGCGGGCGACGTCGAGCGGCAGCGCCACCGCCGTACCGCCGTCCTTCTCGATCCGCTCGACCGTCTCCAGGGCGCGTTCGCGGCCGCCGCGGTAGGTGACGACGACGGCCGTGCCGCGCTTCGCGAGCTCGAAGGCCGCGCCCTGGCCGATACCGGAACTTCCGCCGGTGATGACAGCTACATGCATGATCGTGCACAACTCCTAATGGTCAGGATCAGGTACCTGACCAGTACACGCGTCATACAAGGGAAGGTGTTAGACCAATGCTCGCGGCGACTTGCCTGATCCTGCTCGATCGCGACTCGGCGGCATCCCGAACTCCCGCCGGTACTCGCGGCTGAACTGGGACGGGCTGTCGTATCCGACGGCGTACCCGGCGCTGGTCACGTCCTCGCCGAGCCCGACCAGGCGCAGCCGGGCCTCCTG
This sequence comes from Kribbella sp. NPDC051936, assembly GCF_040680955.1. Classification (NCBI taxonomy): domain Bacteria; kingdom Bacillati; phylum Actinomycetota; class Actinomycetes; order Propionibacteriales; family Kribbellaceae; genus Kribbella; species Kribbella sp. NPDC051936. Next base: position 279,905 of record NZ_JBFAXS010000009.1, on the reverse strand, counting down.
CAGCCGGATCTTCTTCTGGAACTGGATCGGGGTCAGCTCGGTCACGGTCCGGAAGTGCCGGTGGAAGGCCGACGTGCTCAGGCCGGCCATCGCGGCGAGGTCCTCGACGCGGAACGGCTCGGTGTAGTGGTCGCGGATCCACCGGATGACGCGCGCGACGTGCGACAGGCTGCTGTCGGCCAGGCCGATGTCGCGGACGGCGGCTCCCTGCGGGCTGCGGAGCAGGCGCCACAGGATCTCGCGCTGTACGAGCGGTGCGAGGACGGGCGCGTCGTCCGGCTCGTCGACCAGGCGGAGGAGACGAATCATCGCGTCGATCACTTCGGCCGATGCGCGGCTCACGGTCAGACCGCGGACCGGCCCAGGTTTGTCCGCCGCGTCGAGCAGAAGCGCAGCGATCGCCTCGGGTCGAAGCTCGAGCCCGACCCCGAGGCACGGCGCGTCCGGCGACGCCTCGACGAAGTGCCCGGTCACCGGCAGGTCGACGGAGACGACGAGGTAGTCACCGGCGCCGTACTCGAAGACCTGCTCGCCGAGCGCCAACCGCTTCCGTCCCTGCGCCACCAGCGCGAAAGTCGGCGTCGCCAGACTCGCCGCCGGCGGGGTGGTTGCCGTCACCACCGACACCAGCAGCCCTTCGACAACTTGTTCACGCCCAGACGCCCGGACGATCAGCTCACGTAACTCCGCCAGACCTGGCATGGCCGTCACGCATCGAGGAACGTGGTGACCGCGCCGAGGACGAGCGGCGTGCGGGCGAGGCCGGTGAAGTGGGTGGTGCCGGGAAAGATCGCGAGCTGGGAGGCGGGGACGCCGACGAAGTCCCCGTTGACGTCGCCGCCGCGGAGCTGGTGGAAGCGGACGACATGCTCGAGCTTCACCGCATCGGCATCGCCGAAGGTGAGCAACGTCGGGGCCTGGATGCCGCGGATGTCGTCGTCGGACCAGCCGGAGGTGCCGCGGTCGTACGCGCCGAGCTTGTCGAGCAGCGTCTGCAGGTGGTCGTGATCGGGGTGCGGCGACTTCGCCAGGTAGTCGGCCTCCATCGGCGTACCGGCGATCATCTCGACCTTCATCGAGCCGACCGCGGCCGCGTTCTCCTCGCGGTCGCCCGACGGGTTGAAGGAGACCGACGAGATGACGGCCTTGCGCACCAGCTCGGGATACTCGATCGCGAGGTACAGGGCGACCGCGCCGCCGACGCTGAACCCGAACAGGTCGACCCTCGGTACGTCGAGACGTGCCAGCAGCCCCACCACGTCGGACGCCAGTTCCGCCGTACCCAGCGGGCGGTCGATGTCGTTCGTGTACCCGTGCCCCTGGAAGTCGGTCGCGATCACCTGCCGCCGGGCCGACAGCCCGTCGATCAGTTCCCCGAACTGCAGGTCGATGTTGAACAGGCCGCCGTGCAGCAACAGCAGGGGCGTACCGCCTTCGCCGTGCACTTCGTAGTACATGCGCAGGCCGTTCACGTCGGCGTACCCAGTCTGCTTGCTCACGGTTCTCCCACCAGTAGACAGAACGGATGCCCCGCCGGATCGGCCAGGACGTACAGCGGCTCGCCCTCGTCGTCGGACCGGTCATGCAGAACCGTGGCACCGAGCTCTTCGGCCCGCTGCCGATGCCGCTCGAGCTCCGCAGCCGACGGTACTGCGTAGTCGATGTGCAGCTGCATCGGCACCTCGGACGACGGCCAGGTGGACGGCGGCAGCGCGTCGACCTGCTGGATCGCGAGCTGCCGGTTGCCGTCGTCGTCCACCAGCACGAGCCAGTCGGCGTCATCCGGCGTACCGTCGACCGGCGGTTCGTCGCCCGGCCGGTACTGCAGGCCGAGCAGAACCCGGTAGAACTCAGCAAGCCCGCGCGCGTCGGTCGTGTCCAGAGCCGTGTGCATGCGGCGCGGATACAGCTCCTCGAGGCTCATGCCGACCGAGCCTACGCGCTGCGGAAGGAGCGCCGGTATGTGTTCGGGGGTACGCCGACGACGCGCTGGAAGTGTCGGCGCAGGGTGGTTGCCGTGCCGAGGCCGGTGGCGGTGGCGACCTTCTCGATCGGGTCGTCGGTCGACTCGAGGAGTTGCTGGGCGCGGCGGACCCGTTGGGTGAGCAGCCATTGGAGCGGGGTCTGGCCGGTGACGGCACGGAACTGGCGGCCCAGGTGGCGCGGGCTGGTGTTGGCGCGCTTGGCGAGGTCCGTCACGGTCAACGGCTGGTCCAGCCGCTCCTGCACCCAAGCCAGCAACTGCGCGAGCGAGTGGTCACCGCTGACCTGCACGGGCGTCGCCACGAACTGCGCCTGCCCGCCCGCGCGGTGCGGCGGTACGACGAGACGCCGGGCGACGGTGTTCGCGATCGTCGCGCCGTGATCGAGCTGGACGAGGTGCAGGCACAGGTCGACTGCCGCGGCCTTGCCCGCCGCGGTCAGCACCTTCCCGTTGTCCGTGTAGAGCACGTCCGGATCCACCACGACCTCCGGATACCGCGCGCTCAGCACGTCCGTGTGCGCCCAATGCGTGGTCGCCCGCCGCCCGTCGAGAATGCCGGCCGCACCGAGTACGAACGCGCCGGTGCACAGCGACGCGATCCGCGCACCCGCTTCGTACGCCGTGCGCACCGCGTCCACCAGCTCGGCGGGCATCGGCTCGTCGACGTCCGCGAGCGCCGGCACCAGGACCGTGTCGGCCCGCGCGATCGCGTCGAGCGGCTCGGTCGGCTCGACCACGAACGGTCCGACCTGGACCGGCCGCGGCCCGCACAGCCGGACGTCGTACCACTCGTCGGCGCCGACGGGCGGATTGCCGAAGATCTCGTACGCGATCCCGAGCTCGAAGTGGAGCAGGTGCCCGGCCGTGGCCAGCGCGACAGTGTGCATGTCCGAAAGTGTACGGATGGTGTCGTTCCGGACTCTCACGCCATCCGGTGCGAACCGGCCAGACTCGTCCCCATGAACGCAATCGTGGTGTACGGCGCCACCGGTCACACCGGCCGCTTCGTCGTCGAGGAACTCGTCCGGCAGAACCTTCCCGTCGCGGTCGCGGGCCGCAACGAGGCCGCACTCGCGGCACAGTGGGGCGACCTCGACATCCGCGCGGCCGCCGTCGACGACCCGCACGCCCTCGACCAGGCCCTGAAGAGCGCGGCGGCTGTCATCAACTGCGCGGGGCCGTTCGCCACCACCGCCGACCCGATCATCGACGCCGCCGCTCGCGCCCGGATCCCGTACGTCGACGTGGCGGCCGAACTCGAGGCGAACGTCTCGACCTTCGCCCGGCGCAGCGACATCCCGGTCGTGCCGGCGATGGCGTTCTACGGCGGACTCGGCGACCTGCTGACGACGGCAGCCCTCGGGGAGCTGACGACCGCCGACGAGGTGCACGTCGCGTACGGGCTGAGCAGTTGGCACCCCACGCCCGGGACCCGCGCCGCCGGTCAGGTCTCGCACGACCGGCGGGACGGTCGCCGGGTGCGCTTCTCCGGAGGCAGCCTGCAGTACCACCAGGACGAGGTGGTCCAGCAGGACTGGACGTTCCCCGGTCCGCTCGGCCGGCGCCGCGTGATCGCCGAGTTCACGATGGCCGACGTCATCACGATCCCGACCCACGTCGCCGTCCCCGAGGTCCGCACGTACATGACGCTGGAGGCCGCCGGTGACCTGGCGGACACCGAGACCCCGGCGCCGACCGCCGTCGACGAGCAGGGCCGGTCCGACCAGACGTTCGTCGTGGACGTCCGCGTGAAGATCGGCGGCGAGGAGCGGAGGGCGACGGCGACCGGTCAGGACATCTACGCGATCTCGGCGCCGCTGGCCGTGGGCGCGGTCCGCCGGATCCTGGCCGGCGAGACGCGGACGACCGGCGTGGCGTCGGCCGGTGCGATGTTCGACGCCGTCGACTTCCTCAAGGATTTACCGCTCACGCTCGACCTGCCGTAAATCGGTTTCCTGCGGGAGAATGGTGGTCGCCTGCTGGACCGCCTCACAGCTGGAGACCCGCCATGCCCGACCTCCGCCCGTCCCGCCGTACGCTCCTCCAAATCACCGCGGCCGGGGCCGTGGCCGGCACCGTCGGTACGACGCCGGCGTACGCCGACGGGATCGACTACACGACCCGCAAGACGTTCGACGACTGGGACCGACTCTTCCAGGAAGGTGGTCCCGGTCAGCCGGACCAGCCGAACGACAACACCAACCGCGACGGCCGCTCCGGCATGCTCGCCTGGAGTCAGTCGTACGTCCTGCTCGGCCTGGTCCGCATGTACGAGAGGTACCGCGACACGTACTACCTCGACCGGCTGATCGACAACGTCGACCAGGTCCTCGCGGTCCGCGACAGCGCCCGCGGCGTCACGGACTATCGCGGACTGTCGCTCCCGGCGTGGCGGGCCGACCACCCGTACACGACCGGATACGCAACCCTTGCCGACGGCAACGGGCAGCCGCTGCTCGATCTCCGCGAGGCGTTGTCGTACGCCGAGGACACCACGGTCACCGTCACCGCCGGGACCCGGCCGGACACGTTCACCGTTCGGCTCGTGAACACCTTCGTGAACCGCACAGTCACGCTGACCGACCTCTCGCTCGACCCGGCCAGCCCCGACTACGCCGTCAGCCGGATCTACGCGGCCGCGCCCGGACCGCTTCAGCTCACGGCTGCCGATCAGCGGGAGGCGCCGCGGGCCGGCGACGTACCGCGACTCGGGACGTACGAGATGCGCTGCCGGCCGGTGATCTTCGCCGTCCACACCGGGATGATCACGTACCCGATCGCGAGCTTCGTCCGGATCGTCGCCGGCTCACCCGTCCTGCGCCGCCGGTACGGGCGGAAGGCGGCCGAGTACCTGACCGCGTGCCGCGAGGCGGTCGCCGTCCACGACTGGGAGTACCGGGACGGCGGGCATCTGATCTGGCCGAAGGGCCAGCCGCTCGCGTACGACGGGTGCGAGCAGCCGATCAACCAGTCGGTCGGTCTCGGGCAGACGCTCGTCGAGCTCGCGCTCGCGACCGGCGACAGCAGCTACCGGCAGAAGGTCGCCGCGATGGGGCGGATGCTGGCCGGTCAGCTCGCGGTCGATGCCGGTGACGCGTACCAGTGGCATTACTGGCCGGCGGGCGGACGGATCTACGAAGGGTTCACGAAGACCGGTGACCCGGCGACCGACGTCTCGATCTTCACTCCGGCGGGTGGGCCGGCGCGCCAGTTCGAGGACATCAGCCACGGCGCGATCGACGTCGAGTTCGCCGTCCGCGCGTTCCGGGCCCGGCTGGCGTTCACCGGGCAGGACATGGAGCGGATCGCGCGGACCTTCACCCAGAACGTCGCGACCACCGACGCGGACGGGCTCCCCGCCGTACACACGACCGTCGCCGGCGGCGCGACCGGCGCAGCTTCGGTCGCGCACCAGGCCCCGCGCTGGATGCAGGCCGCCCCGTGGGATCCCCGGATCCACGCCCACTGCCTCGCCCTCTACGACCGCTACCAGCCAACGCCGGAACGCGACGGCCAGCAGGCCATCGGCTTCGGCTGGCTACTGGCCAACGTCGCCTACCTGAACTGGGGAGCCCGGTAAGGGATCCTGGTCGGCTGCGCTGCCGCTGACCCCGCGCGTGTGACATCTTGTCGTCGCCGATCCGTGGGAACAACAGAAGGACGCCGATGTCGCAGCCGCACGCCGAGCACCGCAATCCCTCCGACGACGCGTGGTGGCGTCGCGCGCTCGACGCCACCGGAGCCACGATGCAGCTGCGTGGTTACGAACAGACCGGACGGGAGGCGACCTGGTCGGACGCGGTGATGAACGCGAGCGCCGCGGTGAGCATGCCTGGACCCAGGGCTGAACGCTGGACCGGCCTCCCGCAGGGGCCGCTGGGCAACGTCGCCGACGGGTTCGCGCAGCGACTCTCCGAGGAGTACATGTTCGAGAAGGGCCGGATGGGATTCCTGATCGACAACACGGACTTCCTGCCCAACGTCCGCTCGCAGATGGCCCGCGGGGACGTCGACAAGACCCTCGAGACCGCGGCCAAGGCGATCGTCACCTCCGCCGATCCGGGTGAGAACGGCGAGCGCTGGCACCATCCGGACCCGGGCGCGGTCAGCGACGTGCGCAACGCGATGAGCCGGCAACTGCTCGACGGCCGGTACGGGAGCCCGCCGGCGTCCGGGAACGACGCCGTCGCCGATCAGAACTTCGGCTTCCGGCTTGGCTACGCGACAGCCGACGCCGGAGTCAAGGCGATGAACGAGTTCCTGACCGAACGCAACGGCTCCGAGCTCGCTCGGAGCGTGCAGCACACGCTCGGCGCACAGCCGGCGCCACGAGCTGCCGCCGGAGGCGAGCGCACCGACGGCGCGGCTGCCCGCCCGGCGACCGCCGGTGCGGCGGCGGCGAAGGAGAGCGGCACCGGGCCTCGCGGCTGACTTTCTCCGGCTGACATGGCAGGATTCCTACGGTGAGTAGCGGTACGACGGAGGAGCAGCGCCTGCAGGACCTGGCGCGGCTGCGGCGCGTGAAGGACCGGATCGACCGGGAGTACGCGCAGCCGCTGGACGTCGAGGCGCTCGCGCGCGGCGCGCACATGTCGTCGGGACACCTCAGCCGCGAGTTCAAGCGCGCTTACGGAGAGTCGCCGTACGGGTATCTGATGACCCGGCGGATCGAGCGGGCGATGATGCTGCTGCGCCGCGGCGGGATGAGCGTCACCGACGTCTGTTTCGCGGTCGGCTGCCAGTCGCTGGGCACGTTCAGCACCCGGTTCACCGAGCTGGTCGGGATGCCGCCGAGCGTCTACAAGGAGCACGCCGGCGACGCGACGCTCGGGATCCCGTCGTGCGTCGCGAAACAGGTCACGCGACCGATCAGGAATCGAGAAGCAACTCCCACGACCGGCACGTAGCGTACGGTCATGGAGATCAAGATTCACGCCAGCTTCCTGCCGCACACCGACCCCGAGGAGTCGGTGAAGTTCTACCGCGACGTCCTCGGCTTCGAGGTCCGCACCGACGTCGGGTACGAGGGCATGCGCTGGATCACCGTCGGCCCGGCCGGTCAGCCGGACACCGGCATCGTGCTCTACCCGCCGGCCGCCGACCCCGGCGTCACCGACGACGAGCGGCGCACGATCACCGAGATGATGGCGAAGGGCACCTACGCGACCCTGGTGCTGCAGACCGACGACCTGGACGCCCTGTTCGAGCGCCTGCAGGCCACCGACGCCGAGGTCATCCAGGAACCCGTCGACCAGCCGTACGGCATCCGCGACTGCGCGTTCCGTGACCCGGCCGGCAACCATATCCGGATCAACCAGGCATCCTGACAAACAACTCTCTGGGGAGGACGAACGCATGGGCCGCGCGGAGCATGTTGCCGACAGCCACGACCTGATCCGGGTGACCGGCGCTCGGGTGAACAACCTGAAGGACGTCTCCGTCGAGATCCCGAAGCGCCGGCTGACGGCGTTCACCGGGGTGTCCGGCTCGGGCAAGAGCTCGCTGGTGTTCGGCACCATCGCCGCCGAGTCGCAGCGGCTGATCAACGAGACCTACAGCGCGTTCGTCCAGGGCTTCATGCCGAACCTGGCCCGCCCCGAGGTCGACGTCCTCGACGGCCTGACCACCGCGATCATCGTCGACCAGGAGCGGATGGGCGCCAACCCGCGCTCCACGGTCGGCACGGCGACCGACGCGAACGCGATGCTCCGGATCCTGTTCAGCCGGATCGCGACACCGCACGCCGGCCCGCCGACGGCGTACTCGTTCAACGTCCCGAAGCGCACCGCGACCGGCTCGATGACGGCCGACAAGGGCGCCGGCGAGAAGAAGGTCGTCCGCGAGCAGGTGTACGCCGGCGGCATGTGCCCGCGCTGCGAGGGCATGGGCTCGGTCACCGACTTCGACCTGACCGCGCTGTACGACGAGAACAAGTCGCTGAACGAGGGCGCGCTGACGATCCCCGGCTACAGCATGGACGGCTGGTACGGGCGGATCTTCCGCGGCTCCGGCTTCTTCAACCCGGACAAGCCGATCAAGAAGTACACCAAGAAGGAACTGCACGACCTGCTGTACCGGGAGCCGACCAAGATCAAGGTCGAGGGCATCAATCTCACCTACAACGGGATCATCCCGGCCATCCAGCGCTCGTTCCTGTCCAAGGACGTGGACGCGATGCAGCCGCACATCCGCGCGTTCGTCGAGCGGGCCGTGACGTTCACGATCTGCCCGGACTGCGAGGGCACCCGGCTCGGCGCCGAGGCGCGCGCGTCGAAGATCAACGGCAAGAACATCGCGGACCTCTGCGCGATGCAGATCACCGACCTGGCCGCCTGGATCCGGGCCCTGAAGGAGCCGTCGGTCGCGCCGCTGCTGAAGGCGCTCGGCGACACCCTCGACTCGTTCGTCGACATCGGCCTCGGGTACCTGTCCCTGGAGCGCCCGGCCGGCACGCTGTCCGGCGGTGAGGCGCAGCGGACGAAGATGATCCGCCACCTCGGGTCGTCGCTGACCGACGTCACCTACGTGTTCGACGAGCCGACGATCGGTCTGCACCCGCACGACATCCAGCGGATGAACGAGCTGCTGCTGCAACTGCGCAACAAGGGCAACACGGTGCTCGTCGTGGAGCACAAACCGGAGACGATCGCGATCGCCGACCATGTGATCGACCTCGGTCCCGGCGCGGGGTCGGGAGGCGGCGAGGTGGTGTTCGAGGGCACGCTCGCCAAGCTGCGGACCAGCGGGACCCTGACCGGGCGGCACCTGGACGACAAGGCCTCGGTGAAGCCGTCGGTGCGGTCGTCCTCGGACGCGCTGGAGATCCGCGGGGCCTCGACCAACAACCTGCAGGACGTGGATGTCGACGTACCGCTCGGGGTCCTGGTGGTCGTCACCGGCGTCGCCGGATCCGGGAAGAGTTCGCTGATCCACGGCTCGATCGCCGACCGCGACGGCGTCATCGCGATCGACCAGGGCGCGATCCGCGGGTCCCGGCGGAGCAACCCGGCGACGTACACAGGTCTGCTGGACCCGATCCGGAAGGCGTTCGCCAAGGCGAACGGGGTGAAGCCGGCGCTGTTCAGCGCGAACTCCGAGGGCGCCTGCCCGGCGTGCAAGGGCGCGGGCGTGATCTACACCGAGCTCGGCGTGATGGCGACCGTCGAGGCGCCGTGCGAGGAGTGCGAGGGCCGGCGCTTCCAGGCGGCCGTGCTGGAGTACACGTTCGGCGGGAAGAACATCGCCGAGGTGCTCGCGATGCCGGTGTCGGAGGCGCTGACGTACTTCGCCGAGGGCGAGGCGCGGGTACCGGCCGCGGAGAAGATCCTCGAGCGGCTGAACGACGTCGGCCTCGGGTACCTGTCGCTCGGGCAGCCGCTCACGACGCTGTCCGGCGGCGAGCGGCAGCGGTTGAAACTCGCGACGCACATGGGGGAGAAGGGCGGCATCTACGTCCTCGACGAGCCGACCACCGGTCTGCACCTGGCCGACGTCGAGCAACTGCTCGGCCTGTTGGACCGGCTGGTCGACGCCGGCAAGTCGGTGATCGTCATCGAGCACCACCAGGCCGTGATGGCGCACGCCGACTGGATCATCGACCTCGGCCCCGGCGCCGGCCACGACGGCGGCAAGGTCGTGTTCGAAGGCACCCCGGCGGACCTGATCAAGAAGCCGAAGACGCTGACCGGAAAGCACCTCGCGGAGTACGTCGGGCCGAACTGATCAGGAATCGAGAAGCACCGGGAGCGGGTGCGAAATAGCGTTGGAGTCAGTAAACGTCAGGGGCTGCGGCCCACGATTCTGGAGCGACGAAATGACCACCACGCTAGGCGTCAACACGATCCTGCACCCCGTCACCGACCTCGAGAAGGCCAAGCCGGTGTACACCGCGCTGCTCGGTGTCCAGCCGATGGCGGACTCGCCGTACTACGTCGGGTACGAGGCCGAAGGGCAGCAGATCGGCCTGGTCCCGAACAGCGACATGACCTCGCCGATCGCGTACTGGCACGTGACCGACATCGAGGCCAAGATCAAGGAGATCACCGCCGCCGGCGGCACGCTCAAGGACGCCCCGAAGGACGTCGGCCAGGGCCGCCTCGTCGCCACCCTCACCGACCCCGACGGCAACGTCCTCGGCATCCTGCAAGACCCGTCCTGACCATGTGCAACGTCCCGCGGGAGGTCCGCGCGGCCCTGTACGGCGTCCGGCAGGAAGCAGCCGCCGACGTACCGGAGGAGGAGAAATCTGTGGGCGCCGAGGAGCCGGTCCGGCATCCTGTCCTGCATGAATGAGCGCATCCGGCACGTGCTGTTCGACGCGGACGGCGTCCTGCAGGACCTGCCCGGCGGGTGGTACGCGGCCATGGAGCCGTACCTCGGCGACCGGGCGCGGGACTTCCTGCACGAGACCTGGTCCGACGAGCTGCCGATGCTCGCCGGACGCGGCGACTACCTGCCGGTGCTCGAGGCGTCACTGGTGAAGTACGGCGTGCGCACGCCGGTGACCGAGGTGTACGACGCGGTGTGGAAGAACATTGTGCTGATCGAGGAGTCCCTCGACATCGTGCGGGCCCTGAAGCGCAAGGGGTACGGCGTACACCTCGGCACCAACCAGGAGAACTACCGCGGCGCGCACATGCGGGCGGCGCTCGGGTACGACGACCTGTTCGACGTCAGCTGCTACTCGTACGACCTCGGCGTCGCCAAGCCCGACCCGGCGTTCTTCACGCTGGCCGTGGAACGGATCGGGGCGGACGCCGGCGCGATCCTGTTCATCGACGACATGCCCCGCAACATCACCGGCGCCCGCGCCGCCGGTCTGCGCGCCGAACAGTGGGACTTCACCCAGGGGCACGCGGCTCTGCACGAGCTGTTCGCCACTCACGGCGTGGATGCCCGGCTCACCGGTTGAAAGCTCACTCGGCGATGACGTCCACGGAGATGTTGCCGTGGGTGGCGCGGGAGTACGGGCAGGTCGCGTGGGTTGCCTCGAGCAACTTGTCGCCGACCTCGCCGCGCAGGTGGTCGGGCAGTTCGACCCGCAGGACGGCGGCCAGGTCGAGCCTCCCGCCGGCTGGGACGAGGCTGACCTCGGCGGTCACCGCGACGTCCTTCGCGTCGAGGTTCTGACGCTTGGCCAGGATGTCCAGTACGGTCGAGAAGCAGGCCGCCCACCCGGCGGCGAACAGCTGCTCGGGATTGAGCCCGTCGCCGGTGCCGCCCATCTCCTTCGGCATGGCGAGCTGGATGTCCAGCTGCCCGTCGGCGGTGACGGCGCGGGAGTCACGTCCGGACGCGGTGGCGACGGCGGTGTACGTGGGGTTCATGGTGGTTGGGTTCATGGTGGTTGCCTCCAGGTCGTTGTGCGAACACCGGCAACGATCCCGGGCGGCAGGGGAGCGGCTCAATTACCTCCTTGGTGCAGTTACCTCGCGGGTAATGGCTGCGCGGCGCGCGGCCGCCGTACGCTGAGCTCGTGACCGTGCTGGAGGAGCCACAGACCGTCGGGGAGCTGTTGCGCTTCTGGCGGACGCACCGGCGGATGAGCCAGCTGGACCTGGCGATCGACGCCGAGGTGTCGACCAAACATCTGAGCTTCGTCGAGACCGGCCGTGCGCAACCGAGCCGGCAGTTGCTGGTCCACCTCGCGAACCATCTCGACCTGCCGCTGGCCGAACAGAACCGGCTGCTGCTCGCGGGCGGGTACGCGCCGCGCTACCTGGACCAGCCGTACGACTCCGCCGCGATGCTCCCGCTCCGCGAACCGTTGCGCGAATTGATCGACGCGCACATGCCCAACCCGGCACTGATCGTCGACGGCCTCTGGAACCTCGTCGACGCGAACCACGCCGCGGCGTTGCTCTGGGAAGGCGTCGACCCCGAACTCCTGAAAGCCCCGATGAACATGCTCCGCCTGTCCGTCCACCCCGGCGGTCTCCCCAGCATCTCGTCGATGACCGCCGCGTGCAGCCTCGGCCTGATCCACCAACTCAAACGCAAGAGCCGGGACACCGCCGACGTAGCCCTCGCCAACCTCCTCGCCGAGGTCGAGAGCTACCTGCCGGACAAGCTCCCGACGGCACCCGCCCAGCAACCCATGGTCACCCTCGACCTCAACACCCGCCTGGGCCCGGTCCGCCTCTTCACCCTCATCGCCACCATCGGCGCCCCCTTGGAAGTCACCGCCGCCAGCCTGGCCATCGAAACCTTCCTCCCCGCGAACCCGGACAGCGCCACCCGCCTCCAGCAACTCGCCGGCTGACCACGGCTCCCGCCGCGTTGCTGTGACGTGCCTTCCTCTCCCGCATAACGCGCCGCGCCCAGCTTTCGGCGTCGTCACCGAGGAGTTGGCCGGTGATCAGACCCATCGCGAGGAGAACGACGACGGAGCCGACTGACAGGAGAACCGCGAGAAACATGTGCTCCATCGTCGAAGCGATCACCGCCCGACGACAGTGGCAAGAATGCCGTCGTCCGATAGATTATCGCCATGCACCGGATCGCAGTCCTCGTCGTGGACGGGATCCACAGTTTCGACCTGTCGATGCCGCTCCAGGTGTTCAGTACGGCGCATTCGCTGGAGAAGAAGCCGGGCGAGCTGTTCGGGCCGCGGCTCTACGACCTGCGGGTGTGCGGCGAGGCCCGCCAGGTGGTGGTGGCCGGCGTCGGCGGCGTCGAGATGTTCGGGTGCACGCCGCCGTACACGCTCGCCGATGCGCTCGACTCGGACACCATCGTGGTCATCGGCGCCACGTCGGGGCGGGCGTCGTCGGCCCAGATGCTCGGTCTGCTGCGTGAGGCGCATCGGCGTGGCGTCAGGATCGCCTCCATCAGCGCGGGAGGTGCACGGGTGATGGCCGAATCCGGCTTGCTGGACGGCCGCCGGATCGCGACGCACTGGTCACGTGCGCGCGACCTCGCCGAGCGGTACCCGCAGGTGCAGGTCGACACCGACGTGCTGTTCATCGACCACGGCGACGTCCTCACCTCGGCCGGTGCGGCGAGCGGGATCGACATGTGCCTGCACATGATCCGTCAGGACTTCGGCTCCGCGGTCGCCGCCGACGTCGCCCGGCACATGGTCGTACCGCTGCAGCGCGACGGCGGCCAGGCGCCGTACGTCGCACATCCCGAGCCTGGCGACGACCACGGTTCCCTGGAGCCGGCGATGCGGTGGCTGCGGCAACGACTGGGCGAACCGGTCACGTTGGCGGACATCGCGGCGTACGTCGGGACCAGCCCGCGCACCGTCAACCGCAAATTCCGGGAACAGACCGGCACGACGCCGCTGCAATGGCTGCTGCGGCAGCGTGTACATCATGCTCAGGAGCTGCTGGAGACCACCGACCTGTCCGTCGAGGAGATCTCCCGGCACTGCGGCTTCGGCACCTCGGTCGCGATGCGCCAGCACTTCGCCAAGCACATCAGGACTTCACCGATGGCGTACCGACGCAGCTTCCGGGCCCGCTAAACGTGGCTGTCCGGGTACCGCTGCAGGAGCTGACGCGACGACTCGAACCCCAGCCGCTCGTACACCGGCACAGCCTTGCTCCCCGAGTGAACCGTCACGTGCAGAGACCCGAGCCGTACGGCGTGGTCCGCGGCGGCTTGCACCAGCGCCGACCCGATCCCGCGGCCGCGCTGCTCGGGCAGCACGAAGACGCTCTGAATATCGGCCGACATCCGGCTCAGCATCCCAGGACGCGGTACGCGCGGGACCATCGCGACCCATGCCATACCGACGATCCCGGCCGCGTCCTCGCGGGCGACGTACGCGACATGCGAGCCGTCGCGTGCGTCCCACCATTGCCCGAGCTTCGCCGCGAATGCATCGACTGCCTGCTGCTCCGGCTCCTTGTCACAGCCATTCAGCCACAACAACCGCGCGAGCCCCGGTACGTCGTCCGCCTTCGCCTCACTGATCCGCACGACGCCGAGTTTTTCACGAGCTAACGATCGCGCCCATCGGTTTCCAGCAGGCGCAGCCAGATCTCGCTGATCGTCGGGTACGCCGGCACCGCGTGCCAGAGCCGGTCCAGCGGCACCTCGCCGACGATCGCGATCGTGGCGGCGTGCAGAAGCTCGGCGACATCGGGCCCGACCGCGGTGAAGCCGATCAGGACGTTGCGGTCGTCGTCGACGACCATGCGCGCCTGTCCGCGATAGTCGTCGGCGTGCAGTGCGGCCCCGGAGACCGCGCCGAGGTCGTAGTCGACAACCCGGATCTTCCGGCCGGCTGCCGCCGCGGCCTCCGCGGAGAGCCCGACGGCGGCGACCTCGGGATCGGTGAAGATCACCTGGGTCGCGGCGTGCACGTCGGCGGTCACCGCATGGCGTCCCCACCTGCCCAGGCCCAGCTGATCGCCGCGGGCACGTGCGGCGATCGCGTCGCCGAGCGCACGAGCCTGGTATTTGCCGTGATGGGTCAGCAGGACCCGCTGGTTGACGTCGCCCGCGGCGTACAGCCAGCCGTCGCCGACAGGTTCGCCGGTGTCATCCAGGACGGCGAGCGCGTCGTCGACCTGCAACCAGTCGCCTGGCGTGAGCCCGATGCTGTCCAGGCCGACATCCTTCGTGTTGGGCGTCCGCCCGGTGGCGACGAGAACCTCGTCGGCTTCGACGGACGTGCCGTCGGAGAGCGTGAGGTGCACTACTCCAGCGGTGTCCCGGCGTACCTCGGTGGAGTCGACCTCCAGGTGCAGTGTCGCTCCGGCCGAGCGCAGAGCGGCGGCCACTTGCTCGCCGGCGAACCGCTCGACACCCGGCAGGAGCCGGCTCTGCGACACGAGCGTCACCTGGGCGCCGAGCGCGATGAACGCGGTCGCCATCTCGGAGGCCACGACGCCCCCGCCGATGATCGCCAACCGCTCCGGGACTGACCGTACGCCGGCCGCGTCGCGGCTCGTCCACGGCTTGACGTCCGCCAATCCCTGGATCGGCGGCAGGAACGCGCTGCTTCCGGTGGCAATCACAACCGCCTGGTTCGCGTGCAGCGTTGTCGTCGTACCGTCTGAGTGGGTAACGGCGACGATACGAGGTCCGGTGACACGCCCGTGGCCGCGGACCAGCGTGATGCCTGCCTGGTTCAGCCACTCGACCTGGCCGGCGTCGCTCCAGTTCGACGTGAACCGGTCGCGCCTGGCGAGCACAAGGGCCGGGTCCAGATCACCCTTGACCGTCTGGCCCGCGGCCGGGAGTGCCCGAGCGGCACGCAGCGCGGCGGCGTCGCGGAGCAGGGCTTTGGTGGGCATGCAGGCCCAGTACGAGCATTCGCCGCCGACGAGTTCGTGCTCCACGATCGCGGCGGTGAGGCCGCCCTGGACGACGCGGTCGGCCACGTTCTCGCCGACGGGTCCGGCGCCGATGACGACCACGTCCACAGTGCTGTCCGTCATGTCAGTTCGCCTTCGAGGTGAGGCGGTGCAGGCGGACCGCGGAGATCAGGAAGAACACGCCGCCCAGGATCGCATAGCCCGCGACGGAGGTGAGGGAGGCTTTCGGCCCGCCGGCCATCACGACGAAACTGCCGCCGGCGAGCACCGAGATACCGCCGCTGAGGATCATCGCCCACTGACCGCCGAGCCGGTACCGCAGGATCGCGACGATCAGTTGCACGACACCCGCGGTGATCGCCCACGCGCCCCACACCCGCAGTACGGCGGGGATGCCGGACGCGGACGCGATGCCCAACCCGACGGCGGTGAGCAGGCTCAGGGCCATGTTGGCGTAGAGCGGCGTCTTCGGGCGGGCGGCACCCGACGTACGGAAGTCGACCACGGCCGCGGCGACGTCGAACAGGGGATAGGCCAGCAGAAGAACGACGGTTCCCGGGTTGATCGTCTTGCCGATCCCCATCATCAGGACCGCCCAGACGACGGCGAAGCCGAAGCGGACGAAGTACAGCGTACGGAGCGCCTTGAGACCGGCGTCGGGCTTGGTGACATAGGAGGTGGACACGGAATCCTCGCTGTTGGGGTAGATAGAACGATCGGTCTACTAGAGGTTGTCCGATGACGCACGGTATTGTCAAGACCGATCGTTCTGTCTGCTAATCTCGGCAGCACTTGCGAGAGATCGAAGGGGAGCGGATGTCAGAAGCGCGGGCGCGGCTGCTCGGCACGGCCGGCGAGCTGTTCTATGCCGACGGCATCCACGCCGTGGGGATCGACCGGGTCGTCGCCGAGGCGAAGGTGACGCGGGCGACGTTGTACCGGCATTTCCCGAGCAAGGACGACCTGATCGTCGCGTACCTGACCCGGGCCGACGCGGCGATCCGTGAACGGGTCGAGATCGCACGGGCCGAGAGCGCCGGCCCCGAGGACGTCATCCGGGCCGTCAGCCGGTTCATCGCCGAGGACATCCAGCGCGACGGGTTCCGCGGGTGCGCGTTCCTGAACGCCGCCGCGGAGTATCCCGACCCCGAGTTCGGAGTCCACCAGGCCGTGCTGAGTCACCGGCAGTGGTTCCTGGACACGATGACCGAGCTGTTCACCGACCTCGGAAAGATCGACGCGGAACCCGCTGCCCGGCATTTCGTCATGCTCCGCGACGGCGCCATGGCCGCCGGCTGCCTGACCGACCCCAAACCCGTCTGCGACACCTTCCTCCGCGGCGTGGAAGGCCTCCTGACCTACCGCAGCCGCGAACACCCGTCGCCGGCATGACCCAAGAGGACGGAACCTCCGCGCGCACTCGGGCAGCCGACACGAATGCGGAGTTTCGGGCGGTGAGGATTGCTGACGGGATCGTGACTCGTCCCGCGTCCGCGCAGACGGCGACGGTGCACGCGTTCCTCGAGCACCTGCGCGCCCAGGGACTGGAGGACGCGGTTCCCGAGCCGTTGTCGAACGACGGTACGACGGAGATGCTGCGCCTGCTCGAAGGGGACGCGGGCGGTGACGCGTGGCAACATCAGCACGACGTCGAGGGACTTGAATCGGCGGCGCGACTGTTGCGCCGGATTCACGACGCGTCGCGTACCTGGGTGCCGCCAGCCGACGCAGTGTTCGGACACCCAGTGCTCGCCGCACCGCCACAACCCGGCCAAGTCTTCTGTCACGGCGACCCCGGCCCGTGGAACTTCGTGTGGAGAGATGGACAGGCGAGGGGAGTGTTCGACTGGGATTACCTGCATCCTGGCGATCCCGTCGACGACATCGCGTACGCCCTGTTCTGGTTCGCGCCGACGCGAGCCGACGAACACTGCCTGGGATGGCACCACTTCCCGGCCGTCCCGAATCGTCGCGACCGCATCCGGCGCTTCCTGACGGCGTACGGCCCGACGCCGCGGTTCGACGTGGTCGACGCCATCGTCCGGCGTGGTCAGGCAACGATCGACCTCGTCCTGTCCCTGGCTGCACAAGGCATCGAGCCGCAACGCAGCTGGGTTGCCGACGGGATGATCGACGAAGAAGCGGCCGAGCTGCGATGGGTCGCGGACAACAGGGCCTTGCTGACGCCTTCCTCGACAGCGCCCGGCGGTTGATGTTGGATCGGGTGTTCGACCAGCTGTGTACCAAGGAGCGCCAGGTGCCGACGACCGATTTCGACGAGTTTGCTGCGGCGTACTCCGCGGACAACGAACTCAATCTGCTCAACGGCCACTACGAGCGGCCGGCCATGCTGAACCTTGCTGGTGACGTCGCAGGCCGTCGGATCCTCGACGTCGGCTGCGGTTCAGGACCGCTGTCCGCGGCGCTTCGCGATCGGGGCGCGATCATGTCCGGCTTCGACGTGAGCGCACAAATGCTCGATCTGGCCCGCGAGAGGCTGGGGGAGGACGCTGACCTGACGGTCGCCGATCTGGCGAAGCCGCTCCCGTACGCCGATGCGCAATTCGACGACGTCATGGCGTCGCTCGTGCTGCACTACCTGGAGGACTGGACCGGGCCGCTGGCCGAGCTCCGCCGGGTGCTGAAGCCTGGTGGGCGCCTCATCCTGTCGGTGAACCACCCAATCGTGTACACGGCGTTGAACCCCGATGCCAACTACTTCGACATCGCCGAGTTCTCGTACGACGCCGAGCACGCCGGCCGCACGGTCACCTACAGAAACTGGCACCGCCCGCTCCACGCGATGAACGACGCCTTCACCGCGGCCGACTTCCGCATCTCCGTCATCAGCGAACCTCCGATCTCCCCGGACACACCGCCCGAACTCCGCCCGCCGCACCAGAACCACCCCGCGCGCTTCATCTGCTTCATCTTCTTCGTCCTCGAAGCCTGCTGACGTCCCGTGACGCCGGACGAGGCACGGAGCCTGCTGGCGGCGCTGGCTCACGGGCGAGCCCGGTGGCTGGCAGAGACCGTGCCGCGCCTACGGGCCGAGGCAGTCTGGCTGACTGGTTCACTCGGGGCCGGAACAGCTGACGAGTGGAGCGACGTCGACATCATCGTCGTCGGCGGAGAGCGCGTCCTCGACCAGCCGCTGCTCAGCTACGCGATGCCGGGCAACGGACCTGCCGGCGGTGGGTACGTCGGAGCGATGTACGACGCCGGGCCGCTGCCGCTGTGGGTCGACTGGTACTGGTGGCCGACAGGTGCGCCAATACCCCGAGGATCTCGGCTGGTGGCGGGGACCGGCAGGGCTGGGAATCTCGATCTGTCGGGCACGCTCGACCTGGTGGGCCGAGGCACGCCAGGGCCTGCACCGGATCCCGATGTGTTCGCCTTGGCCATGCTGCCTTTGGCGGCGAAACACATCGCGCGTGGCGACCTGGACAAAGCTGCGGCGATGGCGTCGATGCTGAACGCGCCCTCCGCCGCCGGGGTCGGCGCCCAGCTGTCCGTCGTACTCTCGCGCGTTGAAGGAAACGCCACAGCATCCGCCGCGGTCCACCGTTACCTCGACGTCGTCAGGGCAATCACTGCACCGGAGCTTTGGGAGTAACCGAGCGGCGCGTTTGGCAAGGTGCTCACTCACGCCAGGTCCGGGCGTCCACCAGGCTGGTTCGTCGCGCGTGTCTCCGGTAGACAGGGTTGGTGAGCACTGCGTCGTCGACCTTTCTGATCGTGGACCTGACCGGCACGTTCGCCTTCGCCCTCAACGGCGCCCTGACCGCGCTCCGGGTCGTCCGCGTGGACATCGTCGGTGTGGTCACGCTCGGCATGTGCACCGCGCTGGGCGGCGGCATCATCCGCGACATCCTGCTCGACGCGCTGCCGCCTGCCACCTTCAGCGACTGGCGGTACCTGACGGTGGCAGCTGTTGGCGGCCTCGTGGCGTTCGTCTTCGGCCGCCACCTCGACCGGGTCGCCAAACCGATCCTGATCCTCGACGCTGCCGGTCTGAGCCTGTTCGCGGTCAGCGGCGCTCTCAAAGGACTCGAGTTCGGCGTCGGCTTCAGCCAGGCGGTCATCCTCGGCACGATCACCGCGGTGGGAGGCGGGACGCTACGTGACGTCCTCATCCGCGAGATCCCGTCGGTCCTGACCAGCGGCCTCTACGCGATCCCGGCGCTTCTGGGCGCGCTCGTCGTCGTCGCCGCGGACCGATTGGGGGCAACGGGCCTCCCCGCAGCGGTCGTCGCCGCGGGCGTGTGCTTCCTCATCCGCATGCTCGGCGTCCGCTACGACCTCAACGCACCGGTGCCGCCGGGCACCAAGCGCGGAGCATGATGGACACATGGACGGTGATACCGCGACCGCAGTCCTGAACGCCCTCGACTCGGTCCGGCCCTGGCAAGAGGACTTCTACCGCGACCTGCACGCTCATCCCGAGCTGTCGCACCAGGAGCGACGAACAGCGGCCAACGTGGCCGCGCGCTTGCGGGAGACGGGCTGCGAGGTGCACGAGAGCGTCGGCGGCACCGGGGTCGTCGGAATCCTGCGCCACGGCGAAGGGCCCACAGTGATGCTCCGCGCCGACATGGACGCGCTTCCGGTCCGCGAACAAACCGGTTTGCCCTACGCCAGTACACAGACCGCGGAAGACGGCACCGCGGTGATGCACGCGTGCGGGCACGACGTACACGTCACCTGCCTGCTCGGCGCCATGACCCTGATGGCGCAGGCGCCCGAGACCTGGTCGGGCACGCTCGTCGCGGTGTTCCAGCCGGCTGAGGAAACCGCCGACGGAGCCAGAGGCATGCTCGAGGACCGGTTGGCGGCACTCGTCGGCACGGCCGACGTGGCGATGGCCCAGCATGTGCTGCCGTTCACCGCCGGCGCCGTCATGACCCGCTCCGGGCCGACGCTGTCCGCCGCTGACAGTATGAAGATCACCGTGCACGGCCGCGGCGCCCATGGCTCCATGCCCCAGTCCGCCGTCGACCCGGTCGTCCTCGCTGCGATGATCGTCGTCCGGCTGCAGACCGTCGTCGCCCGCGAAGTCGCGCCAGGTGACACCGCGGTCCTGACCGTGGGCAGCATCCAGGCCGGTACGAAGAGCAACGTCATCCCCGACCATGCGGTCCTCCGACTCAACGTCCGCACGTACGACGAGAACACCCGGACGACCGTGCTCGGCGCGATCGAGCGGATCGTCCGCGCCGAGTGCACGGCATCCGGTTCGCCGCGGGATCCCGAGTTCGAGCTCTTCGACCGCTACCCCCTGACCGACAACGACGCCGGCGTCACAGACTGCGTCGCCGCCGCGTTCGCGAACTTCTTCGGTGACCGCGCCGGCCATCTTCCGCAGCAGAGCGCGAGCGAGGACTTCAGCGATATCCCGGCTGCATTCGGCACGCCGTACACCTATTGGGGAATCGGCGGCATCGACCCCGACACCTACCGGGCCGCCGAACAGGCCGGCCGGGTCGCACAGGACATCCCGGTCAACCACTCCGCGAACTTCGCCCCGGTCCTCCAGCCCACCCTCGACACCGGCACCCAAGCCCTCGTCATCGCCGCCATGGCATGGCTGAACCACGACCTGGCCCCCTCAGCGCCCGAGCATCGCTGACAACTTGTGCACCAGCGCCTCGGGTGCAGGCTGCCCAGGTGCGGACACACGCGAAGACGTTGAACAAGAGCGCCGCGTCGGTCACCATCCCCGCAGAGGGCGCTGCACACATTCCCAGCCCGATGCCAAAGAGGGTGAATCCGATGAACGCCGGTACGGCGTACAGGCGGATGAGCACGAACGTCATCGACGTGAGGAGGACGCCGACAGCGATCCTGCTGGAGCGGCAGGCGCTGAAGGATCGAGCTTGCCTGGAAGCCCGACGGGCAACTTGGCAGACCATCGCGGATGTGCGCCTGTCCGCCGCTTGGTTGGCGACGCGCCGGGCGGGAACCCGTGCTGCCGTAGGGTTCAGGCCGTGTATGAAACCGACGTGCTCGTACTGCGGCCGGGTGCGGGTCCGCGACGCCAGGTCCTCACGTTCACTGTTGTGATCGCTGTGGTCCTCGTCATCGCCGGCGTCCTGGCCGGAGGCCTGCCCGCCTTGATCACCGGTATCAGCCTCGCGCTGCTGCTAGCCATCACCCTGGCGATTTACCTGTCACGCTCCCGCATCGTCGTCACACCGGCCGAGATTTCGGCTCGCGGCCTGACCTTCCACCGCCGTCGCGACCGCACCCTCGCCGCATCGGTGCTGCGGGCAACGGTGGTCCAGCCCGGGGCCGTCTCCGAGACCATCGTCGTACTCGACGCCGGCCAGCAAGCCCTGCTGACCATCAACGGCGCTCTCTACGCGCCCTCCGATCTCGACCGGCTGGTCAACCACCTCGGCCTGCCCACCGGCGGATCGGACAAGCCGATCACCATGGTGCAACTGGCCCGCCAGCAACCCGGCACGGTGAGCTGGGCCGGCCGTCACCCAATCGCCTTCCCGCTGCTCTGCGCCCTGGGCTTCGCCGTCATCGCAGTAGTCCTCGGAACGATCGTCGCGGCTCTGACAAACTGACCCGCGTGGAGCGCGTCTTCCCTGACGGCACCGCCGACGAGCGAGCGGTGCTGACCGGATTCCTCGACTGGCAACGAGCAACCGTGCATCGAAAGGTGGACGGCCTGCCGACTGAACTCGCCGACCGCGCCCTGCTGGACACGTCCCCACGCATGACCGTCGCCGGCGTCGTCTCGCATCTCCGGCAGACCGAGCACGACTGGTTCGCCGGAAGCTTTCCGTCACTTGCCGACGAGCCCTTCGAGCGCGACCAGCACGGAGGCTGGCCCACCGACGGTCGCGCTATCACCGACCTGTTGCGCGGCTACGCCACCGAGTGCGCGCAGTCGAGCCGCATCGTCGCAACTGACTCTCGACACGATGCAGCACTTCACACCACCACAGTTCACCCCGGTATCGCTGCGCTGGATCCTCACCCACATGATCGAAGAAACAGCCCGGCACCTAGGCCACCTAGACATCCTGCGCGAACAACTAGACGGCACCCGAGGCTACTGAACCGCTCGGCCGTTCAACAGCCGCGGCTCAGCGGTCGCGTGGTTCCGTCGTACGCCGACGACCTCGCCGGTCACCTCGGCCAGCGTCTCGGTCTCCCGGGCCGGGTCGGTTCACATCCCGCCGGCGGCGCTGCCTGGCAATAGCCGGAAAGGTCGGCAACCGCAGCCGATCAGCAGTTCGACGGAGGCAACACCCAGGATGCTGTCCGGATTGTCCAGCTTCGGCTTGTGCGCGACAGTCCGCCGACACTCGCCAATGTCTCGACACCTGGCGGGCGCCATCCGGGCGGCCAGGTGGTTGTGAACCAGGGCCTGAGGGATGCCGGGGGAGGGCTGGGCGCGGGTCGTCGAAGATCTCCCTACCTGAAGCCTCCGGCACGTGCGACAGTCCACCAGCGGTCGCCAATGTTTCGACAGCTGGCGGGGCGCCGTTAGTCAGCCGGTTGTGAGCCAGGGGCCGATGGGATGCCGGGGGAGAGCTGAGCGTGGGTCGTCGAGGATCGCTCGGGTTTGCGCCGCGTACTCGCGGCTTGCGCGCCAACATCCCTCCGGCGGCTGCAGGCCGTCCGCGAGCCGGGGCGTCATCGCCTCGAGGGTGCCGCGCAGGGATTCGATCACCGCCGCACCATGCCGGGCACGCCAGCTCCGTTCAACCTGGGTCACCCGCTGCGCATAGGCGTCCCGCTCCCGCAGCCCTGCCGGGGTCAGCGCGACGACCTTGCCGCGGCCCGTCTCGGCCGGACTGACAGCGATCATTCCCGCCCGCTCCAGCGCCCCGAGCGCCGGGACCACCGGCCGGCCAGTCACCCCAGTCCGCCCGGGCAACCCCCGAACCCGGATCGGGTCGGCACTGAGCGCAGGCAGGAAGTTCGCGGCGACCGCCATCGGCACCGGCGAACTTGCCTCAACCTCGCGTGCAAAGGCCTCCAACGCAGCTGCAAGCGAATCAGCGATCGACCCTTCCGCGTCCATGCCCGTGATTGCCGCCAGCGAGCTCCGCAGCTCACCCATCACGACCCGACCGAAGCGTTCCGTCCACCGATCATCCGTCGCCGCGATGATCGGCGGCCAGAATTCCTTGGCACTACGACAGACAGCCCTCGGGATGACCACCGACGTACCGCGCAGCCGGCGACTGCTCCCGTATCCGTCCCTCGACGGTCGCCGGACCGGCCCGCCGGCCTCGAGCCGCACCTCGACGTACCCCCACCGCTCCACACCGCCGATCATCGGGAAGAGCTCTTTCGCGCTCCAGCCCGTCCGCTCGAGCAGCGCAACGACCGGCGTACCCGAGTCGTCGACGTGACGCAGCAACGACCAGAACACGACTGGCAACTTGAACCCCGGGAACCCCGCCCGCGCCAGCCGTGCCTCGAACTCGTTGTCCACCTCGATCCGGAACGCCATCAACGCCTGAGCCAGCAAGGTAGACAGAGCCGGCTCCAACACCCTGTCGTTGCTCATGCGGCGATGCTAGGAGCAGCCACCGACAGCCGAACTGCCTCCGATCTGCGACACCCGTTCCTCGGGTACGGGGGAGAGCCGAGTAGGTCGATGCCTGTCGAGGACCGTGGACTTCCGGGCGTACGAGTTCGCCGCCGAGTCGGTTGACTCTTCGATGAATCGGAGCACGTCGACAGCGAGCGCTCCGCACGGGGCTGCCACCGTGTGAGGACGCTTGTGCTTGCCCCAGGACCTAGTGAAGCCGTCAGACCCGCACTCTGCGACCTCGACAGCGAAGCTTCCACCAGCTGAAAAGAACCGAAAGCTGAGCAAGCAGACCTGAGCGTCGGAGCGGCGACGCAGGTGCGGCAGAGGTCAGTGAGGAAGGCAACCGCCCTCCGTCAGTGTCCTTGTGCGACGTAGGCAGTAGTCACCACCTCGCAAGGCTGTCTGCTTAGCGCTCAGTAAACTCCGTCGTACGACAATGTCAGGTCAGCAGACGGGCCCAGTCGTCCAGTTCCCGCAGGATCCGTGGCAGATGTTCGCCGGCGTCGAGGAGCGAGCGGGTGCAGAACTCGACTTGTGCGGCGCTCTCCTCACGGTGCCCCAGCGACACCCACAGGCACCAGGCCGTGAAGCTGAGGTGCCCGACGAGCAGCCCGGCGAAGGCTGTCGCGTCGGCGGGCCCGGCGGGGCCGCCCTGATCCCGGTAGGACCCGATCAGCGATCGTACGATCCGCGGGTCTCCGCCCGCGATGCTCCGCTCGTCGGGAGCGGCGAGGCGGACGGCGTTCGACGCCGCGTCCCACCACGGGACGTCGGCGGTCGCCGACTCCCAGTCGATCAGCACCAGTCCGGTCGGCGTGGCGACGATGTTGGCGCGGGCTGCGTCACCATGGGTCATCGTCAGGGGCGGGCGGTGCCGCAGCGCGTCGGCGATCAGGTCGGCCGAGTCCTCGACCACCGTGAGGACGGCGCGGGCCGCCCGGCCCAACTCCAGGCCAGTCGTGCCCTCCGTTTCCCGGACCCAGCTCCGCCACTCGTCCAGCGAATGGACCGGCGACGCATCGGCGCCTTGGTCGACCGCCACGTCCAGTTGGGCGATCCGGGCCAGCACGCCACCGAGCCAGGAGGCCAATTCCCCATCGGGGACGCGGCCGTCTCGCAGATCGCGGCCCTCTACCCAGGTGGTCACCCGAACAAGCTCGCCGCCGGCGTCAGACGGCGCGTACCAGAAGCCCACGCTCGGCTCGGGCGGCTGGACGGGGCGCGGCATCGGGATACCGGCCTCCGCAGCGGCGCTCTCCAAACGGTGCACGGTCCAGGCCTTCGTGCGCTGCCACTCGGCGAGGTCAGGGCGGTCGGAGGAGCCGAGGCGGTCGTACTTGACCACCCAGCGTCCATTCGTCGTCGACACGATCCGGGTGACGGCGGGGCGATCCCCATTGGCCAACGGGCGGTCGTCCAGAACGAGCCCGAGCCCGAACGCGTCGGCGACCTGCTCGGCGTTGATCGGCATCCGGGGAGTCTGACACGGGCCGTTCGGTGGTGCGACGAAATTTCGTCGCACCACCGAGAGGAGCGTCCTTCGCTCAAACAACTCCCGTGGAACAACCCGGTAGGGACGCGAGTTGGTTCGCCGGGAGTTCCACGGAGCGGAGTGCCTCGATCGCCGGAGATCAGTAGGGGAGTGTCATGGTCGTGCAGGTACTGCTGGCTAATGTCTTCATGGGTTAGGGTCGCGGATGCGTAAGTTCCTGGCTCTGGTTTTTGCGGCGGGGCTGGTGAGTGGTTGCTCCACCGCTCCCGGCGGCTCGGCACCCACCCCATTGCCTGCGACTGAGGGCGCGCTCGCTCCGAGTCCGACGACTCCGGCTGTGTCGTCAGGGACGAAGGTGCCGGTGCAGCGCGTCGCTCTTGGGTCGTTGCGGCTGCAGGCGCGCTGGTGGGAGTGGGCGTCGGTTGCGGAGAAGGTCAATCCCGTGCTGGACGAGACCGGCGTGCACTGTGGGAACAACCAGCCCGAGGATGTCTGGCTGGTCGCCGGCACGTTCGGCGGCCAGGTTTCTCGCGCGTGCGGCTGGCCTGCTGAACGTCCGTTGGCCGGTCCGGTGGTCAACCTGGTCGACGACGAAGCGGGATGCCAGGCGTTCCTGGCCGACGCGACGGGCAACGTGACGTTCGACGGGCGGCCGGTCCCGATCCAGCGGCTCGGAGCCGAAGACATCCGGTTCACCGCCCAGGCAGGCAATCCCAGTGGGTTCGAAGCGGGGCTGCTCAAGGGCGTCGCCTGCGGGCTCTGGTTCGCGGTGCCCCCGGCGGCACCGGGCCTGCATGTGCTGGTGATCCGCGGGTCGAGCGGCGACTTTGCGACGACGGCGACGTACAACCTGACCGTGCGCGGGACGACGGCGTACTGACATCTGTTCGTCCACGGGCCGCCAGGCTAGACATGTTGCGCGATCAGGCTCTGGCTCAAGTGTGTTGTAGGTCCAACGCCCTTTGCATTGCCTGGCTAGAGGATCCAGCCAGTCGGGTTCACCCATGCGACGTCGAGCAGGCTGTGTGGTGCCAGGCGCCGCAGAGCGCGAGAAGTGTCGTGTTCGCTGATGCCGGCGGCCTGGCGATCGCCCCAGCCGGGCCGGTCGACGTCACGCTAACCGCCAACTGGGCGGACACCCCGGAGGCAGGGGTCCAACCGAGCTCGGGCCGTTCACACCACCCGGTCCTGTGTGCTTCACTGTCGCACGATCACGCCTCGACGAGGAGGTTCGAGAATGTTGCGCAAGGGCATAGGTCGCGCTGCTGCCATCGCGGTGGCAAGTGTTTTATTCGGGTTCGGGCAAATCGTCGTTCCTGGGGCAGCGCAGCTTCCCGTTGCGCACGCTGATGCGGGCAGCTACTTCGATGATTGCCCATTCGACTGGCTTCACTGTGGAACCGGTGAACAGGTCGACCTCACTGCTGACCAAGTTCGCGCACGCACTGACTTTTGTCTGTGGGACAACAACGACGGCAGTCATCCGAACGCTGCAGTGTGCATCAAGCGGGACGGCGACGTGGTCTTCGTGCGGGACACCGACAGCGACGGCAGATCAGCACTCGGGCAGATCGGCTTCACTGTCGACAACATCTATGTCTGCAGGAACGGGCACGGTTCCGGGACATGGGCGCGATGTGACTTCCAGTGGCCGGAGAGCAATGCTCGCCTTCGCACGATGGACTGCGATTTCGACAATGCGCCGATCAGCTTCGGGTCGACCGAATGCACCAGGTCGGAGCGCTACGTCGACTTCCTGGGGTGACCCGGGCCGGGTGCAGACGACCCCTGGCATAGACCGACGCGCCGACTGGTACCGACGGATGTTGGAGTAACGGGAGTCGTTGGCCGTAGGCAACTGTCAGGGTGACTGCGATCCGCACAAAATCGTTGGCGCTCGCCGCTGCCAACCTGGCAGGGTGCCGATATGGCCGAGGTCGTAGTACCACTTGCCGTTCGTGATCTAACCGAAGCGGACCTGCCCGCGCTTGGTTGGTACGGGACAGCGACGGGTCTGGCGGGCGTAGCCGAGGCGATCCAACGTGCCCGCCGCGGCGAGGTCGACTACCTGGCGGTGTGTCCGCCTTCCGGTCTGCCAGTTGCGGTGGGTGGGGTCGACTACACCAAACCGCCTGACGCCGCGACGATCTGGCAACTGTCGGTCCAGGCTGAGCTGCGCTCATGCGGGATCGGCACCGTCCTGATCGAGGCGTTAGAGCAGCGAGCTCGAGGGCGCGGGCTCCGCTTGGTCGAGTTGGGTGTGGACGACAACCGGTCGCGGCCGCGCGCGTTGTACGAGCGGCTGGGTTATGTGGTGAGCGGCAGCGAGCACGGCTCGTGGGACGAGGAAGCCCCGGACGGAACCGTTGCACGCTACGAGACGCGGATCACTCTGTTGCGTAAGCAACTGACCTAGGACGCTCAGGGGGTCGGGCTGCCGGGGGTTCAACGGTGGGTGGCGACGTACTCGGCGTAGGTGGTGGCAGCGCCTCGGGCGTGACGTTCGATGGTCTGGGTGGTGTAGCCGAGGGCCTCGGCGATGATCGCGATCGGGGCGAGCTTGGTGAGTTCGTGCAGGGTCTCTAGGCGGGCGGCTCGGGGGCTGAAGAGCCGGTGAAGGCGTTCTCTGAGCGAGGCGGCGTTGATGTGCCGGCCAGGGCCGAATCCGGGGAACACCCAGTTGCTGTTCGGCTGGGCGGCGGTGTTGCTGGGAGTCGTAGCGGCCAGTTCGCGGAACGGATCGTCAAGGGGTGGCGGGACCTCGATCACGGTCTTGCCCAGTGTGATGGTCACCTTGGCTGGCCCGACGTCGACCTGGTCCCAGGTGAGCGAGACAACGTGCTCGATCTGCTGGGCGAACACCACGACGAGGATCGCGGCGGCACGCCCACCTGGTCACTTGCCCAGAGCAACGACACGCATGACATCGCGCGAACTGCCGACGACCTGGCTCTGACCTGCACCAATGCCGAAATCTCGCAGAGACGGGAGTTCCTGCATCAGACGCAACTCCCGACAGTTGAGCGCCGATAACGGACATTATGTCAACTAAAGCCCACTGTGTTGCATCTGGTGCGGTAACTCATCGCTCCCCTGTGGCGACTTCACAGCGCGGCGCGTATCCCCGCCGTATAGACGGTTTGCGCGGTCGCGGCGAGCCGTCGGCTGGGTATGGTACGACAAGGTCGGCGATTGGCGCTCACCTGTCGCGTTCGGCGCTGACGATCAGGAAGTTCGGTAGTGCGACGTAGGACTCGATCGCCTCGATTCCGCTGTCCTGTGCGACCTGTGGATCAAGTCTCGGTTCGCACAGTTCAATCACGCGACACCCGAGACCGATGACCTCGTTGATGTAGGCCGACAGCGGGCGGTGGAAGTCGGGTGCATAGCCTTCTGGCATCTCATACTCATCCAGGTACCGATCAAGTTGGTAATGACCGTGATCCCGCCACGTTGGGTAGAGATTCTCAAACGCCGGGTGAGTGATCGAGAACACGA
Organism: Kribbella sp. NPDC051936; assembly: GCF_040680955.1. Lineage (NCBI taxonomy): Bacteria > Bacillati > Actinomycetota > Actinomycetes > Propionibacteriales > Kribbellaceae > Kribbella > Kribbella sp. NPDC051936. Next base: position 251,097 of record NZ_JBFAXS010000009.1, on the reverse strand, counting down.
ACCGGCCGCCCGGCCTCAGTGCGCCGACGCACGCCGCCATCGCCGACTGCCAGGCGGGTATGGCGAGCAGCACCATGCTGCAGACCACCGCATCGAACGGCTGACCAACCTCCGGCAACGTCGAGAGATCACCCTGCACGAACCTGATGCCCTGACGCCGCTCCTGCTCGATCCTCTGAGCACGCGCCAGCAGCGCGGAAGCCGGCTCCACACCAACAACCTCAGCTCCGCCTTCGGCCAATAGCCGACTCAAATAGCCCTCGCCACTGCCTGCATCGAGGACTCTCCGACCATCGACGGACCCCAGCATTCGAAGCAGGTTCCCATTCATCAAGTGGCGTTTGGGAAAGTCGCCCTGATCGTCGTACGCCTCAATCGCGTCAGTCGGCATCGCCGACCACGCTGCGATCGCTTCTGAGTTACTGATCGTGGACATGCGGTCACACCTCTCCGACGACAGATGGGCAAGCCGGTGTTTATGCCTTGCTCGCGACCACCAAGTAGTTCTCGGCCTCAGGATCGAACGTGCTCACTTCCGTCCGGAGTCCGACGCGGTGCAGTTCGACTTCGAGTTCCTCGTACCGGTAGGGCCAGCAGGACAGCAGTTCTGAGCGGACATGTATCAACCCAGTCGCGTCGAGTTGCGCGATCGCAATTTCGATGTGGTGCTCGTCCTCCCACTGCGGCGCAATCTCCCAGCGGTAGATCACGACGGCATCGCGGCCGTTCCGGCGGACGAGTCGGTCTCTGATGTCGAGCCGGGAACCTCTGGCCCTCACGAGTTCCCAAGTGCGGGATGTGAGTACCAAGCGCCCACCAGGACGCAGAAGGCGTGACATCGACTCCAGAGCAGCACCCCTGCCTGTCGCGCCCGCGGCATGGTGAAGCGAGTTGCCAACGCAGAACACCATGTCGAACGTGTCGTCCTCGAAATGGTGTGGCAACTCTTCCCAGCTCGCCCGCACAGCCCGGACGGATGCCCCGAACTCCTCAGACAACTCTGCAGTCCGTCGAACCATCGCTTCGCTGGCGTCAGTTGCGACGACCTGTAGGCCACGGCCGGCGAGGCCAACCGCCAACTGTCCGGTTCCGCACGAACAGTCGAGGACGTGGGCGTTCGACGGCAGGAGACTGAGGACGTCGTCGAACGACGCAGCGAACTCGGCTGGAGGCAACTTCGCATCCGAGATGAGCCATTCGTACACCTCGGCAAGCACGTCATAATCCGTCACAACCACTACCTCCGTCACGCAGCAGGCTCCCGGCGGGACGTCAGTCCATCAGCGGGGCAAGCCGAGCACCAATGGTTTTCGCCCGGTCCCCTGGGTTGTCATAGTTGGGGGCCGCTGTGGATGTGGATGTGTAGGTGTTTCGAGTCCTGGTAGGTGCCGAGGTTGGTGAGGACTGCGGCTGCGCCTGTGGTTCGGACTGTGTGGGCGGCGATTGACTGGACGACTTCGAGTAGCCGGCGGGCTGAGGGTTCGTCGGACGGTGTCAGTGTGATCAGCGACGCGATGTGTTTCTTGGGTACAGCGACGATGTGGTTCGTCCAGAATGGCCGGGTGTGGTGGAACGCCAGGACCAGGTCGTCCTCGTGTACGACGTTGAGGCGGCTGGGATCTGGGATCGCTACGTCGCAGTAGAAGTCGTCGCCGTTGTACCGCGGGGCTGATTCCATCGTTGGAGGATATCGAGTGTTGACCGAGCGGATGGCTGGCGAGCTTCGGCGGCGGGTGGCCGGACTGGTCGATGAGCACGAGGTGCCTGGGCTTGCGGTCGGTGTCTGTGACGCGGATTCGATGCTGTGGTCCGCCGGGTTCGGGAGTACCCGACGCGGCGGCGACTTGCCGGTTGACAGCGAGACGATGTTCGGTGTGCTGTCGTGCTCGAAGATGTACACCGCCACGGCCGTTCTGCTGGCGGTACAGGAAGGGCTGGTCGAACTTGATGTGCCTCTCCCCCGGTATTTGCCGGAATTTCGCGTCAACAGTTCGTTCGAGCCGGATCCTGAGCGTCGTATCACGCTGCGGCACCTACTCGGCCACACCGCCGGATTCACCTATGAAGCACCGGTCGGATCGAATTATCTGGTCGGCAGAGAATCGTTCGAGGAGCATTGTCGCAGCATTTATGACACCTGGCTGCGGTTTCCTGTGGGTGCACGGTATCAGTATTCGAATCTTGGTATAGATCTCGCCGGATACGTCCTGCAGCGAGTGACTGGATTACCTTTCCATGAGTTCGTACGACGGGCATTGTTCGACCCGCTCGCGCTGCGGCGGACAACCTTCGACTCGAAGGTGATCGGGAGTGCCGAGCGCCGGGCGATCGGGCATTCCAAAGGGTATACACGCTTGCCGGTTCGTGTTCCGATGATGGCGGCAGGTGGTCTCTACACGACGGTCGCCGACGCCTGCCGGTATCTCCAGTTCCACCTCCGCGGTGGTGAGTCGCTCCTCTCCCCCGACCTTCTGCAGGAAATGTATACCGGTCATGAATATGGTCTGGGAACGGCTCTGATGCAAGCGAACGGCATTCCTGTGCGCGGCCACGGCGGTGGAGGTTTCGGATTCCTGTCCGATATGTACTGGGCACCGGAAGAGAAATTGGGTGTCGTCGTCCTGACAAATTCAACCGATCATCCACTTCAATGGAAGTTGACCGCCGAGATCTTCACCGGAATTCTCGCGACGGGCGAGGTCGACGGCCCCTGGAACCGTGCCTACGCCATCCATGTGGGCGGAGTCCGTGACGGAACAGCCAGGTTGCGGAAGGTGAACGGCGGACTCTTCTTCGACCACTGGGCCGGCGTGACCGTCGGGCTGCAGGAGCACCAACCGGGCCTGTACATCTCCACGACCGGTGAGGTCCTGGACCTCACCCGCACGCCTGCGACGTACGCGAACGTCCGTCTCCACGCGCTCAAAGATCGATAACTCGGTGTCGTAAAGATCGCGGTCCTGCTAGAAACGCAGCCATGGCTGATCGCGGCATCGTGGTAGTTGGGGCCGGCATCGTCGGCGCGTCGCTGGCGTACCACCTGGCCGGTCAGGGGCGACAGGTGACGTTGATCGACGCGGGTCTGCCCGGATCCGGCGCCACCCGCGCGTCGTTCGCCTGGATCGGACGGCCGGTCAGCAGCGACCTGCCCTCGGCGCCACTGCGGTATCTCGCGCTGGACGAATATCACCGGCTCGAGGCAGAACTCCCCCAGTTGGCGATCCGCTGGACAGGCTCGCTCAGCTGGGACGGCTTCGACGAGGCCCCGGGCCCGAGCACCGACGACGCCGCGGCGCTCGAACCGAACCTCGTCACTCCCCCGGCCGAGGCCGTCCATCACCCGGAGGACGGCGCGCTCGACCCCGTCGCGGCGATCGATCTCCTGATCGCAGCCGCGCGCGACCGAGGCGCCCGGCTCCTGCCCGGCACACCAGCGACCGCCCTTGTCCAAGAAGACGGCATCGTGAGCGGCGTCCAAACAACCGCAGGTCTCATCGAGGCGGACACGGTCATCCTCTCCGCCGGCACAGGAGCGGTCGCACTGTGCTCCGGCATCGGCGTCACCTTGCCGGTCGAACCGTCGGCCGCCATCCTGGTCCGGTTGCGCGCCAACCCTGGCATCGTCCGAGCGATCGTCGCGACACCGGACATGGAGGCCCGCCAGCTCGACGACGGGACGATCCTGGCCCCCACGGCGTACAGGGGCGAGGCGGATAAGGCCGCGCTGCACGCGACCGCCCAGCGCGTCCGCGACCGGTTCGCGTCGTCGTTCGCGGGGGCCGACGACACGGAGGTCGTCTCCGTCGAGGTCGGCTGGCGCCCGATGCCCGTCGACGGTGAACCGATCATCGGCCGCCCGGCCGGGACGCAGGGGTTGTACGTCGCGGTGATGCACTCGGCGATCACGCTGGCCGCCGCCGTCGGCCGCCTTGCCGCGGACGAGATCCTCACTGGGACACCGGCGCCCGAGCTCGCAGGCTGCCGGCCCGACAGGTTCCGCTGACCGCACGCAACGACTTTGTGAATCCGATCGCAAATGGGTATCCGCGGATGCCCTGGTGCTGAAAGGATCGCCGCATGGCGGCCGTTCGCGAGTGGTTGGACAGGACACCCGAGACGTGGAGCCCGCCGGCGCCCGCCGACCTGACGAGCCCGTACCGCTTCCTCTTCTGGCTGACTCGCTCGCAAGCGCGCCGCATCGCGGTAGGTGCCGCCCTCGGCACCCTCTGGACGGTCGGCCTGGCCGTCCCCCCGTGGGTCTTGTCGCGTGTCGTCGACCAAGGACTCGTCGCCCGCGACACAGAAGCGCTCGTCGGTTGGTCGATGATCCTCCTGGCCGTAGCCGTCCTGAACGCGCTCCTGGGCATCGCTCGGCACCGGACCATGACCAAGGTCCGCATGGACGCGTCGTTTCGCTCGGTCCGGGCGACGGTGTGGCACACGTCCCGCCTGGGCGCGTCGCTGGCGCGGCACGTGAGCGCAGGCGAGGTGGTGACGGTCGGCATCGCGGACGTGTACGTCGTTGCGCAGGCGTTGACCGTGACCGGCCCGGGCGTCGGCGCGGTCGTCGCGTACGCCGTCGTGGCCGTCGTACTGTTCACCATCTCCCCGCTGCTCGCCGTGGTCGTTCTCGCCGGAGTCCCGCTGCTCGCGGTCGCGGTCGGCCCGCTCCTGCACCGCATCGAACGCACAGGCGGCGAGTACCGCAGCCATCAAGGCCGGCTCACGACCCGGCTGGTCGACGCGTTGGCGGGACTGCGCGTCCTCAACGGCCTCGGCGGGAAGACGTTCGTCGCTGAGCGCTACCAAGAACAGTCACAGCGCCTGGTACGGCGTGGCTACCGCGTCGCCGGACCCTTGAGCTGGGTAGGAGCACTGTCGACGGGCTTGCCCGCGTTGTTCCTGGCCACCGTGGTGTGGTTGTCGGCGCGGCTGGCGGCCACCGGGGCCATCACGATCGGCGACGTGGTCGCCGTCTACGGGTACGTCGCCGTGCTGGTCGTTCCGGTGGGCTTCTTCATCGAAGGTAGCAGCGATATCACTCGCGCCCGAGTTGCGGGTCAGCGCATCATCGACCTGCTCAACCTCCCAGTTGCTCACGACAACGACCGCACCCCGGAGGCCATCCCGGCCGAACCGGGCCCGTTGGTCGACCCCGACTCCGGGGTGGTCATCCGCCCGGGGCTGTTGACGGCGCTGGTCGCGGCACGGCCCGCCGAGACGCGCGCCGTGATCGAGCGGCTTGGGCAGATCGGCATGCGCCCGCCAGGTACGACGTGGGCGGGTGTGCGGCTCGCGGACGTCGCCCGGGAGGAGCTCAGGCACCGGCTGGTTCTCGCGGACAACGACGCGGAGGTCTTCGCCGGCACAGTTCGTGACATCGTCTCGGGACGACTGGAACCCGATGACGACTGCATCCGTACGGCGCTCCACACAGCCGTCGCCGAGGACGCCGTGGAGGCGTTGCCCGGTGGTCTGGACGCGGAGATCGCCGCCGGCGGCAGTGACCTGTCCGGCGGGCAACGGCAGCGCATCCGGCTCGCCCGCGCCGTCTACGCCCGCCCTGACGTCCTGCTCGCCGTCGAGCCGACCTCAGCGGTCGACGCCAACACCGAAGCGGCCATGATCGACCGGCTCCGTCACGCCAGACAGGACAGAACCACGGTCATCACGACATCGTCGCCGCTCGTGCTCGACCGTGCTGACGAGGTCGTCGTCCTGGTCGACGGCAAGGTGTCGTCTGTCGGCACACACACGGAGCTGCTACGTACCGATCTCTGCTATCGCGACCTGGTGTCCCGCGCCCAGAACGGGGCTGCCGATGAGTAAGCAGATGCCGATCGCGACGCCACGCGAAGTACGTGCGGCGGCGCGGCGTGACCTGGGCGCGGACCGCAAGGCCGTCGCCGGAGTCGTCCTCGTCAACGCGCTCGCCTCGGCAGCGGGTCTGGTCGGTCCGTGGCTGCTCGGCCGGATCATCGACACGATCCAGGCCGGATCCGGTGACGTGCTCGACACGGTCGACCGGCTCGCGTTGGGCGCGCTGCTGTTCACCGTCGTACAGACAGTCCTGGGGTGGTGGGCTCTCAAGCTCGGCTACCGGTACGGCGAACGCACCGCGGCCCGCGTACGCGAACGGTTCCTGAAGCGGACGCTGGCGCTGCCGCCACGCGCGGCGGATCATCTCCCGGCCGGAGACCTGATCGCGCGCGGAAGCACCGACGCGTCCCTGGTCGCGATGACGTTGCGCTCGGCGGTCCCCGAGGTGCTCGTGGCCATCGTCCATGCCCTGTTCCTCGTCGTCGCGGTCCTCGTGCTGGACCTGTGGCTCGGGCTGTGCGGGCTCGTGTGCCTGGTTGGCGTAGGAGCAGCCGTGCGGTGGTACCTGCGTCGTGCCAGGCCGGCCTACCTTGCCGTTGCGAGTACGGGAGCGGAGATGGCCGACGTGATCGCCGGCACCGCGAAGGGCGCCCGTACGGTCGAGCTGCTCGGCTTGGAACATCGGCGAACCGAGGCGACGGAAGGTGTCATCGCCGAAGCACGGACCGCGCGTCTGTGGGCGCTCTGGCTGCGAACAGTGCTGTTCTCGTGGGCCGAAATCTCGCTCGCGCTACCGGTCGTCGGAGTCCTGCTGGTCGGCGGCGCGCTCTCCATGAACGACCTGGTCAGCCTGGGAGTCGTCGTCACCGCGACGGTGTATCTTCGGCAACTCGTCGGCCCGCTCGACACCTTGATGCTCTGGATCGAGCAGCTCCAGGGCGCCGCGGCCTCGTACGCCCGCGTCGAAGGCCTGGCCGACATTCCCGAGGAGTCCGACTCCGCCACGCAGAGCGGGAGCAGCGGCGACCGGATCCAGGTCAGCGACGTGCACTACAGCTACACCGGAGCGCGCGACGTACTGCACGGCATCGAACTCGCGGTGGAACCCGGCGAGCGCCTCGCTGTCGTCGGCACGTCCGGAGCGGGAAAGTCGACGCTCGCCCGTCTTCTCGCCGGCCTCGATCGCCCGCACACGGGTTCCGTCACGATCGGCGGCGTGCCGGTAGCCGACCTGCCGCCCGATCAGCTCCGCGAGCACGTCGTACTGATCACCCAGGACCACCACGTCTTCCACGACACCGTGCGTGACAACCTGCTGATCGCCAAGCCGGACGCGACCGACGACGAGCTGTACGCCGCGCTGGACGCGGTCGGAGCCACGTGGTCGAAGGAGCTGCCGGACGGGCTGGACACCGAAGTCGGCCAGGACTTCACGCTCGACGACGCCGGCGCCCAGCAGCTCTCGCTCGCACGCGTCGTCCTCGCCGATCCGCACACCCTGATCCTCGACGAGGCCACCGCGCTCCTCGATCCCAGGACCGCGCGCCGGACCGAGCAGTCGCTGGCCGCCGTGCTCCGCGGCCGCACCGTGATCGCGATCGCCCACCGCCTGCAGACCGCGCACGACGCGGACCGGATCGCTGTCATGGAGGCCGGTGAGCTCGTCGAGCTGGGCACCCACGACGAACTGGTCAGCGCGGACCGCGTCTATGGCAGGCTCTGGCGGACCTGGCGCACCGACGGTCCCGGCGGGTCGGCGTAGGGAAATCGGCGGGTTGTGTCGGAATGGCCTCGTGCGGTTCGTTGGGTGGGTGTAAGCAGCTCGGCAGACTGAACTGGAGATCGTGATGCGGTACTTGGTTTCTGTGATCGACGACAAGGACAACCCCGGCAGCACCGACCGGCAGCCCGCGATCAGCGTGTTCAACGACCGGCTGATCGCCGAGGGCTACTGGGTGTTCGCGGGCGGACTCGCCGACACCACCGCGGCCACGGTCATCGACAACCGGGGCGAGCAGCCGGTGTTCACCGACGGGCCGTTCGTGGAGTCGAAGGAGTACCTGGCCGGCGTCTGGGTCTGGGAGGCCCCGGATCTCGACGTGGCCCTCAAGCTCGCCGCCGAGGCGTCGAAGGTCTGCGACCGGAAGATCGAGGTGCGGCCATTCCAGTGACCGACGTCGAAGCGGCGATCACCCGCGCGCACCACCAGGAATGGGCGCGGGTGGTTGCCTCGCTGACCAAGCGGTTCGGGGACCTCGACATCGCCGAGGAAGCCGCGGCCGAGGCGTTCGCGACCGCCGTCGAGCGGTGGCCCGCGGACGGCGTACCGCCCAACCCCGGCGCCTGGCTGACCACGACCGCCAACCGCAAGGCGATCGACCGCATCCGGCGCGAGAGCAAACGTGACGACAAGCAGAAGGAGGCTCAGATGTCGTACGACGACCAGCCCGAGCCTCTCGGTGCGATCGACGACGAGCGGCTCCGGCTGATCTTCACCTGCTGCCACCCAGCGCTGGCGATGGAGACCCGCGTGGCGCTGACGCTGCGGATGGTGGGCGGGCTGACCGTGCCCGAGATCGCCCGCGCGTTCCTGGTGCAGGAGACCGCGATGGGTCAGCGGATCACCCGTGCGAAGGCGAAGATCAAGGCGGCGCGGATCCCGTACCGGGTGCCGGCCGCGGAGGATCTCCCGGGCCGCGTGTCCGGCGTACTCGCCGTGCTCTTCCTGGTCTTCAACGAGGGCTACCTGGCGACCGGCCCGGACACGGATCCCGTCCGCCACGAGCTGACCGCGGAGGCCATCCGTCTCACCCGCCTGATCCGAGCTCTGCTGCCGGACGACGGCGAGGTGGCCGGCCTGCTCGCGCTGATGCTCCTCACCGAGGCTCGCCGTACCGCCCGGGTCTCGGGCTCCGGTGAACTGATCCCGCTCGACGAGCAGGACCGCGGCGCCTGGGACACGACACTCGTTGCCGAGGGCCACCACCTGGTGCGCGAACGTCTCGCCACCGGACTGCCGCCGGGCCGCTACCAGATCCTCGCGGCGGTGAACGCCGTCCACACCTCGGCCCGCGACGCCCGCGACACCGACTGGTCGCAGATCGTCGCGCTGTACGACCAGCTCGTCCGGATCGATCACTCGCCGATCGTCGCGCTGAACCGCGCGATCGCGGTGGCCGAGCTCGACGGTCCGGAGGTCGCGCTGGCGGTGGTCGATCGGCTCGGGGACAAGCTGCCCGCGTACCACCTGTACCACGCGACGCGCGCCGAGCTGCTCCGCCGGATGGGCCGCAGCAAGGAGTCCCGGGCGGCGTACGACGAGGCGATCACGCTCGCCGCCAACACCGCCGAAGTCGCCTACCTGACCCGCCGCCGCGATCAGCTCGCCGGCTGACGCCCGAACCGAGCCAGACAGTGCCAGACGTACTTGACCGACTGCGCGGGATGGACACCTGACCGCGCCGCGGCGCCGAGCAGGTCAGGCGTCAGTTCGGGGCCGAGCGAGCAGGCGAGCTCCACGATCTCCGGTCCGCGGTACGCCGGGTCGAAGGCGCTCGGCGCAGCGCGGAAGCCCGGGTGGTACTCGATCGGGCAGCCGAGCCCGCGGGCGGCGTCCTCGACGGGTGTGCCGCTGAATGACGGGTCCAGGACGACGGCGTCGACGTCGCTCGCGAGCAGCACCGGTTCGTGGATCTGGGCCTCCACGTAGTCGTTCAGGTCGTCGCTGCAGGCGTCGTCGGCGAGCCGGCACAGGCGCGGCAGCGTGTGGCGGTCGCCGAAGTCGGCCGGGTTGCGGGCGGAGTCCGGGAAGCAGAATGTTGCGCGCTCGATCGCCTCGGCTTTGAGCCGGAGGTACGACGAGCCGAAGCGAACTGCTCCGCCGTAGACGTCGGCGCGGCGGTTCCAGACGCCGTACACCGGGCGGTCGGTCGCCGGGCCTTCGTCGTACCGGCCGGAGAACAAGCGGCTCTCCCATCGCCACCGGTCTCCCCCGCGGAACGCCGTCAGTCCTCCGCTCGAGATTCCGGTCGTGAACTGCGACCGGTAGATCCCGTCCGCGGCCATCGACTCGATCACCGTTCGCGCGCCGTGCGGCCAGTTCGGGTGGAAGTGGATGGTCAGCATCAGGTCGGGCCCGTCTCGTCGCCGGTGGCGTTGACGGTGATGAAGCGGAGCGCGGTGTCGTGGCGGCCGGTGGTCAGCCAGTGAGCGAAGGCGATCCGGGCTGTCGGTGGCATGTCGAGCGCGGTCGGGTCCGTCGTCAGCTCGAACCATCGGAGATCGCCTTCGGTGCACTCGGTCGGCACCGGCGCCGTGGGGCGCAGGTCGGCGGTGAAGTAGTAGGTCGTACGCACCTCGTCGCCGGTGTCGCGGACGGCGACGTACCGCAGCGCAAGGCCGGTGAGGTGGTCGGCCGTGACGCCGATCTCCTCCTCGAGTTCCCGGAGCGCGGCCGCGGTCGGGTTCGTGAGTTCGCCGGCTTCGAGGTGGCCGCCGATGCCGACCCAGGAGTCGGCGATCGCGCGGGAGCCGCGGCGGTAGAGGAGCAGCACGCTCCTCTCCCGCACGAGGTACACCGACGTCAGGTGCCGGGCCGAACGGAGCGCCACGTCAGACGTTGACGTCGAAGCCCAGGTCCACGTCGGACGCGGCCTGCCCGCCGCGGATGCCCCAGTTGGAGGTCGGGTGGTCGCGGACGAGGATCGTGACGTGGTCGGCCGGGATGCCGAACGGCTTCAGGTTGCCGATGATCTCGGTGTACAGCGTGCGCTTCGCGTCGAGCGAGCGGCCGGCGAAGCAGTCGACGGTGACGAGCGTGAAGAACTCGGGCTCGGTCAGCCGCGGGGAGCAGGCGAAGCGGTGCGGCGCGTGGACGAGCAGGCGGACGTCCTTGTCCTGTGGCGGGATCCGGAACGCGGTGACGATCGCGGCGTGCACCGCCTCGATCAGGCCGGCCTCGTCGGCTGCGGAGTACTCACGGCGGACTTCGATCTGCGCGCTCGGCATGGGCAGGCATCCTTCCAGAAGGGTCGACTCCCCAGACCTCACCACGAAGCACCGACTCCGGCGAGCGGTTTTGTCGGTTTTGTCGGTGCCGGCGGCCACACTCGCACCCCATGAGCACAAGAGTGCCGCGCGGGGCCGCGGTTGTCGTCCTGGCTGGCAAGGTGCTGGTGGTGAAGCGCTACCTGCGGTTCGAGACGTCGGCCGAGTGCGTGATGTGTGAGTACGCCGACGCTCCGGGACCTCAGTGCGACGGTCATCGGTACGCCGTCCTGCCCGGCGGGCACGTGGAGCCGGGCGAGTCGGCCGCGGTCGCTGCGCTGCGCGAGCTCGAGGAGGAGACGACGCTGACCGGCACGGTCGACCGGTTGTTGTGGACCGGCTCCCACAACGGGCGGCCCGCGTACTACTTCCTGGTGACCGGCGTGAGCGGCGTACCGGAATTGTTGGGTGACGAGGCCGTCGAGCATTGCGCGACGAACCACTTCGCCCTGAAATGGGTCGACGCGACAGATCTGGAAGACATCTATCCCGCCGAGTTGTATCAGCAGTTGACACGGCTACTTCAGGTGAGCGACGACGCGGGTTAGGCCGACGAGGCTCCACCCGGGCGGACGAACTCGGACAGGTACGCGAGGGTGCACCCGTCCGGCGAGTCCCGCGTCGTCAACGCGTCGCCAGTTCTCGGTCGGGTCGACCCAGAGGTCCGCGGCCCACACGTCGACGTCGTACTCGCGGGCCAGGAAGATCGACGACAGCGCCGTACCGCAGCCGAGGTCGAGCACCCGCATCCCGGGGCAGCGGCATCACCTGCAGCAGACTCTCGCTGCACCACGTCAAGGGTGAGCGCTTCGCGCAGGAGTTCGCTGGACATGCGGTGACGATGCCAGCGTGCTCCGCCGGCTCACAACGGGATTTCGGCGATCATCCGATGACCCTGCGCCTCGAAGGCTTCGTCGCCGACCTGGTGTGCCCAGACCGCGGTACTGACCGCCTCGCGCAGCCGTGTCCGCTGCCAGGCCTCCGGGTCGCGCGGATCGGATCCGTAGCCGGCGAGGAACGCCGCCTCCAGCGACGGGTCGGAGCGGAACTGCTGCGCGGCCAGCCGGGCGAAGTCGGTGTACGCCGGGCGCAGGTCCGCGCGGCCGAAGTCGATGACGCGGACAGTACCGTCGTCGACGAGCCAGTTGCGCGGCTGCCAGTCGCCGTGGGTCGGCACCAGTGTCGCCGGCGGGGTGGGCCAGGCCCGGATCGTGGAGCGGATGCGGTCGGCGAGGTCCGGTGCGATGCGGTGCGGCTTGCCGAGATCCCGTAGCGTCCGCCCGTTCTCACGAGCCTCGTAGGCGGCATCCGGTACGCCGCACTGCCGGTGAAATGCGGCCAGCAATTCACCGGCCTGCCGATAGATAGCAGGTGACCATTCGAACGGTGTGCCTTCGACGAGTTCGCCGGGCAGGAATCGGGTCACGAGGAGCTTGGCGGACTCGTCCGCGTGGACCAGCTCGGCCGCTCTCCCCCGGGTGGTCCACGGCCGCAACCAGTTGCGGTGGGCGCGGAGTTCGCGGGCGAGGTGGTGGTCGGCGTCGTCGCCGGCTTTCGCGATGTAGCGCTCCCCGCCGTCTTCCAACTCCAGGACGAGCGTGCCGATGACACCCCAGCTGTGGTCGCGCACAACCGTGGCGGAAGGCATCCAACTGTCGAGCAGTCGCCGCTGTCGCCCATTGAGCCCCACGTGCCGAGCCTAATGCGTCGGCAGACCCCGCCTGGCCCACCAGCCCGAACCCGAGCCGCCCATCTGATGGGCTAGCCGCCGAGCTTGCGGGTTGGCCCGTCGAATGCGGGCCGCCAACCAACCAGCTGGAGGGTCAACCCACGCCGTCCAGCGATGCGAACCCGCCTCTCACCACTGCAGGGTGGGTGGACACAGGCTCCGGTGGGCCAAGACAGGAAACCGTGGCTGGAGACACTCGTCGGCGGGCGGGGACCTGCTATTGCAGGTCTCTGGACACCGTTGCTTATCTCAGGTGCCGGTCTCGGGCGTTTCCGTCGCGCCGGCTCGCGGTGCGCGCGCAGATTTGTTGCAGGCGGTCGGATCCGTGGCGGGTCGCTTGTACTGGGCTGCGGGGCCTCGGCTGTGTACGGACGGCGGGGCGAGCTTGCACTGGCGACCGGTGCGGGGCCGCTATCGGCAGAAGGCCGCGGCGATGGGACGGATGCTCGCCGGTCAACTCGTGGTCGACGCCTAGTACGACAGCCGGAGTTCGTGATCTTGACTTGGGCCGCGATTTTCGCGGTCTGGGTCGCCGCGGTTAAGTCGCCGTTGATAGTGGCAGCGCCTGGCGGACCTGGTGTTGTCGTCGCCAGGCTGAGTGGCGGAGCCGGTGGGTGATGGCGTGGATCGGGGCGATGATCAGTGTGGTGATCAGGGTGGTGAACAAGTGCCGGATCTCGTTGCAGGGCCAGGACGCCTCAGCTCGATCTGTCGCGGTCTCGCTGAACCTGCGACACCATCCACGTCGCGATCGACGCTGTGACCGCACCCACCGTTGCGATGCCCACAATCATCAGCACGACACCAATCATTCGGCCCGTGGGTGTCGTCGGGTAGCGGTCCCCATAGCCAACCGTCGTGACGGTTGCCGCCGCCCACCACAGCGCATCACCAAAGGTCTGGATGTTCGCCCCTTCGGCGTCCTTTTCGGCGTCCAGCATGGCGAGCGCCCCGAGTACGGAAGCCATCACGCTCGCGCCGAACACGTACGTGCCGACGCGCCCGACGAGTGAGCTTGTCACCGACCGGTTGAGAATCCGCGCCAGCGCCAGCAGCCGCAGCAGGCGCAGCGGCCGGAGCATGGGCAGCGCGATCAGCGCCACGTCGTACCAGTGGCTGCGTGCGTAGGGCCATCGGTCGTCGGCGAGGATCATCCGCACCGCGAAGTCGATCGCGAATGCTAGCCAGACCGTCCAGCTCGCGACGTTGAGGGTGGTCACGAGGTCGGGATCCAACTGCGGATCGAGAACCGGCCAGGCATAGGCGACGAGGAAGGCCACGGCCAACAGCAGCAGCGGAATCTCGGACTTGCGTTCCCAACGCTCGACACGGGTCATACATAGTGCATCGACGCTGCGTCAACGATCGTTACCGATTAGTGATTGAGGCGAGCGGCAGGAGTCTGACGGCGCTGCCATTCTGTCCGCTTCGTGGGGGTGCGACTGGGTGGGGTTTTTAGTCGCGGTCGTGTTGAGTGGATGTGCTGCGAGTCCTTCGGTGTCGGCTCCGGCCGGGGCGACTGCCACTGTGACAGGGTGCTCGAAGGCGCCGTCCAGGGCAAGGTCATCTGTCACCGGCTCAGCCTGGCGCGCTGACGCGCCCGTCACCCTCATCGCACCGGGCATCACCAACTCCGGCGGTAGTACTAGTCGTGCCGAGCGGCGCTTAGGACGCGCGCTTCAAGGATCGGCGGGGCCGTGGAACTGGTGCAGAAAATGCCCGGAAAAGCTGGACGAATATCCCCGAAGGATTTATCCTGGCCGAATGCAGAATTCACAGGAAAATGCACCTTCGCCAATTAACTTATCATCAGGAATTGCGGAAAGCAAGTCCGGCGAATTCTGGACGTTCGGGGACCTGGCGGTCCGGCGGATCGGGTTCGGTGCCAAGCGGCTGGCGGGGGCCGGCGGCGCCGACGTGCAGGACCGCGCGGTCGCGCTGCTGCAGCGGGTCGTCGAGCTCGGGGTGAACCACATCGACACCGCGGCGTTCTATCCGAGTCACGGGCAGGCCGGCCAGACGCGGTTCGAGAGTCTGGGCTGGGCGAACGAGGTGATCCGCCGCGCGCTCGCGCCGTACCGGGAGGACCTGCTGATCGCCACCAAGGTCGGGCCGACGAAGCACGGGCTGGCGCGGCCGGACGAGTTGCGGGAGCTCGTGGAGGCGGATCTGCGGACCCTCGGCGTGGATTCGCTGGACCTGGTCTACCTGCGGCAGCTGGGGCTGGATTCGATCGCGGAGCATTTCGGGGCCCTGGCCGAGCTGCAGGCGAAAGGCATGATCCGGCACCTCGGCGTGTCGAACGTGCGGGTCGCGCATTTGCACGAGGCGCGGGAGATCGCGCCGGTGGTCGCGGTGCAGAACAGGTACAGCGTCGGGTTCGGGCGGGTGAACGACGAGATCCTCGAGCTGTGCGGTGAGCTCGGGATCGCGTTCGTGCCGTTCTTCGCGGTCACCGCGGAGTCCCGGGAGGCCGGCGGGGTCGCCGGGTCCGACGCGGTGCAGGAGATCGCGGACCGCCACGGGTCGACCGTCGCGCAGGTGCGCCTGGCGTGGACGCTGAGCCGCGGCGACCACGTACTCGCGATCCCAGGGACGTCCAGCCCGCGTCACCTGGAGGAGAACCTGCGAGCCGCGGACCTCACCCTCTCCCCCGAGGATCTCGCGGTCCTGGACTCGGTCGTCGACTGACACCGCCGGCTCGGGCGTCAGTCGTAGTAGCGGCGGACGCTCGAGCCGATCCGGGTCACGTCGGTGCCGTAGATGTGCAGGGAGATCGCCGTCTCGGCGAACGTGTTGTGCACCCGGTGGATGTCGCCCGGCGGCGCGAACGCGCTCACCTCGCCGACGTGGTTGTCGCTCGCGCCGATCAGCCGCAGGTCCGCGTCGAACAGTTCCTCGTGCTCGACGCCTTGGAGCACGCCGACCACGCACCAGGTGACGTGGTCGTGGATTCGGGTCAGCTGACCGGGCCGCCACACCACGGCGATGACGGAGAACGAGCCGTCGGGTTCGACGTGGAGGGTGTGGCTCTGGTGGCCGTCGGGTGATCCGAGGCGCTGTTCGGCGGTCAGGATGTCCGGGCCCGGAAAGTGGTGCCGGAGCGCGACGCCGACGTCCTGGGCAGTCCGGTTCCAGTCGGAGTGCCGGCCGAGGGCGTTTCGCACGCCGCTGAGGAGGTCTGTGAGTTCGGAGGTGGTGGCTGTTGTCGTCATGTCTTGAGCCTGCGCCGGGTCAACCCATAACGTCTAATGCCAACCTTCGTGCTCACTGATAGATGGAATTGATACATGCTCGATGTCACGAGGCTGCGGGTGATCGACGCGGTCGCACGTCACGGCTCGGTGACCGCGGCCGCGCGCGAGCTGCACTACTCCCAGCCGTCCGTCACGCACCACCTCGCGCGTCTGGAGGCCGAGACCGGCGCGCAGCTGCTGCAACGCGTCGGCCGCGGAATCCGACTGACCGAGGCCGGCCGGCTCCTCGCCGACCGGGCCGCGGAGATCATCGGCCGGATCGACGCCGTCGACGCGGAGCTGTCGGCGCACGTGGGCCTGAGCGCCGGCCGGATCCGGCTCGCCGGGTTCTCGTCGGCGATCGGCGCGCTCGTCCCGGCAGCCGTCGCCGGGCTGGCCGCGAAGCATCCCGGGCTGGAGGTGAACCTCGTCGACACGCATCCACCGGAGGCGTTCGAGCTGCTCCGCACCGGGAAGGTCGACGCGGCCATCGTGTTCCGGTACGACGAGACCGCACCCGAGCCGCGCGGCGTACGGCTGCATCACCTGGTCGACGACCCGCTGTACGTGCTCGCGAACGGGCCGGCGACGATCGCCGAACTGCGCGACAGCACCTGGATCGCCGGCTGCGACCGGTGCCGCAGACACCTGATCGCGCTGTGCGCCGCGGAAGGCTACGAGCCGCGGATCGGATACACGTCGGACGACATGGTCGTGATGCAGGCGCTCGTCGCGGCCGGACTCGGGGTGACGACGATGCCGGGACTCGCGCTGCGCACCCACCGGTCCGCCGGCATCACAGCCACCGAACTGCAGGGCTCCCGCCGCCAGGTGTACGTCGCGACCTACGGCGAACCGCCCGATCCGCCGCCTGTCGCCGCCCTCGTCGGTGCTCTCCAAGAGTCGGCCCGGCGGTGACGTACGATCGCGCGATCCGGACGAAAGGACCGACGCGGATGCTGAAGACCGTGTTGTTCGACCTCGACGGGACCTTGGTCGAGGAGCGGGCGGCGGCTGCCGCGGCGGTGGTGGAGTGGGCCGCGGAGTACGGCGTGACGGGTCCCGACGTCGTGACGCGGTGGACGGCGGTGTCGGAGAAGCACTACCGACGGTTCCAGCGCCGCGAACTCACCTTTCCCGAGCAGCGGCGGCGCCGGGTGCGGGAGTTCCTCGCGGTCGACGTGAGTGACTCCAAAGCGGACGCGATGTTCGAGGGCTACGTCTGGCGCTACGAGGCGGGATGGACGGTGTACGCCGACGCCGTGCCGGGACTGCGCGCGGTCCGGGCCGACGGGCTGCGCGCGGTGGTGCTGACGAACGGCAACGGGGATCACCAGCGGATGAAGCTCGACCGGCTGGGGCTGACCGACGAGATCGACGAGCTGATCTCGGGTGACACGCTGCCGGTGGGCAAGCCCGACCCGCGGGCGTTCGCGCACGCGCTGGAGCGGCTCGCAGCAGAACCGCATGACGTGGTGATGGTCGGCGACTCGCTCGAGAACGACATCCGGGGCGCACAGTCCGTCGGGATCTCGGCTGTGCTCGTCGACCGGCACGACGCGCAGCCGGGCGCCGACGTACCGCGGGTGCGGGAGCTGACTCAGGTCCTCGACGTCGTCAGAAGGTGACCTCGTCGGTCTTCTGGACGGCGGCGGTGCGGCCCGGGGCCCGGTGCTCCTGCCAGTAGAGGTTGGTGTGGGCGATGACCTTGTCCGGCGTGGGCGCGCCGTACTCGCTGAGGTCCTCGGTGGTGTGGGCGTCGCCGACCAGCGTCACGTCGTACCCACGGACCATCGCGCCGTGGATCGTGGAGCGGATGCACTCGTCGGTCTGCGCGCCGCTGACGACCAGGTGCCCGATGCCGGCGCGGGCCAGGACGTCCTCCAGGTCGGTGGCCTCGAAGCTGTCGGCATACCTCTTGTGGACGAGCGGCTCCGAGCCGTCGCGGGACAGCTCGGGGACGAGCTGCCACTCGTCGCTGTCCTTGGCCAGGTTGTCGCTGGAGTGCTGGACCCAGACGACCGGGACGCCCCCGGCGCGCGCCTTGCCGACGAGCGTGCTGATGTTGGTGACGACCCGGTCGCGCTCGTGCGCCTCCGCGACGACACCGTTCTGGACGTCGACCACCAGCAAGGCCGTGTGCGGCCGGTCGGACAGCGTGGACATCTCGGCTCCTCCCTGCGGATCATGTACGGCGAACGCTAGACCCGCCCGCCGACAGTCGTTCATCGTGTCGCCGGTTCGCTCGCGGTGTGCAGGCGGTCGGCGAGCGCGCGGCAGGCGGCCTGGAGCTCCGGGCCGCCGATGATGCGGAACGGGGCGTGGATCGCGGACAGCTGCGCGGCGTACCAGTCGGGTTCGTCGGTGCTGGCGAGCAGCCGCGTGCGGTTCTCGTCGATCGCTTCCAGGCGGCCCATGCTGCGCCGGATCCACTCGGCGGCCTGGTCGAGCGGCGCGTCGATCTCGACCTCGATCGCGTAGCGCCACCCCATCGCCAGGTGTTCCTCGACGGCGGCGAGCGGGTCGAGGCCGGCGGGTGCGACGAACTCGGCCGGCTGTGGCTCGACCTTGGTGATCTTGTCGACGCGGAGCACGCGCTGGGCCTCCTTGCCGTGCGACCAGCACAGCAGGTACCAACGGCCGCGGCGTACGACGACCGCCCACGGGTCGACGTCCATCGGCCACTCGTCCTCGTGGCGGCGGTAATGGATCGTCACGCGCCGCGAGTCCGCGCTGTGTGAGACGAGCGCGGCGGTGATCTCCGGATCGGGCGTGCGTGCACCGGGATCCGGTCCGCGGGCGCTGACCCGGCGGATCGCGTCGGTCGACCGCGCGACGGCCTCGGGCAGCACCCGGACGATCTTCCCGAGCGCGTCCTCGACCGGATCCGCCGCGCCGCGCGGCCCTTCGAGCACCGCCATCACCAGGCCGAGCGCCTCTGTGGGCGTGAACATCAGCGGCGGCAGCCGCAACCCGCGTCCGACCCGGTAGCCGCCGTACGGTCCGCGGACCGACTCGATCGGGATGTCGGCCTCGCGCAGGATCGCGACGTACCGGCGGGCCGCGCGCTCCGAGACCCCGAGCTTGTCCCCCAGCTGCTCGGCGGTGATGCCGGGACTGTTCTGGATCAGCTCGAGGACCATCAGGGTCCGCGCCGTCGGGCTCACGTCGTACGCCATCAGTCACCATTCCGGAAGAAGGCCGTCCGGATCTGAGCGTAACCCGTTTTAACTGCTCAGACGGTGAGCGGTTTTTCTGCGACGATCGGGGCATGCGGGCGGATCGGTTGGTGGCGGTGCTGTTGCTGATGCAGGCCCGGGGCCGGGTGACCGCGGCCGACGTGGCGGCGGAGCTGGAGATTTCGGTCGCGACGGCCCGGCGTGATCTCGAGGCGCTCTCGACGGCCGGCATCCCGGTCTATCCACAGCCGGGACGCAACGGCGGCTGGCAGCTGATCGGCGGTGCGCGCACCGATCTGAGCGGGCTGACGGCGACCGAGGCGCAGGCTTTGTTCCTGCTGGTCGGCCCCGCGGCGTCGATCGCCCCCGACGCGAAGGCGGCGCTGCGCAAGCTCGTTCGCGCGCTGCCGGACACGTTCCGCGAGCACGCGCAGGCGGCGGCCGAGGCAGTGGTGATCGACCCGGCACGTTGGGGCGAGCACGTGAAGGAGCGGCCCGAGCTGGTACGCCGCCTGCAGGACGCCGTCGTACGCCGGGAACGCGTCCGGCTGCTCTACTCGGGTCGCGGCCGCGAGACGTCGGAGCGGGTGGTGGATCCGCTCGGGCTCGTCGACAAGGACGACGTCTGGTACCTGATCGCGTGGACGGAGAAAGGTCAGCGGACGTTCCGCATCGACCGGGTGGCGGCGGCCGAGCCGACCGGTGCTTCCTTCGAGCGGCCGCCCGGCTTCGACCTGTCGACGGCGTGGGCGGAGATCGTCGAGCGGATGGAGGAACGACGGTCGGGGCTGACGGCAACGGTTCTGATGGACGAGCGGTTCGTGTGGGTGATGCAGGACCGGCTCGGCCGCAACTGCGAGGTCGACGGGACCGACGGCGATCGCGTGCGGGTCAGGGTCACCGCGCCGACGCCGCTGATGATCGCGCAGCACCTGGCCGGCTGGGGCGGTTCGATCGAGGTGGTGGGCCCGCCGTCGGTGCAGGCGGAGCTCGCGCGACTTGGCCGGGAATTGACGCAGCGCTATGCCGCGGTGGACCAGGTGCATGAGTAAGGTGCGATGGTTCAAAGTGTCCCGATCAAGCCTCAGGAAATATCCGTGACCACATCCCCTCCCCAGCCGCCGCAGAACCCTTACGCAGGTCAGCCGGCCGGCTACGGTCCGCCACCCCAGCAGCAGCAGTTCCCGCAGTACACCGACCCGGGCCAGCAGCCCCAGCAACCCGGTCAGGAACAGTACGGCGGCCAGCAGTACCAGCAGCCGTACGGCGGTGAGCAGTACGCAGGCCAGCAGTACCAGCAGGACGCCGGTCAGCAGTACCCGCCGCAGCAGGGTCAGTACCCGGGCCAGCAGTACCAGCAGGACCAGTCGTTCCCGCAGCAGGGCTACGCGCCGCAGGGCCAGATGACCTGCCGCTTCTGCGGCGGCTACCCGGCGGCCGACGCGACCGTCCGCGGCCACCAGGGCATGATCATCCTGATGCGCTGGCTGAAGCTGACCGGCCCGTTCTGCCGTACCTGCGGGATCGCGTCGGTGCGCGACATGACGTCGAAGAGCCTCTGGCAGGGCTGGTGGGGCATCGGTTCGGCGATCATCAACCCGTTCATCATGCTGATGAACATCGGCCCGATGCAGAAGTTCAAGGGGCTCCCCGAGCCCACGCCGGGCCCGGGCCGTCCGATGGATCCGGGCAAGCCGCTGTTCCAGCGCCCGGCGATCGCCATGCTGATCCTGCCGATCGCGCTGATCGCCGCGATCGTGTTCGCGAACCTGAACTCGACCGAGGCCAAGGCCAAGATCGGCGCCTGTGTGGTGAACAAGGGCACGTCGGTCAACCCGGACGTGAAGGTCGTCGACTGCGCCTCGTCGGAGGCCGAGTACAAGATCGTCGACAAGATCGACGACTCGACCGACGACAGCCAGTGCGGCGAGAACGCCGAGGCGTCGTACCGCTACCAGAACGGTTCCACCAAGTACGTGCTCTGCCTGACGCCGGTCAAGTAGTCGCTGCGGGGTCCCGGCAACGGGACCCCGTGTCAGCTGTAGTAGCCGTCGACCGGTACGCGGGCCTCGTCGTACAAAGCCGGGCCTTCCAACGGGACGGCCGGGAAGCCGCCGGTCGACTTGAGGCCGTCGAGTTGTTCCCCCGACAGCGCGAACACGACCCTGCCGAGGCCGGAGCGTGCAAGAGCGCCCGAGCACATCGGGCAGGGCTGGCAGCTCGTGTACATCGTCGTGCCGGCCGCGACCTCGGGCGTCAGGTGCTGAGCCGCCCAGACTGCCAGCTTCAGCTCCGGATGGAAGCTGATGTTCCCCTCGCTCATCGTGGTGTTGTGGTCCTCGGCGAGGACGGACCCGTCGGGTCCGACCAGCAGCGAGCCGAACGGCGGGTCGCCCGCCTCGCGCGACGCGGCGGCCAGTGCGATCGCGCGGCGCAGGAAGTTCTCTTCTTCAGGGGTCACATCGTCTCCAGTCATAGGGATGGTCACCGGTGGGCCGCGATCGTCGCCAACGCCTGCCAGGCCGCTTCCGGCCGCTCGGTCTCAGTGGGGTCGCCGACGAACGGGTCGAGCACGACGCTCTGCGCGCCGAGCTCCCGCAGGACGGCGAGGTCCTGCACGACCTGGTCGGTCGAGCCTTCGCCGGCCACCCGCTCGTCGTCGCGCAGCGGCTTGTCGGTGAGCCGGAGCAGGATCCGCGGCGCGAACGCCGGCGCCGGCCGGTCGAGCGACGCCGCGGTCGTCCGCAGCCGGTCGAGTCCGTCCCGCAGGTCGCCGATCGTCTGCCGCAACGGATGCCACGCGTCGCCGTACCGGACGGTCCGCCGCAGCGCCGCCGGGCTCGAGCCGCCGACCCAGATCGGGATGGTCCCGTTGCCGTAGTCGGCGGTGTCGGTCCATGCCCGGCGCACCTCGGCGAGGATCTCGTCGGTCCGGCGGCCGCGCCGCGCGTGCTCCGCGCCGAGCGCCTCGAACTCGCCGCGCGCCCAGCCCACCCCGACGCCGAGCACCAGCCGGCCGCCGCTCAACGCGTGCAGGTTCGCCGCCATCCTTGCCACCAGCAACGGGTGTCGGTACGGCGCGATCAGCACCGTCGTCCCCAGCCGGACCCGGGACGTGATCCCGGCCAGCCAGCTGAGCGTGGTGAACGGCTCGTAGAACGGCGCCGGGTACTGCTCCGCGACGTCCGGCGTGATCACCACGTGGTCCGACACCATCAGCAGGTCGTAGCCGAGACCTTCCACGACGCCGGCCCAGTCCCGCAGCCGCGCCGGGTTCGTCCCCGGGCCGAAGTTCGGTACGTTCACTCCAAGTTCCACGCCCTCAGGCTATCCAGGCGAGGGGCCGCCGCTGAAGAGATTCCTCCCGGCGTACGGCACCATCTGCCGGGGAATCGACGGTAGATTGACCGTATGACCGAGACTCTCGATCCGATCGACTGGACGATCCTGAACGAGCTGCAGGACGACGCCCGGCTGTCGCTCACCGAGCTCGGCCGGCGGGTCAACCTGAGCGCGTCGGCCACCACCGAGCGGGTGCGCCGGCTCGAGTCGATCGGTGTCATCACCGGGTATCGCGCGGAGGTCGACCTGACGAAGGTCGGCTACCCGGTGCTGGCCGTCGTACGGCTGAAGTACCCGGGCAACAAGCACGAGCTGCTGCGCCGGCTGCTGGCCGAGCGCCGCGAGATCCTGGAATGCCTGCGGACCACCGGCGACGACTGCTACACGCTGAAGGTCGCGGCCGCGTCGATGCCGCACCTGGAGGAGCTCGTCAACGAGCTGACCGACTTCGGCAGTACGACGACCAACCTGGTCTACTCGCAGACGCAGCGCTACCGCGGACCGCAGAAGCCGGTGACCGACCAGGCGTGAAGCGTGCGACGCGGACTGCCGGTCGGCGGCT
The DNA here is from genome assembly GCF_040680955.1 of Kribbella sp. NPDC051936. Classification (NCBI taxonomy): domain Bacteria; kingdom Bacillati; phylum Actinomycetota; class Actinomycetes; order Propionibacteriales; family Kribbellaceae; genus Kribbella; species Kribbella sp. NPDC051936. The sequence goes on along the minus strand of NZ_JBFAXS010000009.1, from coordinate 228,183 downwards.
CGAACGTTATACAGTCGCCAGGTGAGGTTGCTCGTCACTGGGGCCACCGGGTTCCTGGGGCGTCAACTGCTGCGTGCCGCCGACCACGAGGTCGTGCCGGCGTACCACTCTCAGACCGTGCCGGGCGGGGTGAAGCTCGACGTACGGCGCCGGGACGAGGTGCGGGCGGTGATCCGCGATGTCCGGCCGGACGGGATCATCCACACCGCGTACAAGCAGGACGACTGGGCGACGACGACCGACGGCGCGGTGAACGTCGCGCTGGCAGCGGGCGGTGCGCGGCTCGTGTTCGTGTCGAGCGATACCGTGTTCGGACCGCGGGCCGCCGCCTTCGAGGAGCACGAGCTGCCGTGCCCGACGACGCCGTACGGCGCGGCCAAGGCGGCGGCCGAGACGGCGATCCAGGCGATCCTGCCCAAGGCCGTCATCGCGCGTACTTCGCTCATCATCGGATCCGACGGCCTGTCGGAGGAGGAGCTACGGGTACGCCGGTTGGCGGCCGGCGAACCCGGCGCGTTCTACACCGCCAACATCCGCTGTCCGGTCCACGTCGCGGATCTGGCGGCCGCACTGCTCGAACTGCTCACCTCGGACGTCGCCGGGGTCGCGCACGTCGCGGGCCCGGAGGCGCTGAGCCGGCTCGAGCTCGGGCGCCGGATCGCGATCCGCGACGGCCTGGATCCGGAGGCGCTGCCCTCGGTCCCGGGCGCGCCGTCCGACATCCGGCTCGACAGCCGGCGGACCCAGGAACTGCTGCACACGCGCCTCCGGCCGGCCACCGAGTTCCTGAGTCCGGCGAGCCGTCTCAGTCGTTGACCGTCGTCGTGACAGGGGTGCCGAGCTCGACCGTGCGGCTGACCGTGCACAGCCGGTCGTGGGACATCTTCACCGCGCGCGGCAGGGCCTCGCGGGCCTTGTCGCCGTCCTCACCCTCGGGGAAGTTGATGGTGAACTCGACCGCGAGGTTCTCCATCCGGTTGCCCTCCTCGGGGTCCCGGATCTTGTCACCGCGGACCACCGCGCTGAACTCGGTCGGCTCGGACCGGCGGCTCACCACGATGTCGACGTCGATCGCCGAACAGGTCCCGATCGCAGCCAGCAGCAGCTCGACCGGCGTGAAGTCGGTGTCGGCCCCGCCGGAGCCGACCCGGATGCTCCCGCCGCGGGCGTTCCGCACCTCGTAGCTGCTGTTCACCAGGCGCTCGAAGGTCACCTGCCGGAGTGTGTCTGCCATATGTCGCCGTCCTGTCGCATTCTGTTGCTTGTGGCAACTTCAGAGGTTCTCGAGGGCCTCGCGGACCGGGGTGTCCCCGGCGACGAGCTCGAGCGTCCGGCCGATCGCGGCCGGAGTGTCACAGAGACCGGCCAGCACCAGCGCCACGTCGTCGCGGGTGATCCGGCCGTTGCCGGTCTTGTCGGCGAGGTACACCGTGCCGGTGCCGGGGTCGTCGGTCAGGCCGCCCGGCCGCAGGACCGTCCAGTCCAGGTCGCGCGCCCGGAGGTCCTCCTCGGCGGCCCACTTGGCCTTCAGGTAGATCGTGAACGTCGAGTCGTCGGTGAGTGACTCGGCGCGGTCGGCGCCCATCGAGCCGACCTGGAGGTGCCGCCGGACGCCGGCCCGCTCGGCAGCGTCGGCGAACAGCGCGGCCGCGCCGCGGTCGACGGTGTCCTTGCGCGCGTTGCCGCTGCCGGGCCCGGCGCCGGCCGCGAAGATCGCCACGTCCGCGCCGGACAGCACCTCGGCCACGGCGCCTGCGTCGGCCTGTTCGAGGTCCAGGACGGCGGCCTGCCCGCCGGCGGCGGCGATGTCGGCCTCGTGATCCGGGTTCCGCACCACGCCGACGACCTGGTGCCCGTCGGCGCTCAGCAACCGCGTCAACCGCAGGGCGATCTGACCGTGTCCACCAGCAATCACGACTCGCATACCTGCACACTATCTCTGTGCCACACGCGGCAGCTGTTGACGGGACGAAGATCGCCTATCAGATTCGTGGCGAGGGGCAACCACTTGTCCTCCTGGCCGGTCAGTCGAACAACCACACGTGGTGGGATCCGATCCTTCCCGATTTCGGAGGACGGCGGCTGATCACCCTGGACTGGCGCGGGACGGGTGACAGCGACAAACCCGACGAGCCGTACAGCACGCGCGGGTTCGCGCAGGACGTGATCGCCGTACTCGACGCACTCGGCCTGGACCGCGCGGACATCTACGGGACCTCGATGGGCGGCCGTGTCGCGCAGTGGCTCGCCATCGATGCGCCGGATCGGGTCGGCACGCTGGTCCTCGGCTGCACGTCACCAGGCGCCGAGCACGGGTACGAACGCAGCCAGCAGATCCGCAAGGCGCTGGCCGATCCGGCGCGCAGCGACCGTGTCCTGCTCGAGCTCATGTACACACCGGAATGGCTCGCCCACAACCCCGGCCCGTACTACGTGCTCGGTGACACGGGCATGCCGCCGTACGCCAAAGGCCGTCATCTGGTGGCCAGCAACCGGCATGACGCGTGGGACGGGCTGCCGAGCATCACGGCGCCCACGCTGATCCTGCACGGCACCGACGACAGCTTCAGCCCGGTCGCGAACGCGCAACTGCTCGCCGACCGGATCCCGGGCGCACGGGCCGAGCTGATCCCCGGCGCGCGGCACGCCTACTTCCACGAGTTCCGGTCGGTGGCGAGTCCCGCCGTTCTAGCCTTCCTGGCCGCGCAGGACCGGGCGTAGCGCGTCGAGCACCGCGGCGTCCTCGATCGTCGACGGGACCGGCTCGTCGCGGCCGTCCGCGATCCCGCGCATCGTCCGGCGCAGGATCTTGCCCGAGCGGGTCTTCGGCAGCGCGTCGACCACCGACACGTCCCGGAACGCGGCGACCGGCCCGATCTCCCGGCGTACGGCGGCCACGAGCTCGTCGCGCAGCACCTCCTCGGGGACCGTCGCACCGGCCTTCAGTACGACGAACGCGCGCGGCAACTGACCCTTCAGCGGGTCGTGCACGCCGATCACCGCGCACTCGGCCACCGCCGGGTTCGCCGCCACGACGGCCTCGATCGATCCGGTCGACAACCGGTGGCCGGCCACATTGATGACGTCGTCGGTGCGGCCCATCACGAAGATGTAGCCGTCGTCGTCGATGAACCCGCCGTCACCGGTCAGGTAGTAGCCGTCGTACTCCTTCAGGTAACTGTCGATGTAGCGCTGGTCGTCGCCCCACAGCGTCGGCAGCGCGCCGGGCGGCAGCGGCAGCTTGATCGCGATCGCGCCTTCCTCGTGCGGCAGCAGCTCCTTGCCGTAGCCGTCGAGGATCTGCACGTTCCACCCCGGCATCGGCACCGTCGCCGACCCCGGCTTGGTCGGCAGCGGCTCCAGCCCGCGCGGGTTCGCGGCGATCGGCCAGCCGGTCTCGGTCTGCCACCAGTGGTCGACCACCGGTACGCCGAGGTGCTGGTGCGCCCAGTGGTACGTCTCCGGGTCGAGCCGCTCCCCCGCCAGGAACAGCGTCCGGAACCTGTCGATCGGGTACTTCGCCAGCTCGGCGGCCTCCGGGTCGACCTTCTTGATCGCCCGGAACGCGGTCGGCGCGGTGAACAGCGCCTTCGCTCCGTGCTCGGAGATCACCCGCCAGAACGCGCCCGCGTCCGGCGTACCGACGGGCTTGCCTTCGTACAGGATCGTGGTCGCGCCGACCAGCAGCGGTGCATAGACGATGTACGAGTGCCCGACCACCCAGCCGACGTCGGAGGCGGTCCACCACACGTCGCCCGGGCCGATGTCGTACACGTTGCGCATAGTCCAGGCCAGTGCGACCGCGTGGCCGCCGTTGTCGCGGACGACACCTTTCGGCCTGCCCGTCGTACCGGAGGTGTAGAGGATGTAGAGGGGGTCGGTGGCCGCGACCTGCACCGGTCCGGCCGGCTGGGCCCTTGCGGTGAGCGTGGTCCAGTCGATGTCGCGCTCACCGAGCTCGGCCGGGGCCTGCTCGCGCTGGAACACGATCGTGTGCTCCGGCTGGTGGGAGGAGATCGTCAGCGCTTGGTCGATGATCGGCTTGTACTCGACCACGCGGGTCGGCTCGATGCCGCACGACGCCGCGACGATCACGCGAGGCCCGGCGTCCTCGATCCGGGCCGCCAGTTCGCGTGGCGCGAAGCCGCCGAACACCACCGAGTGGATGGCACCGAGGCGAGCGCAGGCCAGCATCGCGACGACTGCTTCCGGGATCATCGGCATGTAGACGATCACGCGGTCGCCCTTGCCGACCCCGAGCGACGCGAGCGCGCCGGCGAACTCCGCCACCTCGTCCCGCAGTTGCGCGTAGGTGTACGCGCGGCCGCTGCCGGTGACGGGCGAGTCGTAGATCAGGGCGGTCCGCTGTCCGTCACCGGCCTCGACGTGCCGGTCGAGGGCGTTGTACGACGTGTTCAGCTCGCCGTCGGGGAACCAGCGGAAGATCGGGGCGTGGGCGGCGTCGATCGCGCGGGTCGGCGGCCGCGTCCAGGTGATCGCCTCCGCGGCTTCGAGCCAGAATCCGTGCGGGTCGTCCAGGCTCCGCCGGTAGCTCTCCTCGTACGCGCCCATCCCAGCCATTGCCTGGCCTCCCAACCGTCGGCTGATTCCCATCGTGGCAGGGTTGGGGCATGACAGTAAGCCTCGACGACGTCCAGCGCGCCGCGGAACGGATCGCCGGACGGGTACGGCGTACCCCGGTGATCCCGCTGGCGCCCGGCCTCACGTTCAAGCTCGAACTGCTCCAGCACACCGGCTCGTTCAAGCCGCGCGGCGCGTTCAACCGCCTGCTGACCGCGAAGGACAGCGGCGAGCTGACCGGCCAGGGCATCGTCGCGGCCTCCGGCGGCAACCACGGGCTGGCCGCGGCGTACGCGGCCCGCGAACTCGGCGTACCTGCGCGGATCTTCGTACCGGAAACGACGCCGGCCGCGAAGCTCGGCAAGCTGCGCACGCTCGAGGCGGACATCGTGCAGGTCGGATCCGAGTACGCCGAGGCGTACCAGGCGGCGCTCGCCGAGCGGGAGGAGACGGGCGCACTGCTGGTGCACGCCTACGACCAGCCCGAGATCGTCGCCGGCCAAGGCACCGTCGGTCTCGAACTGCTCGAGCAGGCCGGCGGCTTCGACACGGTCCTGGTCGCCGTCGGTGGCGGCGGCCTGATCGCAGGCATCGCCACCGCGATCGGTGCCAACGCCCAGGTGATCGGCGTCGAGCCGGCGCAAGCACCCACGATGCACCGCGCCCTGCGTGCAGGGCAGCCCGCGGATGGATCGGTCGGCGGGGTCGCTGCCGACTCGCTCGGAGCCCGCCGCTTGGGCGATCTCGCGTTCGAGGCAGTCCAGGGCCATCGCGTGCAGTCCGTCCTGGTGGACGACGAGGCGATCATTGCCGCCCGCAAACAGTTGTGGCACACGTACCACCTGGCGGCCGAACACGGCGGCGCCACGGCGTACGCGGCCTTGACCTCGGGGGCCTACGAACCAGCGGCCGACGAGCGGGTCGTCGTGGTGGTCTGCGGGGCCAACACGGACCCGAGCACGCTTATTTGACGCGCTGCTGCTTGTCGTCCGCCAGCACCCAGGCCGCGAGCACCCCGGCGATACCGCCGAACAGGTGGCCCTGCCAGGAGATCCCGTCCTGCGGCAGCAGCCCGCCGAGCAGCGCGCTGCCCCACACCATCACGACGAGGATGCCCAGCAGCACCTGACCGAGCCGCCGGTTGAACAGCCCGCGGAGGATCAGGTACGACGCGTACCCGAAGACCAGGCCGCTGGCGCCGATCGTGATCGTGTTCGGCGGTGAGATCAGCCAGGTGCCGAAGCCGCCGATCACGGTGACGATCGCGGTCACCGCGAACAGCCGGGCCGCGCCGCTGACCGCGATCAGCGCGCCGAGGGTGACCAATGGCAGCGTGTTCGAGATCAGGTGCCCGAACCCGAGGTGCAGGAACGGCGCAGTGAGGATGCCGACCAGGCCGCGCGGCTCACGGGAGATGATCCCGTACTGGTCCAGCGCGCCGTTCATCGCCGTGTCGACGACCTCGGACAGCCACATCAGCCCCACCAGCGCAACGAGCAGCTTCAGCCCGCTACCGATCCTGGCGGCATCCACACTCCGCCCAGATCGCTTCGCCGGGGTCTGAAAGCTCATGTCTCTACGATGCCGTACTCCCCCAAGTCTCAGCCCGAGACAGGCGCGGCGACAGCGGACAGTGATATCTGTGATACTGCGAGTGGCACTCGTCGCAGTGAGGGGGAACGATGCCGATCGCTGTCTATGTCCTTGGGCTGAGCATCTTCGCGCAGGGCACGTCCGAGCTGATGCTCGCCGGACTGCTGCCCGAACTCGCGAGCGATCTGCACGTCTCGATCCCCCGGGCCGGGCTGCTGATCTCGGCGTTCGCGCTCGGCATGCTCGTCGGCGCGCCGGTCCTCGCGGTCGCCACGCTCACCTGGTCCCGCCGTACGGCGTTGCTCGTCTTCCTCGGGGTCTTCGCGCTCACCCACGTCGCCGGCGCGCTGACCTCGAGCTACGCGGTGCTGCTCGCGACCCGGATCGCCGGCGCGTTCGTGTACGCCGGGTTCTGGTCCGTCGCCGCGGTGACCGTCGTCAACCTCGTACCGGCGACCAGCCGCGCCCGCGCAATGAGCATCGTGACGGGCGGCCTGACGATCGCAACCATCGTCGGGCTCCCGCTGGGCACTGTCCTGGGTCAGCATCTGGGGTGGCAATCCGCGTTCTGGACCGTCGCCGGCCTGTGCGTCCTTGCGATGGCCGGCGTGCTGGCCACCGTCCCGGCCGACCGGCTCGATCCCGCGAGCGCACCCCGGCTGGCCGACGAACTCCGGGGCCTCCGCAATGCACGACTCTGGCTGGCCTTCGCCACGACAGCCCTGGTCACCGCCACGATCCTCGTCGTCTTCAGCTACCTGGCGCCGCTGCTCACCCGGACCACCGGCCTGCCGGACGGCGCGGTCCCCGCCGTCCTCGCGCTGTACGGCCTCGGCTCCTTCATCGGGATCACCATCGGCGGCCGATTCGCCGATGCGCTGCCGTTCCACACGTTGTTCATCAGCATCACAGGGCTGATCCTGCTGTCCGCCGTACTGGCGCTGGCCGCCGGCGTCCCGGCCGCGGCGATCACGGTGACCGCGCTGCTCGGCGGCTTCGGGTTCGCTGCCAACCCGGCTCTGAACGCCAGGGTGTTCGGCCTGGCCGGTGACGCGCCGACGCTCGCGACCGCGACGAACTTCTCCGCGTTCAACGTCGGCATCACGGCCGGGCCGTGGCTCGGCGGCCTGGCGATCGACGCCGGTGCGGGCTACCCCGCACTCGGCTGGATCGCTGTCGCCACCGGAGCCCTGGCCCTGGTGACCGTGGTGGTCGCGGCGTATCTGCCGGTCAGTTCACCGGCCCCTGTTGATCGAGGTGCGACGGGTCGAAATCGGCGTGCCGGTTGAACACGTACTTGTTGAGCAGCCACGTGAGCGCCCACAGCCCGACGCCGACCAGCATCAGCCAGCCGGCGATCTTGTAGTCGGCCGACGCCCGGCCGGACAACGGGCTCGCCAGGTAGACGCACAGCACGGCGCCCAGCACCGGCAGCGCGGTCGGCGCATGGAAGTGCTTGTGCTCGACCGGGTCCCGGCGCAGCACCAGCACCGCGACGTTCACGATCGCGAAGACGCAGAGCAGCAGGAACGCCGTCGTACCGCCCAACGCCGCAAGGTCGGCGTACCCGATCAGGGCGAAGGCGAGCAGCGTTGTGAACAGGATCGCGATGTACGGCGTCCGGCGGCGGCGCAGCACCCGGCCGAGCGGACCGGGCAGCACCTGCTCGTGCGACATCCCGTACAGCAGCCGGCTGGCCATCAGCATGTTGATCAGCGCCGAGTTCGCGACCGCGAACATCGTGATCCACGCGAACACCTCGAGCGGGAACCCTGGCGCACCGGCCTGGACGACCTTCAGCAGCGGCGTGGCGCCCTTGTTCAGCTCGTCCGGCGAGACCAGCGCGACCGCTGAGATCGCGACCAGCACGTAGATGACACCGGTGATGCACAGGCCGATCAGCATCATCCGCGGGAAGATCCGGACCGGGTCCTTGGTCTCCTCGGCCATGTTGACCGAGTCCTCGAAGCCGACCATCGCGAAGAACGCCAGCGCGGTCGCGGCGGTCACCGCGCCGAACCCCGACTCGCCCTCGGGGACGTGGAACTCGGTCAGCCGGGAGGTGTCGCCGTCGCCGCCGATCAGCGCCCAGGCGCCGATCCCGATCACGATCAGCAGACCGCTGAGCTCGACGCAGGTCAGGACCACGTTCGCCTTCACGCTCTCGCCGACGCCGCGCAGGTTCACCAGCGCGATCAGGGTCATGAACGCGAGCGCGGTGATCATCAGCAGCGCGCCGCGGTCGGGGTCGATGTGCGCCGCGGAGAAGAAGTTCGCCGCGAACGCCTTGGACGCGCTGGACGCCGAGGTCAGGCCCGAGCACATCACCGCGAACGTCAGCAGGAAGGTCAGGAAGTGGATGCCGAACGCCTTGTGCGTGTAGACCGCGGCGCCGCCTGCCTTGGGGTACTTCGTGACGAGCTCCAGGTAGCTGGTCGCGGTCAGCAGGGCGACCACGAACGCGCACAGGAACGGCAGCCACACCGCGCCGCCGACCTCGCCGGCCACCTTGCCGGTCAGCGCGTAGACGCCGGTGCCGAGGATGTCGCCGACCACGAACAGCAGCAGGAGCCCGGGCCCCATCACCCGCTTCAGCTCGGGACGCTCGCCGGCCTTCGGCTCGGCGGCAGCCGTACCGTCACTCATTGTGCCTCCCTGGATCCGGTGCGTCAGTGGACCATATCCGGGGGTGCATGGGCGAGGCCATGACCGGAAGGTGACCGGCGGCCTGACAGCATGTGGCCCGTGATGCACCTTCGTCTCATCGTCCCATCGGACCGCAGCGAGCGCGTCCTGGACACGCTCGTCGCCGATCCGCGGGTCACCAGCATCGTCCGCCTGCCCGGGGCCGCGCACCGGCCAGAGGGCGATGTCATCGAATGCGATGTGACCCGCGAGGCCACCTCGGACGTCCTGGCCTTCCTCAAGTCCGAGGGCCTGTACGACGACGGCGCGGTCGCGGTCAGCGTGGTCGACGCGGCGCCGTCGCGGAACGCACAGGCCGCGGAGAAGGCGGCGCCCGGGGCGCCCGACGACGCGGTCATCTGGGACGCCGTCGTCGACCAGGCCTACAACGAGGCCGGCGGGTCCTGGTCGTACTACGTGTTCCTCACGCTGGCGACGATGATCGCGTCGGTCGCCGTGATCACCGACTCCTCGATCCTCGTCGTCGGCGCCATGGTCGTCGGCCCCGAGTTCGGTGTCGTCGCCGCGCTCGCGGTCGGCCTGTTCCTGCGCAAGAGCGGTCTGACCCGGCGGTCCCTGGCACTCCTGGTCAAGGGCTTCGTCATCGCGATCGCCATCACGGTGGTGGCCGCCTTGGTGGCGCGGGCCGTCGGCTGGGTCGACACCGGCGACGTGACGGCGGACCGGCCGCTGACCGGCTTCATCTGGCGACCGGACCGCTGGTCGGCCGTCGTCGCCGTCCTGGCCGGGTGCGCCGGCGTCCTGTCGCAGACCGCGGGCCGGGGCAACGCCCTGGTCGGTGTCTTCATCTCGGTGACGACCGTCCCGGCCGCCGGTGACCTCGCCCTGTCGATCGCGCTCTGGGCGCCGCACCAGATCGGCGGATCGGCGGCGCAGCTCGGTATCAACCTGGCCGGGATGACGGCGGCCGGGGTGGTCACGCTGATGCTGCAGCGGATGATCTGGCGCAGCTACCTGCGGGTGAAGCGAAGGTCGGGCGCGCGCGTTGAGGCTTGACCGGACGTCCCCTGTCCGATCCGCGCGCGCCCGGCACCGTCAGACATACCCCACCTGAGGGGTCCGTGCACCTGGCAGCACCGGACAGTGCGCTGACGTATCCCAGACATGGCGCGAAGTCGCCAAACCGGTCGAGGCCGTCCAACCGACGAGATAGCCTGTTCGAATGCTGGAGTCGGTTGGGGTGGACGGCCCCGATGAGGAGGCCTACCGGGCGCTGCTGTCGGCCCCGGGCTGCGACATCCGTGAGCTCGCCGAGCGCCTCGGCCGGGACGAGCAGGACGTCGTCGCCACCGTCGGCCGTCTCGAGAAGCTCGGTCTGCTGACGAGCACCTCCGACGACCCGGTGCGGCTGTTGCCGACCCGTCCGGACGTCGCGGTCGACGCGCTGGTCGCCGTACGGCGGGCCGAGCTGGACCGTGTCCGCGCCGAGGCTCGGGTGCTGCTGTCCGAGCTGAGCACCCAGGAGCAGTACCGGCCGGAGAATCTGGTCGAGGTGATCGTCGGGCAGGAGGCGATCGCCGCCCGGTTCGCACAGCTTCTCAACGGCACCAGTCATCAGCTCCTGGTCCTGGACCGGCCGCCGTACGCCGCTCAAGCCGACGAGTCGGACAGCACCGTACGAGGACTCCTCGGCGAGGGCGTTGTCGTGCACGGCATCTACTCCCCCGACTCGCTCGATATCCCGGGCGGTGTCGACGAGGCGTACAGCGCGGCGGACGCCGGTGAGACGTCACGCGTGCATCCGCAGGTGCCGATGAAGCTGGCGGTGTTCGACCGGAAGATCGCCCTGCTGCCTCTCTCAGTTGACCAACTGGTCGACAGCGCGCTGGTCGTGCATCCGTGTGCGCTGCTGGACGCGCTGATCGAGATGTTCTGGCTGCTCTGGGACCAGGCCGTGCCGGTGGTCCCAGCCGCGAAGGCCGACCCGACCGACGCCCGGCTGATGACGCTGCTGGCCGCCGGGTTCAAGGACGACGCGATCGCGCGGCAGCTCGCGTTGAGCAGCCGCACGGTCGGCCGGCGGGTGGCCGAGTTGATGGAGACGCTGGGCGCGCGGACCCGTTTCCAGGCCGGCATCCACGCCCAGCGCCGCCACCTTCTCGAGGACTAGCAGGTGCCGAGCATCTGCGTGAGGGCCGTCTTCTCCGCGGACTGCAACGACAGGCCGTAGGTGTACTTCACCCAGATCCACTCGCGCGCGTAGATGCAGTGCACCGACGTGTTGGTCGGCTTCCACTCCGACGGGTCCGAGTCACCCTTCGAGCGGTTGCTGGACGCCGAGACCGCGATCAGCTGCGCGATCGTCAGGTCGTTCGCGAACTGCTGCCGCCGGGCGGTCGTCCAGGCGTTCGCACCGGACTTCCAGGCCTCGGCCAGCGGCACGATGTGGTCGATGTCGACCGACGAGGAATCGGTCACCCACACCGCGTCGTACACGCTGTACCACTTCCCGGCGGTCGGGTGACAGCTGCTGTCGACAGTGACGCCGGTACCGTCGCGCTTCAGCACCTGCTCGCGGGTGTCGCAGGTCCCGGACTGGATGATCCAGTGCGGGAAGAGGTCCCGGCTGTAGCCGCTCGTCGAGCCTTCCGTCTTCACGGTGAGACTGGCGAGCTGACTGGCCGCGGTGCTCGCCGACGGCGGGGTCGGCGGGTAGGCCGGCGCCGGCTGGACGCCGACAGCCCAGGCGGTGGTTGCCACCACGAGGGTGAGCACAAGTGTGATGATGCGTCGCATCGGTCAGGCCTCCGAGGTAGGGCGGAATCCCCCCTGAACGTTGCTGCCCTCAGCCTTCCCCGGTCACGCACCGTAGAAAACCACTCACCAGTTACAGTCCAGTGAACGTCAGTCGTGTTCGACGACGGTCAGGGTCCACCCGGCCGCCGCGCGGTCCAGCTCGGCGTTCCACCGCTCACCGATCAGCTTGTGCAGCGACTTCGGCGTACCCGGGTCCTTGCCGGACTCCAGCAGGTGCCGCGCCACCAGACCGCGGGTGTGCTTGGCGTTGTGCGAGACGACCGAGCGCACGCCGCCGCGTTCCCGGACGACGTTCACCGACACCCACTTCTCCGCCTGGTCGCCGCTCGGCCGCCATGCCGCGACGTACGTCGAGGAGCGGCAGTCCACGATCACGCCGTCCAGGTCGGCCAGCGCGGCGCTCAGCGGATCGCGCCACACCGACGCGAGCGGTCCGTGGCCGGGCAGCGTCGTCCCCATCGAGAGCCGGTACGGCGGGACGCGGTCGCCCGGTCGCAGCGCACCCCAAGCGGCCGAGATGACCAGCAGCCGATTCGCGGCCCGGCGCTTCGAGCCCGCCGACAGCGTCGAGTAGCCGAGGGCGTCGTACAGCACACCGGAGTACAGCTCGGACACCGGCACGGACGGCTCGGTACGCCAGCGGGTGTTGCGCTCGACCTCGTCGCGCAGCGAGGCGCCGACCTCGAGAACATCGTGCGCGTCGGCCGACGCGGACACCTTCGCCAGGGTCTCGAGGACCTGCTCGCGGACCGGGTTCAGCTCCGGGAACGACAGCGTCGCGAAGTCCACCGCACGACCGCGCGACTGTCCGGTCTTGCCCTCGGACGGCGGCAGGAGAATCAGTGTCACGTCAGGTCGTCCAGCGCGGCGAGGTCGGCGGCCGTCGGCTCCCACAGGCCGGCCCGGACGTTCTGCGCGATCTGCTCGGGGCTGGTGGCGCCCGCGATCACCGAGGCCACCGCCGGCTGGGCCGCGAGACCGCCGATCGCGACCTCGATCATCGTCAGGTCGCGCTCGGCGGCGAACGTCTCGAGGGCCTCGATCTTGTCGAAGTCCGCGTGCGCCAGTCGCTCGGGCTGTGTCGCCAGCCGGGTGCCTTCCGGCGCCGTCGTACCGCGCTTGTACTTGCCGGTGAGCAGACCCGACGCGAGCGGGAAGAACGGCAGGATGCCGAGGCCGAGGTGCTCGCAGGCCGGGACCAGTTCGTCCTCGACGTCGCGCTCGAGCAGCGAGTACTGGTTCTGGGCGCTGACGAAGTGCTCCAGACCGTTCGTCCGGGCGGTCCAGTCGGCGTCGACGACCTGCCAGGCCGCGAACTGCGAGCTGCCGATGTACCTGACCTTGCCTTCGGCAACCAGCTCGGACAGCGCCGCCAGGGTCTCCTCGATCGGCGTCACCGGGTCGGGGAAGTGCAGCTGGTAGAGGTCGATCCAGTCGGTGCCGAGCCGCTGCAGGCTCGACTCGACGGCCTTGCGGATGTACCGGCGGGAGCCGCGGACGCCCCAGTCGGGGCCGTTCACCCCGCCCATGTCGCCGCCGAACTTGGTCGCGATCACGACCTCGTCGCGGCGCGACCCGAGCGCCTTGCCGAGCAGTTCCTCGCTGAACCCGTGCTCGCCCCGGTAGATGTCCGCGGTGTCGAACAACGTGATGCCCGCGTCGACCGCGGCGTTCACCACGGCCTCGGTCCGGCCCGCGTCGAGTCGCCGGCCGAAGTTGTTGCAGCCCAGCCCGACAACGCTCACCGTGAGACCGGAGTCGCCCAACTGCCGGTACTCCATAGCACTCATCCACGTCCTCGCTTCGCTCCGGGCGCGGATGAGGCACGAAGCCGCCTGTGCTTGATGATGACCTCGCTCCGCTCGCTCATGTGCTCAGCCTAATCACGGCATACAGTGACCCCCATGCCGAGTCTCACCGTCGACGGCGCCCGCACTCGGGCCGCCGCGCTCTCCGTCCAGTCGTACGACGTCGATCTCGACCTCACCCAGGGCGATCGGACGTTCGGGTCCACCACCACGATCAGGTTCACCGCGTCGGACGCGTCGAGTTGGGTGGACGTGAAACCCGACGAGCTGATCTCGGTGACGCTGAACGGTACGGCGGTCGACGTCGCCGGACTGAACGACGGACGGCTCGAGCTCACCGGCCTGCAGCCGGACAACGAACTCGTCGTGGTCGCCTCGATGCTGTACTCCAACGACGGCGAGGGGCTGCACCGTGCGGTCGACGCCGCCGACGGCCTCGCGTACACCTACGCGATGTCGTTCCTCGACGCCGCACCGCGGATCTTCGCGTGCTTCGACCAGCCCGACCTCAAGGCGCCGTACCGGTTCAAGGTCACCGCGCCCGAGGAGTGGCTGGTGCTCGGCAACGGCGCCGCGACGCAGGTCTCCCCCGGACGCTGGGAGCTCGCGGAGACCAAGCCGCTGTCGACCTACTTCGTCACCGTCGTCGCCGGCCCGTACCACCAGATCACCGACGCGCACGACGGCATCAACCTCAGCGTCGTCTCGCGGCAGTCGCTGAAGGATGCCCTCGAGCGCGAGGCCGCGGACATCTTCGAGGTCACCAAGCAGTCCTTCGACGCCTACCACCGGATGTTCGGCTACCGGTACCCGTTCGGCGAGTACCACCAGGCCTTCGTGCCGGAGTTCAACGCCGGCGCGATGGAGAACCCGGGCTGCGTCACGTTCCGGGACCAGATGGTGTTCCGCTCCGCGGTCACCGACGGCGAGCGCAGCAGCCGGGCCCGGACGATCGTCCACGAGATGGCGCACCAGTGGTTCGGCGACACCGTGACGATGAAGTGGTGGAACGACCTCTGGCTGAACGAGTCGTTCGCCGAGTACATGGCGCACCGGGTCTCGACCGAGGCGACCCGGTACACCGACAACTGGATCGACTTCGCCTACATCCGCAAGTGGTGGGGCCTGCAGGCCGACCAGCGGTCCTCGACGCACCCGGTGGCCGCCGACGCGGTCAAGGACGCGCTCGCGTCGCTCGACGACTTCGACGGCATCTCGTACGCCAAGGGCGCCGCGGTCCTCAAGCAGCTCGCGGCGTACCTCGGCGACGACGTCTTCCTGGCCGGCGTCAACGCGCACATCGCCGCCAACGAGTTCGGCAACGCCACCTTCGCCGACCTGCTCGCGAAGTGGACCGAGGCCGGCGCGACCGGTCTCGACGACTGGGCGCAGGCCTGGCTGCGCACGCCTGGCCTCGACACGATCAGCGTGTCCCGGACCGCCACCGGCATCAAGCTGCACCGCAAGGCGCCCGCGGCGTACCCGGCGGCGCGGCCGCACAAGCTCACCGTCGGCGGGTACGACGCCGATGGGAACCGGACGACGGCCGACGTGCTGATCGACGCCGACGAGGTGGACGTCGACCGGGACCCGGCGCTCGCGGTCGTGATCCCGGACTCGGGTGACGACAGCTGGGCGAAGATCCGGCTCGACTCCGTCAGCCTGGAGAACCTCGCGGCGCTGCTGCCGAAGATCGACGACGGCGTCACGCGCGCCGTCATCCTGAACAGCGTGCGGGACGCGGTCGCCGACGCGGAGCTGGATCCGAAGATCGGATTCGACGTCGTGCTCGGGATGCTGCCGACCGAGACCAGCGACATCGCGGTCGGGACGCTGCTGAACTGGTCGAGCACCCACCTGCTCGGTGTCTACCTGCCGTACGAGCCGTACCGCGGGCAGCTGGCCGACGTACTGCGTGCGCGGCTGGAGACCGTCGAGGCCGGCAGCAGCGTGCAGCTGTCGGTGGCGCGCGGGTTCACGCGGTTCACCGACGACGCCGACCTGCTGAAGGGCTGGCTCGCCGGTGACGGCGTACCCGATGGCGTCACGATGGACGCCGACCTGCGCTGGATCGTGACGCTGCAGCTGGCCCGGCTCGGCGCGATCGGCGAGGCCGACATCGACGCCGAGCTCGAGCGGGACTCCTCGTCCGAAGGTGTCGTGCACGCCACCCGGTGCCGGTCCGCGCTGCCGACGGCCGAGGCCAAGGAGCAGGCCTGGACGCAGATCACCACCGATGCGGACCTGGCGAATTACGAGCTGTACGCCGCGTGCGAGGGGTTCTGGCATCCCACGCAGGCCGCGGTCACGGCGCCGTACGTCGACCGGTACTTCGCGGAGATCGCCGGCACCGAGAAGCTCCGCTCCGGCTGGGTCGTCGCGACCAGCGCGAAGCTCGCGTTCCCCCGGTACACGGTCGAGCAGCGTGTCGTCGACCGGGCCGCCGACCTGATCGCCGACGAGTCCGTGGCGGCCGGCATCCGGCGGTCCGTCGGCGACGGTGCGGACGACCTGAAGCGTGCGCTTGCGGTGCGTTCGGCCTTCACGAACTGACAAGTCGGTTAGCTGTCACACCGTGTTGTGACTAGTGTGACTGGTGTGATCAGGAGGACCCTGGTGACCAGGCAAGATGTGTTTTCGTGACGTAACCTCCACAATGACCGCGCGGCACGGCGCGCCGGTCTTGGTCAGGCCCAGCGTCCGGGAGAGACTGTCTAGAACCGCACAGGAGAACAAGGTCAATGCGCGAGGCGAGGCTCGTCGGTCTGAGCCAGGACGGAACCCAACTCGTCCTGGCGATGGCAGAGACGGGTGAGGAGTTCGCCGTTCCGGTCGACGACCGGTTGCGTGCGGCCCTCCGCGGCGACCGTGCCCGACTCGGCCAGCTGGAGATTCAAATGGAGAGCGCGCTGCGCCCACGAGACATCCAGGCTCGTATCCGCGCCGGCGAAAGTCCCGAGGCGGTCGCAGCCGTCGCCCAGATGCCGATGGAACGCGTGATGGCGTTCGCCGGCCCGGTCCTCGCCGAGCGCGATCACATCGCCAGCCTCGCGCAGCGCGCGTCCGTCCGCCGTCGTGGCGGGGGCGACGCCCCGACCCGCAACCTCGGTGCCTGGGTCACCGATCGGCTGCGCACGCGCCAGATCGACCCGGCGTCGGCCGAGTGGGACGCGTGGCGCCGCGAGGACGGCCGCTGGGCCGTCCGCGTGTCGTACTTCGTCGAGTCCGAGGACAGCGAGGACTCCGGGACGGAGCAGAAGGAAGAGAAGATCGCCATGTTCGCGTACGACGCCCCCGGGCGGTACGCGGTGCCTGACGACGACGAGGCGCGCTGGCTGGTCGGCGAGCAGGCGCAGGTGATGCCGACGCCGGTTCAGCCGCAGCCCGGTGAGCGGCGGCTGGCGGCGGTCGCGGACATCGACCCGCTGATCGCCCCTGACCACGGCGCCGACAGTTACGAGGCGGGCTTCGAGGACACCATCGCGCTACGGCGTCGAAACCACCCGGTTTCCCGCGACGGCCGCGAGTTCGGTCTGGAGACCCGTGAGGTCACTCGCGACAACGGTCGAGAGCAGCCGCGCGAATTCCCCCGGGAGGTCGCGCGGGACGCTTCACGGGAGGTGGAGCGCGGCCCGCGGCGCGTGCAGTCGGTTCCGGACCCGGACGAGGAGCCGACCCTGATCGACGTACCTGTCGACCAGCCTCCGGCGCCCCGGCCGTCCGTCCGCGCCGTCGAGCGTCCCGCGGAGCCGCCGGCGTTCGCCTCCCCCGCCACCCCGGACGACCGGGCCTCGGAGGAGCGAGCCGCGGACGAAGAGCCCGACGCACCGCAGGCGCCTCGCCCCGCAGAGCCGCGACCTGCTCCCGCTACTCCCGCTGCTCGCGCGGAGCAGCCGCGCCGTCCGCAACCCGGCCCCGAGGAGCGCTCGCCTCGCCCAGAGCCCGTTCGCAGCCCTTCGCCAGAGGCGCCGCGTCCCGAGCCTGTCGCCGCTCCGGCGGCACAGGAGGCCGTGCCCGACGCCGCCGAGCACGCTCAGCCCGCTGACGACACCCCGGTCGAGCCGAAGAAGAAGCCCGCCCGCCGCGGCAAGCGCGCCAGTGTCCCGAGCTGGGACGAAATCATGTTCGGCAAGAAGGCCGACTGAACCCCTGATCCAGTAGCTTCGCGGACCGTGCGCCCGGACCTCGAGCAAGCTGCCCTGACCGCAACCGAACTGGCTGTACGACACGACCCGGCAGCCGCCGACGCTGTCGAGAAGTGCCGCGAAGCGCTGGCCGAGCGCGTTCCTGATGGGCTGGGCCTCCCTGGCGCTCGACGAACCCGCCTCGGCATGGGAAGGAAGCCTTCCGCGCCGCCGCCAGCTCCGACCGAACCGTCGACTCCGGTCCTGACGCCGAACCGTCGGTGCTCGGCCGCGCCGCACTGCTCGCCGGGCTGATCCCCTTCCGTGTCGGGCCCGAGGTCTACGGCCTCGTCTGGCCGGACAACGAAAAGCTCCGATCCGGCGACCCGGTCCTCGCTCCGCTGCTGTCGGACTTCGACACCGCTCACCGGTCCCGGGCCGCGCTCGGCCTGCACACGCTGCACCTGATGCAGGACGAGGAGGAAGCCGCGGCCCGGACCGCCCAACAGGTCGTCGCGATCGATCACCCCGACTTCGTGGGCGCTGCCTGGCTCGGTCTGGCCGAGGTGCTGGTCTCGGCCGGTGCCAAGGCCGCCGCGGCGGAAGCCTGCGAAAGGTCCGCTGCCACCGCTCCCGGCGGGCGGCCGGTGTCTGCGATTCTCGGCGTCGAGGACGACTCGACCGCCGACGTACCCACACGCGCCAAGACTCTCCTCGGCATCCTGCAGCGCGAAGCGGGCGACGACGACCTGGCCGTACGGACGCTGACCGACGCCGCGCGCGGTGACGACCCAGAAGCCGTGTTCGCGTTGGCGCAGACGCATCCGCTGGTAGGGGTACACCTTGGCCAACACCGAAGTGCCCGAACTCGTCGAGGAGGCCGAGCAGCGTACCGCCGAGCTAACTGGCTAAGCGCCGATACGGCTGAGCGCCTGCATGGCGTTGCGTTCGACCTGGGCGACGTCGTGGAGGGCGGCGCCGGCTTTCACGAGGTACTGCGGGTCTTCTGATTCGCCGGCGCGGGTGATCAGTGCTGCGACCTCGGTCCACACGGTGGCCGCCTCGGCGTACAACTTGTGGCCGGTGCGGAGGTCGTTGTTGTCGAGGATCTCGGTGCACTCGCCGAGGAAGTCGCGGTAGAGATTGCGGAACAGCGCGCCGCCCGTGCCCGCCTTCTCCATGAGGAGTGCGGCTTGTGGCAGGTCCCGCTCCGGGGTGTCGGTTCGCTGCAGCCACGTCCGCACCAGCTTGCCGGCCTTCTCGATGCCTCGGTGCCCCACGTTGGCGATCGGGGGATGCAGGAACGCGTCCGCGCACGCGGTGATCGCCGGTACGATCCGGTCGGGTAGGTCCGGCATGCCTCTCGGGGCGATGAGGGTGAAAGATCTGTGTCTGGCCGTCATCGGTCCTCGCGCGGCCCTGGCCTCGGCGAGGCTGGTCAAGCTGGTGGTCACCTCGCCGCCCTGCTGGCGCGTGTCCACCAGATGTGCGGAGTGGTCGTCGTAGCCGTACATGGCCACGACATGACCGCCGAAGTGCACCTTCGAGCTGAAGTACTCCAGGTAGTAGCTGTCCAGCTGCAATCCCACCGGCTGACCGTCGTCGATCGACGCGGCGACGTTCTCCCAGGCCTTCCGCGGCGACGCCGTCTCCCGGACCACGAGCTCCAGCCCGAGCCTCTCAGCCAGGTTCCTGGTCAGCTCGAACGGCTTGATCCGCCCACCCAGAAAGGGAAAGTCCAGTTGCTTGCTGTCCCAGTAGATGAAGGACAGCGCGGATCCCAGGCCGAAGATCATCGGCTCGGACAGCGCGAGCCCCTGATGCCTGAGCAGCACACCCAGCGTTGTCGTCTCGCAGTGCTCGTCACCTGACACACCGGCATCATGGACCCTCCGGCAACCGGAGAGTCCAGCCCCCTCGCACCGTGCGGTGCTGTGCCGACACTGTGCCTGACACATCACGGACAGTCGTCCCAGATCGCGGACGGTGTTTGGTGCTCGGCCGTTCGTGCTGTCATGATCTTCGGCATGCAGATGCTGTGTTGTTGCTGTTGTCGCTGACGAGCGCCGGCTCCCGGCGCACGAGGCCCTGACCTTTCCGTGGCCCGCCCGCCGACACAGCACACACAGGAACATCGCATGAATCTCCCGGCTCTCGCCGATCTGCTCGCCTCTCGTGGTCTCCGGCTCCTCCCCGGCTCGTACGCCGTACCGGTCGAGCTGCTCGTCCAGTTGCCCGACGCCACGATCGCCCGCTTCACCGCCCGCGGCACGACTCTGCGCCTGCGCACCTACGCGCCGGACGCACTGACCGCGATCACGATCCCCGCCGAGTGCGGCTGCGGCGACCACCACCCGCAGACCGGCCCGTCCCGCGTGACACTCAGCCGGTACGCCGTACCGCTCGCGGAGCGCACGCTCGACGGCGAACTCGAGTTCGGCTGGCGCCGGAACGAAGCTGGCCTCCTCCGCCTCCCCGACGCGACCACCCACTTCCTCGCCCTGCTCGCCACCCTCCCCACCCGCGAACTCGTCGGCGTCGCCTGACCAGCCGGGCGGGACGGTGTGCACGGACGACAGGTAGTGCACCGGCGAGACACTGTACGCGCGGACGGATTCACGCTCAGGTGCACTACCTACCGGACTGATACGTCCTGTCCAGCTGACACGGCGGGGGTTCTCAGCTGGTACGCGACGGAAGAACCCCAAAGTCAGCGGATATCCCTGGCACGCAGCGGGGCGGAGCCGCGGCTCGCGGCGTGGGCCAGGAACGCCCGGCTCATCGGCGGCACAGGTCAAGGTGCGCGGATCAAGCCTGGGAGGCGGAGTGGGGCGCCGGCGATCCGACGCACGCGGCACGACCAAGACCGCGCGGGTCAGGTGCACGGCGGGTCAGGGGCACGGCGGGTCAGGGGCACGGCGGGTCAGGGGCACGGCGGGTCAGGGGCACGGCGGGTCAGGGGCGGCGGTGGGCGGGTTCGTGGGTGTCGAAGTGGTGGCGGGCTTCGGCTACTTTCGCCAGGTTCGGGGACCACTCGGCGAGGGAGTGGAAGAGCGGGGCGAGGCTGCGGCCGAGAGGGCTGATGTCGTACTCGACGCGGGGCGGGACCTCCGCGTAGTACGTGCGGGTGATCAGGCCGTCGCGCTCCAACTGCCGCAGGCGTTGGGTGAGCACCTTCGGCGTGATCACCCCGATCCGCCGCTGCAGCTCGATGAACCGCTGCCGCCCGTCCTCGTTCAGCGTCCACAGGATCGGCGTCGTCCACCGGCTGAAGACCAGGTCCACGACCGGCGCGATCGGACAGGCTGCGACCGGATCGACTGCTGTGTTCTCCTTCACAAACCCAATACTATCCTCTAGGTACCTACTATCCCGAGACCAGTAGCGTCCTCGTCATGATCGTGATCACCGGAGCAACCGGCAACGTAGGCCGCCCACTCGTCCAGACCCTGACCGCCGCCGGCGAAGACGTCCTCCCCGTCTCGCGGCACGGCGACGGACACCAGGCCGACCTGACCCGTCCCGAAACCCTGACCCCGGCCCTCGACGGCGCGAAGGCCGTCTTCCTCCTCACCTCCGCCGACTTCCTTGCCGGCGGCAACCTCCAGCCCGTCGTCGACGTGATCCGCGACGCCGGTGTCCCGCGCGTCGTGCTGCTGTCGTCGCAGGGCGTCGGGACCCAGCGCCACCCGGCGATCCACGAAGACGCCGTCACCGGGTCCGATCTGGAGTGGACGATCCTGCGTCCCGGCAACTTCGCCAGCAACGCGTTCGCGTGGGCGGAGTCGATCCGCACCCGGCGTGCGATGGCCGCGCCGTTCGCGGACGTCGGTCTGCCCGCCGTCGACCCGCAGGACATCGCCGAGGTCGCCGCTGCGGCTCTTCGCGAGCCCGGTCACGCGAACGCCGTCTACACCCTGACCGGCCCCGCCGCCATCTCACCCCGCCAGCAGGCCGAGGCGATCCAGACCGCGATCGGTACGCCGATCAGCTTCACGGAACTGACCCGCGACCAGGCACGCGCCGGCATGCTGACCTTCATGCCGGAGCCTGTTGTCGAGGCCACCCTCAACGTCCTCGGCACACCGACCCCCGCCGAGCAACAGCCGAGCCCCGACATCGAGACAGTCCTCGGCCGCCCACCACACACCTTCGCCGACTGGGTCGACCGAAACATCCACGCATTCCGCTAAACAAGCACAGCCGCCCCACGCCCCGCCGTCTGCCACCACCTCCCCGCTTCGTCCTTGCCACGGTTGGCGGCGGGACCGGAGCGGAGGGCAGTCCCTCGACGACCCGCCGCTCCCTGCCTGCCACAACCTCCCCCACTCCGCACCTGCCGCGGGAGGCAGCGGGACCGAGGCGCACGGCCAGCCTTGCGCTCCGTTGCCTGCCACACCCTCGCTCCCACCCCGTGCTCGCCGCGGGAGGCGGCGGACCGGAGCGGAGGGCGGGCGCTCGACGAGCTGTCGTTCCGTCGGCTGCCACAAGCTTCCCCGCCCCGTGCTTGCCGTGGGAGGTGGTGGGAGCGGAGTGCGGGCCTGTTGTTCAGTTGGCTGGGAGAACCTCTGCGGTTTCTTCCTTGCTGTGGGGGGAGGACGGGGCCGGGGTGGGGCGGGTTTCTAGTTGGTGGCGGAGGGTTTCGGCTACCTGTTCTGCTGCTCGTTGGGCGGCGTTGAGTGCGGCGAAGCGGTCCTCGGCGGCCTTCTTCACGTCGGCCAGCTGGGACTGATGATCGGCGCGTAGCTGCTCGCGGTCGGCACGGAAGTCGCTCCGGACCGCGTCGAGCTCGGCGCGGTGCCGCTCGCGTTCCTGGCGCAGCTCGGTGCGCAACTGGTCGGCCGACTGTTGCGCCGTCTGCCGCTCGGCTTCGGCCGCAGCGTGGGCGATCCGCGCGGCCTCGGCCTCGCCGCGCGCCTGGCGGAGCTGCTCCTCGGCCGTGGCCTGCAGGTCGCGGATCCGCTGCTCTGTCTCGGCGCGGACCAGCTCAACCTCCGCGGCTGCGGCCTCACCGGCAGCCGCGATCTCTTGCCGGGCCTTCTCCAGGTCAGCCGCCGCGCTCTCACGGACGGCCGCCGCGTCCAGCCGAGCCTGCTGTGCCGCTTCCTCGGCGACGGCTACATCGGCACGTGCTTCGTCGAGCGCGGCAACAGCTTCCCGTGCAGCCTCATCGGCCTCATCCCGGGCGTCCTCGGCCTCGGCCGCGAGCTGCTCCGCTTGGCGACGGCGATGCTCCTCCTGACCTCGCTGCCGCTCGACGTCAGCAAGCTGTGCGCGCGACGACGCCTGCAGTTGCTCTACCTCGGCCGCGACCGCTTCCGCATCGCCGTACGTGCGGACTGCTTCCGCGATCTGCGCGAGGTATCCCTCCAGCTCCTCCACCAGACGCGGCAGGTTGCCCTTCATCAGCTGCTCGAGCGTCATCCGGGCCGCAGTCACCGGACCCGTCGCCGGTTCGGAGCCGGCCGGCGCAGAGGTGTCACGCCGCACCGGCTGTCTGGCCAGACGGTTCTTCGCGGCCCACGCGTTCGCCTTGTTGTGCAGGACAGGCTTCCCGTCGACGCCCGCTCCCTCTCGCCCGCAGTACTTCGGCGGGCGGCCCGGCGTCCCGGGGTCCACCTGCTTCGGGTTCGCACAGCTCACACCCGGGAACTCGCACAGCCCTTGCCGACGCTGCGCGCCGAGATCCGTCTCCGTCATGACGCCACCCTACCGGTTTACGTCGATAAAGTTGCTCTTTTCGTTTGGTTTTCGCCCTCTACTTTTGACTGAACGAAACGGAACTGAAGTAGCGCATAATCCCCGTTATGCGCTAGTTTCTCTGTGTGGACGATCTGCCGAAACCGCTCGTATTTCGCCCAGCCGAGACTGCGGTCGAGCTGCCGGCGCCGGACCCGATCACCGAAGCTGCCGTACGGCGCTCCCTCGGACGACGCCGTCCGCTGCACGGCCAGGGGAACGAGCAGGTCGACCGCCTCGACCTGCTTGCCGAGGCACTCACCCCGGAGCTGACCGCGTTGGTCGTGCTGTGGCTCGGCGGCTCCCGGCGGGCCAGCCACGACACCCGGATCGGGTATGCCGACGACCTGCTGCTGTGGGCCGACTGGGCCCGTCGCGAGCTCGGCCGCGAGCGGTTCGGCCTGGATCTGCATCGCGGCGAGGTGACGATGTGGCTGACCTGTCAGCAGGACGTGGGAGCGGCCGCGTCGTCGATCTCCCGCCGGCTGTCGACGCTGTCCAGCCTGTACCGGTACGCCGCGGGCTGGGGTCTGCCGGCGGTCTGCCCGATTTCCGACGACGACCACCGGCCGAAGTTCCATCGCGGCCGGCGAGCCACGTCCGCGCGGGTGCTGGACGCCGACCAGGTTGAGGCGCTGATCGCGGCAGCGGGAGATGTTCGTGACGCGCTGATCGTCGGCCTGCTCTACACCGGTGCCCTGCGAGTCTCCGAGCTGTGCGGGGCCGATGACACCGACCGCCACGACGAGGGCCGGAGGACGTGGCTGGTCGTGACTCGCAAGGGCGGGAAGTCGGTTCGGGTTCCGCTCGAGACCACGGTCGCCGAGCTTCTCGATCTGTATCGCGCGACGCGCCCGGCCTGGACCGGCACGGGACCGGCTCCCCTCGTCGCCGATGCCAATGGAGGTCGGCTCGACCGGCACGACGTCACCCGACTGCTGCGCCGCCTGGCCCGGGCAGCCGGTATCCCCCGGCCGGAGACCGTTGGTCCGCACGCACTACGCGCTACCGCGATCACCGACCAGAAGCGCCGCGGCCACGGCGCCGAGGAGCTCCAGGAGCTGTCCGGTCACGCCGACGTCCGCACGGTCATGATCTACATCGACGACGACGGCCGCGCCGAGCGGGTCGCCGCCCTCACCGACGACCTCGGCCGCGTCATGACAGCCGTCCCCCGCCACCTCAAGTCCCCCGGCTGACCCCGACGAGCCGCTGCCCCATGGGGTTCGTGGGTGTGGACCGCGCGGGCAAATCGGCCGTCGCGAACTCACCGCGTCCGCTGCACGATCATCGCCGTCACGCCGGTCGTGCGGCTAATACACCTCCGGACCGACGTCCGGTGCCTCGGCCGTCAGCCCGCGGATCGTGTCCGGTCCGAGCTGGGTGAACAGGTCCGGCCTCTGCTGCAGCACTCCGCGCACATCACCGCTCGGGGACTCGATGTCCACCTGCGGAATGCGCTGCGCGACCAGCACGATCGGACCAGGCGTTCTCGTTGTGCACCGTCGGCGTCAGGCTGCGCAACGAGAACGCACGTGAGCAGCAGCACCCGGATCGTGGGCCAGCTCGGCGGAGCGTTCGGTGGGGGCGACGCTCGTCGTCCTGCAGAGCAGGCCGCACCCGGGATCGCCTCCCTGCACGGCTTCGCATCGGCCGTCGGATTCAGCGTGCTTGGCCTCTTGTTCCCGGCCCTTGAATTAGTAACACGCTTGGTTTAACTTATCCGCGCAGCTGCAGACGCATGTACTTCCGGTCCGCCACCTGGAGGTTTCGACATGTCCAGACGCCTGCTCGCGCGGGTTCTCCCTGCCGTGTTTCTCGGCACCTTCCTCGTCGTCCCGGCGGCACACGCCGCCGTCATGTATCCCAGCGGCGTCGGCGCCGACCTCGGGCCGACGCCGACAACGCTCGGCGTGCAACCCGCCGCCGGCGACGACCCGGCCGGGCTGCGGACCGGCACCGAACAAGGCCGCACCTACTGGCAGACCGACCGGGCGGCCGGCACCGGCTACCTCGAGTTCGACGTCGACCACGACTATGTGGACGAGATCGGCACCGACGACGTCCTGGTGACGGTGACCTACCTCGACAGCGGCTCCGGCACGCTCGAACTGCAGTACGACGCCGCGACCGATCCGCAGCAGGACGCGACCGATATCCAGCTCACCAACACCGGAGTCTGGAAGACCGGCGTCTTCGCGCTCACCGATATCGCGTTCACCGATCGGCTCGGTGACGCCGACGTCCGGCTGTTCGGGGGCAGCAGCGACATCACGGTCGCCGGCTTGCGGATCAGTACGGCGGGCGCCTCCGTGCAGCTCGGCGCGGCGCCCGTACAGAACGGGATCAGCCCGCGGGCCGGCGACGACGCCTCGCACCTGATCACCGGCGTTCAGGGCGGTCGCCCGTACTGGCAGACCGACCGCACCGCGCCGTCGCCGGGGACGAACTTCTTCTACATGAACGTCGCCGACACGTATCTGTACGACAACCGCGCTCTCGTCCTGGTGAGCATCGACTACTTCGACGAGGGCAACGGCCAGTTCGGGCTGCACTACGACTCCCCCGGCGAGACGATCCCGGAGAAGTTCAAGAATTCCGAGGTGGTCCGGTACGGCGACACGAAGACCTGGAAGACGTACACCTTCGCGCTGCCCGACGCCGTGCTGACGAACCGCTCCAACGGCGGCGACTTCCGGATCCACAACGGCGACGGCGCTGTCGACCTCAAGGTCGCCGCGGTCCGGGTCGCCAAGGTCGCCACCACACTCGACGTCACCGAAGGCCTCGTCGACCTGATCGCCGAGGCCACCCGGACCGAGAAAGCGGCCCGCGAGGGGACACGCGACGGCCAGTACCCGGCGGGCAGCCGGGCCACGCTGCAGGACGCGATCGACAACGCTCAGGCGATCGCGTCCACTCCGGGCGTCACCGACGGACAGGTCAAGGACGCGCTCAAGTCGCTGCAGACCGCCCTCGACACATTCACGGCGTCCGTCGTGGACACGAACTTCGCCGACGACGGTACGGCGACCGCGAGCGGCGGAATCGGCGCTGCGAACGCGAACGACAACAACCACCAGACCAGCTGGACCGGTGCGGCCGACTCGTGGTTGCAGGTCGACCTCGGTGCCCCGCGACCGGTCAACGACGTACGCGTCGAGTGGGCCGAGGCGTACTCCCCCGACTACACCGTGCAGGTCTCGAACGACGGCAAGAACTTCGTCGACGTCGGACGGACCGGCTCGCCGGGCGGCAACCAGTTCAGCCGCACGCGGTTCGCGACGGTGAGCGCGCGCTACGTGCGGGTTGCGATGACCGGCGCCGACTCGTTCGGCGTCAAAGAGCTGCAACTGCGGCTCGTGCCTGTCGTGACGCCGGCGCCGCGGCTCGTGACCACCGGCAACCCGACCGAGGACGGTGTGGTCGCGGACTTCGACGCCACCCAGTACGGCGCCGACCGCAGCGGCCGCCGCGACTCCACGAAGGCGATCCAGCAGGCGATCTACGCCTGTCAGGACGCGGGCGGCGGCACGGTCTGGCTGCCGGCCGGGCGGTACAAGGTCACCGACACGATCGAGGTCCACGCGTTCTGCAGCCTCCGCGGCGACCACGGCCAGAAACTCGGCACGGGCACGGTGATCGTTGCCGACCTGCGATCCGGTGACGACGGGCCGAGCCTGTTCCGGATCGGCGGCAGCGCGGGCGTCCTCGGCGTGACGACGTACTACCCGAACCAGAACGCGACAGCCCCGGTCCCGTACAACTACACGTTCGAGATCCCCGGCGGCGCCTGGATCGGCAACGAGAACTACATGATGGCGACGGTCTCCGACGTCACGATGCTGAACTCGTACCGCGGTATCGGCGTCAGCACGATGCCGAACGACCACGGCAACGCCCCGAGCTCGGGGCAGGTGCACGAGTCCACGACGATTCGCAACGTCCGCGGCACCGCGCTGTTCGAGGGTGCTCGTGCCTACAACGGCGCCGACGTCGGCACCTGGGAGAACGTGGCGTTCAGCAACTCGTACTGGTCGGCCGCTCCAGCCGAGTTCCACCCGCCGGCCCGTGCGGCGCTGGACACGTGGACACGGACGCACGGCACCGGTCTGGTGCTCGGCGACCTCGAATGGGACCAGTTCTACCGGATCGCGTTGTCCGACTACGCGGTCGGCATCCACGTGGTCGCGGGCCAGCGGGCCCAGTTCACGGGCAGCTTCCTCGAACCCGACGTACGCCGCACCACGCTCGGCCTCAAGGTCGACGTGATGGACGACCGGTGGGGCCTGACCCTGGCCGGCGGCCACGTCGACGGCGGCATCACGAACAACTCCCGTGGCTACGTCAAGATCACCGGCACCGAGGTCACCGGCGCGCAGACCGGCATCATCCACCACATGTCCGGCACCGCCCCGACGTACACGCAGAAACCCCTGCCCAAGCCGGTGCAGAAGTTGTACGTCGTGGACGCGCCGCACGGAGTCGGCTACCTGCCGGCCGCGGACGCCACGCGTGCGGTGCAGAAAGTTCTCGACCGAGCCGGGCGTGAGGGCGGTGGGCTCGTCTACCTGCCCGCCGGGTGGTACCGGATCAGCACGCACCTGAACGTCCCGGCGAAGGTCGAGTTGCGCGGCGCTTCCGCCGTACCGAACCGGGACCAGGGCGGTGCGAGCGGCGGGACTGTGCTCCAGGCGTTCGAGCGGAACACGGACACGGCGTTGATCACGCTGCAGAACCGCGCCGGAGTGCGCGGACTGCGGGTCTTCTACCCGGAGAACAACCCCGGCCGGGCCGAGGGCGTGCTGCCGTACCCGTACGCGATCCGCGGGCACGCCGGAGCGAACTACGTCGTCAACGCCGGCTTCCCGAACGCCTGGAACGGCATCGACCTGAGCGGTGACGACGTGGTCGTCCGCAAGGTCGCGGGCGCGTTCTTCGACCACGCGATCGCGATCGGCCCGGGCCGCAACGGCCGCGTCGAGGGTGTGCTGTCGAACGGGAACGCGGTCACCCGGGTCGGCTACCAGCAGCCGTACTGGATGAACGAGGGCCGCATCTTCGAGCTCGTCATCGACAAGTACATGCGCCAGACCGCGAAGATCGTCACCGTCGACGGAGCCCGCGGGCTGACCCTGCTGAACGTGTTCGCGTACGGGTTCCACGACGGTCTCGTGGTGAACTCCGGCCAGGTGGACGCGTTCAACCTCGGTACCGACAACCTCGGCGGCGACGGGCACACCGTGCGGGTGGCGAGCGGCGACGTCGAGGCGACGAACCTCGCGCGCTACAACGGCGCCACGCTGAGCGGGCCGGCCACGCTGCGCAACGTGATGGTGATCAACGTCGTACAACGCAGCGTGTCCGTCCGGGCGGCCGGCAACGGCACCGTGGCGATCGCGGGAAACGAGTCCGAGCCCGGAACGTACGAGGTCGGCGCGCAGGTCACCGTGACGGCGGCGCCAGGATCGGATAGCGTTTTCCAAAACTGGACCGTGGACGGGACCGTGGTGTCGACAGCGCCGTCGTACACCTTCACGGTCGGCACGGACCAGATTCTGACCGCTAACTTCACCCCGAAGTAGGAGCGAGATGGCTGACACACAACAGCAGGTCGCGATCGTCGGGTGCGGCATCATCGGCCGCACCCACGCCCAGACCGTCGCGGAACGGCCGGACGCGATCGTCACCGCCCTGGTGGACGGTGACGCCGCGGCCCGGGAGGCACTCCGGGCGCACCTGGTCGAACTCGGCGAGCCCGAGCCGAAGGTGTACGACGACCTGACTGCGGCGCTGAGTGGGTCGGACGTCTCCCTGGTGGCGATCTGCACGCCCAGCGGCACGCACGCGGCGCTGGCCGAGCAGGCGCTGAACGAGAAGAAGCACGTCGTCATCGAGAAGCCGCTCGACGTCGACCTGGTCCGGGCCCGCCGGCTCGGCGCGGCGGCCACCCGGGCCGCGAACCACGGCGTGGTGTCGTCGGTGATCAGCCAGCACCGGTTCGACGCCGGCAGCGCGGTGGTCAAGCAGGCGATCGACGCCGGCCGGTTCGGGCAGCTGACGTCGTCGGTCGCGACGGTGGCCTGGTGGCGCAGCGACGAGTACTACGCGTCCGCGGGCTGGCGCGGGACCTGGGAGCAGGACGGCGGCGGCGCGCTGATGAACCAGGGTGTCCACACCGTCGATCTGATGCTGTGGTTCATGGGCCGCCCGGTGACCATCCAGGCCCAGGCGCTGCGCGCGGCTCACCACGCGATCGAGGTCGAGGACACCGTCGTCGCGACGCTGACGTTCGAGAACGGCGCCGTCGGAACGCTGCACGCCACCACGGCGGCTTTCCCCGGTGGCCGCACCCGCGTCTCCGTCCACGGCACCGAAGGCGGGGCCGAGGTAGAGGACGACCGACTTCGCCGCCTGAATGTGGACGGCGACAAGAACGACGCCCCCACCGACGCCGGTGACCCGGGCGGCCACAAGGCGCAGTACGACGACATCCTCACGGCCATCACGGACGGTTCCCAGCCCGCGATCACCGTTCAGGACGCGATCGACGCGCTGGCGACGGTGCGAGCGGTCTACATCGCCTCCACGCTCCAGCGCCCGGTCAAGTTCATCGACGTCCTCGAAGGTAGGTACGACGACGTCGACGTGTCCCGGGGTATCGGTCTCCCGCCCAACTGACGCTGAACTGATGCACCGGGCGAGCCGTCTCAGGCCGGCGGCTCGCCCGGTGCGCGCTTGTTGAGGATCCGGTGGTAGAGCTTGCTGTCGCGCCACTGGCCGTTGATGTGCAGGTACTCCGGTGCGAAGCCGTACTGCTCGAACCCGCACTTCTGCAGCACCCGCTGCGACCGGGTGTTGTCGTGGTTGGTGCTGGCCGCGATCCGGTGCAGCAGCAGCACCTCGTCGGCGAGCCGGCACACCTCGGTGAGCGCCGCCGTCGCCAGCCCCTTGCCGGCCTGCGCGACGTCGACCCAGTAGCCGATGTCGCCGTTGCGCCAGGCGCCGTGCACGATGTTGGTCAGCGTCGCCGTCCCGATCACGCGATCGCCCTCGGCCAGGACCCACGGGACGGCGTTGTCGAGCTTCAGCTGATCGGCGAAACGCGTCGCCTGGAACTCCGGGGTGTACCAGTGCTCCGGCCGCCGGGGCTCGTACGGCGCGACCTGCTCGCGGCTGCGCCAGATCGCCTCGCAGTACGAAGCCGCGTCCTCGGGGCGGACCGGGCGGAGGGTGACCGTGCCGGTGAGCGGAGCGGTCAGGGCATCGGTGAGGGTCGGATCCACCCGGGCATCCTAGATCGGCGCCGGGCGACCTCTACTTGGGCAGTCTCCGCGCCTGGCTGGAGCCCGACACCCGCGGCGTGAACGCGTCGTGGAAGATCGTCGACGCCGCGCCGACCGCGGCCGCGTCGGTCTGCAGCATGGACTCCTCGACCAGCACCGGCCGGGTCTCCCGTGCCACCGGGTGCGCGTTCACCGCACGCCCGATCTCGGTCAGGAAGATCTCCGAGATCTCCTGGCCGAACGCCGGTCCACCGAGGACGATCAGGTCGATGTCGAGCAGGTCCACGAGCCCGACCGCGCCTTGCCCGATCACCCGCGCGACCTGCGCGACCGCCTTCACGGCCGCCTCGTTCCCGTCGGCCGCCGCCTTGCACACGGCGCGGTACCGCTTGGCCTCGTCGGTGGCTCCGGCATCGGTCTCGACGTACCCGAACTCGCCCGCGATCACCGGCAGCGACGCCGTGGGGTTGCACTCCGGCACCATCCGCGGGCCGTTCTCCGGGTCCCACTCCCCCATCCGGAGTGCCGCGATCTGCCCGAACTCGCCCGCGTTCGCGGTGCCGCCGCGATAGATCGAGCCGTTCAGGATCAGGCCGCTGCCGACTCCGGTGCCGAGATAGAGGTAGGCGAAGTCGCGCGCCCGCGCCGACCGCCCGATCCAGCGCTCGCCGATCGCAGCCGCCGTGCCGTCCTTCTCCACCAGCACGGGGTGGTTCAGCTTCTGCTGCAGCAACTCACGGATCTTCAGCCCGCGCCAGGCCGGCTGCAACGGCAGCGCGAGCAGGGTCCCGTCCGCGTCGATCGGGCCCGGCACCGCGACGCCGACGCCGAGCATCGAGGCGAGGTCGATCTGGCTGATGCTGAGTGCCGCGGTGACCGTCGCCGCGGTCAGGTCGATCAGCTTGTCGGCCGCGAGACCGTCGGCGAGGTCGACCGTCTCGCGGCGCACGATCGTGCCGTCCAGGTCGACCACGGCGACGGTGAGCAGCTCGGGATCGATGTGGATGCCGACCGCGTGCGCGGCGTTCGACCGCAGCCGGACCGGCGTCCGCGGCTTGCCGAGCCGTTCGGCGCGCTCCTGCGCCTCCTCGACCAGCAGGCCCTGCTGGAGGAGGATGCGCAGGATCCGCGACACCGACTGCTGGGTGAGACCGGTCCGGCGGGAGATCTCGGTCCGGCTGATGATGCCGGCCAGCCGGATCGTCTCGATGATCACGGCCTCGTTGAACGAGCCCAGGTCGTACTGGTTCGCGCCCGCGCGCCGCAGCTCCGCGAGTCCCTCGACCGAATCGCTCATCGCCACCTCCCCGTCTCGTCCCTCACTGGCCGTGATCGTACTGCCGGACCGCCCGGATCACGGTGCCTCGAGCGCTCCGTCGATCCGCCGCACGCCGGCCGCCCACTCGTCGTGACCGGACAACTCCGCCGGATAACGGGCCGCCGCCTCCAGGTCGACGTCGATACCCCAGCCGGGCGCCTCGTTCGGCCGCAGCCAGCCGTCCTCGATCCGCAGCGTGCCGGGGAACACCTCGTACGTCGCCTCGTTGTAGAGGTGCCCCTCCTGGATGCCGAAGGCAACGGAGGTGACGTCCAGCGCCACGTTCGCCGCGGCGCCGATCGGCGAGGTGTCGCCCGGTCCGTGCCAGGCCGTCCGGACGCCGCAGAGCTCGGCGAGATCGGCCAGCTTCCGCGCCGGGGTGAGACCGCCGATGTCGGACACGTGCGAGCGGATGAAGTCGACGCCGTGCTCGCGGACCAGCCGGACGGCGTCCGTCATCGACGTGGTCAACTCGCCGACCGCCAGCGGCACCGGCGACGCCGCCCGCACCTCGGGCAGCCGGTCCCAGTGCTCGGGCGGCAGCACGTCCTCGAGGAAGAACAGCCCGTACGGCTCGAGGGCCCGCGCCAGCATGACCGCTTCCTTGGGCGTCAACCGCGAGTGCACGTCGTGGAGCAGCTCGATGTTGTCCGGCAGCGCCTGCCGCGCCTCCGCGAACAGCTCCGGCGTGGTGCGCAGGTAGTCGCGGGCCGACCAGCCGTTGCGGTACGGCGAGTCGGGGTAGAGCGTCGGCACCTGCGGAGCGCCGTACCCGCCGCCGCCCGGGGTGGAGACCTGCAGCCGGATGTGCCGCCAGCCCTGCGCGATCAGCTTCTGCGCGTGCTCGATCGTGTCCTCGATCGTCTTGCCGCTGGCGTGGATGTAGGTGTCGGCGGCGGCGCGGACCTTGCCGCCGAGCAGCTCGTACACCGGCATCCCGGCGCGCTTGCCGGCGATGTCCCACAGGGCCTGGTCGATACCGGAGATCGCGTTGTTGGTGACCGGACCGCCGCGCCAGTAGCCCGAGTACGACGCGAGCCGGGTGAGGTCGCCGATGTCACCGGGGTAGCGGCCGACGAGCAGCCGCGCCAGGTGCTCGTCGACGAATGTCTGGACCGCCTTCCAGCGCTGCGTGAACGTGGCGCAGCCGAGCCCGTACAGGCCCGGTTCGGTGGTGTCGATCTTCACGACCACCAGCGGGATGCCTTGCGGTGCCGTGACGATCGCCTTCACCTCGCGGATCCGGATGTCGTCGCGGACGGGCCACGGCTGGTCGAAGTTCGAGGGCATTCAGAGCTCCAGAGGAAGGGTGGGTAGGTCGAGTTCGTGCCGGGCCTCGAAGCCCAGCACGGTCCGTACGGCGGTCAGGTCGATCGGCACCTCGCGCCCGGCGAACGAGCGCGACCGCGGCACGTCCGGCGCGTACGCGTCGAGCAGGTCCTCGGTCGGGTACGGCGCGATCGTGGTGCTCGCGGTGACGAAGAAGGTGTGGGCGCCGGTCAGCGGCGCCGTCAGTCCGAGCTCGGCGGCGTACGCCGCGTCCCGGGTGTCGAGGTAGCTCCACGCCTCCCGCAACCCGCCGGCCGGGTGCTTGCGGACATGCTCGGACATCTCCTGCAGCACGTCCGGCGAGTTCACGTGCGGGAACCGGAACGCGACCACGTCGATCCCCCACCGCCGCCACGCCATCCGCGCGGTGTTCTCGTCGTTCTGCTTCGACAGCGAGTACGCGTCGCCGACGTCGCTCGCCGCCTGCTCGTCCCACGGGAAGTACGGCGGCCGGATCTCGTGCGGGTTGAACGGTACGCCGGTGGCGTTGATGCTGCTCGCGATGACGGCCCGGTCGATGCCGAGGGCGCCGGCCTGGGCCAGCACGTTGAACGTCGACACCACGTTGATCGAGTACACCTCGTACGGCGTGCCGGCCGACGGGTGCGGGAGCGCCGCCAGGTGGACGACGTACTCCGCGCCCTCCAGCGCGTGCGCGACGTCGGTCTCGGACCGGGTGTCGCCGATCAGCACCCGGTCGGCCTTCAGGTCCGGGTGCTCGACATTGCTCAACGCGGTCACCTTCGCACCCAGTGCGTTCAGGTGCTCGACCGTCGTCATCCCGATCCGCCCGGCGGCCCCCGTGACCAGCACGCGCCGCCCGTTCAGTTCGGAGGTGGATGAAGGAGTGATGCGTTGGCTCTGCTGGCCAGGCCGGAGATCATCCACGGGTACTCCGATCCGAGATCAGAAACTGTCCGTCCCTCGTGCTTGGCTTTCTGTCATGAGCCGGTTTCGGATGTACCCGACGCTTGCACAGCAAGTTGCCTTGCGCGAGCAGTGCGGGCATGCGCGGTACGTGTGGAATCTGGCGCTCGAGCAGTGGTCGATGTGGCGCAGGGACAAGGGCCCGACGCCGAGCTTTGCTGAGCAGTGCCGACAACTGACCAGCGCGCGGGCCGCGTCCGACTGGCTCCGGTCGGGTTCGCAAACCGTGCAACAGCAGGCGCTGCGCGACCTTGATCGAGCCATCAAGAACTTCTCTGCCGGGACCCACAGACGACCGACCTGGCGCAAAGCCGGGAGACGCGAAGGATTCCGGATCGTCGGTGGTCAGGCAACCCGGGTGGTCAGGGTCAGCCGGAAATGGGGGCGCGTGCTGGTGCCGAAGGTCGGCTGGGTCCGGTTCCGGCTGTCCCGCGCCGTGCCGACCGCGAAGTCGTACCGCATCAACCTCGATCCCGCAGGCCGCTGGCATATCGCGTTCGCTGTTGTTCCCGAGCCGATAGCTGCACCGGGCACCGGCGAGGTTGTCGGCGTCGACCGCGGCGTGGTCGTATCTGCTGCCCTTTCCACCGGTGAGCTCTTGTACTGTCCTGGTCTCTCGGAGGGCGAGGAGGCCCGGCTGAATCTGCTGCAACGCCGGATGTCCCGCAGCCGACGTGGTTCCAAACGGCGCGAGCGGGCCAGGGCCTCGATCGCCAGGCTTGCTGCGCGCGCTCGGGACCGGCGCAAGGATTGGATCGAGAAGGTCAGCACCAGCCTCGCGCGACGGTTCGACACCATCCGCGTCGAAGGTCTTCAGATCCCACAGATGACCAGGCGCCCCTATCCGAAACCCGATCCCGAGCGGCCCCGGGAGTTCCTGCCGAACCGGCGCCGCGCCAAAGCAGCACTCAACCGCGGTATCCTCACCAACGCGTGGGGCGCCGTTGTACGACGGCTCACGCACAAGGCCGCGGGGCGAGTCGAGAAAGTCAACCCTGCATTCACATCGCAGACCTGCAGCGACTGCGGGCACTGCGCACCGGAAAGCCGCGAGAGCCAAGCGGTGTTCCGGTGCGTCGCCTGCGGACACCGGGCTCACGCCGATGTGAACGCGGCAGTCAACATCGCGGCCGGACGGGCCGTCAGCGCACGCAGAGAGACTCCCGCGCGGGTCTCGCTGAAGCGTGAACCTCAACTCGCTACCTCTCCGTAGTAGTTGGAATCCCCGTCAGTACAGACGAGGAGGACGTCAATCCTTGATTCCTCCGGCCATTCCCACCCCGCGCAGGAATTGTTTCTGGAACAACAAGAACAGCACCACGGGGATCAGCACTGCGAGGAACAGGGCGCTCATCTGCAGCGAGATCTCTGTGGTTTTCTGCACCCGCGGCAGCGCCACCGAGATCGGTTGCAGCCGTGGATCCGGCAGCACCAGCAGCGGCCAGAGGTAATCCTTCCACGAGCCGATGACGGTGAGCAGGGCGACCACTCCGACGATCGGCTTCGACAGCGGCAGGATCAGTGCCGTGAACAGCCGCAGGTTGCTCGCGCCGTCGATCCGGGCGGCCTCGATCAGCTCGCGCGGGATCGAGTCGAAGTACCGCTTCATCACCAGCACGTTGAACGCGCCGGCCGCCGACGGCAACCAGACCGCCCAGAAGGTGTTCTGCAGGCTGATCCCGAGCAGCGGCAGCTTCAGCACCGTCATGTAGAGCGGCACCAGCGAGATGACACCGGGCAGGAACAGCGTCGCCAGCACCGCGCCGGTGATGATCGGTCCCCACTTCGGCCGCAGGATGCTCAGCACGAAGGCGCCCGTCGTACACACGAACAGCGTCGAGATCATCGAGCCGATCGCGATGAACGCGGTGTTGCCCAGGTACGCGCCGATCTGCACGCGGTTCCAGGCGTCGGGGATGTTCTGCAACTGGATGCCCGACGGCCACAGCTGCATCGGGCCGCGCACGATGTCCTGGCTCGTCGAGACACCGGACTTCAGCAGCCACAGCAGAGGTCCGACACCGGCGATCACCACGCCAATGAACAGCAGCACCTGGATCGCCGGCAACCCGTAGCGGACCGCCGAAACTTTCCGGTCGGCGAAGGAGATGATTCCACGTTCCGCGGAATTGTCACGGGTCATGTCGTACTCCAGCGGCGGGTGACGAAGTGGTAGACGACCGACAGCACGCACAGCACCCCGGCGAGCAGCACGCTGAGCGCGGTCGCGGCGCCGAAGTCGCCGTTGATGAACGCGTACCGGTAGATCAGCAGCAGGATCGACAGGGTGGCGTTGTTCGGGCCGCCGCCGGTGAACAGGAACGGCTCGGTGAACACCTGGAACGTGCCGATCAGCTGCAGCAGCATCATGATCAGGATGATTCCGCGGATCTGCGGCAGCGTGACGTGCCAGACCCGGCTCCAGATCCCGGACCCGTCCAGCTCGGCCGCCTCGTACAGCTCCGTACGGACGCCGGTCAGCGCCGCCAGGTAGATGATCGAGGTCGCGCCGGCGCCGGCCCAGGTCGCCTCGAGCACGATCGCGGGCATCGCCAGCGACTGCGAGTTCAGCCAGCCGAACGGCCCGATCCCGAACCAGCCGAGGATCGAATTGAACACGCCCGTCGTACTCGGGTCGTAGAAGAACTTCCACAGCAGGATCGCGGCCACCGGCGGTACGACGGCCGGCAGGTACGACAGCACGTTGTAGAGCCAGCCGGTGCGGCGCAACTCGCTGATGAACACGGCCAGGAACAAGGGCACCGGGAAACCGAAGACCAGTGCCAGGAAGGCGAAGTACAGCGTGTTGAGCGCGGCCTGCGGAAGCTGCGGGTCGGTCAGCACGTAGCTGAAGTTCGCCATCCCGACCCACTCCGGCGCCTGGACGAGATTGTTCTTCTGGAAGCTGAGCACCAGGCCGCGGACGATCGGGCCCCAGGAGAAGTACAGGAAGATCAGCACCAGGGGCACGGCGAACAGCACGGCGCTGAGCCCGCCGGAGCGGTACCAGGTGGCAACACTCCGGCCGGACTTCTGCGTTCTTTGCTGGAACATGGGGCTACCGCGCGAGGCGGGCGTCGATCTTCGAGGCGGCGTCGCTCACCAGCTTGTCGATGTCCGCGTCCTTCTTCGTCAGCACCTGCTGGACGACCGGATCGAGCAGCGAGTAGACCTCCTGGCCCTTGTTCGACGGCTCGGGCAGCAGCTTCAGGCTCGTGGTCGAGTCGATGTAGCCCTGGAACTGCTTGACCGGGACGTTCACGTACGGCTCGCGCCACTTGTTGTACTGGTCGTACGTCTCCTGGCTCAGCGGCGTGATGCCCGGTCGCCCGACGAAGCCCTTGTCCGCGATCGTGGTCTTCGCGTCCTGCACGGCGAGCGCCTCGGTCGTGTACTTGTCGAACTGGTCGAACTTGATCCACTTCAGCGCCGCGACGACCTCGTTCTTGGTCGCCTTCGGGCTGATCATCTTCAGCGAGCCGCCGGTCAGCGTGCCGTGCGGGCCGCCGTCCTGCGGCAATGCGCCCTCGCCGAAATCGGCGGGCTTCATGCCGAAGTTCTTGACGCTCATGTCGTATGCGTCCGGCGCCTGCAGGACCATGCCGATCTTCCCGGCGGCGAAGTCCTGCCGGATCTCCTCCTGGTTGTAGAGGAAGTTGCTGCCCATCGAGTTGTCGGTCCAGCGCATGTCCTTGAGCAACTGCAGCGCCTTCTTGGTCGGCGCGTCGTTGAACGTGCTCTTCTTCCCGTCCTGGCTCTCGACGGTGCCGCCCATGCTGTACGTCATCGTGGTCAGCATCCAGCCGCCGGTGTTGTTCGTGGTCAGCTGCGCGTAGCCGGCCTTGCCGGTCTTCTCGGCGATCTGCTTGGCGTACTGCCGGACCTCGTCCCAGGTCGTCGGCGGCTTGTCCGGGTCCAGACCGGCCTGCGTGAACAGCGCCCGGTTGTAGGCCAGGCCGACCGAGAACACGTCGATCGGGACGCCGTAGATCCGCCCGTTCGCGTCCTGGACGATCTTCAGCACGTTCGGATTCAGGTCCTTGGTCAGGTCGACCAGCTTCAGCTCGTCGGTGATGTCCGGGAGCTGCTTGTTCGGGATCATGTTGGCCGGCTCGGTGAAGCTGATGTTCATCACCGTCGGCAGCGTCCCGCCGGCCACCTGGGCCTGGAAGGTCTGCGCCTCCCACTTGGTCTCGGTCGACTTCACCGTGATGTTCGGGTACTTCGCCGTGAAGTCCTTGATCTTCTGCTCGAACGCCTTGATGTCGTTCGGCTTGTCAGGGGTCGGGCGGTCGCCGATCGTGATGGTGACCGGCGCCTTCTCGTCGATCTCGCCGCCGGCCGCTGCAGCGCCGCCGGACGACGGGTCCGTCGCCTTCGCGCAGCCGGCCGCCGCGAGCAGCAGCCCGGCCACCCCCAGGGCTGTCCCGTACCGGCCCCACCTGCTCACTCTCGTCATCGGAACTCCTCAGGTTTCCGGATGCCGCCGATGTGCTCTGAGCCACACACCGGCCAGGTCCCGAGTAAGTTAAACCAAGCGTGTTACTAACTCAAGACCTGACGCCCGGCTTTTGCCACAACGCTTTCGCAACATGTCGAGCCGCCGGCCCGGACACCGACGTACCAGGGACGAAAGGAGCCAGACATGGCCAACCAGATCGTGCACTTCGAGATCACCGGTACCGATCCCGCCCGGCTGCAGGCGTATTACCGCGGCCTCTTCGGGTGGAGCTTCGAGCTCGGCGACACCGTGTCCGGAAAGGTGTCGGAGCCGGGCCGGTACGGGTTCGTCGACGCCGGGGTCGCCGGGCTCAACGGAGGTGTGGGAGGCGGGGCGTCGCTCCGGGCGAAGGTGCTGTTCTACGTCGGGGTGGATGACGTCGAGGCGGCGCTGGGACGGGCCGAAGAGCTTGGTGGACAGCGGGTGTTCGGGCCGGAGGGCGTACCCGGGAAGCTGGTGGTCGGGCAGTTCACCGACCCCGAGGGCAACCTGATCGGGGTCGCCGGGGCGCAGTAAATCGGATGCAGGTCGATGCAGCCGGCGGGAAGGATGGGCGCATGAAGCTGCGACCGGCGACCGCTGCCGACCTTCCGTTCCTGCTCGAGATGTTGCTCGAGGCGTGCAACTGGGACGGGACGCCCTGGTACGACGAGGAGAAGGCGCGGGCCGACGACCACGCGTGGCGGTACCTCGACGGCTGGCCGCGCGAGAGCGACTTCGGCGTGATCGCGGAGCTCGACGGCTCCCCCGCGGGTGCCACTTGGGCCCGTCAGCTCACCGCGGACCGCCCCGGCTACGGATACGTCGGCGACGACGTACCCGAGCTCACTCTGGGCGTCTCCCCCGCATTTCGCCGGCGCGGTGTCGCGCGAGCAGTCCTCGCCGAGCTGATCACGCAGGCGCGCGCAGCGTCGTACAAGCGCCTCTCACTCAGCGTCGATCCGGACAACCCGGCCCGCGGCCTCTACGAGTCCCTCGGCTTCCGCAAGACCGGTGTGGTCGGCACCTCGGACACCATGGTCCTCGAGCTTCAGCCGAAGCCGCGGACGCGGAACTGCATGACTCGGTAGGGCCAGCCGTTCGCCGTGTTCCACTGGCTGACGGACAGGTGCATGTCCGAGAGCGTGGATCCGGGGATGACGTACCCGCCGTACAGCTGGGCGACGTGGTTGCCGTCCTCGGAACCCCAGGCGCCGCCGTAGATCAGGGTCTGCCGGTACGCCGTGTAGAGGTTGGACGTCGGCGTGTCCATGATCATGCCGTCGATCCGGTAGTCGCCCGCGTTGAACCAGGTCAGCACCCATTTGCCGCCGAGCGGACGCAGGCTCATCTCGCCGAAGCTCCCGGTCAGGATCGGCGTCGCGGGGTTGCCCCACGCCCAGACGCCGTCGCGGTAACCCCACGGCTCGTACGCCGCCGGGTTCGCGATCTGCTCCTGGCGGACGCGCTTCAGGATGATCGGCTTGTTGCGCTGGAAACCGGTCGAGTAGACGTACACGTACCCGTCGTTCCCGAGACCCCAGGTCAGCAGCTGGAACATCCCGCCGTCGATGTTCGGATCGAACTTCGCACCGGTGTGGTACCAGCTCGCGCCGGAGTTGTCCGACCGCCAGATCTCGGTCCAGACCACGTTGCCGAGCCCCTTGTTGACCATCGCGTGCAGGTACATCGACCCGCCGATCGTGATCACGTCCGACGGCAGCACGGTCGAGAACGTCGGGTTGTCGTGCGGGTAGTCCCACAACTGCTGCGCGGCGTCCCCGCCCACCGCGCC
This sequence comes from Kribbella sp. NPDC051936, assembly GCF_040680955.1. NCBI lineage: Bacteria > Bacillati > Actinomycetota > Actinomycetes > Propionibacteriales > Kribbellaceae > Kribbella > Kribbella sp. NPDC051936. The sequence continues at coordinate 187,740 of NZ_JBFAXS010000009.1, read as the reverse complement.
CGACCACTTCACACCGGTGCTGAGGTTCGAGGTCGTCGACCAGAGCGCGACGGGCGATCGCCACCAACCGCCGCCGACCCGCGCCTCCTCGAACGTGTCGCCGAACATGAACAGCAGACGCCCGTCCGGCGTCCGCGCCGGGATCCCGAGATCCGTGGCCGCCATCCGGAACCGATCAGTTAGGCCGGGCCCGGTCAGATCGGCGACCTTGTTCGTGAGCACGGCCTGGCTGCCTGCGAAGGCGCGGCCCGGTACGGCGGCCAGCACGCCGGCGCCGAGCGCGCCGCGGAGGAACGTGGATCGCTTCATCATCAGAACTCCCAACGGGGCGGTAGATGGGAAATCGATTTCTGGCTCACCCTCCCGCAGGTCCGATCCGAAGTCAACCCTTGAATCGGGCGCCGAAAGGCGTGGTGCAGCTCACGGTCACACGGGGCAGCGCGCCGGCATCTCTTGGGCATGACGAACACGACAGCGCTCATCACCGGCGCGAACAAAGGACTGGGTTACGAAACGGCTCGCCGGCTCGGCGAGATGGGATGGAAGGTCTTCCTCGGCGCACGCGACGAGCACCGAGGGCGAGAGGCCGCAGGGAAGCTTGCCGCTGACGGCATCGACGTCGTCTTCGTCCAGCTCGACGTCACCTCCGACACCTCGGTGGCCGGCGCGCTGGACGCCGTACGGCGGCACACCAAGCGCCTCGACGTACTGGTCAACAACGCCGGCGCACCCGGACAGGTGACCCACCCGTCCCAGGCTTCCGCCGACGAGCTCCACGCGGTGTACGACGCGAACGTCTACGGACCGGTGCGGGTGACGCGGGCGTTCCTGCCGTTGCTCGAAGCGGCGGACAACCCGCGGGTGGTGATGGTGTCCAGCGCGGGCGGCGCCTTCAGCGTCGTACAGGACCCGGAGCAGCCGGTCTCGAAGATGCACGAGCTCGCCTACAGCTCGTCCAAGGCGGCGCTGAACATGCTCACCGTCCGGTACGCGCAGGCGCTGCCGGGCATCAAGTTCAACGCCATCACCCCGGGCGAGGTCGAGAAGCAGACGTTCGCCGCCACGGACATGAACCAGCACAAGGGTCAGCTGACCGTCACCGAAGGCACCGACTCGATCATCCGGCTGGCGACGATCGGCCCGGACGGCCCGACCGGAACCTTCGAGGACCGGCTGGGGCCGATCGCCTGGTGATCAGTCCTTGCCGGTCGCTACCGGGCGGGTGGGGTCGGTGATCCACTCGGACCAGCTGCCGATGTAGACGGTGGCTGGGATGCCGGCGGATTCCAGTGCGAGGGCTTCGTGGGCGGCGGTGACACCGGAGCCGCAGTAGACGGCCACGTCGGCGCCTTCCGTGACGCCCAGCGCGGTGAACCGCTCGCGGAGCTCGGCGGGCGTCCGGAAGTGCCCGCTCTCGGTGACGTTGGCGCCGGTCGGCGCGTTCACCGCCCCCGGGATGTGCCCGGCCACCGGATCCATCGGCTCCACCTCCCCCGCAAACCGCTCCGGAGCCCGCGCATCCAGCAGAATCCCCTTCGCGGCCACCGCGGCGGCCCCTTCGGCATCCAGAACAGGAATATGCCCAGGAGTCGCCACGAACCCACCTGGCACACCTCCTGACGGGACCTCGGTTGTCAGGTGTTCGCCGGCGGATTGCCAGGCGGCGCGGCCGCCGTCGAGGACTCGGACGTTGGTGAGGCCGAAGTAGCGGAAGGTCCACCAGGCGCGGGCGGCCGACATGGCGTTGTTCGCGTCGTAGACGACGACGGGGGTGTCGGCAGAGGTGATGCCGAGGCGGGCGAAGGTGGCTGTCACGGTGGTTGCGGTGGGCAACGGGTGACGGCCGGGGCCGGGCGGGGCGGCGAGCTCGGTGTCGAGGTCGACGAAGTACGCGCCGGGCAGGTGACCGGCGTCGTACGCCTCCTTGCCGGGCGGACCGGCCAGGTTCCACGTCACGTCGACGAGCACCGGAGCGGTCTCCAGCGCGCGCAGCTCGTCCACTGTGATCAATGGGCTCATGAGGCAGCTCCTCCGAACGGCAGGACTTCGGGTGACAGGGTGGCTCGGGCGCGGGCCTGGGTGAGGCGGCGGCGGTGGTGCCGGCGGCAGAGCACCTCGTACGCGACCTCGTGGTCCCGTGTCTCGATGTCGCCCACCACCAGCTGCTCGCCCTCGGTCACCATCTCTCCACCGATCGTACGGGCGTTGTGCGTGGCCCGTTCACCGCACCAGCACAGCGCCTCGACCTGGAGCAGTTCCATCCGGTCGGCGAGCTCGACGAGCCGCGCCGACCCCGGGAACAGCGACGCCCGGAAGTCGGTCAGGATGCCGAAGCAGAACACGTCGATCTGCAGCTCGTCGACCAGCCGCGCGAGCTGCTCGATCTGCAGCCGGCTGTAGAACTGCGCCTCGTCGCACACCACGTAGTCGATCCGGCCGCCGCGGGTCAGCTCGCCGACGACGTAGTCCCAGAAGTCGAACTCGGTCCGCACCTCGACCGCGTCCGCGGACAGCCCGAGCCGCGACGAGAGCACCGACTCCCCCGCCCGGTCGTGGCTGGTGAAGATCCTGCCGAGCCTCCCGCGTGCCTTGTGGTTGTGATCCATCTGGAGTGCCAGGGTCGATTTCCCACAGTCCATCGTCCCGGTGAAATACAGGAGCTCCGCCACGGGCGAACATCCTGCCAAGTCAGAGGTCCGCACCGCACCCCGGGGTGTGTCGGAGGGGTGGCTTGGGTTCTGAGCCCCGGTTCAGCTTGAATGGATCGTGCGCAAAGCTCTGCTCGTCGTCCTCGCGGCCGTCCTGACGGTCGCCTCCGCCATGCTTCCGGCCGGTGCCGCGCCGGTCCGGTCCGAGGCGGGTCTGCGGGCGTACTTCGTGATCACCGCCCCCGGGCAGACCGGCAAGGTCACCGGCGCGATCACGCAGAACGGCGGCACGGTCTACGCGACGTACGACGCGATCGGCGTGATCGTCGCGCACTCGGCGACGGCCGGTTTCGCGGACCAGCTGCGCGGTGTCGACGGTGTCGAGAAGGCCGGCGCCACCCGGACGTCGGACCTGCCCGCGGACGTCGCGAACCCGGCGATCCCGCAGGCGGTCCCGGAGACCCAGACGACGCAGGCCGAGACCGACCGCTCCGACATGACCCAGATCGGGGCGGACCGCGCCTGGGCGAAGAACCCCGGCTCGAAGAACATCACCGTCGGCGTGCTCGACACCGGCGTCGACGACCTGCACCCGGACCTGAAGCCGAACTTCGACGCGACCCGGTCGGCGTCGTGCGCGTACGGCAAGGTCGACACCCGGCCCGGCTCGTGGCGGCCGGTCGGCGAGCACGGGACGCACGTGGCCGGCACGATCGCCGGTGCGAAGAACGGGATCGGCATGATCGGGGTCGCGCCCGGTGTGAAGGTGTCCTCGATCCGGGTGGCCGAGGCCGGCAGCCAGTTGTTCTTCCCGGAGAACACGGTGTGCGCGTTCATGTTCGCCGCCGACAAGGGCGTGTCGGTGACCAACAACAGCTACTACGTCGACCCGTGGCTGTTCAACTGCCCGAACGACAAGGACCAGGACGCGATCGCGGAGGCGGTCCGCCGCTCCGTCGCGTACTCCGACAGCAAGGGCGTCGTGAACGTCGCCGCGGCCGGCAACGAGGACTACGACCTCGCGAACAAGACCGACGACGTGTCCAGCCCCGACGACTCCACCGCGACCGACCGCGAGGTCACCAACGACTGCATCAGCCTGCCGACCGAGCTGCCGAACGTGACCGTGGTCGCGTCGGTCGACCCGACCAGCGCGAAGTCGCCGTTCTCGAACTTCGGCGACAACAAGATCAACCTCGCCGCCCCGGGCCAGGCCGTGTACTCGACGGTGCCCGGCGGCGGCTACAAGATCCTCGAGGGTACGTCGATGGCGTCGCCGCACGTCGCGGGCGTCGCGGCCCTGATCCGCAGCGCCGACCCGAAGCTGTCGCCGGCCCAGGTCCGCGCCCGGCTCGCCCAGCAGGCCAACGACCTGGCCTGCCCGCCGGCTGCCTCCGGTGAGTGCACCGGGTCCGCGGGCAACAACTCGTACTACGGTGAGGGCCTCGTCGACGCGGCCGAGGCGGTCGGCGCCGCGGAGGCCCAGCCGCAGGGCGCGATCTCGATCACCGAACCGTCCGAGCAGCTCGGTGTCGGCGGCATCCCGGCGATCCCGCTGCTGATGAAGGGCACCGGCGGCACGGGCGACATCAGCTACTCGGCGACCGGCCTGCCGCCCGGCCTGACGATCGACCCGGAGCGCGGCTGGATCACCGGCGTGCTGACCCCTGGCGCCGGTCGCTACAAGGTCACCGTCACCGCCCGCGACGGCGAAGCGAAGACCGCCAGCACGAGCTTCTTCTGGGACGTCTGGAGCTTCTAGTAGCCCGCGTCGACGAGGAGCGGGATCTCCATCTCGTCCGCGGTCAGTGAGCCGTGCAGGCCGATCAGCCCAGCCTCTTGCGCGGCGCGCTTGCTCGCGACCAGCGCGACCGGTCCGAGCGTCGCCACGATGACATCTCCGAGTCGTGGCGTCACCCGGTCCTCGACGAGCGGACCGAACCAGCCGCGCGCGATCGCCTCGGAGCGCGGGAGCACCAGCGCCTTCTCGCCGAGCCGCTCCCGGTAGACGGCGAGGACATCGGCCTCGGCGCCGGGCACGCAGTACAGGTGCCGGAACCGCGACTCGCCGCCGACGAGGGACACACCCTCGGTCAGTGCGGGCTCGAGGTCCAGGTCGACGCGGTGCTCGGGTGCGACATCGACCATGCCGTGGTCGGCGACGACGAGCAGCACGGCGTCCCGGGGCAGCGCCGACCGCACCTGCTGCGCGAATGTGTCGGCCGCGGTCAGCTCCTTCTGCCACTGCCAGGAGTCGCAGCCCTGCTGGTGGCCGATGTAGTCCAGCTGCGAGTCGTACACGTAGACCAGCGACGACTGGCCTTCCCGGCTCGCGAACCGGGTGGCGTCCAGGCGGTCCTCGACCGTGTCGGCCCCGCGGTGCGCGCTCCCCCGGAACGCGGCGGCCGTCAGCCCTGAGCTGTCGAACCGCGCCTTGCTCACGTTGCGCGTAGCGACGCCCGCCGCCGCGGCGCGGTCGAAGACCGTCCCGTGCGGCTGCCAGCGGCGGGGATCCACCGGGGCGTCCCAGGCCAGCGCATTCAGCAGCGCGCCGGTCTCCGGGACGATGGACGTGTAGCCGACGATGCCGTGCGCGCCCGGCGGCAGCCCGGTGCCGAGGCTCGTCAGGCTGACAGCGGTCGTCGACGGCACACCGGCGGTCAGGCTGCGGCCGGCAGGCATCAGCGACGACAAGTACGGCGCGGCGTCGCCGTAGCGCTTCAGGAGGTTCCAGCCGAGGCCGTCCAGCAGCAGAACGGCATACCGTGAGGCGGGTGGCAGGTCGAGCAGGTTCGTCTCGCCCGGCACCGACAGCGCGCCGGCCACCGAGGGCAGGACGTCGGCGAGCGCGCCACCGCCGTACTGCGGGGCAACCGGCAGGATCACGGCATTACCTGCTGGTCGCGAACGAAAGGGCCTTCGCGAACTCGAGCACCTGCTGGATTCCCGCCGGGCCGTCGGCCGCGGCGCTGATCCGCAACGAGATGTCGTCGGCGGCGACGGACCCGGTGTAGCCGTGGTCGGCCTCGCAGTTCGGGTCGGCGCAGACGGCCGGCTCCAGGTCGATCCGGTTCACCATGCCCCAGCCGATGGTCAGCACGACCTCGCCGCTGCCCGCCACCGCCGGATCGGCCTTGCCGGTGGCGTAGCCGGCCGGGTTCGGCACGACGCGGTTCACGACGACGGCGTTCACCCGGTGCAGCGGGATCGCCTCGGTCGAGGTCGACGCATACGGCGCGCGGATCAGCTCGTCGGCCGCGTGCTCGTCGGTGTGGCCGACGATCAGCCGGGTCGGGGTGAGCGCCAGGATCGTGATGTGCCGCCGGACCTCGTCGCGGTCGAACGTCGGCTCGTGCTGCAGCACGTAGGCCCGGATCGGCTCGCCGGCGATCGCCACCTCGAGCGAGTCGGTCACCACATCGGGGTAGTAGCCGCACCGATCGATCGCCGCGCGCAGGTCGGCGGACGCATCGGTGAGCTCCGGTGCATTCAGGTCACGCATACCCTCATCCTTGCACGACCGCGCCCCGGAGCGTTTCACCCAACACCTGCACCTGTGGACAACCGCGATCAGTTCGCACTTGCCTTCCGCAGCACGGGTGCACCGGCCGTACCGGCGAGCGTGACCAGGACGAGGCCCGCGACGACCTGTCCGAGCAGCAGCAACACACCGGAACTCCCGTCGGTCATCACCTTTCCGCCGCTCAGCGCCAGCCCGCACAACGCGCCGAACCCGACGACGGGCAGACCGACCCCCACGACCGGTACGACGGCCGCCAGCCGCGCGGCCCGCTCGATCACCGACAGCGGCACACCCGAGCGCCGCAACGCCCGTGCGGGAGCCGCCTGGTCCAGCGCCGTACCGACTGCGCCCGCGGCGGTCGAGGCGGCCACGGTGAGGAACACCAGCGACAACAGCAATGCCACACCGATCCGCATGTCGTCGAAGCTCGGGTCGTCCTTACCGGGCGGCATGAACACCGAGATGAAGCCGGTGACGAAACCGGACAGCACGAGTGCGGCCACGGGCCGGAAGGCGCCCTTCGGGTCGTCGACCAATCGCCGGCCGGCCAGCAACATCACCGGACCGTTCGCCGCCTTCGCCATTGCCTTGCCGACCAGTTGCACCGCCCACGGTCCGATGACGCGTACGGCGAGTGCGGCGAACCCGACACCGATCAGCAACGGCAGAACGGCCGCCTGCATGCCGTAGTACGCCAGGATCACCGGGCCGATGACCAGGAGCCCCAGCCGCAGCACGCTGAGGCCCTTGCGCGTCTGGCCGCGTACTACGCCCAGCGGGGTGATGCTGACGCGCCCGAGCCCGATCAGGGCGCTGATCACGGACAGAACGGGTACGGCGGCGAGTACGACGAGCACTGTCCACCACCGGACCGTGATGTCGCCGACGTACCAACGGCCGCCGCCGAGTGGGATCCGCGCGATCAGCGGACTCAGGACCGTGTAGCCGACCAGGCCGACGACGGCACCGGCCAGACCGAGCACGGCTTGTTCTATTGCGCTCAGCCACAGCACCTGGGTGCGAGTGGCGCCGGCGAGACGCAGTGCGGCCAGCCGGTGCTCGCGACGCTTCGCCGCGACACCAGCGGCCTGTCCGACGAGGCTGAGGATCGGGAACAGCACCAGGGTGATGCCGAACGCCACTGCGATGAGCAGGCCGAGCATGCGACTGTCCCAGACCTTCTCGTGCCAGCTGCTCACGTACTGCGGGTGCTCGTCGGCGGGGATGGTTTCGACGCCGCGGATGACGATGAACTCCTCCGGCGACGACAGTCCCTTGTCGCTGATCACACCGGTCGGCTTGTCGACGCCGTACTCCTTGCTGAGGCTGGACCAGTGCTTCGCGACCTCCGGGGACACGAAGACCTCTCCGGCCTTGGGTGTGTGGTCGAGGCCGGGCGGCGGCGCCAGCTCGTTGGGCTTGAGCGTGGCCAGTTCCAGGACTGTGAGGCGGTGGCCGTCGACGCGCTGGTCGTCGTCGAGCTTCATCGTTCCGATAGCGGTCGCCGGATCGGCCTTGTCACCGCTGCGCCACCCGATCCGCTCGGAACGCTGCGACAAGCCGAGCGATCCGGCGATCAGGAACGTGACGAGCAGCGCGACCACCGCGGTCGCCCCGAACGCGGCGAGGTTCGCGGCCCGCCCGCCCGGCCCTGGCCGCCGTACGAACCGCAGCCCCAGGTCAGTCATCGGGTTCACGGCCGCACCCCCGGCCCAAGCGGTCCGGCCGTCGGAGCGAAGCCGGTCCCGTCGCTGACGCGGCCGTCGACAATGTGGAGGGCTCGGTGGCAGCGAGCGGCAACCGCGTTGTCGTGGGTGACGACGACTACCGCGGCGCCGCGGTACGTGGCCGCCCCGACGAGCAGGTCGATGACCTGGGAGCCGGTGGCGGCGTCCAGTGCACCCGTCGGCTCGTCGGCGAACACCACTTGCGGCTCCCCGACCAGGGCCCGCGCGATGGCGACCCGCTGGGCCTGACCGCCGGACAGCTCACCGGGCCGACGGCCCACCTCGGCAGCGAGCCCGACCTGAGCCAGCGTCGTACGCGCCCGTCCGATCGCCTCATGCCGGCTCAGACCGTCCACCATGAGCGGAAGGGCGACGTTCTCGTCCGCGGGCAGCTCGGCGAGCAACTGGTTGTCCTGGAACACGAAGCCGAGACGACGGCGGCGCAGGACCGTCCGGGCCGCGTCGTTCAGCTGGTCGACACGTTCGCCGCCCAGCCACACCTCGCCCTGGTCGGGCGTGAGGATGCCGGCGAGCACATGCAGCAGGGTGGTCTTGCCGTTACCGCTCGGGCCCATGACCGCGAGCGCCTCGCCGGACCGTACGGCGACGTCGACACCGGCCAGGCCGACCACGCTGCCGTAGTACTTGACCAGGCCGTGACCGCTGAGCACGACCTGGGGCTGGGGACTCTGAAAGTTCATACCGCAGAGCCTTCCGGGAACGGCGACGGCGATCGTCGGCCCGCGGACCGGTCTTGCCGTCGCCTTCCGGCGCCTTTCGGCTGTGTGGCGTACGACCCAGGTCGTACGTCAGTCGGTCCGAAACGCCGACGGGTAGGCGTCGCGGTAGCTCGGGATCGCGCCCGCCGGCGTCTGCACGGACTCGGCGTTGAGCATCGCGTGCACGATTGCCCGCGACAGGGTCCGCGCGCCGGCGGCGAACAGGGTCTCCAGCTGACCGATCGCGGCCGGATCGGTCACGCCCAGCCGCGGCTCGCCGGCCGCACCCGTCGACAGCGCGAAGATGCTGTCGCCGTCGACCAGCGTGTGGATCGGGTCGATCGCCCGGGCCAGACCGTCGTGCGCGATCATCGCCATCCGTTGCGCGGCGGCCTTGTCCAGCGGTACGTCGGTCGCCACGACCGCGATCACCGTGTTCATCGAGGGCCCCGGGATCAGGTTGCGCCCGGGCGCGGCGGGCGGCGGCGGCTCGACCGGTGTCCGCAGGTGAGCGAACTCGGCGCCGAGACCGAGGCGGGCGCCGTACAGGTTGCCGTCGGCATCCACCGTGGAGCCGGCCGCGTTCACGATCACCAGCGCGCCGACCGTCGTGCCGTCGTCGAGCCGGACGCTCGCGGAACCGACGCCGCCCTTCAGGGACCGGGCCCGGGCACCCGCCCCGGCGCCGTGGTTGCCGAGGGCAACCGGTCCGGCGGTGGCGGCGTCGAACGCGTCCGCTCCCCAGGACGGCTCCGGGCGGGCCTTGAAGTCGCCGCCGCGGGCGAGGTCGAAGATCACCGCGGCCGGCACGATCGGCACCACGTCGTACTCGCCCTGGCCGACGCGGACGCCTTCGCCGCGCTCCTCGAGCCGGTGCATCACGCTGCCCGCGGTGTCGAGCCCGTACGCGCTGCCGCCGGTCAGGACGACCGCGTTCACCCCGTCGTTGGAGTTCACCGGTGCGAGCAGGTCTGTCTCGCGGGTGCCGGGCGCGCCGCCGCGGACGTCGACGCCGGCGACGGCCGTCCCGGGGGCGTAGACGACCGTCGTACCGGTCAGGTACGGCGGGTCGACGCGCTCGACCTGGCCGACCAGGATTCCGGGGACATCGGTGATCGCGTTGTGCGGGCCAGGTTGCATGCCGACGATCCTAAATCCGGTTGCGGGCCGCACTAGCGTGAAAGCATGAACGCCGATCAGCTCTGTGGTCTGCTGGCCGAACCGTCGAGGTTGCGGACGTACTCCGCGATCGTCCTCGGCGCCTCCACTCCCGAGCAGGTCGCCGGGAGCACGGGGCTCGCAGCGCCGGTCGTTGCGAAGGCGTTGCAGCGGCTGACCAAGGGCGGGCTGATCGCGGCGAGCAGGGACGGCTTCACGGCCGACGAGGGCGCGTTCAAGGACGCCGTGCGGGACAGCCGGCCGGAGTGGGTGCCGCTCGATCCCGACCCGGCGCGGGACAACGTGCTGAAGTCGTTCATCCGCGACGGGCGGTTGACGCACTTCCCGACGTTCCCGGACAAGTACCGGGTCCTGCTCGAGTACATCGTGCAGGACTTCGAGACCGGCCGCGCGTACCCCGAGCCCGAGGTCAACGAGATCCTCAACCGCCGGCACCCGGACCACGCGGCCCTGCGCCGCGGTCTCGTCGACGCCCGGCTTCTCAGCCGGAAGAACAGCATCTACACCCGGTCGGCCTGATCTGGGTGCCAGCTCGACAGGACGTATCCGCCCACGACGCCGGATCGCCCGTGCCGCTGAGCGTGAACTCGGGCGGGCCGGCCGGACACGTCCTGTCGAGCTGCCACATCAGGTGAGGCGGCGGGCGGGCGTGTCTTGCCTGGGCTTTTCGTTCGGGGCGATGCGGACTCTCGTGTCCAGCACGGTGGCGCCCTGGGCGGAGACCAGGACCGAGCGGAGGTCGAGGCGGACCACCTCCTCGAGGTCGAGGGTGAGCCTGGAGACGCGGTGCAGGAGGTTCTCGATGGCGGAGATGTCCACCGGGTCGGAGCCGCGGTAGCCGTACAGCAGGGGGGCCGCCTTGACCTCGCGGACCATCTCGGCCGCGTCCCGCGTGGTCAGCGGCGGCATCCGGTACGAGCGGTCGCCGAGCAGGTCGGTGGCCACGCCGGACAGGCCGAACGTGACGACCGGCCCGAACGACACGTCCTCGATCGTCGAGATCACCACCGGCACGCCGGGCGGCGCCATCTTCTGGACGACGAACTGCGCCCGCCCCGGGTCCGACGCGACCCCGAAGGTGTGGGTCATCTCGGCCCACGCCGCGCGCATGTCGTCCTCGTCGTGGATGTGCCGCCAGATGTCGGCGAGGTCCGGCCGCATCCGCCACTGCTCCGCGGTCGCCTTCAGGATCACCTCGAACCCGAGGTCCGCGGCCCGGTCGACCGCCTCGTCGGCGCTCAGCACCGGGAACGCCGGCAGCACCGAAATGCCGTAGAAGCTCAGCAGCCGCTGCCGATCGGCGTCATCGAGGTCCGCGCCGCCCGGGTGCCGCTGCAGGAACTCCGCGACGAAGTCCTCTCCCCCGGCGGTGTCGATGTCCGGCAGGTCCGGGATCCGGCTGTCCGAGCGCCGCCGCCACTCGGCGTACTGGGTCGCCTTCGCGAGCGCGCCGACGGCGTACTGCGGGTTGAGGAACGACGGGATCGAGCCGCGGGCCGCGCCGCCGTCCTCGTCCGGCACCCGCAGCTGTTCGGGCACGCTGCGGGAGGCGAGGAACGTCGACACCACGGGCTTGTCCGAGCCCGCGGCGGCCGCGGCGAGCACCTGTGCGACCTCGCCGCCGTTCGACTGCACCGGCGGCGTGTAGATCACCACGACCGAGTGCACCTTGTCATCGGCGAAGACCTCCGACAGCGCGAGCCCGAAGTCCGACGCGGTCGCGTCGGGGCTCAGGTTCCGCGGCTCGCCCGCCACGTCCAGGCCGCAGCCGGCCATGGTGTCGAGCGCGAGCAGGGTCAGCGCGTCGGAGTTCGAGACGATCGCGACCCCGCGGCCCTTCGGCAGCGGCTGGTGCGCGAGCAGCTGGGCGACGTCGAACAGCTCGCCGGTGGTGTCCACCCCGATCAGGCCGCTCTGCCGGAACATCGACTCGATCGTGGCCGGCGGCAACTGGCTGCGCCTGACCAGCTGCCCGACCGGCACACCCTGGGTCGCGCGGCCCGACTTCAGCGCGATCACCGGCTTGCGGCCGGCGAGCCGCCGGGACACCCGGCTGAACTTGCGCGGGTTGCCGAGCGACTCCAGGTACAGCAGGACGACCTCGGTGGCCTCGTCGGAGTACCAGAACTGCATCAGGTCGTTGCCCGACACGTCGGCCCGGTTGCCGGCCGAGACGAAGCTCGACAGGCCGAGGCCACGACCGACCATGTCCGCCAGGATCGGTACGCCGAGCGCGCCGGACTGGCAGAAGAACGCCACCCGGCCCTTGCTCGGCATCAGCGGTGACAGCGTCGCGTTCAGCGAGACGCCGCTCGCGGTGTTGATCAGCCCGAGCGCGTTCGGCCCGATCACCCGCATGCCGTACGAGCGGGCGAGGCCGACCAGGTACCGCTGCCGTTTGCGCCCCTCGTCGCCGATCTCGGCGAATCCGCTCGAGACCACGACCAGCCCGCGGACACCCTTGGCGGCACAGTCCAGAACGACGTCCGCGACCATCTCCGCCTTGACCGCGACCACCGCAAGGTCGACGGTGCCGTCGACCTCCCGGATCGTCGGATAAGCCGGCACGCCTTCGATCTCGGCTGCCTTGGTGTCAGTGTTGACGGCGTACAACCGGCCCGGGAACCCGCCGTCGCGCAGGTTGCGCAGCAGCGCGTTGCCGATCGTGCCCTCGCGGCGGCTCGCGCCGATCACCGCGACGCTCTGCGGCGTCAGCAGCCGAGCGATCGACAACGCCTCCGAGCGCTGCTCGCGGGCCTGCATCACCCCGAACGACGTGTCGGTCGGCGCGATGTCGAACTCGACCATGATCACGCCGTCCTCGAACTCGCGCGCGACCTTGTAGCCGGCCTCGGTGAAGACCGTGATCATCTTCCGGTTGTCGGGCAGCACCTCGGCGACGAAGCGGTGGATGCCGTTCTCGCGGGCGGCCTGGGCGAGGTGCTCGAGGAGCAGCTGGCCGAGCCCGCGGCCCTGGTGCGCGTCCTCGATCAGGAACGCGACCTCCGCCGTCCGGCGGCCGGTGCCCTCGTAGCGGCCGACGCCGATCATCTCGTCACCGACGGTCACGATCAGCGCCAGGCGCTGGTGGTAGTCGACCTGCGTGAACCTCGCCACATCCCGCTCGGACAGTTCGGGATACGGGGCGAAGAAGCGGTAGTACTTCGACTGTTCGGACACCCGGGCGTAGAACGCCACCAGCAGGCCCGCATCGGCCGGGGCGATCGGGCGCAGGTGCGCGGTCGCGCCGTCCCGCAGGACGACGTCGGCCTCGTACTCCGCCGGATAGCCGTCCGGCAGCTGCTGGTCATACTGGTCCGGCACCTGGCAAGCGTACTCAAACCCACCCGGTGGAGGTGATGAATTTGGTCGAGCGGATCGCGCCCGTGCTGGTGTTCCTGATCGCGGTGACCGTCATCGCCGAGCTGGCCGACCAGGCCAAGGTCTTCGACGTCGCGGCCCGCGAGGCGGCGCACCTGGCGCGCGGCCGGGTGTGGCGGCTCTGGCTGCTCGTCGTCGCGCTCGCCACCGGCCTCACGATCGTGCTGTCGCTCGACACCTGCGCGGTGCTGCTGACACCGGTCGTGCTCTCGATGGCCCGCCAGCTCGACGTCCCGCCGAAGCTCTTCGCGTTCACGACCGTCTGGCTGGCCGGGACGGCGTCGCTCCTGCTGCCGGTGTCCAACCTCACGAACCTGCTCGCCTTGCATCCGTTCCGCCGCCTCGACGTCAGCTACCTGTCGGTGAGCTGGCGTCCGGCGATCGCGGCGATCGTGATCACCGTCGCGGTGCTCGCGGTGCTGTTCCACCGCGACCTCCCACGCCGGTACCTCGTCCCGCCGACGCCCGCGGTCGACGACAAGGTCCTGTTCTGGGGCTCCGCGGCCGTCTGTGTGCTGCTCGGCCCGGCGTTCGTCTCGGGTATCGAGGTCGCGTGGCCGGCGAGTATCGGGGCGGTCGTCCTCGTCGTGCTCTTTGCGGTTCGGCGGCGCAGCGTGCTCAGGTGGTCGCTGATCCCGTTCAAGCTCGTCGGCACCGTCGTGGTGCTGTTCACCGTCGTCGGCTTCCTGAGTTCGCACGGGCTCGAGGACATCCTGCGCCGCATCGCCGGGACCACCTCCGAGCTGCGGCTGAGCGCGACCGCCGCCCTCGGTGCGAACCTCTTCGACAACCTCCCGGCGTACCTCGCCATGGAGCCGGTCGCCTCGGACAGCCCGCACCGCATGCTCGCACTGCTCATCGGCGTCAACTGCGGCTGCCTGCTGACCCTGTGGGGATCGCTCGCCACGCTCCTGTGGCGGGCACGCTGTGACGCCGCCCGGGTCGACATCTCCTGGTGGTCGTTCCTGTGGCGCGGACTGATCCTCACGCCACTCGTGGTGACCGGCGCCGTTCTCGCGCTGAATGGGTAGTGTGCGACTCATGGCGACGGAGCAGAGCACTTCGGAGGTCACCCGGGAGTTCCGGGCCGCGCGGGACTTCCTGGTGGCGCATCGCGACGACTACGAGACGGCGTACCGGGACTTCCGGTGGCCGGTGTTCGAGCGGTTCAACTGGGCGCGCGACTGGTTCGACGCGCTCGCCGTCGAGCAGCCCGAGGTGGCGGCGCTGACGATCGTCGAGGAGGACGGCGAGGTCAACCGGCGGACGTACGCCGAGATGGCCGAGCGGTCCCGCCAGGTGGCCGGCTGGCTGACCGAGGCCGGCTTGCGGCCGGGCGACCGCGTACTCATCGTGCTGGGCAACCAGGTCGAGCTGTGGGAGACCATGCTCGGCTGCATCCGGGCGGGGGCCGGCATGATCCCCGCGACCACGCTGCTCACCGACGCCGACCTCGCGGACCGGATCACCCGCGGCAACGTCCGCGCCGTCGTCACCAGCGGCGCCGACGCCGACCGGTACGCCGGGATCGCGGACCACTGCATCCGGGTAGCCGTCGGCGAGCCCGCCCAGGGGTGGCTGCACTACGCCGACTCGCTGACCTACGACGGCCCGGTCCCATCGGTCGACACCGCGGCCGACGACTCGCTGCTGCTGTACTTCACGTCCGGGACGACGAGTCAGCCGAAGCTGGTCGAGCACACGCAGGTCAGCTACCCGGTCGGTCATCTCTCGACGATGTACTGGATCGGTCTGCAGCCCGGCGACGTCCACCTGAACGTGTCGTCGCCCGGCTGGGCGAAGCACTCGTGGAGCAACGTGTTCGCCCCATGGAACGCCGGCGCCACCGTCTTCCTCTACAACTACACGCGGTTCGATGCCGAGAAGATGCTGCAGGTGCTGCAGGAGTACGTCGTCACCACGTTCTGCGCACCGCCGACGGTGTGGCGGATGCTGATCCAGGCGGACCTGTCCGCGGTCGAGGTCCAGATCCGCGAGTGCATCTCGGCGGGCGAGCCGCTGAACCCCGAGGTGATCGAGCAGGTGCGGGCCGCCTGGGGAGTCACGATCCGGGACGGGTACGGCCAGACCGAGACGACCGCGCAGATCGGCAACCCGCCCGGCCAGCCGGTGAAGCTCGGCTCGATGGGCCGCCCGCTGCCCGGGTACAGCATCGCGCTGATCGACCCGGCGACCGACGAGATCGGCGACGACGGCGAGATCTGCATCGAGCTGGCGCCCCCGCCGGTCCCGCTGATGCGCGGCTATCGGGACGCCGACGCGATGACCGCTGAGGTGATGCGGAACGGGTACTACCACACCGGCGACGTCGCGAGCCGGGACGAGGACGGCTACATCACCTACGTCGGCCGCTCCGACGACGTGTTCAAGGCCAGCGACTACCGCATCTCGCCGTTCGAGCTGGAGTCGGTGCTGATCGAGCACCCGGCGGTCGCCGAGGCCGCTGTCGTGCCGTCGCCCGACCCGGTGCGCCTCGCCGTACCGAAGGCGTACGTCGTGCTCGCGGCCGGGCACGAGCCGTCCCGGGAGCTGGCCGGGGAGATCCTCGCGTTCTGCCGCGAGCACCTGGCGCCGTACAAGCGGATCCGGCGGCTCGAGTTCGCCGAGCTGCCGAAGACGATCTCAGGCAAGATCCGCCGGGTCGAGTTGCGCGCGGACGAGGCGGCGAAGGTGGAGAGCGGGACCGGCGGCCAGACGTACGACGAGTCCGACTTCCGGTAAGTGTCCTTTCACACCGGACTCGGCTGGGCCGCCGTCGTCGTCCTGCCGCTGCTGATCGCGCTCGGCGTCGGGGCGTCGCGGTACGCCGGGCTCCGGCACGACAAGGGCATCGTCACGGCGGCGTTGCGCGCTGTCGTGCAGCTCGCCGCGGTCGGGGCCGTCGTCGGGGTCGCACTGCAGCACACCCTCGGCGCGATCGCGTTCGTCCTGCTGATGTTCGTGGTCGCGACGGTGACGAGCACCCGGCGGATCCAGCACACCGTGCGCGTCCCCCGCCAGTGGGCGTACTGTGCGGCGTCGATCGGCGGCGGCGCGTTCGTCGTACTGCTGCTCCTGATCCTGCCCGGTGTCGTCCCGCGGAACCCGGCAAGCATCCTGCCGATGGGCGGGATCATCGTCGGCGGGGCGATGACCGCGACCACCCTCGCCGGCCGCCGGGTGCTCAGCGAGTACCGCAACCGCTACGGCGAGTTCGAGGCGGGACTGTCGATCGGGCTGCTGCAGCCCGACGCGTTCAAGCTCGTCGCCGGGCCGGTCGCGGGTGACGCGTTGCTGCCCGCGCTCGACCAGACCCGGACGGTCGGCCTCGTCACGCTGCCCGGCGCGTTCGTCGGCATGGTCCTCGGCGGCGCCTCACCGACGCAGGCGGCCGCGCTCCAGCTGGTCGTTCTGATCGGGCTGGTGGCCGCCGAGGCGCTGGCGATCCTGGTGCTCACCGAGCTGCTGTCACGCTCGGCCCTTCCGGACGGGCGTACGGTTTCCTCATGAACGACGACAAGAGCATCTTCAGCCGGATCGACGAGCTGGTGTCGGAGGAGCACGAGCTGCGCTCCAAGCACGCCGCGGGACAGGTCGACAACTCCGACGAGCAGACCCGGCTCCGGGCGCTCGAGGTCGAGCTGGACCAGTGCTGGGACCTGCTCCGCCAGCGCCGCGCCAAGCGCGAGTTCGGCGAGAACCCCGACGACGCGCAGGCCCGTTCGAGCGACACCGTCGAGGGCTACCTGAACTAGAAACCCCTCAGTTTCCCGGGAGTGATCCGGACCAGCACCGAGTAGTCCTGGTGGAACTGGTCCGGAGTCATTCCGAGGCCGGCGATGTCCGCGGCGTACTTCGTGTTGTACGCCGTCAGCGCCGCGCCGTCGATCGGGTCCGTCTCGATCACCGCCGTCCCGGAGATCACGCCCACGTCTCCCCCGGTGTGCGTCGCGTTGAAGTGCACCGCGACCTGCGGATGGGCGGCGATGTTGCGCAGCTTCGCCGTGCCGGGCTGACTGCTGATCAGCAGCTCGTCGTCGTGCCAGAGGAACCACACCGGTGTCGGCGCCGGCGTCCCCGACGGAGCCACGGTGGTCAGCCAGATCACCCGCTCGTCACCCAACTGCCGCGCGATCCGCCGGCCGAACCCGGTAGAGGTGTCGATCGTGAACATCGGTACCCTTCAGGAGGTCGGTCCGAGACGGCCCCACTCGATCGCCGGGCAGTGATCCATCACCATCATGAGACCCGCGGCCGTCGTCCGTGCGTAGGCGTCCTGATCCACTACATCGAGCTGGAACCACACCGCCCGGGCGTTGATTCCCACCGTCTGGTCCGCGATCGCCCCGGCCAGCTCGGAGCGCACGAACACGTCCACACAGTCCACCGCGAACGGGATCTCCGCGAGGGTCGCGTACCCCTGCTCGCCGTGGACCGTCTCCGCGGCGGGATGCACCGGCACGATCCGCTTCCCGTGCCCCTGCAGGAACCGCGCCACGCCGTACGCCGCCCGGCTGGTGTTGTTCGAGAGCCCGACCACGGCCCAGGTGTCGCACTCGGCCAGGATCCTGCGGATCGCCTCGTCCATCACTAGCCCCTCAGGTAAGTCAGTACCGCGGACACGCGCCGGTCCAGTCCATCATCCAGCTGCAGCTTCGCGAAGATGTTGCCGACGTGTTTGCGGACGGCGGCCTCGCTCACCACGAGCTGCTCGGCGATCGACGCGTTCACCCGCCCCTCGGCCATCAGCGCGAGCACCTCCAGCTCGCGCGGTGTGAGCGCCGACAGCGGCCCGTCGTTGCGCCGCCGGGCCAGCAGCTGCCGGACCACCTCGGGATCGACCACGGTTCCGCCGTCCGCGACCCGGTCCAGCGACTCGAGGAACTCCGCGACATGGCCGACCCGGTCCTTCAGCAGGTACCCGATGCCGCCGGTCGTTGTCTCGAGCAACGACGAGAGGTAGGCGTCGGCGACGTACTGCGAGAGCACCAGGATGCCGATCGCGGGGAGCTCGGCCCGGATCGCCGCGGCCGCGCGCAGCCCTTCGTCGCTGTGCCCGGGCGGCATCCGTACGTCGGTGATCACGACGTCGGGCGGATCCTTGCGGACGACTGCCAGCAGGGTGTCCGCGTCCCCCACGGTGTCCCGTACCTCGTGGCCGGCGCGATCCAGGATGCTGGCCAGGCCCTCGCGAAGGAGCAGCGAGTCTTCGGCCAGCACGATGCTCAGTCGCCGAGTCGGCACGGGCACTCCATTCGCAGTCGGGTCGGCCCACCGGGTGGGCTGTCGACGTCGAGTGTGCCTCCCAGGGCGTCCAAGCGGGTCACGAGCCCGGTCAGACCGGTCCCGGCGCCGAGTCGCGCACCCCCGACGCCGTTGTCCTGGATCGTGATGACGAGCCGGTCGCCGTCCACCCGGCCGGACACTTCGCACGTGGACGCCCGGGCGTGCTTCGCGACGTTCGCCAGTGCTTCGCTGACGACGAAGTACGCCGCGGCCTCGATCGGGCCCGGCAGGCGCGCCGGGATCGACAGCTGCAGCGTGACCGGCAGCGGCATCCGGTCGGCCACCTCCTGGACGGCAGCCTCGAGCCCGTGATCCACCAGCACCCGCGGATGAATGCCCCGGACCGCGGCCCGCAGGTCCGCCAGCGCCGCCTCCGCCTCGGCGTGCGCCTTCATCACCAGTCGCCGCCCCTCGCCGTCCGGCAGGTCCAGCTCGGCCAGGCCCAGCGTCATGGTGAGCCCGACCAGCCGCTGCTGGACGCCGTCGTGCAGGTGCCGCTCGATCCGCACCCGCTCGGTCTCGAACGCGTCGACCAGATCCAGCCGGGAACGGCGCAGCTCGGCGAGATTGCGTTGCAGCTCTTCCTGCCGCGGGCCGAGCATGGCCTTCGCGAGGGACGCCTGGGCGCCCGCGACGACCCCGATCAGGTACGAGCTGACGACGTAGAACACCGGTCCGAACAGCAGCAGGAACAGCAGCCCTTCCCGCGCCGTGTCCATCGTCCACGGCCCCATCCCCATCTGGTCCCCGTCGGCGATGACCGGCGCCGCGAGCGTCGTCACCAGCACGGTCGCGCTGATCCCGGCGAAGAGGGCACTCAGCGGCCAGACGACGGTGCCGAGCACGAAGCCGTACCCCAGCGCCCGCATCGACGCCTGCTCGCGCCTGCGGAACGTCAGCTTCGCGCGGGCCGTCAGCCCGGCCGGCAGCTTCGCGTGCGGGCTCTTGATGCCGTCGATCAGCATCAGCCCGGCGCGCCGCCGCTCCACCGAGCCGATCGCCGCGCCGATCAGCGGGAACGCCGTCAGCATCAGGATCCCGATCAGGATCGGGCTCAGCAGCGCGCTCAGCCCGGCCAGCCCGACCAGGACCACGATCGACACCACACCCATCGGCACGGACGTGAACAGGTACGCATAGCTCCGCCAGGGCCACGAGGAGATCAGGTAGCGCGGCGACGCCAACGCGGCCCACACGGTCATGCCTCAACCCTAGGGCGGCGGCCGTCCGCCGGGCGGTAGCGTGCGCGCTACTCCAGGTCTCCCGCGCAGGCCAGGGCGCGAACCGTCGTACGGCGGTTGGCTGGCACCATGACCGCTACCGCGCCCATGTACACCTCCGCCGCGCCGATCGAGCCGCCTGCTCTGGTGCTGGACGGAATCACCAAGACGTACCGTTCCAAGGCCGGAGCGGTCGACGCGCTGCGCGGGGTGACCTATCACTTCGCGCGGGGCTCGTTCACCGCGGTGATGGGCCCGTCGGGCTCCGGCAAGTCGACGCTGCTGCAGTGCGCGGCGGGGCTCGACCAGCCGACCACGGGGACCGTCGTGCTCAACGGAGTCACCCTGCTCGGGCTGAACGAGGTCGAGCTCACGAAGCTGCGCCGGGCCGAGATGGGGTTCGTGTTCCAGGCGTACAACCTGCTGCCGTCGCTGACCGTGTACGACAACGTGGCGCTGCCGCTGCGGCTCACCGGTCGTCGCCCGGCGCGCAGCGACGTACTGCGTGTGCTGGAGCAGGTCGGTCTGGACGGGAAGGCGAAGCGGCGGCCGGCCGAGTTGTCCGGCGGGCAGCAGCAGCGGGTCGCGATCGCGCGGGCGCTGATCACCCGGCCGTCGGTGTTCTTCGCCGACGAGCCGACCGGCGCGCTCGACAGCGGCACCAGCCGCCAGGTCCTCGGACTGTTGAGAGAGGCAACCGACCGAGCCGGGCAGACCGTCGTGATGGTCACCCACGACCCGGTCGCGGCGGCGTACGCCGAGCGGGTGCTGTTCCTGTCCGACGGACTCCTCGCCGGCCACCTCGACCGTGCCACGCCCGCGCAGATCGCGGCGGCGATGAGCGAGCTGGAGCGGTGATGTTCTCGCTCAGCCGGCAGACCGTCCGCCGGAACTGGTCGCTGTACGCCGGATCGTTCGTCGCGCTGGCGGTCGGGGTGTTCCTGCTCGGGCTGGCCGCGACCGCGACGGCCGCGACGATCGCGTACCACGGACCCGCCTCGGCGAGTATCGCCGTCACCACGCTCGGCGGCGACGGTACGCCGCCCGAGCGGGTCAAGGTGCCGCTGTCCGACGCGGACGTGTCCGGTCTGCAGACCCTGCTCAGCATGGTCGGGACGCTCTGCGGGTTCATCACGATCTTCGTGATCGCCAGCACGTTCGCGTTCGCCGTCGCGTCGCGGCGGCGCGAGCTCGGGCTGCTGCGGCTGATCGGCGCGACGCCGCGGCAGATCCGGCGGATGGTGCTCGGCGAGGCACTCGTCGTCGCGCTCGTCGCTTCGCTCACCGGGGCGTTCTTCGCCCAGCTCGCGACGCCGTTGCTGCTGCGCAAGGCGTCGTACACCGAGCTCGCGCCGGTGAAACTGGAACCGGCGTCGCCCTGGGTTCCGCTCGCCATCGCAGTCGGGGCCGGGTTGCTCGTTGCCATGCTCGGCGCCCGTTCGGCCGCGCGGCGGGCCGCGCGGGTCGCACCGGTCGACGCGCTCCGCGAGGCCGCGCTGGAGCCGCCGCGGATCGGGCCGGTGCGGATCGTGTTCGGGGTGGTGTTCCTGGCCGGCGCGATCGCGATGCTGACGCTGATCCGGCCGTCGAGCGGCGAGGGCGCCGTACCGCTCGCGATGTTCACGCCGATGGTGCTGGTGATCGCGCTGACGCTCCTCGCACCCCTCGTCGTGCCGCCTGTGGCGCGCCTTTGGGCAGTCCCCGTCGTGGCGTGGACCCAGGTGTCCGGCCGGTTGGCGCGCAGCAACGTGCTGGCCGCACCGCGCCGGAGCGCCTCCCTGGCCGCCCCCATCCTGGCGATCTCAGCGATCGCCGGCTCGATGGTGCTCAGCCTGAGCTTCGCCGCGGACAGTGCCGAGGCGACGATCCGTGATGCTGTTCGCGCCCCGATCGTGGTCACCGGAGCGCCACCTGCTGACGGCCCCGGGCTGAAGGCGGTGGATGCCGGGCTGCCTGTTCAGCTGGTGCGAGTTGCGGTGGATTACGCGCAGCTGGAGGACGCGGAAGGGATCGATCCGGCGATCGCCTCGCAGGCGCGGGATCTGCGTGTGCTGTCCGGTGACCTCGGGAAGCTCTCCGGCAACACCGTTGCCGTCAGCAAGGAGATGTCGGGGTTCGAGGGGTATCGGGTCGGGGACGAGGTCTCGGTGGTGTTCCTGGACCGGGCGGCGGTCAAGCTGCGGGTGGTCGCGGTCGTGAAGGACGCGTTCGGCGTGAACCCGTCGTTCCTGATCCCGCTCGACGTCGCGCGTCAGCACTCACCGGCCGCGCAGGTCGAGCGCAGCTTCGTGCTGCCGGCCGACGGCACCGACCCCGCCGAGCTCGTACGGCGCATCCCCGGCGCGCAGCTGGCGACCGGCTGGGAGGCGGACCAGGCGGTCGGCGTACGGAAAGGAAACCAGCTCGGGCTGGTCATGCTCCTCGGCCCGGCCGCGCTCTACAGCGCCATCGCGATCGCCAACACGCTGCTCATGGGGAGCCTGCAGCGCCGGCAGGAATTCGTCACGTCCCGGTTGCTCGGAGCGACGCCGGCGCAGATCCGGCGGATGGTGCTCTGGGAGTCCGCCCTGGTCGGCGCGGTCGCGCTGAGTCTCGGGACCGCGATCACGGTCGCCGTCGGGATCCTGATCCGGCACGCGATGACGGCGGGCGTGGCCGACGTACCCGTCACGGTCCCGTGGGGCGTGCTGCTGGGGATCGGCGCGCTTTGTCTGACCCTGGCGGTAGGGTCCGCTCTGGCCCCGACGACGTACATCCTGCGCCGCTCCCAGCCCGCTGCCGCGGTCGAGTAATTTCTGGACCAGACCGCTCAGCGGGCGGAGATCGGACGCCGGGCGGGTCGTGGCCGGGCAAATCGCCGTTCACCAGGGACAATGGGCACGGCGCCGACCGTCGCGGCGCCGGACCGCTTGATCGAGGAGTTCGTAGACCCGTATGGCACGCCGTACCAGCACCGCCGAACCCGAGGACTTCGAGGAGCACATCCTCGACATCGACGTCTCCGACGAGATGCGCACCAGCTACCTGGAGTACGCCTACTCGGTGATCTACTCCCGGGCGCT
Organism: Kribbella sp. NPDC051936; assembly: GCF_040680955.1. Classification (NCBI taxonomy): domain Bacteria; kingdom Bacillati; phylum Actinomycetota; class Actinomycetes; order Propionibacteriales; family Kribbellaceae; genus Kribbella; species Kribbella sp. NPDC051936. The sequence goes on along the minus strand of NZ_JBFAXS010000009.1, from coordinate 164,995 downwards.
GCCGGACGCGCGGGACGGGCTGAAGCCGGTCCAGCGGCGGATCCTGTTCTCGATGGCGGAGAACAACATCCGCCCCGACCGCGGCCACGTGAAGTCGGCCCGCGTCGTCGGCGAGGTGATGGGTAAGTACCACCCGCACGGCGACGGCGCGATCTACGACGCCCTGGTCCGGACCGCGCAACCATGGTCCATGCGCGTTCCCCTCATCGACGGACATGGCAACTTTGGAAGTCTGGACGATGGTCCGGCGGCCATGCGCTACACGGAATGCCGGATGGCGCCGCCCGCGATGGCGATGACGACCGGGCTGGACGAGGACGTCGTCGACTTCAAGCCGAACTACGACGGCCAGGAGACCGAGCCGTACGTACTGCCGGCCGCCTTCCCGAACCTGCTCGTCAACGGCGCCGCCGGGATCGCGGTCGGGATGGCCACCAACATGGCCCCGCACAACCTGGTGGAGGTGATCCAGGCGCTGCGGCACCTGATCAAGACGCCGGAGGCCGACCTCGACGACCTGATGCGGTTCGTCCCCGGGCCGGACCTGCCGACCGGCGGCAAGATCGTCGGCCTGGAAGGCATCAAGGACGCCTACGCGAGCGGCCGCGGCAGCTTCAAGATGCGCGCCACCGCCCGGATCGAGAACGTCACCCCGCGCCGCAAGGGCATCGTGGTCACCGAGCTGCCGTACTCGGTCGGCCCGGAGAAGGTGATCGAGAAGATCAAGACCCTGGTGCAGAGCAAGAAGCTCCAGGGCATCGCCGACATCAAGGACCTCACCGACCGCACCCACGGCACCCAGCTGGTGATCGAGGTCAAGAACGGGTTCGTCCCGGAGGCGCTGCTCGAGCAGCTCTACAAGCTGACCCCGCTCGAGGACGCGTTCCACGTCAACAACGTCTGCCTGGTCGAGGGGCAGCCGCGCACGCTCGGTCTCAAGGAGCTGCTCGAGGTCTACCTCGAGCACCGGTACGACGTGACCCGGCGGCGCAGCGAGTTCCGCCGGAAGAAGGCCCAGGACCGGCTGCACATCGTCGACGGCCTGCTGATCGCGATCCTGGACATCGACGAGGTCATCCAGGTGATCCGCAGCAGCGAGGACTCGGCCGAGGCGCGGTCCCGGCTGATCGAGATCTACGACCTGTCCGAGATCCAGGCGAACTACATCCTGGACATGCCGCTGCGCCGGCTGACGAAGTTCTCCAAGCTCGAGCTGGAGACCGAGAAGGGCGAGCTGGAGCGCGAGATCGAGGCGCTGACCGCGATCATCGAGGACCCGAAGCTGCTCCGCAAGATGGTCTCCGACGAGCTCGCCGAGGTCGCGAAGACGTACGGGACGCCGCGCCGGACCGTGCTGCTGGAGTCCTCCGGTGCGGCCAAGACGGCCGCCGTGCCGCTCGAGGTCAGCGACGACCCCTGCTGGATCCTGATGAGCTCGACCGGGCTGCTCGCGCGCACGAACGGCGTGGAGCCGTTCGGTTCCAGCGAGTCGCGCGCGAAGCACGACGCGATCGTGTCCGCGGTGAAGAGCACCGCCCGCGGTCAGTACGGCCTGGTCACCAGCGCCGGCCGGTTGATCCGGCTCGAGTCGCTCGACCTGCCCGCCGTACCGACGACCGCGAACGCGCCGAACCTGCAGGGCGGTGCGCCGATCGCGGAGTTCGTGTCGCTGGAGCCGGGTGAGCGGGCGCTGGCGCTGACGACGATGGATCCGGACTCGGTCGGTGTCGCGCTCGGGACCGCGGGCGGCGTCGTGAAGCGCGTCGTGCCGGACCACCTGAGCAACCGCGACTCGTGGGAGATCGTCGGGCTGAAGGACGGCGACCAGGTCGTCGGGGCGGTCGAGCTGACCACCGGCGAGGAGGAGCTCTGCTTCATCACGTCGGACGCCCAACTGCTGCACTTCCCGGCGTCCGCCGTGCGGCCGCAGGGTCGGACCGCGGGCGGTATGGCCGGCGTCCGGCTCGCAGCGACGGCGAAGGTGGTCTTCTTCGGCGCCGTCGACACTGCCCGCGAGGCACAGGTGGTGACGATCGCCGGCTCGTCGTCGGCGCTGCCGGGGACCGAGGTCGGCGCGGTGAAGGTGACGCCGTTCAGCGAGTACCCGGGCAAGGGCCGCGGGACCGGCGGAGTGCGCTGCCAGCGGCTACTGAAGGGCGAGGACGGGCTCCTGCTCGGGTACATCGGCACCGCGCCGGTGAAGGCCAGCGCGAGCAGCGGCGCACCGGTGGAGCTGCCGCCTGTCGACATGCGGCGGGACGGCTCCGGCGTGCCCGTGGCGCAGCCCATCGCTGCGTGCGCTTCCGATCTGGCAGGCTGAGTCCGTGAAGAGAGTGCTCGCGCTCGGCGCGATCGTTGTACTCGCGGTGGCGGGCTGCACCGACAAGAAGGAATCGGGCGGCGGGGGCCAGTCCGGTGGTGACGCGGTCGCGCTGCTGACGGACGCCAAGAAGACCATCGACGAGGCCTCCAGCGTGCACATCGTGCTGACCGGGCGCGACCTGCCGGACAACGCGCAGACGCTCGCCAGCGGTGACGGCGTCGCGACGCACGCACCGGCGTTCAAGGGCAAACTGACGGTCCGCTCGTCCGGTTCGCCGATCGACGCCGACGTGGTGGCGGTCGGGAGCAAGGTCTACGCGAAGGTGTCGTTCGCGCCGGCCTTCATCGAGCTCACGCCGTCGCAGCTGGCCGGGCTCGGCGCACCGGACCCGGCGGTCCTGCTCGATCCCGCGAAGGGCCTGACCGCGGTCCTGCCGGGCCTGAAGGACCCGAAGGTGAAGGGCGAGACCCGCGAGGGCTCGAAGGTCCTCACCGAGGTCACCGGCTCCGTCCAGGGCAAGTCCCTGCAGGGCATCTTCCCGAAGGCGCCGGCCGACCAGGACTTCCCGAGCACCTTCAAGATCGACAAGGACACCAAGCAACTGGTCTCGGCCACCATCACCGGCCCGTTCTACTCCGGTGCGACCAGCAGCTACGACGTCACCCTGGACAAGTACGGCGAGAAGGTCGAGATCACCGCGCCGTGAGCACGGCGAGGACCCGTCTCACGCTGGCGTCGGTCGCCGTCGCGTTCGCGGCGGCGGACACGTACGTCGTCGTGCTCGCGCTGCCGGACATGATGGCCGGGGTCGGGTTGTCGGCCGACGAGCTGCAGCGGGCGGCGCCGATCATCTCGGGGTTCCTGCTCGGGTACATCGCCGTTCTGCCGCTGATCGGCCGGATCGCGGACGTCGCCGGGCGCACCCCTGTGCTCGTCGGGTCGCTGTTGCTGTTCGCGGTCGGGTCCTTGATCACGGCCGGCGCCTACGACCTGTCCCTGGTGGTAACCGGTCGGTTTCTCCAGGGCGTCGGCGGTGGCGGGCTGGTTCCGGCCACGTTGGCGCTGGTCGCCGACCTCTGGCCGGCGGAGCGGCGCGGGTTGCCGCTCGGTGTCGTCGGAGCGGTGCAAGAGCTGGGCTCGGTGCTGGGTCCGCTGCTGGGTGCCGTCGTCCTCGCGGTGGCCGACTGGCGCTACATCTTCTGGCTGAATCTGGTGGTCGCCGTCGTCCTCGCGCTCCTGCTCCGCGGCCGCTGGCGCGCGCGAGTCTCGGAGGCGGTCGGCCTGCTCGCCTGTATCGCTCTCGGCCTGACGCTCACCGCGCCTGATCGACTCGCCTCCGGCGTCACGCTCGGACTGCCCTTCGTACCGTTCACCGGCACGTCCCGACTGCTCACGCCGATCGGAGTCGCCACGCTGGTGCTGGCGCTGATCTGGCTCGGCCTCGTGCTGCGGCGGGCTCGCGGCCACTTGGCGGAGGTGCTCTCGCAGGTCGATCTGGTCGGCGCGGTGCTGCTCGCGCTCGCACTGGCCGGTGTCGTGCTGGCGTTCGCGACCGCCGATCCGGAGCGGGAGCTGATGTCTCCCGCGGGGCCGTGGTTGCTCGTCGCGGCCGCGGTGTTCGCGGCCGGTTTCGCCTGGTGGCAACGGCGTACGGCGGCTGCGATCGTGCCGCGTGGGTTGTTGGGCGGTCGTCCCGCATGGGGTGCGCTGGTGGTCAGCTTCCTGATCGGCTGCGCGTTGATCGCGGCGCTGGTCGACGTACCGGTGTTCGCTCGCACGACCCAGGGCGGCGGACAGTTGGCGGCCGCGCTGGTGCTGCTGCGGTTCCTGATCGCGCTGCCGGTCGGCGCGGTCGTCGGCGGATGGCTGACCCGGCGGTACGGGCTCGGGCTGATCACGGGCGCCGGGCTCGGGCTGTCCGGGGCCATGTTCGTGGTGATGGCGTTCTGGAGCCGTACGGCGCTCGATCACTGGCCGGCGACCGTCGTCCTGCTCGTCTGCGGTTTCGGGTTCGGGCTGGCCTTGTCGCCGGTGAACACCGCGATGCTCGGCGCGACGCCCGCCGACAGCCACGGACTGGTCAGCGCGCTCGTGGTGGTCGCACGGATGGTCGGGATGCTCGTCGGCGTCTCGGCCCTTACCGCCATCGGCCTGCGCCGGTACTACGCGATTGCCGAGGGCATCAGATCGCCGAACGAGCTGTGCCCGGACTCCCCCGGCAACTGCCGGCCGTTCGTGGACGCGCTGCGCGACGCCGCCGTTTCACAAGTTCACGCGATCTTCGCCGGCGCCGCGGTCTGCGCGTTCCTCGCCGCCGTCCTCGGGGTCCTGCTGCTCGGCCGGCGCGGCGCCGGGCCTGGCGCCCGGCGTGGTGCAACGCACACATGATGATCATCATGAGGGACGGGCGTCTCAGGTCGCGTACCGTAAAGCCGTGACCGCTGCCCCTGGCCCCGATCTGTGCTCGACGTACTGTCGGGTGCTACGGGAGCCGTTACCCGGCACCGCGGTGGTGGCGACCGGATGGGTCGTCGTCGAGCAGCCCGGCCCGTGGGGCGCGAAAGCGCCGACGCAGAGTCACCTCGATCCCGCTTTCGGTGGATCCTTCGACGACAAGTGCAAGAAGGTCGACGTCCGCTTCGGGCTGATCCGCTCCCCCGGCCGGCACGCGGACTCGGTCGAGCGGTCGCACCAGGTCTTCGTGGCCTCGACGATCCCCGGCAGCACCTGGCTGCTCGGCGGACAGGTCGCGGACCCGTCCGAGCTCGCGGCCCTCGACCTCGGCGCGGTCGCACGTGGTGACCGTGCGGCGGTCGCCGCGTCACTGCCCGCGCTGGTGCCGGTCGACGAACCGATCGTGCTGGTCTGCACCAACGGCAAGCGCGACGAGTGCTGCGCGATTCTCGGCCGGCCGCTCGTGTCCGGGCTGGCCGAGCGGGCACCGGGGCGGGTGTGGGAAGCCAATCACCTCGGCGGGCACCGGTTCGCGCCGACCGCGACGTACCTCCCGGCCGGCACCATGCACGGTCACCTCACGGTCGAGACGGCGGTCGAGGTGCTCGCCGCGGCCGACCGTGGCCGGACGGTGCTGACCGGGTTGCGCGGCCGGTCCACGTGGACCAAGCGCGGCCAGGCCGCCGAGGTCGCAGTGCGTGAACTCACCGGGGAGCTCGCCCTGGACGCGTTGCGAGTCGTCGGTGAACGCGCCGACACAGTCACCGTCCAGCACGTCGACGGCCGGTCCTGGACCGTGCCGGTCACGAGTGCACCAGCTGATCCACCCCGACCTGACTCCTGCGGAAAGGAAGCATTCGCCATGTCTGTCCTGCAAGCCGGTACCCCCGTGTCAGGATCCGTGCGATGAGCGGCGGCTTCGACGACGTGCTCGCCGCCAACGCCGAGTACGCCGCGGACTTCCACTACGGCGGGTTCGACGGGATCGCCCATGCGGGGATCGGCGTGGTCACCTGTATGGACTCGCGGATCCCGCCGCTGGAGATGCTCGGCCTGAAGCCCGGCGACGCGAAGGTCCTGCGGTCCGCCGGCGGCCGGGTCACCGAGGTCACGATGACCGGCCTGGTGCTCGGCGTGCAGCTGCTCGGCGTCCGCCGGATCATGATCATCCCGCACACCCGCTGCGCGATGGCCGCGATGTCCGAGGACGATCTGCGCGCCAAGGTCGAGCTCGCCGCCGGCAAACCGGCAGGCTACCTGCCGATCTCGGTCATCCCCGACCAGCACGAGGCCCTCCGCCGCGACGTCGCCGCGGTCCGCGAACACCCCCTGATCGGCGACGAGATCCTGGTGGGCGGCTTCATGTACGACGTCGACACCGGCCGCCTCAGCCAGATCGACTGATCAACTCAGCACGACTTTGCCGGTGTCGAGCTCGTAGTACGCGCCGGCGAGCTCGACCTTGCCTGCCTTCTCGAGCGGGGCGATCACAGGTGACTGACGGAGCTTGGCCAGAGTCAGGTCGACGTTGGTCCGGATCGCGTTCGTCAGTCGGTCGCCCGGTTTGCCGGTGGCGCCCTGGACCGCCGGTGTGAGGGCCTCGACGACGTAGTCGATCTCGCCGTGGTCGGCTGTGCGGCGGGCTGAGTCGACGGCGTTCATCGCGGCGGTGAGGGCGCCGCACCGTTGGTGGCCGAGGACCATCAGGAGCGGGGTGTGCAGCTCGGCGACGCCGAACTCCACACTGCCGATGACCGAGTGGTCCAGGGCCTGACCGGCGCTCCGTACGACGACCAGATCGCCGAGGCCCTGGTCGAAGACGAGCTCGATCGGCACCCGGGAGTCGACGCAGCCCAGGATCGTCGCGAACGGGTGCTGTCCCTTGCTCACCGCGATCCGGCGGGCGATGCCCTCGTCCAGATCCTGTTCCTGAGCGGCGACGAAGCGCGCGTTGCCGGCCAGCAGTCGCTCCAGCACTGCGTTGCCATCAGCAACCACCGGCGGGGTTGCTGGGCTTGGCGCTCCGCCGGGCGCAGAACCCGAGGCGCCGCAGCCGGCTCCCAGTGCGGCCGGAATCGCCGTGCCGAGCACAGCAGCGAGAACTCGCCGCCGTGACCAGGCGGGCGTCGGGAGGCGGAAGGGGGAAGGCGTCATCGGGGAGCTCCTCACGCACAGACGGCGGGGCGGGACCGTCTCCTCGACCGTAACAGATTGCATACAGTCTGCAGTACCCACGACCGGTGAGGATCTCTCGGATCGCGGGCGAAAATCTGATAGACAGCCCTTATGAGACTCCGCCCCAGCTCATTCCATAGTTCCCTGGTCGCCGGCGCCTTGGCGTTGACCGCAGTCCTGTCCGGCGCGCCGGTTGCCCACGCGGCGTTCCCCGACGCCGCGCCCGCGTACCGCGGCGGCCCGGTGACCGGATGCCTGGATCAGTCGATCGTCGGTACCGTCGAGGAGCAGCGGCTCAGCCGGGGCGTCAACGGCGGTCCGTCAGTACCCGTCGAGATCCTCCGCCGCTCGGGCTTCGATCGCCAGATCGACCTGTTCACACAACTCCTGTGCCGGGTCCCCAACCACCAGGCCGCCACGGTTCTCGTGCGCACCCACGGCGAGGCCCTCTGGCGTGCGGCGACCCGCCGCGCGCAGCAGGCACCGCAGGGCTCCGACGCGCTACCGTCCACCGACGACCGCGGGCTGTACTGGGCGCGCATCTCGATGGCCCTCGCCCTCCGCCAGTGGCAACCCTCCTTCGGTCTCGGCACGGCAGAACGCGACAGCCTGATCCGCTCGTTCGAGTACGCCTCCCGCGGCATCACGAGCACCCGCTTCACCCCGGGCGTCCGGAAGATCCTGGTCACCGGATTCGACCCGTTCACGCTCGACGCGGACATCCGGATCGGCAACCCGTCCGGCGCCAACGCGCTCACCCTCGACGGCCGGCGCTGGACCGTGAATGGTACGACGTACGAGATCCAGACCGTGGTCTTCCCGGTCCGGTACACCGACTTCGACGAGAACATGGTCGAGAACGCGCTCGCGCCGCACTACCGCCCAGGTCCGCAGCACGCGGATCTCGTGATGACCGCGAGCCAGGGCCGGGTGGGCATCTTCGACCTCGAGGTCTTCAACGGGCGCCGCCGGTCCGTCAGCTCGATCGGCGACAACAACAACCTCTGGGGCGGCGGCACGATCAGCGCTCCGGTCGTCTCCCCCAGCATGCCGGCGGGACCGGAGTGGATCACCTCCAGCCTTCCGCTCGCACGGATGGCGCAGACCGACGTCACTCCGTTCCGAACGCGCGTCAACACGTCCGTCCTCGAGATCCCCGCCGGCCAGACCACGCCGGTGCGGCGGCCGGACGGCCCGACCGCCGGCTCGATCGCGTCGGAAGGGGCCGGCGGCGGCTACCTCTCCAATGAAGTTGCCTACCGCAACACTCTGCAGCGCGACCTGCTCGACCCGTCGATGCCGGCCGGCCACCTGCACGTCCCGGTGCTGTCCTTCGATCTCGCCAACAAGACCGCGATCACCGACCCGACGTACGAAGCCAACCGGGACGCAATCGTCGCCGGTGCACACGCGATCCTCCACAGCGCCTTGTGATGCTCAGAATAGTGGTCATGTGATCACTCTTCTGATCACAGCCTGAGCAGGTCGGACGTGTCGACGGGCAGGCCTGTCTCGAGGGAGCGGTTCGCAGCCAGGCCGGCTGGTAAATGTCGACTCTTCTACATTCAGTGCGAGCCGGCGCCCGGATCCGTTGAGCATCAGCCCACGCAGGAAGTGACTACCAAAGTGATCACCACCACGCCCAGGTGATCAGAATTGTGTTCATGAAGTACCGGCTGAACGGCGCCTCTGCCACGCGTTCAGGCCCCGACAGCCACGCCGAGCCCACCTACTCGATTCAGGCTCTACGGCGATCACCGTCGACGGCCGTGAGTTGGCACCTGGCCAGGTCGTCCCGCCGCGTGTCACTGAGTGACACGCGAGCCTGGTCAGCAGGCCCGCGACTCCCGGACATTTGGGGGACGCCCGCCGTCCGACGGGCACGCCTGGCTCGAGGACGCCTGGGGGAAGCTTGGCCACACGAACGTCCACCGACCTGCAACTGGGTCGGCAGGTCCGCGCTACACATGCCCTCGGGGCTCTCCAGCTGCTCCTCGCCGTCGCCGCGTCCGTGGTCGGCACCCTGCTCAGCAGCTTCTTCGACATCGGGCGTCCGGGCACGCTGATCGGCGCCGGGATCGCGCCGTTGGTGACTGCGGTCTTCACGACCCGGGGCAGTGGAGTCGCTCGGAGCATCGGCATCGGCGTACTCACGACGCTTGCACTGCTCATCACCGTCAGCGGCTTCACGATCTCCGACCTGCTGCGGGACGGCAAGTCTCCGGTCGCGAGCCGCGAGGGCACGTTCTGGAAACCTCCGCTACCGGGGCCGTCCTCGAACACGTCTGGGTTGTCGGTGCCTGAGGAGGTCACGTGCCCGGCAACCGAGGTGCACCACACCGCCGACTGCCGTTTCGGCGTGAAGCCCGCCGGCAGTTCGACCGTCAGCGTGAACGGCGCGGCGCTCGACGGGCGCGACCAGGACGACTTCCGCATCACGAAGCAGTGCAAAGGCACTCTCAAGCCCGGGACCGCCTGTTCCATCCGGCTGAAGTTCACCCCGTCCGCGGCGGGTGACCGGGAAGCCGAAGTCACCGTGCGGTTCGGGAGCGGCAGCACAGTGGTTCAGCTTGTGGGCAAGGGTGTCGACGGCGCGAACGGCTGCCGCGACGGGTTCGAACCGCGGCGCGCGACCGAGTCCGACACCGTCTGCGTGACGCCTGACGAGAAGGCAGCGGTACTCCAGCAGAACCAAGCGCACCAGGACGAGCATCGCGATCGCGGCGACGGCTACTGCGTCGACGGCTTCGTCTGGCGCGAAGCGACGTCGGCAGACCACATCTGCGTCACGCCGGCCGAGCGAACCGAGGCCGCACAGCAGAACGCGCAGAATTCCGAACGCTCGGCAGGTTAGGCGTTCTCGGCGAGGATCACCGCGAACGCCTCCACGACGGAGTCGACGTGGTGATCCGCGACCGGCGGATCGGCGGCGTGCTGGTTCCCGACGCGGATGGTTCGCAGGCCGGCCGCGATGCCACCCGCGACGTCGTACGCCGGGTGGTCGCCCACCATCCATCCGCCGTCGAGCTCGGCGCCCGCGCCGGCCGCCGCTCGCTCGAAGATCTCCCGCTGCGGTTTGCGCACGCCGACCGCGGACGAGATGCAGCAGTAGTCGACGGCCTGAGCGATCCCGGTGTGCTGCAATTTGCCTGTCTGCTGCAGCACGGTCCCGTTCGTCACCACGGCGACGCGCCACCCGGCCGCCCGCAGCCGCGCCAGTCCGTCCAGCACCGCGGGCTCCACCCAGGTGAACAACGGGTGCTCCCGGTCGTACTCCTCCACCGAGATCTCCACGCCGAACCGCTCCGCGAACCCGGCGAACAACTCCGGCCGCGGGCGGAACCCGCCGTTGTCATGAGCAACCAGCCACTCGACCGCGTCGCTCGCCAACCCGGCGCGCGCCACGAACCACCGGGCCCACGCCAGGAAGGCGCCGTCCCGATCGATCAGCGTGTTGTCGAGATCGAAGCAGACCAGGGCCACAGGCGTCAGACGTCGATGCGGTTCTCGTCGAGCTCGTAGGCGCCCTGGACGAGGAACTCCTTGCGCGGGGCCACGTCGTTGCCCATCAGCAGGTCGAAGACCTGGGCGGCTGCCTCGGCGTCGTCGACGGTGATCCGGCGCAGGGTGCGGTGCCGCGGGTCCATGGTGGTTTCGGCCAGCTGGTCGGCGTCCATCTCACCGAGACCCTTGTAACGCTGCGGCGGCTCCTTCCAGCGGACGCCCTTCTTCATCAGCTCGGCCGTCTTCCGCTGGTACTCCGCGTCGCTGTAGGTGTACAGGTACTTGTCCTGGCCCTTCTTCGGGTTCGTCAGCTCGAACCGGTGCAGCGGCGGGACGGCGGTGTAGACCCGCCCGGCCTCCACCAGCGGCCGCATGTACCGGAAGAACAGCGTCGCGAGCAGGCAGCGGATGTGTGCGCCGTCGGAGTCGGCGTCCGCCATAAAGATGATCTTCCCGTAGCGCGCCTGCTCGAGGTCGAACGTCCGCCCCGACCCGGCGCCGACCACCTGGATGATCGACGCGCACTCGGCGTTCTTCAGCATGTCGCCGACGGACGCCTTCTGCACGTTCAGGATCTTGCCGCGGATCGGCAGCAGCGCCTGGAACTCCGAGCTGCGCGCCAGCTTCGCCGTACCGAGCGCCGAATCACCCTCGACGATGAACAGCTCGGACCGGTCGACGTCGTTGCTGCGGCAGTCCGCGAGCTTGGCCGGCAGCGCCGACGACTCCAGCGCGGTCTTGCGCCGCTGCAGCTCGCGGTGCTGACGCGCGGCCACCCGTGTCCGGGACGCGGCGACGATCTTCTCCAGCACCGCGCGGGCCTGCGCCTTGTGCTCCCGTTTGGTCGAGGTCAGGAACGACTCGAGCTCGGTCTGCACAACCTTCGCGACGATCCGTGAGGCCGCCGGCGTGCCCAGCACTTCCTTCGTCTGCCCGTCGAACTGCGGCTCGGCCAGCCGCACCGTGACGACCGCGGTCAGACCCTCGAGGACGTCGTCCTTGATGATCTCCTCGCCGCTCTTCAGCAGCCGCGTGCCGTCGAGCGCGCTCGTGAAACTCTTCGACAGCGCCCGCTCGAAGCCGTTGACGTGGGTGCCGCCCTTGGGCGTCGCGACGATGTTCACGAACGAACGCAGCTCGGTCTCGTACCCGTCGCCCCAGCGCACCGCGACGTCGACGTCCAGGTCCCGCTCGACGTCGGTCGGGGTCATGTGGCCGGCGTCGTCGAGCATCGGCACGGTCTCGGTGAAGTGGCCGGTCCCGGTCAGCCGGACGACGTCGGTCACCTTCTGGTCGGTGGCCAGGAACTCGCAGAACTCCGAGATGCCGCCGTCGTGCTTGAACTTCTCCTCGGTGACCTCGTCGCCGCGCTCGTCGCGGATCACCAGCTCCAGGCCCGGCACCAGGAACGAGGTCTGCCGCGCGCGGGTGACCAGCTCGTCGTAGTTGAAGGTCGCGTCCTTGGTGAAGATCTGCCGGTCCGCCCAGTATCGGATCCGGGTGCCGGTGACGCCCTTCTTGGCCCGGCCGGCCTTCCGCAGGCCCTTGGCCGGCGTGAACGACGCGTTCGCCCCGTCGCCGTCGAACTCGCCGGCCACGCCGCGCCGGAACGAAGTGGTCCAGACCGTGCCGCCGCGGTCCACCTCGACGTCCAGCCGCGCGGACAGCGCGTTCACCACCGAGGCGCCGACGCCGTGCAGACCGCCGGACGCGTTGTACGACCCGCCGCCGAACTTGCCGCCGGCGTGCAGCTTGGTGAAGACGACCTCGACACCGCTGAGCTTGGTCTTCGGCTCGACGTCCACCGGGATGCCGCGCGCCCGGTCGATCACCTCGACCGAACCGTCCTGGTGGAGCACGACGTCGATCCGCTCGCCGTGCCCGGCCAGGGCCTCGTCGACGGCGTTGTCGATGATCTCCCACAGGCAGTGCATCAGGCCGCGACTGTCGGTCGAGCCGATGTACATCCCCGGCCGCTTCCGGACCGCCTCGAGACCTTCGAGGACGAGCAGGTGGCGGGCGTTGTACGTCGGGTCGATCTCGGTACTGCGAGGCGTCGGGGCGGCCACAGGGCTCCTTCACTGGTTCACACGCTGACGCGTACAGCCTATGCGGCCGCACCCCCAAAACGCCGCAGGCATGCCCTCGGCTGACATGCGGCCGGGTACCGGAGGTACGTGTCGCGGCAGGTATCGATCCGGACTCGATTCGAAGTGGTGTACGACACTCCGATTCCGAGCAGACGGTGACGGTTCCATGGCGCACAGTGAGAGAAGAAGCACTGCTCCTGCGTGACTCACCAGAAATCCGCCACTACCCGAAACGATTCCGCGTCAGCAAGCGTCATACGAGGACAGGTGGTTCGTCTCACATACGGACACGTTGTCCCCACCGGGAAGCGATCCGCATGTCAGGATGTTGCTATCTGGTGAGTACGGAACTAGATGAGATGAGGCCTCAATGACTACAGCACTCGCCCCGAGTTCGGCCCTGTCGGCCGCGGATCGTTGTGACCGCTGCGGTGCGCAGGCCTACGTCCGAGTCACCCTGACCAGCGGTGGGGAGCTGCTCTTCTGCGCCCACCACAGCCGGGAGCACTCGGAGAAGCTGCGCGACATCGCGATCACGATCCACGACGAGACCGGCCGGCTCGAAGCCACCCCCGCGATCGCCACTGAAGACGAGCGGTGACCCACAGGCTGTTCTAAACGCGCCAACGGCGGCGCCAAAGTCAGACAGGCTTCGATGGCGGTTCACCCGGAAGGGTGACCGCCATCCTTTTGTGCGCGAACAGTCCCTTACACGACAGGTACTCCGGGGCCGGGGCCGTGCCGCCGCAATTCCTGCCAGGCTCGTGACAGCCGGGCGACCGCATCGTCGAGCACTTGCTCCGAGTAGGCGAACGGCAGTCGCAGGTAGTCGTCGTGTGCACCCGACGGATCCATCGCCTGGCCGGCGACCACCTCCACCCCATGCCGCAACGCCACCTGCGCGAAGACCCGCGCGTCGGTGTCCGGCAGGCGGATCCACAGCGCCGATCCACCGGTCGGCAGCGACCACTCCCACTCCGGTAGCCGCTCGGTCAGCAGCTCCCCCATCAGCTTCTTCCGCGTGGTCGCGACCCGCGCCCGGGCCGCGGTCAGCTCGCCGAGCCGCGGCAGCAGCCTGGCCGTCAACGCCTGGTCGATGACCGGACTGCCGAGGTCGGCCAGGGCCTTGTGCCGGGCCAGCCGCTCGGCGACCGGCCGCGACGCCCGGATCCAACCGATCCGCAGCCCGCCCCAGACCGCCTTCGACACCGATCCGATCGTCAGGACCTCCGCGTCGTCCGGCGCGTACGCGGCGAGCGGCGGCGGGATGTCCGGGCCTGCCGGGTCCCAGGCCGAGTACGCGTTGTCCTCGACCACCACGACGCCGTGCCGCGCGGCCAGCTCGGCGACCTGGCGGCGCCGGTTCGCCGACATCAGCCGGCCGGTCGGGTTGTGGAAGGTCGGCATCACGAACAGCATCGCCGGCTGGTGCTCCGCGAACGCGGCCGCCAGCAGGTCCGGCCGGATCCCGGCGTCGTCCAGCGGTACGCCGGCCACCCGCCCGCCGGCCGCGCCGAACAGGTCGAAGCACCCCGGCCAGCTCGGCTGCTCGATGGCGACCGCGGCACCGGTGCGCAGGTACATCTGCGTCACCAGCGCGATCGCCTGATGCGCGCCGGTCGTCACCACGATCTCGTCCGCGGACGTCGGCAGTCCGGACTCGGTGAAGTGCTCCGCGATCCGCTCGCGCAGCACGGGCAGGCCGCGCGGGTGATAGCCGACGTCGCCGAGCAGGTCCGGCAGGTCGGTGGACGCCAGGTCGATCAGCTCCGACGCCAGCTCGGGCAGCCCGGGGTCCACGGCGTACGTGAGCGAGATGACCTCGCCCGGCCCGACCGTGATCCGGTGGAACAGCGAGTCGCCGTACCCGGACGGCATCCGCTTGTCCGCTCGTGAACGGCCACGACCCGCCGCGCGTGCGACCGTCGTACCGCTGCCGCGCCGGCTCTCGACCAGGCCGCGGGCGCGCAGTTCGTCGTATGCCGCGACGACCGTGGAGCGGCTGATCGCCAGCGCGTCGGCCAGCCGCCGCTCGGCCGGGAGCCGGGCGCCGACCGGAAGCTCGGCGGAGCCGATCAGCGCGGCGATCTCGTCGGCGAGCCGCCGGTACAGGCCGCCGCTGCGGCCGCTCAGCCGGTGGCCGATCAGGTCAGCCAGCGCGGCCGGGTCTCCAGAACGGTCCACTTCTCCTCGGATTGGCTCGGGTGGACTGCTTCCGACGCCGCCAGGCTAGTACGGCAACGCAGTCCAGTTCGAGGAGAAGACGATGGGTACCGGTCAGTTGGCGGGATTCGCGGGCGCGACGGCGGTGCTGGTCGGAATGCCCGGGCCGAACAACCTGTACATCTCGCTGCGCAGCCTCACCCAGGGCCGCCGGGCCGGTGTCGTCTCGGCCCTCGCGATCGAGACCGGCACGCTGGTCTACATCGTGGTCACCGCGCTCGGCCTCGCGACGCTCGTGCAGACGTCGCCGACGCTGTTCGCCGCGATCACCGTCGCGGGCGCGCTCTACCTGGCGTACCTCGGCCTCAAGATGCTCAAGGCGTCGGCGGGCGATCATTCGGCCGGCCTCGAGGTGGCACCGCTCGGGCGGGTGTTCCGGGACGGTGTCGTGGTGAACCTGCTCAATCCGAAGGCCGCGCTGTTCTTCCTCGCGTTCCTTCCCCAGTTCGCGACCCGCGGCGCCAGCGCGGACCAGCTGCGCAGCGAGCTGCTGCTGCTCGGCGTCGGCGCGCTGCTGATCGGTCTGGTCTTCGACCTTGGCTACGCGGTGGGCGCCGACGCCATCGGTCGGCGCTTCCGCTCGGTCCGTACGACGAGCCGCTGGCGAAACCTGACCGTCGCGGCGATCTACCTGGGGCTGTCGGCGTTCGCGCTGATCACTGCCCTCTGACGACGGTCGCCTCGCCGCCCTCCCACCGCACGGACAGCCGCTCGCCGCCGACCAGCAGTCCGTCGAGCTCGAGCTTGTCCCACGGCACCGACTCCGCCGGGTTGACCGCGAGCGTGCCGCCCGGGACGTCGGGCTCGATACCGAGCGCGGCCACGAGCACCGCGACCGCCGAGGCCGCGGCCCACGCCTGCGGGCGGCACGAGAGCGGGTACGGCGTCGGCGTGCTCTCCTCGCCCGTCCCGCGGCCGCCGTACAGCTCCGGCAGGCGGTACCCGAACGCCTCGGCGGCGCGCACCAGCCCTTCGACGTACGACGACGCCACCTCGGACTGCCCGCTGGCGAACAGGCCTTGCACTGTCATCGCGGTGTCATGCGGCCACACGCTGCCGGTGTGATAGCCGAGCGGGTTGAAGCGGGTCATTGCCGTCGACAACGTTCGCAACCCGAAGCCGCTGTTCAGGTCGGCGCCGGCGAGGATGTCGGCGACCGTCTGCTCCTCGTCCGCGTCGAGCAGTCCGGTGCCGAGCAGGTGGCCCATGTTCGACGCGCGGCCGATGACCGGGTTCTTCGCACCGTCGAGGGCGATCGCCGGGTAGCCGTCGACCCAGAACGCAGCGCGGAAGCGCTCCTGCAGTGCGGCTGCCCAGGCCCGCCACTCGTCGCCGGACTCTCCGTGCGCCTCGAGCAGCTCGGCGCCCTTGATCGCGGCGGCGTACGCGTATCCCTGGACCTCGCACAGCGCGATCGGCGCGACCGCCAGCGTCCCGTCGGGCCACTGCACCGCGTCGTTCGAGTCCTTCCAGCCCTGGTTCGCCAGACCGTGCCCCGACTCGTCGATGTACTCGAGGAAGCCGTCGCCGTCCGGGTCGGCGTACTCCTTCATCCAGGCGAGGGCGCGCCGTAGGTTCGGCAGCAGGTCACGCACCTCGTCGGCGGGCATGCCCCAGCGCCACGCCTTGTGCAGCGTCACGACCCACAGCTGGGTCGCGTCGTGTGTGCCGTAGTACACCGGCGGGAGGACGAGGCCGCCGCCGTGATCCGCGACCTCGGCGCGCAGCTCGTGCGGGATCTTGCCCGGCTGTTCCGCGGACCCGGCGTCGACCTTCGTGCCCTGCCTGGCAGCCAGCGCGCGCAGCGTGCCCGCGGCGAGCGTGGGATCGACCGGAATCATCATGCCGGACGAGATCAGCGAGTCGCGGCCGAAGAGCGTCAGGTACCAGGGCGGGCCGGCGCCGAGGTAGCGGTCGTCGTCCGCGGCCAGCTGCAGTGCGCGAACGTCGTCCAGTGACCGGTCGAGCCAGCGCCCGACGCGCTTGTCGTCACAGCGGACGCTGACGTCGTACGGCGCGCGCTCGGCCGGCGGCTCGATCGAGAAGCCGGTGTTCGACTTCGGGAAGTCCGCGGTCACGCGCAGGGTGATCGTGAACTCCTCCCCCGGCTCGACGTGCGGCGTCGCCGAGACCCCCGGGTCGGCGGTGACCACGACGCGGGTGTCGTCGTTCTCCCAGCGCGTCCGCTGGGGACCGTCGGGAAGCGGCGCGAGCTGCGGCAGGGTCGCGGCCGCGCCGCTGCGCACCGCGGCGGTCCCCGCGAGATCGGTGCCGAGGGCAACGTCCAGGCGGCAGTCGACGGCCGCCCGGGAGCGGTTGACGAGCGTGATCCGCTCGGTCATGCCCTCGGAGTCCACGGTGCGGGTCCGGTACAGCATCACGGTCGGGTCGTGCCGGGT
The DNA here is from genome assembly GCF_040680955.1 of Kribbella sp. NPDC051936. Classification (NCBI taxonomy): domain Bacteria; kingdom Bacillati; phylum Actinomycetota; class Actinomycetes; order Propionibacteriales; family Kribbellaceae; genus Kribbella; species Kribbella sp. NPDC051936. The sequence continues at coordinate 147,827 of NZ_JBFAXS010000009.1, read as the reverse complement.
GTCGCCGAGGCCTTCGAGCATCGCGACGTACTGATGGGTGGCCGCGTCCTGCTCGTCGACGTGCACCGGGAGCGGCTCGTGCCCGTCGACCGTCACGCTCAGCCGGGACAGGATCCGGCGGTCCCGGGCGTACACGCCCTCGGCGCCGGATCCGGTGAGCTGCCCGGAACGCGGCGACAGCACCACCCACGGAGCGGCGAGCGCGGTGACCAGTTCATGCAGTGGGGACGACATGTCTCCACCCTAAACGGCGCCGCGATGCGGTTAAGTAGGACTGTGGAGACTGGCGTGAACCTTCTGGTCGGCATCGCGATCTTCGTCGGGATCGCGGGCATCGTCGTGCCGATCCTGCCCGGCGCGATCCTCAGCCTCGCCGCGATCCTGGTGTGGGCGATCGTCGAGCACAGCGCGACCGGGTGGGTGGTGTTCGCGATCGCCGCGGTGCTGATCGGTGCCAGCCAGGTGGTCAAGTACGTCGTACCGGAGCGCCGGCTCCGGGAGGCCGGCGTACCGCGGCGGTCGATGGTCGTCGGGGTGCTGCTCGGCATTATCGGGTTCTTCGTGATCCCGGTGGTCGGCATGTTCGTCGGCTTCCCGGTCGGCGTGTACCTGTCCGAGCTCCAGCGCCAGCGCACGCACGCGGCCGCGTGGACCTCCACCAAACACGCGCTTCGCCAGACCGGCGTCTCCATCCTCATCGAGCTCATCGGCACATCGCTCGCCGCGGCTGTGTGGCTGGCCGCGGTCCTGTTCGTCGTCTGAACTGCCAGGGACCCAGAAGGCGCCCGATCACGACAGGGGCCCGCGGGACGGCCTGTTCGGTGCGTTGCACGGCGAGTTCGTCGTCCAGAAGGACGGCGGCGGGTACCAGACGGTCGGCACGCAGTCCGGCTCGGTCACGGCGGTCAGCAACACGACGATCACCGTGAAGAGCGCCGACGGGTACACCCGGACGTACGTCGTCAACGCGGACACCAAGGTGAACCGGGACGGCAAGATCGCCGACATCAAGACCGGCGAGAGCGTGCGGATCCGGGCCGTCGTGTCCGGGGACACCGCGACCGCGAGTTCGATCGACGACGGCAGCAACCGCCCGGCCCCGCCGGACGGCGCCAAGCCCGGCACGTCGAAGTAGTTCGAGCACACGGTGATGGCCGGTTGCAGCCGGTCCTCACCGCAGGCGACCTCGAAGGTCAGGTCGTCCATGCACGGTTCTTAGGTGATTGCCAGCTTCTTCTTAGGCCTGACGGAGGTTGGTCCAAGCTGGGTCGGTCATTGTGAGAAGCATCAGTGCCAGGTGACGTCCCGGCACGCAGTACGGAAGGCACAGCAGGATGAAGCTCTCACAGAAGCGGTGGCGGCTGCTCGGCACCGTCGCCGCCGTGGCCGTGACCACCACGGCCGGCGGGGTCGCCTGGGCGGCCAGCAACGCGGACCCGACGCCGTCACCGTCGGCCTCCCCGTCCAGCCCGTCGACGCCGGGTCAGCAGAAGCCGGGCGGACCGGGCAAGGGCGGTTTCGGGCATGGCGAGTTCGGGCTGGGCGGCGCGCTGCACGGCGAGTTCGTCGTACCGAAGGACGGCGGCGGGTACCAGACGGTCGCGACACAGCGCGGCGAGGTGACCGCGGTCAGCAAGGAGTCGATCACCGTCAAGAGCGAGGACGGCTACAGCCGGACCTACACGCTGACCGAGGACACGCTGGTCAACGCTGCCCGCGACGGCATCGACGACGTGAAGACCGGGAACACCGTGCGGGTGACCGCCGTGGTCACCGACGGCAAGGCGACCGCCAGCTCGGTCAACGACGGCACCGTCCGCGACGCGGCCGGTCAGAAGTGGGGCTTCAAGCACGGCCCGCGTTGAGTCACGTCGCGGACGACTCACAGCTGATTGCCAGGAACCTTCCAGGCTTCGCACGGTTCCCGGCTGCACACTGAGAGCATGAGTCCGCATCTGCTGGTCGTCGACGACGAACCGAACATCGTCGAGCTGCTCTCCGCGAGTCTGCGTTTCGCCGGGTACGACGTGACCACGGCGACGCACGGCGCGGAGGCGCTGCGCAAGGCCCGGGACGTGGAGCCGGACCTGGTGGTGCTCGACGTGATGATGCCCGGGCTGGACGGGTTCGAGGTCGTACGCCGGCTGCGCGGTGAGGACCGGCATGTGCCGGTGCTGTTCCTCACCGCCCGGGACGCGGTCGAGGACAAGGTCCTCGGGCTGCAGACCGGCGGGGACGACTACGTCACCAAGCCTTTCAGCCTCGACGAGCTGGTTGCCCGGGTGCGCGCGCTGCTGCGCCGGTCCGGTCATCGCGAACAGACCGCGACCGAGGCCGCCGTACTGCGCTATGCGGACCTGGAGCTCAACGAGGACAGCTATGAGGTGTTCAAGTCCGGCCAGGCGGTGCAGCTGTCGCTGACCGAGTTCAAGCTGCTGCGATGCCTGCTGGAGAACGCCGAGCGCGTGATGTCGAAGGGACAGATCCTGTCCGCGGTGTGGAACTACGACTTCGCCGGGGACGCCGGCGTGGTCGAGTCGTACATGTCGTACCTGCGCCGTAAGGTCGACACCGGCGACCAGAAGCTGCTCCACACCGTCCGCGGGGTCGGCTACGTCCTGCGTACCCCCCGAGGCCCCAACTGATGCAACTGAACCACCGGCGGTTCGCCGACCGGTACCCGTTGCGCGTCACGATCGTCGTCGTCCTGCTGACGCTCGTCGCACTCGCGCTGGTCGCGTCCGGGGTCCTGGCGACCACAATCATGCGCGGCTACCTGCTCGACCGCGTCGACGACCAGCTCCGGCAGGCCGCGATGCCGCTGTCGCACGTCGAGACGGACCGGCGTCCCGTGCCGCGCCCCGGCGGCGGACCGGGACCGCGACAGCTGCCGAGTGAGTTCGTCGTGCAGTTCAACGACTCCGAGGGCACGAGCGACAAGGGCCCGGTCGGTTCCCGGCTCGCCGAGGCCGAGCCGCTCCCCAAGCTGCCGACGCTCAACCTGAACCAGGTCCGCGCACTCGACGGGAAGTCGTTCGAGGTCGACGCCGAGTCCGGCGGGGCGACCTGGCGGGTGCTCGCGGTCCCGACCGAGGACCAGCAGGGCTCGGTCATGGTGGCGCAGAGCTTGAAGGACATGGACCACACCATCCAGCGGCTGATCGGCATCCAGGCCGCGGCCGGGGTGATCCTGCTCGTACTGCTGGCCGGCGTCGGGACGTACGTCGTACGGCGAAGTCTGCGCGGGCTCGAGGACGTCGAGCACACCGCGGTCGCCATCGCCGGCGGGGACCTGAGCCGCCGGGTACCGCAGCGGGACCCGCGGACCGAGGTCGGGCGGCTGTCGCTCGCGCTGAACCAGATGCTCGGACAGATCGAGACCGCGTTCGCGCAGCGTACGGCGTCCGAGTTCGCCGCGCGCCGGAGCGAGGACGCGGCCAGGCAGTCGGAGGAGGCGGCCCGGCAGTCCGAGGACCGGATGCGGCGGTTCGTCGCCGACGCATCGCATGAGCTGCGTACGCCGTTGACGTCGATCCGCGGGTTCGCCGAGTTGTCCCGGCACCGCGGTGATGTCGCGGACCCGGACACGATGCGCCGGATCGAGGACGAGGCGAAGCGGATGGGTCTGCTCGTCGACGACCTGTTGCTGCTCGCGCGCCTCGACCAGCAGCGCCCGCTGCGCGCGGAGTCCGTCGACCTGCTCCCGATCGCGGCCGACGCCCTGCACAACGCGCAAGCTGTGCAGCCCGACCGCCACATCTCGCTGCTGATCCTGCCCGACTCGGAGGCGCCAGTTGTCTCCGGTGACGAGGCTCGGCTGCGGCAGGTGCTCGGCAACCTGGTCAGCAACGCCCTCCACCACACCCCCGTCGACGCACCCGTCACCGTCTCCGTCGGCACCCGCGGCACCGAAGCCATCCTCGAAGTCAGCGACACCGGCCCGGGGCTCACGGATGAGCAGAAGGCCCGCATCTTCGAGCGCTTCTACCGAGTAGACACCGCCCGAACCCGCTCCACCGGCGGCTCCGGACTGGGCCTGTCCATAGTCGCCGCCTTGGTTGCCGCCCACAACGGCCACGTAACCGTCACCGACACGACTCCCCACGGCGCAACCTTCACCGTCCATCTCCCCCTCAGCACCTAAGCCCACCCACGCTCGGCTGATAGATCCGACCCACGCTCGCTACGCGGCCGCTACTTCGTCGCTCCGCTCCTCAACGCGCCCACTCCGCAAGCTCCCACCCACCCCCGCTTAGCGCGGTGCATTTGCTTCCGGCTGGCGCCGGGAGTTTCCGGCTAGCGCCGGGGTGCTGCCAGCTTGCGCCGGGAGTCTCCGGCTGACGCCGGGGTGCTTCCGGCTACCGCCGGGATACTTCCGGCTGACGCCGGGGTGGTTCCGGCTTGGCCCGGATATTTCCGGCCAGCGCCCGGACGTCTCCGGCTACCGCCGGAGGCCTTCGGCTGGCGCACCGCCTCGCGGGCCCAGGTGCCATACCCCGGGGTCGTGCCCCAGGTGCCACGAACTCAGGTCTCGTCGCCCACGGGTGCTGTGGCCCAGTGTGGCGCTCGGTGGGGGACGGGGCCCGGCTGGTCAGCATTCTCCGCGCGTTCTTAATCCGAGCGACAGTGCAAGACCACGCCGGTAGCCTGGCGAGGCCATGGAGATGACTGAAATCACGCGTGCGATCGCGGCTACGACGTCCATCGCCTCATCGCTCGGTCTGCCGGTCGAGGACGCAGTTGTTCTGCACAACTCGAACAAGTTGGCGCTGCGATTGACGCCGTGCGAGGTCTTCGCTCGGGTAGCACCAATTGGGCAAGAGGTTGCGCAGCTCGAGATTGAGATCGCTCGGCAGCTGACGGACCTCGGGAGCCCGGTGGTTGCGTTGGAGCCTCGGGTCGACCCGCTCGTGTACACGCGCGACGGCTTCGCAGTGACGCTGTGGACCTACCACGAACCCGTGACCCCCAGCGTCTCCCCGCCCGACTTCGCCAACGCGCTCGAGCGCCTGCACGCGGGTATGCGCAAGATCGACGTACCGACCCCACGGTTCACCGACCGAGTCGCCGAGGCCGAACAGCTCGTTGCCGACCCGGACCTTTCGCCCGAGCTGGCCGACGCCGACCGCGAGTTGCTCACCACCAGACTGGCAAGCCTGCGCCGAGCGATCGACGACCGAGGCGCCCCGGAGCAGCTGCTTCACGGGGAGCCGCATCCGGGCAACGTGCTCAGCACGAAGAGCGGCCCGTTGTTCATCGACTTCGAGACGTGCTGCCGCGGGCCGGTCGAGTTCGACCTCGCCCACGTACCGGAGGAGGTCTGCGCGTCGTACCCAGGCATCGACCACGAACTGCTGGACGACTGCCGCCAGCTGGTCCTCGCGATGATCGCCGCCTGGCGCTGGGATGCCGGCGACCAGTTCCCGAACGGAAGACTCTTCGGCGACGGACTCCTGCACATCCTGCGCGAAGGCCCGCCCTGGCCGACCCTCGACCAGGTGACCACTCGGCTGGGCGTTCTGTAGATCAAGCGACTTCCACCACCGCTGAAGCAGGCTGTGAGTCGAGCACCATCTGGGGCCGAACCGCCGCGATCGACACCGACCAGCTGTCCCTCATGGTCGACCCCGGCTGGGACCTCCCGTACGACAACGCCAGCACCGCACTCGTACGAGCTGACCCCGGTGCTCCCTGGAAACACTCGAGAAGCTCGCTCACCTGGTGCATCCAGGTGAGCGAGAGATCCACGGACCGCTGGCTTCGTGAGCTCGTCAACAGCCTCGCGGACGTCACCAAGGAGCGAGCCGAAACCGCCCTGCGGTAGCCCCATGACCCCTAACGAGGCTCGAAGTACTTCCAGGTTTTGCCGTGGTCGGTGCTCGTGATGGTCTGGTTGCCGTTGTACTGCATGCCGTAGACGAAGTCGCCTACCGCGGACAGGTGGCCCAGATCGGGCGGCGGAGTGTACGGGGCGCCGGCACCGGGACGGAGGAGTTCTCGCTTCTTGCCCTGATAGAGCGCGAGCCCCGTCCCGTTGCCGAAAGCAACCGGAGAGGACAGGTACGGAGCGTTCCGGCCGGCCACCGTCGTCCACTGCCGGCCGCCGTCGGTCGACAAGCGCACCGGCAGCAGGTCACCCGGCGTGCCAGGTTTGCCCGCGCGGGGCTTCATGCCCGGGATCACGACCAGCGTCTTGCCGTCGGGGCTGACGGCCAGTTGGCCGCCGGTCCGACCCGCGCCGATGATCGAGTGGTCCCAGGTCTTGCCGCGGTCATCGGTCCAGTAGATGCTGCCGACCCCGCTGTTCTTGGCGCCGACCATCCACCACCGTCCGGTGCTGTCGCGGAACGGCTCGTAGGCGTTGTCGACCCCGGGGATCTTCACCTCCCGCAGGACGCCGGTCTCCAGGTTCAAGGCTCGCAGGGTGCCGTACGCCAGCAGCACCTCGCCGTCGTCGAACTCGCTGGTCGGCGGAGCCCAGCGCAGCTGCTTCTCGATCCGGCCCTGATCGGTCAGGCGGACCATGACGGACTGCGGCCAGGTCGGATCGGTCCCCTTCATGCTCGTCGGCATCGACAACGCCAGGGCCTCGTCACCGGCCCGCAGTACGACGTACTGGTTCTTGCGCACCGGCGCTGTCGTACGGACACCGTCACGGCTGAGCACCGCGGCGTAGTTCCAGGTGTATCCCGGCTGAGGCAACAACCAGCCCGCCGCCCACCGCGTCGGTGTGACGAACGCGATGCCGGAAGCGCCCGACTTCTTGTTGTGGATCAGCTTCTCGGCCGCCTGGTCGACCGGAATCGACGAAGGGGTGCCGGCTGTCTTCTCCGTACCGGTCACGTTTCCCAGTGATAGAACGGCTGCCAGTACTGCGAGGGTCACCGCCGCGACGACTCCCAGCCCGGTCAGCGCGTGCCGACGGCGACGGCGGCGAACGCCACGCCGTTCCAGAGCCTCGAAGGGCAACGGCTGGACGGTCTCCTGGACGTCCCAGGACAGTTCTTTCAGCTCAGACATGGTTGACCTCCTCGACGTCGTCGGCGAACTCGTGGACCAGCGGGGCCAGGCGGGACCTGCCGCGCGACAGGCGGGCTTTCACTGTCCCCTCCGGGACCCGCAGCTGTACGGCGATCGCGCTCACCGGCAGGTCGACGATGTGGTGCAGCACGATCGCTTCACGCTGTTCGTACGGGAGCTGGCGCAAGGCCTCGACCAGAGCTACGCGGTCCGCGGAGAGTGCGCTCAGAGTGGTTTCGGGGACGCCTGCGCGGGAGAGCAAGCCGTGGAAGCGGTTCGCGCGGCGGTAGCGCCGGCGTACGGCGTTGAGCGCGACTGTGCGCAGCCACGCCTCCGGGTTGTCGAGCTGAGCGAACCGGCGGGGCTTCTCGACCGCCTGCACGAAGGCTTCCTGTACGGCGTCTTCAGCCTCGCCCAGGTTTCCGCAGATCGCGAACAGCTGCCCGACAAGCCGCCGGTAACACCCCTCGTACAACTCGCGCACCATGTCGCCGTCAGCCATCACCACTCCCCAGATCGGACCTTTGCCAGCACGAGTCCTGGCAGAACGATCCGGTTGCATCACCCGAGCACAATGCCCGAGATCCGGGTCTACACGGGGTCAGCGCCGGCGGAGCTTCACCGTGGAGTCGCGCCGGGTGATCGGTACGCCGTCACGCAGGACCTGCGCGCGGTCGTGTTCGCGGCTGACCAGCGTGTCCCACTCGCCGGCGGGCAGGGCGAGGCTGTCGATGACCTCGTCCGGTGCGGGAAAGTGGATGTCGGGGTGCGCGTTGTGCTCGCCCGACGGGAACCCCATGTGCCCCTCGATCAGCAGCACTCCCCCGGGTGCGACGGCGGCGGCCGCGCTGCGCAGGATGCCGTCGCGCGGCAGTTCCGTCTTCGAGTGCAGGAACTGCGCCGACACGAGATCGAACTCGCCGTCCGGGAACGACGTCCCGAGCTCGTGCTGCTGCCAGTCGATCCGGCCGGCCACGCCGGCGTCCTCGGCATGCTGTACGGCACGCCGCAGCGCGACCGACGAGATGTCGACCGCGGTCACGGTCCACCCGCGCTGCGCGAGCCAGATCGCGTCGGCGCCCTCGCCGCAGCCGAGGTCGAGGGCCCGGCCCGGCGTCAGGCCGGACACCTCGTCCACGAGGACCGCATTCGGTTTGCCGCTCCAGATCTGGTCGTGCTCCGCGTAGAACGCGTTCCAGTAGTCCTCGGGGAGTTGTTCCGTCGTCATGCCGACGATCGTGCGCCGGAACCACCGCAAAGAGCAAAGAAGTTTGCCAAGTCGGCAATCAGGTGTCGCGGACCGGCAGTGGTTCCGCGTTGCCGACCACGAACGCGTACGTCAGCGCGCCGATCACCGCCACCACGCCGGCACGCGCCGAGGATCAGGCCCTTCTCGGCGTTGCTCAGGTCGACGTGCAGGTCGTCCTCGATGAACGGCAGCGCCACGCTCAGGTTCGCGCGATCCAGGTAATTCAGTGAGAGTCCGACGAACGCCAGCCTAGGATCAGGTACCTCGTCCGGCTGGCTCCGGGTGGAGCTTTCACAGTTGTCATGGCGGTCACTCTGTGCCTCCGATCGACAGCGGATCGTGGCACGCTACCCCGGACGCCATCTTTGTGCAGACAAACGTTTCAGCCAGTGGAATGAGGGTGGAGTGATCGAGGACGGCGAGGAGATCCCGCTGCTCGGCGGCGACGTGACCGAGGGCCTGGTTCGCGTCGGCGACACCGTACGGCGGCCGCCCGGCGAGCGGGCCGAGCTGGTCCGGGACGTGCTGCTGTACCTGGAGAAGGTCGGGTTCGACGGCGCGCCACGGTTCCTCGGCATCGACTCGGCCGGCCGGCAGGCGCTCACGTACGTCGAGGGCGAGGTCGCCGGCCGCCCGCGGCCGTCCTGGATCGCGGACGAGGAGCGGATGGTTTCGGTCGCGCGGCTGCTGCGTGCGTACGACGACGCGGTGGAAGGGTTCGGCATCCCGGAGAAGCTGCCGGCGCCGATCGAGCCGCCGGGGCTGCCGGAGCTGGACGACCCGCCGGAGCTGGTCGGGCATCAGGACGTCACGCCGGAGAACGTGGTCTTCCGGGACGGTCGCGCGTACGCCCTGATCGACTTCGACCTCGCCCGCCCGGTGAGCCGGGCCCGCGAGTTCGTGAACCTGATGCTGTGGTGGGCCCCGCTCGGCGCCGAGGAGGATCTCGATCCCGAGTTCCGCGGGCTCGACCGCCCGCGTCGGTGCCGGCTCCTGGCCGACTCCTACGGACTCGCCCCGGCCGATCGCGTACGGGTGATGGATCTCGCGATCGCGCTGAACGAGCGCGCCTGGCACACCATGAAGTACCGGGCCGAAACCCTCGGCGGCGGCTGGCAACGCATGTGGTCCGAAGGCGTAGGCGACAAGATCCGCAACCGCACAACCTGGCTCGAGACCAACGCCGACTCCGTAACTTCAGCTCTGCTCGGCTGACCCACGCCGCCGGCGGGTGGTTGGCCCGCACCATCCCGCCGGCGTGCAACAGCCGTCAGCCGGCAGCGACGCTCTCGGGCTGCTCGGTGGTCGAGGTGGTCTTCTTCTCCCGGAGGAGGCCGAGTGCAATGACCGCGGATCCGAGGACCGCCAAGGCGCTCACCACGAACGTGCCGGACATCGCCTGCGCGAAGGCGTTGCGCGCGACCTGCGCCAATCCCGCGTCTCCCCCGGCCACCGCGAGCGCCTCGCCGATCGACCGACGTGCGGCCGTGGGCGCCGACTCCGGCATGTTCGCGGTGAAGTTGCTCGCCAGCGCCGACCCGAGAATCGCGATCCCCAGTGCCGCACCCGCCTGCTGCACCGTGTCGTTCAACGCCGACCCGACGCCCGCGTGCTCGTGCGGCACCGCACCCATCAACGCCGCGGTCGCCGCCGGCTGCGCCAGTCCCGCGCCGGCACCGAACACGCCGAGCGCCAGCGCGACCATGCCGAACCCGTCGCTCGCGGACAGCGTCGACATCACCCAGAACCCACCCGCCAGCACGACCAGGCCGGCAACGGTCATCGGCCGGTTCCCGATCTTCTGGCCGAGCGTCGCCCCGACGCCGTTCACCAGGATGACCGCGACCGCCATCGGCGCCATCGCCAGACCGGCCTTCGTCGGCGAGAAGGCGAGTACGAACTGCAGGTACTGCGTCAGCGCGAGCACCAGCCCGCCGTTCGCGATCTGCAGCAGGACCAGCGACAGGCTGCCGCCGCTGAAGTTCCGGTTCCGGAAGAGGGCAAGTGGCACCATCGGCGCCGGCGTCTGCAGCTCCCACCACACGAACAGTGCGAGCCCGGCCACGGCGACCGCCAGCACCGGCCACGAAACGCCGTGCTCGGGCAGCTCGATGATCACCCACACGAGCGCCACGAGCCCGATCATCGACAGCAGCGCACCGACCGGATCCGGCTTCCGCCACGGCCCCTTCGACTCCGGCATCAGCACCACCGCGGCGACGATCGCGATCACCACCACCGGAACGTTGATCAGGAACACCGAGCCCCACCAGAACTTCGCGATCAGCGCGCCGCCGAGCACCGGGCCGCCGATCAGCCCGACCATCAGCACCGAACTCCAGATCGACATCGCCGTCCGGCGCTCCGCGTCGTCGAAGACGGTGATCACGACCGACAGCGTGCTCGGCATCACGATCGCCCCGCCGATCCCCATCAGCACCCGTCCGGCGATCAGCATTTCCGGGGTTCCGGCGTACGTCGCGACCAGCGAGGCGGCACCGAAGATCGCCAGGCCGACGATCATCACCTTCTTGCGCCCGTACCGGTCGGACAGGCTGCCGGCGGTCAGCAGCAGACCGGCGAACACCAAGATGTAGCTCGCGACGATCCACTGGATCTCCTGCGCGGTCGCGCCGAGGTCCTCGGTCAGGACCGGGATGGCCACGTTCAGGACGCCGTTGTCCAGCACCAGCACCATCGTGCTCAGGCAGAGCACGACGAGAATCAGCCATCTGCGCGGCTGCCGAGCGGTCATCGCTCAACTCCTCGAATCGTTGTCCTGAACAGTGTTCAGCTTGCCTGAACAGTGTGCAATTTGAATTGAACACTGGTCAAGTCCTGCACGCTGTTCAGGAATCGGCTAGAGTCGGAGCGACGAGGAGGTACGACGATGGCGACCGAGGAGTACACGTCCGTCTGGACGCGGCCGAAGCGTGGCCGGCGCCGTGAGCAGCCCGCCCTCACCCAGGAGCAGATCGTCACCGAGGCGATCAGGCTGCTGGACGCCGACGGGCTGGAGGCGCTCACGATGCGCAAGCTCGGCGCGGCGCTCGGCGCCGTCGCGACGGCGGTCTACTGGCACGTCGCGAACAAGGACGAGCTGCTCGAAATGGTCGTCGACGAGGTGTACGGCGAGATCGAGGTACCCGAGGTCACCGATCCGGAGCAGTGGCGCCCGGCGGCGGAGGCGGCGGCGCGGAGCATGCGCGCGATGATCGTGCGGCACCCGTGGGTGGCGCCGACGCTCGCCGACGTCGGCATGAACTACCTCGGCCCGAACCTGATGCGGATCTCGGACGAGATGCTCGGTGTGTACCTGGCCGCCGGGTTCGAGCTCACCGAGGCGGACCAGGCGGCGAACACCGTGCTCGGCTACGTGATCGGCGTCGCGTCGGTCGAGGCTGCGACGATCACCAAACTCAAGCGCAGCGGCAAGGACATGGCCGCCTGGCAGGCCGAGGTCTGGCCGGCGGCGGTGAGGGCCGCCGAGCCGTACCCGCACACCCGGGCGCTGTACGCCGCCTACAGCAACACCGATCTCGAAGCCGGCGGCGAGGACAACTTCAGCTACGGCCTGGCCAGGACCCTGGACGGTCTCGAGGCCCGACTGGCCTAACCCGCCGGGTTGGTTGCCCGAGGCTACTACCTCGGGCAACCAGCCTGATCAGCGGGTGATCTTCACCTCGGCGCCGGTCTTGGCGCTCTCGTAGATCGCGGTCAGCATCCGGGCCATCTCCAGGCCCTGCGCCGCGGTGGCGTCGGCCGGGATCTCGCCCCGGCAGATGCTCAGGAAGTGGTCGATCTGGTTCGCGAACCCGACCTTGAAGTCGAACCCGAGCGAGTCGATCTGCGGCTGGACGTGCAGCAGCGTGTCGTGCCGCTCGGTGATCATCAGCAGCTGTGGCTCGATCTCCGCGCCGCCCTTGTCACCGTGGATCCGGACGCTGATCTCGTTGCGCGCGTGCAGCGAGAACGACGTGTCCACGTCGAGGACCGCCCCGCCCTCGAAGCGAATCTGCGCGGTCGCGTAGTCCTCGACCGTGTTCGGCCGGGCCGCCGACGCGGCCTTGTACCGGGTCAGGTTCTGGATGTTGTCGCGGGCGCCCAGCGGGGCGAACGTAGCGCCGGACGCCGACACCGCCTTCGGCATCCCCATCAGGTACCAGCACAGGTCGATGATGTGGACGCCGAGGTCGATCAGCGGACCGCCGCCGGACAGTTCCACGTCGCCGAACCAGCCGCCCGGGTTGCCGGCCGTCCGCAGCAGCGTGGCCCGCGCTGCGTAGATGTCCCCGAACTCGCCCGCGTCCAGGAACCGCTTCGTGACCAGGGCGTTCGGCGCGTACCGGCGTACGTACCCCACCTGCAGCGCCTGGCCGGTCTCCTCGACCGCCTTCACCAGCGCCTCGGCCTCCGGCACGTTCACCGTCATCGGCTTCTCGACCAGCACGTTCTTGCCCGCCCGCAGCGCCGCCTCGGCGATCGGGGCGTGCAGGGTGTTCGGCACGCAGACGCTGACCGCGTCCACGTCAGGGTCCGCGAGGATCTCCTGGAAGTCCCCGGTCACCCGCGCCACGCCGAACTGCTCGCCGCGCGCCTTCGCCCGCTCGAGGTCGACGTCGCAGACGGCGACCAGCTCGGCCCGGTCGTTGGCCTGGTACGCCTTCAGGTGCTCGACGGCGATCGAGCCCAGCCCGATCACCGCAATCCGCGTCGTCATGTCACGCCACGCTTTCGTTCAGTCGGATGATGTTCGCGAGCGAGCGCTCGATGGCGGGCAGCGGCGCCTCCATACCCTCGAACTCCAGGCTCACCGGTACGTCGGGCTTGGTCGCGACGAGCGCCAGCAGACCGGGGATGTCGACGTCGCCGTGGCCGGTGACCGTGCCGAGCAGGTAGTCGCCGGCCAGCGTTTTCAGCCAGCCCTCCCCCGCCGAGCGGCGGATGTGGAAGTCCTTGATGCCGATGGACGCGGCGACGTCGATCAGCCCGGCGGCGGTCTTGCCCGGCACCTCGCCGACACACAGGCCGTTACCGAGGTCGAGCGTGACCCGGAAGTTCGGGCGGTCCACCGCGTACACGAGCCGGGCCAGCCGCTCGCTGCCGTTCATGAAGAAGCCGTGGTTCTCGATCGTCGACACGATGCCCAGGTCCGCGGCGTGGTCGGCGACCGCGCGGCAGCCTTCGACGACCTGCGCGAAGGTCGACTCGAACTCGCCCGGGTCCTGCTCCCGCCACGCCCACGGCGCGACGTCGTGCCGGAAGACCGTGGCGCCGAACGCATGCGCGACGTCCAACTGCCGGCGAAGGCGGTCGACCTCGTTGCTGTCGGCGGACCGCAGGTCGCCGCTGACCAGGTAGTTCACGATCGGTACGCCGATCTCCTCGGCGTGCTTGGCCGTGTCGCGAACGACGGCCTCGTTCTCCAGGTAGTACTCACCGTCCATCGCGGCGATCTCGATATGCCCGGCCGGCGAGGCCGCGACCCAGTCGAGGACGCCGATCAGGTCCATCTCGCCGCTCGTCATGAGTTGGCGGAAACAGTACGAACTGACTCCGAGCTTCACGTGGTGGTCCTCTCCACTTCGTGAGTGATGTGGGTCCACGGACCGGGATAGTCGTGGACCCCGTAGATCGCTGAGCTGCACCGGTCGAACGCGTTGCCGACCGCCCCGAGCACCACTGCTTCCCGCCCCAGTGCGGAGGCGACGAAGGGTGGGCGCTCGGGGAAGACCAATTCCTTCTCGACCGCGGCGGCCAGGGGACGCAGCAAGGCGCCGCTGTCCTTCGCCGCTCCGCCGCGGACGACGACGACCTCTGGGTCGATGACCAGCAGGACGGTCGCGATCCGTGCGGCGATCTGCGCGCAGAAGTCCTCGAGCTCCGCCTGCGCGTCGGCGTCGCCGGCGGCGGCCGCGCTGAGGACCTCGGCGCTGGTAGGTCGCACCGACCACACCAGTTGCCCGCGCTGCGCGTTGCGCGTCCAGCGCATGCCGCGCTGCGCGCCGAGCTCGCCCGCCAGGCGGTGCCGGCCCTGCCGGATGACGCCGTTCAGCACGATCGACATCGACAGCCGGTGGCCGATCTGGAGGTAGACGACATCGGAGTACCCGCGGCCGGCGCCGCCGCGTTGCTCCGCGAGCGCGGCCAGCTTGATGTCGTTGTCCACGACGACGGGCTGCCCGAACTCCTTCGCCAACAGCTCTGAGACCGGAAGACCGACCAGTTCGGGCATCGCCAGGCTGGCCCGCAACTGACCGTCCGCCTCAACCACGCCCGGCAGCCCGACACCGACGGCCCGCAGCCGACCGAGGTCAAGTGCTCCTGCCCGTACCCCCGCAGCACGGTGGTCAGGTATGGGGGAAGCGGCGGCCGCTGCCAGCGCTCGGGGGATCAGCGAGAGTGCGTCGGGCTTGCGGGCCACGTCGGCGTCGCGGCGGGAAGTGCCGCCTGCGCCGGGTGCCCTGTGGGCGCGCAGCGGGCGGCGGGTGGCATCCGCCGGAAGTTCGGCGTACCCGACTCGGCGGCCTGACAGGTCGCAGATGATTGCGCGTGCACCGCGGGGGCCGAGGTCGACGCCGGCGACCAGACCAGCCTCGCGTACGAAGCGAAAGGCGCGGGCGGGCCGCCCCGGGCCGGCTGCCGCCGGGCTGGTGGACTCGACCAGCCCGGCGTCGGCCAGGTCGTCGAGAACAGCGTGCACGGTGGGTCGCGACAGACCGGTGGCCTCGCTGATCGCCCCGACCGTGCGCGCCTCGTCGGCGTCGGCCATGAACCGCAGGCACGCGACCTGATTGGCCGCCCGCTCTGCCTGGGCGGCTCCGCGTGCAGTGTCCATCGACCCCAACCTATTATGGAACCGGCTTTAATAAAGACGGTAACAGAACGCCCCACGCAACGGCAACGCCCATCTCGGCCCGACCACCACGAGTGGATATCCATCCGTGGTGGGGGTTCTCCGCTGGTACAAGAGCGAAGAACCCCGCAGCCCGACGGATATCCACTCGCGTTGCGGACTTCGGGTCGGCAACTACCGCTGGAGGATGGTGCGCTCGACGACCGTCCAGGTGGTGGTGGTCAGCACGTACAGTCCGGCCGCCAGCGGCACAAAGGCTGCCGTCAGCAGCGTGCCGTACGGCAGCAACTGCGCGAGCCGCCGCGACAACCGAGGCGCCGCCGGATCCAACTGCCGCAGTTGCAGCCGCGCCGAGAACCAGGCGACCACAGCAAGTAGCAAGGCGATCACGATGTACGCCGGGGTGCCGGTGACGATCGGCCAGTGCACACCGAGCGGCGCACCGAGCAGGCTCCCGCTGATCAACTGGTTCGACTCCCCCGCCACCATCGTCCGCGAGAACAGCGTGTACATCAGCCAGAAGAACGGCATCTGCGCGAGCGTCGGCAGGAACCCGGCGAACAACGACGTACCGGACTCCGTCTGCAGCTTCGCGACCTCACGCTGCAGGCGCTCCGGGTTGCCCTTGTGCCGCTCGGTCAACTGCTTCAGTTGCGGCATCAACTCCGCGCGGGCGCGCAAACCGCGATGCGCCCGGACACTGAGCGGCAGCAAGGACAGCCGAACGACGAGGGTGCACAGCACGATCGCGACAACGGCGGCATACGCACCGGCGAGCGGCTCGAGGACGGTGACGAGGGACGTGAGCAAGTGATAGGCACCGGCGACCGGTGCCTCCAGGAAAGAAGGCACAGCAGAACTCCACGAGTGAGAAGGAACGAGTAGGCGTGCGCGCTACCCGAACCGGCCGCGGAGGCGGTGGCTCGGCAGCGCGGGCGCTACAGTCCCGGTGCTCGTGGTCGGGGTCTCCCGGCTGCGTCGGGATCCCGGAGGGAGAGATACGCCGTACGCCGGGCGTTGGCCCGGGCGGCGCTGGAGCGAGCCGGCAGCGGCGAGGCGATGGGCGTGCGCGCTGCCGACCGGGCGGCCTGGAAGGCCACGAACAGCACGGCCGCCGCCGTGAACACGGCGACGGCCATCAGACCCGATTGCGGGCCGAGGGCAGGCATCGCCAGCGACCACACGCCGGCGAACACCTGCCCCATCGTCATCAGTCCAGGTAGTCCCGCAGGACCTGCGAACGCGACGGGTGCCGCAGCTTCGACATGGTCTTGGACTCGATCTGGCGGATCCGCTCGCGGGTCACGCCGTACACCTTGCCGATCTCGTCGAGCGTCTTCGGCTGGCCGTCGGTCAGGCCGAAGCGCATCGAGACCACGCCGGCCTCGCGCTCGGACAGCGTGTCCAGGACCGCGTGCAACTGCTCCTGCAGCAGCGTGAACGAGACCGCCTCGGCCGGCACGATCGCCTCGGAGTCCTCGATCAGGTCACCGAACTCGGAGTCGCCGTCCTCGCCGAGCGGGGTGTGCAGGGAGATCGGCTCGCGACCGTACTTCTGCACCTCGATGACCTTCTCCGGGGTCATGTCGAGCTCCTTGGCGAGCTCTTCCGGAGTGGGCTCGCGGCCGAGGTCCTGCAGCATCTGCCGCTGCACCCGGGCCAGCTTGTTGATGACCTCGACCATGTGCACCGGGATGCGGATGGTGCGGGCCTGGTCGGCCATCGCGCGGGTGATGGCCTGCCGGATCCACCAGGTGGCGTACGTCGAGAACTTGTAGCCCTTGGTGTAGTCGAACTTCTCCACCGCGCGGATCAGACCGAGGTTGCCCTCCTGGATCAGGTCCAGGAACAGCATGCCGCGGCCGGTGTAGCGCTTGGCCAACGACACCACCAGGCGCAGGTTGGCCTCGAGCAGGTGGTTCTTCGCGCGCCGGCCGTCCTCGGAGATCCACTCGTACTCGTCGCGGACCTTCTCCTTGAGCTTGGCCGCCTCGTCGGCGATCTGCTCCTCCGCGAACAGGCCGGCCTCGATCCGCTTCGCGAGCTCGACCTCCTGCTCGGCGTTCAGCAGCGGGACCTTGCCGATCTGCTTCAGGTAGTCCTTGACCGGGTCCGCGGTGGCACCGGCGACCATCACCTGCTGCTCGGGCTCGTCGGTCTCGTCGGCCTCGGAGACGATGAAGCCCTGGTCCTCGGTGAGCTCCTTCTCGAGCCCCTGGACCTCGCCCGGCTTGAAGTCGGCCTCGTCCACCTCGTCGAGCGCGCGCGGCTTCCCGGTCTTCGGGTCGATCGACAGACCCGCCTCGGACACTGCCTTCTTCGCCGGAGCCTTCTTGGCAGCGGCCTTCTTCGCGGGGATACCGTCCTCCTTGGTACCGGCGGGCTTCACCGCCGCCTTCTTCGCCGCCGCCTTCTTGGCAGCGGGGTCGGTCACTCGGGCGCTGGTCCTCGGAGCCGTGCTACGGGCCGTGGCGGCCACGGCCCGGGCCGGCTCGGCGGGAAGATTCTCGGACGAGCTGGACGACACGAATTACCTCTCGTCTGACGCAGGGTTTGTACGACGGTACGACGTTGTGTTGCTGAGTCTTTGGGTACTGCTGTTCGCGGCTGCTCGCTGGTCAGGCGGCGGCAACAGTCCATTGTAATCCGCGAACCAAGCTCAGGCGTCGCACGACCCCCCAGAGAGCCCCATTTCAGCCGGTCGTCCGTCGGTCCCGCTCACCCGTTCCGAGTCTGCCGCAGCGGTCTGGCCACCACCGGCCGCCGGACGAGTTGCTGCTCCTGCTTGAACTGCCGCACCTTCACCAGTGACGCGACATCGATGACGTCCGCGACGGACTTGAAGGCACCATCCTCACCGTACGGCTCGGAGGCCTCCCGCCAGCCGCGCGGCCGGACCTTCAGCTGCTTGCCGAGCAGTGCGACGAAGATCTTCGCCTTCTGCGCGCCGAACCCCGGCAGCGCCGACAGCCGGGCGAGCAGGTCGTCACCGGACTTCACGTCGGACCACAGACCCGAGGCGTTGCCGCCGTACTGGTCGTCCAGGTGCTTGGCCAAGGTCTGGATCCGGGCGGCCATCGCGGTCGGGAAGCGGTGCACGGCCGGCGGGCCGGCGACCACCTCGACGAACGCGTCCGGGTCGTAGTGCGCGACCGTGGCCGGGTCGAAGGGACCGATCATCCGCTTCGCGATGGCGACCGGGCCGGCGAACGCCCGCTCCATCGGAATCTGCTGGTCGAGCAGCATGCCCACCAGCAAGGCGAACGGATCTCTGCTCAGCATCTCGTCGGCGTCGGGCTGCTGGGCCAGGCACAACTTCCTGCTGCGTGTCGAAGTCACCTCAGTCCTCCCCTTCCTCGGCCTTGACGGCCAGCACCGGACACGGAGCATCGAGCAGCACCCGCTGCGCGTTGCTGCCGAGGATGAGCTTGCCGACCGGGGACCGGCGCCGGAGCCCGATCACGATGAACTCCGCGTGCACCTGCTCGGCGACGGCCACCAGGTCCTCCGCCGGGTCCAGGCCACGCACCAGCTGCCGCACCTCGTACGGCACACCGGTCGAGTCGAGCTGCTCCCGTACTTCCGTCAAAGCGGCGTCACTCGCCGCAGCCTCGTCGCTGTCGAAACTGCGCCCACCTCGATGCGAGTTCACCACCACCAGCTTGGCGTCCCGCAGCGTCGCCTCCTCCGCTGCGCGCCGAAGGGCCGCACGGCCTTCCGCCTTCGGCACATAACCCACGACGATGGTCGTCATCGCCCTGCCTCACCTCCGGGTGTGTGTCGACCCGTCTCGAACGATACTGCTCCCGACCGCGGTCGGCATCCGCTGCATTTGCACCTGTTGTGTCGCACCGGTGACGGAGGGCTGCCGGTGCCCGTGTACTACCCGCGGCGGGCCGACCTAACCTTCCGGTGGCCACACCTTTGCAGGGCTGTCACCGAAAGCGCCACCCCTGTAGTCCGGGTCGTTATCGAACTCGCCCGGGAAATCGCCGATCCCGTTGCCCAGGGCAAGATCGAAGCCGCCGCCCGAGGGTTCCGCCCGGAGGACCCGGGTTCCGCCGGCGGCTGTCCTACGTTGTCGTGCGGACGCCGGAGCACGCGAACCGGTTCAGTCCACCGGCCATTCGTGCACCGGCGTGTTGTCGTGCATGTGGTCGCGATACCGGCCGAGCATGCCGCGCAGGGCGTCCCGCCGGCCGTGCGACCCCTTTGTATACAGGCGGTGGAACTCCTCGGCCTGCCACGACGCGCCGTTGCGCCCGGTGAGGCAGCGCTGCTCGATGATCCCGAGCAGCCGGTCCCGCACCGCGACGTCCACGCCCCAGGCGTCCAGACCGCGAACCGCCAACGGCAGCAGGCGTCTGAGCACCAGCTCGGTCGCGCGCGCCGTACCGACGCCCGGCCAGAACACCTCGGCCTCGATGCCGTTGCGGGCCGCGGCGTGGAAGTTCTCCTCGGCTGCGCTGAACGACATCTGCGACCAGATCGGCCGCTCGTCGTCGGCGAGCGCGCGGACCAGGCCGAAGTAGAAGGCGCCGTTGGCAATCGTGTCGACCACGGTCGGGCCGGCCGGCAGGACGCGATTCTCCACGCGCAGATGCGGCTTCTCCCGGACAACGTCGTACACAGGGCGGTTCCAGCGATAGATCGTCCCGTTGTGCAGCCGCAATTCCGAAAGGGCCGGCGTGTCACCGCGGTCCAGGACCGCGATCGGATCCTCGTCCGAGGTGACCGGCAGCAGCGCCGGGTAGTAGCGCGCGTTCTCCTCGAAGAGGTCGAAGATCGAGGTGATCCAGCGTTCACCGAACCAGACGCGCGGCCGGACGCCCTGCGTCTTCAGCTCGTGGGTGCGGGTGTCGGCGGCCTGCTCGAACAGCGCGATCCGGGTCTCGCGGAGCAGCTCCTTGCCGAACAGGAACGGCGAGTTCGCGCCGACGGCGAGCTGGACGCCGGAGATCGCCTGCGCCGCGTTCCAGTACCGCGGGAACGCCTCCGGTGTGACCTGGAGATGGAACTGCGTCGACGTACAGGCGGCCTCCGGGACGATGGTGTCGGCGGTGACCTGCAGCCGCTCGACGCCGTCGATGGAGATCTGCACGTCCTCGCCGCGGGCGGCGAAGATCTGGTCGTTGAGCAGCGTGTACCGCGGGTTGGTGCTGAGCGACTCGCGGCGGATGTGCTCGGTCAGCAGCGTCGGCAGGATCCCGACGATCACCATCGACGACCCGGTCCGGGCCGCCTTGTCCTCGGCCGCGTTCAGGCTGTCGCGGATGTTCGACTCCATGGTGTCCAGCCCGAGTCCGTCGATCTGGCCGGGCGGCACGTTGATCTCCACGTTGAACTGGCCGAGCTCGGTCTGGAACGCGTCGTCCTCGATCGCGCTCAGCACCTCGGCGTTCTTCATCGCCGGGTCGCACCGCTCGTCGACGAGGTTCAGCTCGATCTCGATCCCGGTCATCGGCCGGTCGGGCGCGAACCGGTCCTCGCGCAGCATCCGCGCGAAGGCGTCCAGATTGCGATGGACCTGCTCGCGGAACGCGGTCCGGTCCGCCCGGGTGAACTCGACCCGGTCGACTTCCTCGCCCATCAGCGCCTCCCCTGGTGGCTCCTGTGCTCAGTGTGCCCGAAGGTGCCCTTCCGCGTACGGATCATTCGCGTCGCGGTTCAGACCGGGTACACGACGAAGTCGTCACGCACGATCCGCGCCGGTACGTCGCCCGCCGCGTCCAGCACCTGCAGCAGCTCGGTGAGTACGCCGGGCCGCAACTGCAACGCGTGCTCGTCCGGGTGCCGGTCCGCGCCCATCGCGTAGTCCCGGCCGGGCTGCCCGGTCATCTCGATGTGCGCTCCCAGTACCCAATCCACCGGATTGCCCTCAGCAACGAACGCGGCGAGCCGCCGGATGCTCGCCCGGTACGCCGCCCAGTCCTTCACGTACAGCCGTCCCGGGTAGAGCGAGTCCCCGGTGAACAACAGCCGGGTGGTCCGGTCGTACAGCGCGATGTCCGCGCCCTGGTGTCCTGGGATCGGGACGACGTCGACGGTCCGGTCGCCCAGGTCGATCGTCGCGCGTCCGTCCGGCCAGTCGAGGCCGAAGTACTGCGCGACCTCCTCGGCGGTCCGCCCGACGACGGCGTCGAACTCTCCGTCGCCGCCGACGTGATCCGAGTGCCCGTGCGTGTGGGCGACGACGAGCTCGTGTCCGGGCCGCGTGCGGTCCGCCAGGAGGTCGTCGACCAGCGAGCGGAGTGGAGCGTGGCCGGTGCCGGTGTCGAGGAGGAGGGCTCGCTCGGTGCCGAGCAGCAGGTACAGGAACGGGCCCTCGAAGTTGGTGCGGAGCGACTGGCGGATGATCGCCGTGCGGTCGTCGTACCAATGGACCTGATGGTCCGGGGCGGCCGGGTCGGTGCCGTCGGCCCAGTGCTCGGGGAAGGTCATCAGGCAATTGTCGGTGACGGCAGGGACACTGGTCGGGTGCGAAATGATCCGTCGGTGCTGCACGTCGACCTGGACGCGTTCTTCGCGGCGGTCGAGCAGCGGGACAAGCCGTCACTGCGGGGCAAGCCCGTGGTCGTCGGCGGGATCGGCGTGCGCGGAGTCGTCTCGACCGCGTCGTACGAGGCGCGCAAGTACGGCGTCCGCTCGGCGATGTCGACCGCCGAGGCCCGCTCGCGGTGCCCGCACGCGGCGTACCTCGGTCCCCGCTTCGAGGTGTACCGGCGCAGCAGCCGGGCGGTGATGGCCGAGATGCGGGCGCTGTCGCCGCTGGTCGAGCCGCTGTCGCTCGACGAGGCGTTCATCGACCTCGCGGCCAGCGGGCTGTCCGGGCTCACGGTCGACGACGTGGAGGCGATCGCCAACGACCTGAAGGCCGCGATCCGGAAGGTGTCCGGCGGTCTCACCGCGTCGGTCGGCGCGGGGACGTCGAAGCTGATTGCGAAGATCGCCAGCGACCTCGACAAGCCCGACGGCGTGGTCGTCGTGCCGGCCGGCACCGAGGCCGAGTTCCTCGCGCCGATGCAGGTCACGGTGATCCCGGGCGTCGGCCCGGCGACCGCGCAGCGGCTCGGCATGGCCGGCGTCCGCACGGTCGCGGACCTGCAGCAGCTCGACGAGGAGGAGCTGATCCGCCAGGTCGGCTCGGCGCACGGCACCAGCCTGCACCGGCTCGCGGTCGCGGCCGACGACCGTCCCGTGGTCAGCGACCGGGAGACCAAGTCGGTCAGCGTCGAGGACACCTTCGAGACCGACCTCATCGACCGCGCGCTGCTGACCGCGATCAGCGACCGGATGGCGCACCGGGTCGCCGAGCGGCTGCAGAAGGCGCAGCTGTCCGGCCGGACCGTCACGGTCAAGACGCGGATGCACGACTTCACCACGCACACCCGCTCGTCGACCCTGGCCGGACCGACCGACGACGCGCGGGTGATCGCACGGGTCGCGCGCCGGCTGCTCGACGACAGCGACATCGGCGGCGGCATCCGCCTGCTCGGCGTCGGCGTCTCGTCGCTCGCCGACTGGATCCAGGACGACCTCTTCACCGAGGACGAGCACGCCGAGAACCCCGTCGAGGTGATCGAGCTCCCGACCCGGCCACGCGACCAGCTCGGCTTCCACCCGGGCCAGGACGTCACTCACCCCGACTACGGCCACGGGTGGGTCTGGGGCTCCGGCCGCGGGCGCGTCACGATCCGCTTCGAGACCGCGGACACACCACCGGGCCCGGTCCGCACCTTCTCCGTCGACGATCCGGCGCTGACAAAAGTGCGGCACACCGGCACCGATGCAGACGACGAACCCCCGACTGACCACAATGTCTCGGGTGAATGAGGAGCGGCGGGGAGTCTACCCGTTCTGTGCGCCGTGTACGGCGACGTCCGAGGCATCGGAGGCTTGGCGGGCCGTGGCGACGGCGGGGCCGATCGGGACCAGGTTCTACGGGCACCGGAGTGTGTGCGAGAGCTGCGGGTCCTCGGTGCGCACGCTGTACAACACGGTGCTGTGGCTGCCGGTCGCCAAGGTCGGGCGGTTCCGGATCATCCCGACCGGCGGCCGGACGTACGTCGGCCGCAAGGTGATCGACCAGCCGGTGCACAGCGTCGTACGGCGGGTGCCGGCGTCGGCGATCGTGGAGCATCTGGAGCTCGAAGGCGCGCCGGACTACCGGCAGGCCGAGGCGCACTGGGACGAGCACGAGCCGGGACGGGCGCTGCCGTACTACCAGTCGGCGCTGGCCGAGCGGGAGAAGGTGCTGGCGGCCGACGATCCGGCGACGCTGCGCGTGCGGCTGCGGGTCGCGCAGGGGCTGCTCGCGACGGCGAACTACGGACGGGCGATCGCCTGGCTCGAGCTCGTGACGCCGCAGCTGGTCGAGGTGTTCGGGCCGCATCACGAGCTGACCCGGGCCGCGATCGAGGCCGGCACCGGCGCGCGGTTGATGGTCGGCGGTCCGCGGTCGGAGGCCCAGCTGCTCGCGGACATCGTCGCGGCCGACAGCCTCGGCACCGACGACCGTCAGCTGCTCCGGGACCGGGCCGCGCTCGGGAAGGCGTTGCTCGCGTGCGGAGACATCGCGGAGGCGGTCGACGAGTTGACCAAGGTCGTCCGCGACGCCACGCCGGGGCATCCGGACACCGCTGTCTACCGCGCGGCGCTGAGGGCGGCGTGCGAGGTCGCCGAGGCACGTGGCAAGCGGCGCGACGTACAGCTCGCGGCGGCGGCGCGGCAGTTGCTCAGCGGCGTAGACGTACCGACAAGCAGGTAACACAGCCCTCGAGCTTCTCGAACTCGCTGATGTCGACGACGACCGGCCGATAACCCAGGCCCGCGAACAACTCCGCCGACTTCGGCGCGGACGCGGCCATCAGCAGCCGGTCGTCGTCGAGCAGGACGACGTGTGCGCCCGCCTCCTCGGGCACCGGACGGAACGCTTCGAACGCGGCCGCATCGTCGACGAGCGGCTCGTATCCGATGACCGTGCCGTCCGGCAGGGCGGTCACAGCGGACTTCAGGTGCAGCACCTTCCGCACCGGAACGGCACGTACGTCGGCCCCGAGCGGCGCGAACGCGGCCCGCAGTTGCTCGAGCCCCGCCGCGTTCGTCCGGCCACCCTGCCCGACGTAGATCGTCGAGCCGATCTTCAGGACATCGCCGCCGTCGAGTGTGCCGGGCTCGACGATCCGCACGATCCGGTAGCCCTGCCCCGCGACGGTCTCCTCGGCCGCCGCCGCTTCCGCGCGCCGCTCGTCCGCGCCGGCCCGGGCGATCACCGCGACGTCGCCGTACACGACCATCGTGTCCTCGACGAACACGCCGTCCGGGCAGTCGTCGATCGCCGGGACCTCGACCGTTCGCCAGCCCGTGGCGTGCAGCGCGTCGACGTACTGCTGCCATTGCCGCAACGCCAGCGCGACGTCGACCGGGGTGCGCTCGATGTGCGTGACAAGGCCTTCGGCCAGGCGCGGGCTCGGAGGGCGGATCAGGGCTGACGGCATGTCCGCAGAGTATCCGGGGTACCTGCACGCATCCGAGAAAGGAGACGACGGATGCCGAAGATCCTTCCGGCAACGGGTGGAGACGTGGTCGAGATCATCCTCGCGGACCACCGGTGGTTCGAGGAGGCGCTGCGCGAATTGCGCGACGTCCGCAGTGACCGGGCGGCCGTGCTCGCCGACCTGGCCACGGTGCTGGTCGCCCACGCCGAGGCGGAGGAGTCGAAGGTCTACCCCGCCCTGCGGCGCAAGGACGCGATCGACGCCGACGAGGTCGAGCACTCCGAGCACGAGCACGCCGAGGGCAACGAGGCTCTGCTCGCGCTGATGGAGGTCGCCGACACGGCGAGCGAGGAGTTCAGCGAGAAGCTGCACGAGCTGTCCGAGGCCCTCACCCACCACCTCGACGAGGAGGAGCGGGACGTCCTCAACCCGGCGCGGACCGAGGTGGAGGAAGACGTCCGCCGCAAGCTCGGCGACACGTTCGCCGAGGAGCGCTCCCGGTTGATCGACTCCGGCTGCGGCGAGCTCGCGAACGTCCGGAAGATCGTGGCGGCCGAGCAGCACACCTAAGGTGGTGGCCGTGCGCGAACTCACTGCCCGGATTGAGCTGACGGTGCCGTCCGACGTCGCCTTCGAGATCTTCACCGACGAATTCGGCCGCTGGTGGCCGCCGGAGTTCTCCTGGTCGGGCGCCGGGCAGCTGACCGACATGGGCATCCTGGACGGCGTGCTGTACGAGCTGGGTCCGCACAACCTGCAGTGGGACTGGGGCCGTGTCCTCACCTGGGAGCGCGGCCGGCGGTTCGTGTTCAGCTGGCAGATCGGCCCCGATCGAGTACCGGTCCCCCGTGCCGAGGACGCGACCGAGGTGGAGGTCACCTTCGACGGGTCGGCCGTTCACGTCGTGCATCGCGGCTGGGAGCGGCACGGCGACGCCGGCGAGGAGTACCGCAAGAGCTTCGAGGAAGTCTGGCCCTACGTGCTCGGCCGGTTCGCCGAGTACGTAGGGCTCAGAACGTCAGCGTGAGACCTTCCTCGGCAGCGATCACTTCGCCGTCGAACACGCGCCGCGCCTCCGCCACGGACACCGACCGATCGGACCCGGGCCAGAAGTGCGTCAGCAGCAACCGCTCCGCCCCTTTGGCGCCTTGGGCTGCCTCGCTAGCCGTCATGACATAGCGGGGCTGGGTCTGCGGCGACTCGCCTTGAAGCGTCGCATCCGAAATGAACAGGTCAGTCCCGTCGGCCAGGCGCGCCAAGTCCGGCGACGGCCCGCTGTCACCTGTGTAGGCAACCGACACACCCGGCGCGCTCAGCCGCACCCCGAGGTTCGTCTTGTAGTGCGGCAGCTCCACCGTCTGTACGTCGAACGGGCCGATCCGCGTCGTCGACGCCAGCTCGTGGACGGCGAACACGTCTGCCGGATCCGGGTGCGGCTCCAGGGCCCGCAGTACGTCGAGGACGCCCGGAGCGCAGTGCAGCGCGACGGGAGGCTCGCCGGGCGCCTCGTAGTACCGGACCCTGGCCAGACCGCTCACGTCGACGCAGTGGTCAGGGTGCTGGTGCGTGACCACAACCGCATCGACCGCGCCCTTCGGGCAGTGCTCGAGCAGTCGCGGCAAGGCGGCGTACCCGAGATCGAGGACGACGCGGAAGCCGTCGTACTCGAGCAGGAAACCCGCGCACGCCCGGCCCGCTTCCGGCCAGGCGCCGCAGGAGCCGAGAACCGTCAGCGCCCTCACGCGAACGGCCGGTCGGTCGGCACGATCGTCTTGCCGAGCGGGACCAGCGACACCGGGATCAGCTTGAAGTTCGCGATGCCGAGCGGGATGCCGACGACGGTCAGGCACAGCGCGATCCCGGTGGCCAGGTGACCGAGCGCCAGCCACCAGCCGGCGACCAGGATCCAGATCAGGTTGCCGATCAGCGCGCCCGCGCCGGCGCTGCGCTTGTCGACGATCGTCCGGCCGAACGGCCACAGCGTGTACGCCGCGATCCGGAACGACGCGATACCGAACGGGATCGTGATGATCAGCACGCAACAGATGATCCCGGCGACCGCGTACCCGACCGCCAGCCAGAATCCGGCCAGCACCAGCCAGATCAGGTTGAGGAGCGTCTTCATGTCTCCCAGCGTGCCACCTTGCGGGTGTGATCCCGTACGAGGCCGGCGACAAGTCCGGGATCGTTCCGGGGCATCCAGTGGCCACCCCTGATCACCTTGACGGTGAGGTTCGGGGCCCAGGCCTCGATGCCGGTCTGCAGCGGGGTGGTGACGAACGGGTCGGCGTCGGGCGAGACCGTGAGCACAGGTACGCCGGTACGGCGCGGCGCCGGGCGGAGGAGCCGCGGGACGACGTTCGCGCGGTACAGCTTGATGCCGTGGACGCAGACCAGCACCGGGGCGCCGCTTTCGCCGTACGTGTAGATCGCGAGGCGCGTCCCGTCGGAGCTAGTAGCTGTCGACTTCGAGGGTGGCAAAGGTCAACCCCGCTCTCACCAGCCGCTCGCGCAGAGCGGGTCCCATGGCCGCGGCCGTGGTGGTCTGGCCGGCCGTCTCCGGCAGGTCGTCGAGCGCCAGGCACAGGGCGCTCTCGC
The DNA here is from genome assembly GCF_040680955.1 of Kribbella sp. NPDC051936. Classification (NCBI taxonomy): domain Bacteria; kingdom Bacillati; phylum Actinomycetota; class Actinomycetes; order Propionibacteriales; family Kribbellaceae; genus Kribbella; species Kribbella sp. NPDC051936. Next base: position 120,607 of record NZ_JBFAXS010000009.1, on the reverse strand, counting down.
CGAGCATCTTCGCGGTCTCGTCGTACCCGGGGTCCCGGCCGGCCACCTCGGCGATCACCTGCTTGCCGCCGCCACGCCCGACGAACCGGACGTTGAACCACGACCGCGCCCGCTGCTCAGCGCTCGGACCGTCACCTGGCTGCAGCCGGCCCAGCAACGCCTTGCGGACCGGCGGGATCTGCGCGCCCGCGATCAGCAGACCGACACCGCCGATGCCGGCGGCAACCGTCGGGAGGTGCTTGACCGCGGCGTAGTGCGAGTACCGGAAGTCCGGTCCGTAGCGGTCGAGCAGCCGCGCCGAGTACCCGACGATCTGCGGGTCGATCGTCGGCAGCGGAACCGCCCAGAACCCCTGCTGCCGGTGCATCGTCCCGGCGACGGCTCGCGCCGTGCGGCCGGTCAGACGCGGCTCGGCCGAGCGTCGCGCGCGATGCGCGTCCAGGTTCTGCTTCGGCCGGGAGAAGGCGGTGATCGCGGTGTGGAACGTGCCGCCGGACGGACGGCCGCCGGCGCGCAGCAGGCCGTCGACCTTGATCGGCACGTTCTGCGGCAGCTGTTCGACGGTGTACTGCACGCCGAGGTCGTACGGGATCGAGTCGAAGCCGCACGCGTGGATGATCCGGGCGCCGGTCTGCGTCGCGCGCTCGTGATGGCGCACGTACATCCGGTCGAGGAACTCCGGCTCGCCGGTGAGGTCGAGGTAGCCGGTCCCGGCCTCGGCGCAGGCCGCGACGAGCGGTTCGCCGTACCGGATGTACGGCCCGACCGTGGTGGCGACGACCTTCGTCGACTCAGCCAGTTCGCGCAACGACTTCGGGTCGGTCACATCGGCGTACAGGATGTCCTCACCGAACTGCTCCAGCTTGGACTTGTTGCGTCCGGCAACCGCCCAGCTCAGGCCCTCGGGCGCGTTCTTCCGCAGGTACTCCGCGGTGAGCGCTCCGGTGAACCCGCTGGCGCCGAGCAGGACGACGTCGTACTCGCGGCTCACCGGCGCGCAGCCTTCTCGGCGTCGGCGAGCCCGCCCGCGCCCGTAGGCCGGGACGACTCGGCGGCGCCGCGCGCCCGGACGTCGGCGAGCGCGGCCGCGTCGGCCTTCGGCACGCTGAACCGCGAGCCGGCCTCGATGACGTGCGGGATCACCCAGCGGAACACCTTCAGCGCGCCGATCCAGCCCGGCACGTGCACGGTCCGCGAGCGCTTCTTGATGCCGTCGACGAACTTCCCGACGGCGAAGTCCAGCGGATACGTCTTGCTCACCATCGGGATCCCGGTCCGGACCTTCCCGAACACCGGGTGCGTGTCGACCCCGCGGACCATGTCGGTGTCGACGAAGGTCATGTGCGCGACGCCGACCCGCACACCGAGGTGCTTCAGCTCCGGCCGCAGCGTGTCCCCCATCGCCTCCACGCCGGCCTTCGACACGTTGTACGACGCGAGGCCGGGGATGTGCACGATCGCGGCCAGGGACGAGACGAGCAGCAGGTAGCCCTTGCTCTCCAGCAGGTAAGGCAATGTCAGGTGGACGGTACGCCAGACGCCGAGCAGGTCGACGTCGAGGACGCGCTCCCACACCTGCGGGTCCATGCTCCGGGTGAAGCCGGGCGCGGCGATCCCGGCGTTGGCCATCACGACGTCGATCCGCCCGTACCGCTCGGCGATCCCCTCGACCGCCGTCCGCAGCGAATCGGTGTCAGTGACGTCGGCCTCCCACCAGCCGGCGTCCGGGCCGCAGTCCTCGGCGACCTTCTTCAGCTCGTCCGGCTCGAGGCCGACCAGCGCGAGCTGCGCGCCGTCCTCCGCCAGCTTCCGGGCGACCGCGGCGCCGATCCCCCGCGAGGCGCCGGTGATGAGCACGACTTGACCGGCCAACGGACGCATCTGGGACCTCCAGCTTGTTGAGTGGATACTCAACAGTAAGTGCTTGTTGACCGATTACTCAATAGACTGGCCGGGTGAGCCAGACCTCTTCGTCCGGGGCCCGCCTGCGGCCCGAGCAGCGGCGTACCCAGATCCTGGAGGCCGCGCGCCGGGTGCTGGTCGCGGACCCGCACCGCGAGCTCACCGTGGAGCTCGTCGCCGCCGAGGCAGGCGTCTCCCCCGCGCTGCTGTTCCACTACTTCGGCTCGAAGAAGAAGTTCCAGTACGCCGTCATCGAGGAAGCGGCCGCCGAGGTCATGCTGCGCACCGCGCCGGACCCGTCGCTGCCGCCGGACGAGCAGCTCCGGTCCGGGATCCGCGCCTTCGTCCGCGCCGTCCTCGAAGCGCCCCAGCTCTACCGGGCGACGCTGCTGATGTCGGCGGCCGGCGACCCGGAACTCCGGGCGCTGCACTCCGAGCTGCGCCGCGTCTTCAGCCAGTGGGTCATCGGCGCGGTCGCTGAGCGTGGCATCGAGGTCACCCCCGTCGTCGAGCTCGCGTGCCACGGCTGGCAGGGTTACGTCGAACAGACCCTGCTGGTGTGGATCGACAACCCCGACGTCTCGCCGGAGGCCCTCGAACGCCTCTGCGAGGAGTCGCTGGACGCGATCCTCTCGACGACCTCCGAGTGAGCGTGATGAACAAGTTCTTCCTGACGGTCCACATCCTCGCGGCCATCCTCTGCGTCGGCCCGGTCACCGTGGCGGCCAGCATGTTCCCGCCGATCGCGCGCCGGATGCTGCAGTCCGACGCGCCGGACGCGGGCGGGCTGGACGTCCTGCACCGGATCACCCGGGTGTACGCGTGGGCGAGTCTCGCCGTTCCCGTGTTCGGCTTCGCGGTCGCCGGCGGCATGCACGTGATGGACGAGGCGTGGCTGATCGTCTCGATCGTGCTGACCCTGGCCGCGGCGCTGGTGCTCGCGTTCCTCGTCGTGCCCGCGCAGTCCGCCGTACTCGCGGCCGCCGGTCAGCCGGCCGAGGTGCGCAGCGGTGTGCTGTCGAAGGCCAAGCTGTTGTCGATGACGAGCGGCATCTTCGGGCTGCTGTGGCTGGTCGTCCTGGTCCTGATGGTCGTCAAGCCCGGGCACACCAGGGGGTAGGGTTCGGCCGTGCTGACGGTTGCCACGGTGAATGTGAACGGGATCAGGGCCGCGTTCCGGCGCGGGATGACGCCGTGGCTGGAGAGCACGGATCCGGACCTGGTGCTGATGCAGGAGGTCCGCGCCTCCGACGACGTACTGCGGGGACTGCTTGGCAGCGAGTGGAACATCGCGCACGCCGAGCCCGCCATCGACGGGCACAAGGGCCGCGCTGGTGTCGCGGTCGCGAGCCGGCGGCCGATCAAAGACGAGCGCGGCGACATCGGGCCGGAGCGTTTCGCCGGGAGCGGGCGCTGGGTCGAGGCCGACGTCGTCCTGGACGACGGGTCGACGTTGACGGCGGTCAGCACGTACGTGTTCACGGGCGAGTTCGAGACGCCGCCGCGGCAGGCGGAGAAGTACGCGTTCCTGGACGCGATCACGGCCCGGCTGGCTGAGCTGCGCGCGGACGGGCGGCACGTGCTGATGTGCGGCGACCTGAACATCGCGCACCGCGAGGTCGACCTGAAGGCATGGAAGGCGAACCGCAAGAAGAGCGGCTTCCTGCCCGCGGAACGCGCCTGGCTGGACCGCCTGTTCGAGACCGGCTGGGTCGACCTCGGCCGCCGCTTCGGCGGCGAAGGCCCCGGCCCGTACTCCTGGTGGTCGTGGCGCGGCAAGGCCTTCGACAACGACGCCGGCTGGCGCATCGACTACCAGATCGCCTCCCCCGAACTCGCCGCCGCCGCGACCGGCTGCGTCGTCCACCGCGCCCCGACGTACGCCGAACGCTGGAGCGACCACGCCCCGGTCGTCGCGACGTACGACATCTGAATAGTCCTTGTCCGACGGCGCGGGTAGTCTCGCCGCATGGCTGAGACTTCTTCCGTCACGCCGCCGGTTGCTGCCCGGAAACCGGTCGAGCGGGTGCATCACGGCGATACCTTCGTCGACGACTACGAGTGGTTGCGGGACAAGACCGACGACGAGGTGCTGGCGTACCTGCGGGCCGAGAACGCCTACACCGAAGCCCGCACGGCCCACCTCGAATCGTTGCGCGAGGCAATCTTCAAGGAGATCTCGGACCGCACGCTGCAGACCGACCTGAGCGTGCCCGCGCGGCGCGGCGAGTACTGGTACTACACCCGCACCATCGAGGGTCAGCAGTACTCGCTGCACTGCCGGGTCAAGGTGGACGGCGACGAGCCGCCCGCCACCGACGGCGAGATCGCCGGCGAAGAGATCATGCTCGACGGCAACAAGGTGGCCGGCGACTCGGAGTTCTTCTCGCTCGGCACCGTCGACGTCTCCCCCGACGGCCGCCTCCTGGCGTACTCCGTCGACCTCAATGGCGACGAGCGGTTCACCCTGCGGATCAAGGACCTGGACACCGGCGAGCTGCTGCCGGACGAGCTGCCCGAGGTGCACTACGGCTCGGCCTGGTCCGCGGACGGCTCGACGATCTTCTACACCAAGGTCGACGACGCCTGGCGGCCGTACCAGGTCTGGCGGCACGCGCTCGGCGCGACCGACGACGTGCTGGTCATGGAAGAGCCCGACGAGCGGTTCTGGGTCGGCGTCGACCTGACCCGCAACGAGCAGGCGATCATCATCGCGCTCGGCAGCAAGCTCACCAGCGAGGCCTGGCTGCTCGACGCGCACAACCCGGCCGGCGAGCCCGTCGTCGTCGCGGCCCGCCGCGAAGGCGTCGAGTACGACGTGGAGCACGCCGGCGACCGGCTGCTGATCACGCACAACGCGGACGCCGCGAACTTCTCGCTCGCCTCCGCGCCGCTGGACGCCCCGGGCGACTGGACCCCGCTGATCGAGGGCGACAAGACCAGCCGCCTGCTCGGCACGGACGCCTTCGCCGACCACGTCGTGCTGCACCGGCGCCGCGACGCCCTCACCGAGCTCGCGATCATGCGGCGCACCGCTGACGGCTTCGATGACCCCGAGCTCCTGGAGTTCGACGAGCCGATCCACACGGTCTCCCCCGGCCGCAACGACGAATGGCACGAGACCCGCTACCGCTTCGGGTACACGTCACTGGTCACGCCGGGTTCGACGTACGACGTGGACGTCGCGACCGGCGAGCGGCGACTGCTGAAGCAGCAGCCGGTGCTCGGCGGGGTCGACCTCGGCGACTACACCCAGTACCGCGAGTGGGCGACCGCGCCGGACGGGACCAAGGTTCCGCTCTCGATGGTCGCGCGCAAGGACGTCGCCAAGGACGGGAACGCGCCGGTCGTGCTCTACGGATACGGCTCGTACGAGAGCTCGATGGACCCGTGGTTCTCGATTCCGCGGCTGTCGCTGCTCGACCGCGGCGTGGTGTTCGCGATCGCGCACATCCGCGGCGGCGGCGAGCTCGGGCGACACTGGTACGACGACGGCAAGATGCTGACCAAGCGGAACACCTTCACCGACTTCGTCGCGGCCGCCGAGCACCTCGTCGAGGCCGGCTGGACCCGCCCGGAACGGATCGTCGCGCAGGGCGGCAGCGCCGGCGGCCTGCTGATGGGCGCGGTCGCGAACCTGGCCCCGCGGGCCTTCGGCGGAATCGTCGCCGAGGTCCCGTTCGTGGACGCGCTGACCACGATTCTGGACCCGTCGCTGCCGCTCACCGTGATCGAGTGGGAGGAATGGGGCAATCCGCTCGAGAACGCCGACGTCTACGCGTACATGAAGTCCTACTCGCCGTACGAGAACGTCACCGCGCAGCACTATCCGCGCATCCTCGCGATCACCAGCCTGAACGACACCCGGGTGTTCTTCGTCGAGCCGGCGAAGTGGGTGGCGAAACTCCGGGCGACCGCGGCCGGCGATCCCGACGTGCTGCTGAAGACCGAGATGGAGGCGGGCCACGGCGGCCGCAGCGGGCGGTACGACGCCTGGCGCGAGGTCGCGTTCGCGCTCGCCTGGGAGCTGGACACCCTCGGCCTGAGCTGAAAAAGGTGGAATATCCGTCCCCGGACGTGTGTTGTGCAACACATCCGGGGCACCGGAACGGCGGATTTCTGTACGGATTCTCAGGTTGTGTCCCGGAGTGTTACGCCGAATAGGCCGTCAACGCCCCGGGACACCGGTTTCCACGGCGGATTCGCTGCCGGGAACTCTCAGGGAACCTTCAGGGTGTTTACACACTGGTACCGGAATCTTGAACCCTACTCGAGCGTTGCTCTCCATGTAACGACGAAGGGAGTTTCGGTGGCTCGCACGACTCGTGTCCGGAGCACGGACGACGGTATCGACGGCAAGGACAGTGTCGGTCTCTATCTCGAAGAGATCGCGCGCACACCCCTGCTGACGGCTGAGGAAGAGGTCGAGCTCGCTGAGACGGTCGAGGCAGGACTCCTCGCGGAGCAACTGCTGGCCGAGGGGCGGGTTGGACGCAAGAAGGGCGGAGCGCCCAAATATGCCACGGAAGAGGAGCTGGAGTGGCTGGCCGAAGAGGGCCGGCGCGCACAGCAGCGGTTCGTGACCGCGAACCTCCGGCTCGTGGTGTCGATCGCCCGCCGGTACGGACGTTCCCAGATGCCGCTGCTGGACCTGGTCCAGGAGGGCAACACGGGACTCATCCGGGCGGTGGAGAAGTTCGACTACCGGAAGGGTTTCAAGTTCTCGACGTACGCGACCTGGTGGGTGCGGCAGGCCATCACCCGCGGTATCGCGCAGCAGGCCCGCGTGGTCCGGCTGCCGGTGCACGTGGTGGAGCAGCTGAACCAGATCGGGTCCGCACGGCGCACGCTGGAGCGCAAGCTCGGGCGGGAGCCGGAGATCGACGAGATCGCAGCCGAGCTGAACCTGGACGCGGAGCGGGTCACCGAACTGATCCGCATCGGCCGGGACCACATCAGCCTGAACAGCCCGGTCGACGACGAGGGTGAGACCTCGCTGGGCGACCTGATCGCGGCCGAGACCGCGCCGGGTCCGGACCAGCTGGTCGCCGACGCGTCCGACCGCTCGGGACTGTTCAGTCTGGTCGACCAGCTCGACCCGCGGTCCGCGGACGTGATCCGGCGCCGTTACGGCCTGCACGACGGCCGCCAGGCCAAGCTGGCCGACATCGGCGCCGTGCACGGTATCTCGGCGGAGCGGGTGCGCCAGATCGAGCGTGAGGCGCTGGGCCGCCTGCGCCTGCTGGCCGACCCGACGCTCGCCGCGTAACACACCGACCGAAACCCCTCAGGACCCCCGGGCCACGATCTGGCCCGGGGGTCCTTCGGTTTTACCGGCCGAGCTCGATCCAGGACTCGACCGGCAGATGGTCGCTCGGGAACTGGCCGTCCTTGCTGAAGGTGTTGATACCCGCCTTCGGGACCCGCAGGCCCGGTGTGGTGAGGATCCAGTCGATTCGGTCACCGTTGGGCGTCAGCGGCTTGTAGCCGTGGAAGGTGGCGTAGAGCGCACTGCGGCGCTCGGCGGTCAGCCAGGTGTCCTGGAAGGTCCCGCTCGTCACGAGCTTGTCGTAGACCGTCAGACCGGGCTTCGCCGCCTCGTTGAAGTCGGCCGTCATGATCACCGGCAGGGCAGGGTCGAAGCCGGCGATCCGCTGCAGGATCAGGTCGGCGGACTTCGACCGCGCCGTCGCGTCGTACGCCTCGAGATGGGTGTTGACCGCGTAGAACTGCTTCGACGTCGCCTGGTCCTCGAACCGGACCCAGGTGACCATCCGTGGGCAGCACCCGCCCCAGGTCTTCGAGCCGATCACGTCCGGGGTGTCCGACAGCCAGAAGTGGTCGAACTCGAGCGGCCGAAGACGGCGCTGGTCGAAGAAGATCATCATGAACTCCCCCTTGCTGCCGCCCTCCCGCCCCAGGCCGATCGAGCCGTACGACGGACCGAGGTCCGCGGCGATGTCCTGGAGCTGGGAGTACAGCCCCTCCTGGGTCCCGAGCAGCTGCGGGCGCGCCTGCCGCAGCTGCTCCCGCATCACGGGACGCCGGTCCGCCCAGGTGTTCGGCGGGGTGTCGCTCGCATACCGCAGGTTGTACGACATCACGTGCAGCGGGCCGCTGGTGGCAGCGGCCCGCTCCGAGGCTGGGGCGGCCTGCGACACCCCACTGGCGAACGTCAGGCCGGCAACGGCGGCCGCAACGAGCGCGGCGAGCCGACGGCGCGTGGTGAACATGTCAAAAACCTCCAAGGGCGGATGACAAGGAGGTTGGACGTTAACCAGATCCGGTGAACGGTTGCCAGCCGTAGCGCGTCGCGCACGTGAGGTCAGGCTGCCGCTTCGTTCCAGGAGTCGATCAGCGGGGGCAGCTCGGCCAGGCGCTGGACAGTCGCGTCCGGCGTGCCTTCGGTGTGCCCGATCTGCTCCTGCGGGATCGCGCTGTGCGGCAGGTGGGCGGCACGCATGCCGGCGTTCTGCGCGCCCCAGACATCGTCGAAGAGCCGGTCACCGACGAACAGGCATCGAGACGGCTCGGACACCCCGACCGCCCGCATCGCGGCCAGGAAGGCCTCCGGGTGCGGCTTGGTGTGCGCGATCTCGCTGGTGTAGACGGCGCCGTCGAGCAGGTCGAGCACGCCGTCGCGCGCGAAGACCTCCTCGTGCCGTCGCCGCGGCCAGAGCGTGTTCGACAAGACGCCGACCTTCAGGCCGCGATTGCGCAGCGCCTGCAGTGTGTCGACGGCGTCCGGCTCCAGCTCGGTGTGCGGGTCCCATTGCCGCTCATACTCCGCGAGGGCCGCCGGGGTCATCACGACCTCGGCCAGCGCGCACACCTCCTCGAGCGTGCTGCTGCGGTGCTCGTCGCGGGAACGCCGCCAGACCGTCCCCTCGGCCGCGACCAGCCGGGCCGCGAGCTCGTCGGCGTTGCCGGGGTTGTCGGGGTGGAGCAGCGCAGTCACCGCCCGCCAGGTCTCGTACAGAGAAATGTCGTGCCAGGTCGCCAGCGTGCCACCCCAGTCGAACAGGACGGCTTCGATCTTCGCGTTCGTCACCCGGCACAGCCTGCCAGAGCCGACCGACAGTTCTCGCCTGCTTTTCAGCTCAGCCGGGCGATCTCCTGCCGGCGGGCCAGCCAGGCGACGGCGATCGCGTAGAACGCCAGGCACGGGATGTCCGCGACGAACAACGTCCACGGCGCGCCGCCCTGCACGTCCCACTGGTCACCCCGGCCAGTTGCCGCGGGCAACAGAAAGGCGATCAGGTTGTTCAGCGCGTGCAGCGCGATCGCAGCTTCCAGTCCCCCGGTCCGGACCGTCAGCCAGCCGACCGTCACCGCGAACAGGAAGATGTCCGCCATCGCCCACCCGCTGTACCCGTGTGCCGACACGAACGCGGCGCCACCGATCACGATCCCGGGCCACGGCGAGCGGAAGACGGTCCGCAGCCAGTGTGCCCGGCCGTTCGGGTCGTCCGGGCCGTACGCGCCGACCGCCTGGATCAGCCAGCCGCGGAACACGAACTCCTCCGCCGCCGACTGGAACGGCACCAGCAGCACGATCACCAGCGCCGGAACGACGAACGCGCTCCAGCCGATCCAGTCCCCGCCGCTGGTCCCGATCGCGTCCTCGGGCGGGAACACGGCGTCGACCAGGAGCCCCATCGCGAACGACAGCACGATGTACCCGAGCGCCGGCAGGCAGCACCACAGCAGCCAGCGCCAGCGGATCCGGTTCAGCACCGAGGCGACACTCCAGAACGGCCGGCGCTGCACCAGCCACGCGGTCAGGCCGACGAGCGGCGTCAGGACGGCGAGCATCACCAGCGTGACGGCGAGGTTCTCGGTGTCGCTCGGGAAGATGTCGGCGCCACTCGGCGCCGGGAACGGACCGGCCAGCAGGCGGTGCGCGATCGCCCAGACGACAGCGACGAGCGATGTCACGAAGAAGCCGAGCGCGCCGAGCAGCAGCGTCCCGACGACAGGCCGCCACCAGGCGTGCTTCGGCGTCCGGGCGAGGCGGTGGAACGGCGTCCCCGCGGGCGCCGGGACGATGCGCGGCTCGCGGTACGCCGCCGGCGGGTAGCCGCCGTACGGCTGGGGGTACGGCGGTGGGTACGGCGGTGGGTACTGCTGTGGGTGCGGCGGCGGGTACTGCGCCGGATACTGGGGCGGCTGCTGACCCGGATCTTGCACCGGCCGGCCGTACGGACCCGGAGGTGGGTAGGGGCCGGGGTGGGGCGGCGGCGGTGGAGGCTGCCCCGGCTGGGAGTATGGGCCCGGTTGCGGAGACGGCCCGGGCTGCTGCGGGTCCATGACTGGACTCTAGAAGATCGGGCCAACTGGACGGAGGGAGAACACGGTGGTTACTGAACCGACGCCGGACACGAGCCGGGCGACGAGCGCTCTGCCGCAGTCCGTGCTGATGCCGTTGAGCGGTTCCGCCATCTTCCTGGTGGTGCAGGTCGAGCCGGGCGGCGAGGAGCGCACCCGCGACCTGCTGGAGCGGTTGAGCGGCCTGGTCCGCTCGGTCGGTTTCCGGGTGCCGGCCGGCAACCTGTCCTGCGTCACCAGCATCGGCTCGGAGGTCTGGGACCGGCTGTTCAGCGGCCCGCGCCCCGCCGAGCTGCACCCGTTCGCCGAGCTCAAGGGCGCCACCCACCACGCCCCGTCGACGCCCGGCGACCTGCTGTTCCACATCCGCGCCGCCCACCAGGACCAGTGCTTCGAGCTCGCCGCCCAGATCATGAACGCCCTGGACGGCGCCGCGACGGTCGTCGACGAGGTGCACGGCTTCAAGTACTTCGAGATGCGCGACCTGCTCGGCTTCGTCGACGGCACCGAGAACCCGGCCGGTGACGAGGCCCGCGACGCCGTACTGATCGGCGACGAGGACCCGGACTTCCGCGGCGGCAGCTACGTGATCGTGCAGAAGTACCTGCACGACCTGAAGGCCTGGAACGGGCTGACCGTCGAGCAGCAGGAGCTCGCCGTCGGGCGGACCAAGCTCGACGACATCGAGCTCGACGACGCGCGCAAGCCCGGCAACGCGCACATCGTGCTGAACGTGATCGAGGACGAGGACGGCAACGAGCTGCAGATCCTGCGCGACAACATGCCGTTCGGCACCGTCGGCACGCAGGAGTTCGGCACGTACTTCATCGGGTACGCCAAGACGCCGGCGGTGACCGAGCTGATGCTGCGGCGGATGTTCATCGGAGTGCCCGAGGGCAACCACGACCGGCTGCTCGACTTCTCGACCGCGGTCACCGGCGGCCTGTTCTTCGCCCCGCCGGCGGACTTCCTCGACGACCTGCCGCCGGCGCCCTGACCGTACTTCGCCTATTCGCCGAACAGCGGCGCGTCGACGACGCTGCCCCAGCTGTAGTCCACCGGGTCGGTGAAGGTCGCCGGCACCTTGCCGAGGCTGTTGATGACCGTCGCGGTTCCGTTGGCGTGCCCAACGGCGTACAGATATCCGGAGCCGGAGTCCTCGTCGATGCCGAGCAGCAGCGTGCCGTACTGACCGCAGCGGCTCGCCATCAGCGTCTCGAACCCTTGCCAGGTGCCGGTCCGCACCGGCTTCACGACGGGCTTCATCGGCTGGCTGAGCGGAATGTGGATCGTGTAGAGCGCGCCGCCCCGCGTCGTCGCCAGCAAGGTGTCGTACGTCGACGTACGGCTGAGCAGGGTGACGGCCTTGACGGCGGAGAAGCCGGGATACGAACCGGCGGCCTCCCAGTGCTCGACGCCGTCGTTCGTCGGGTTGACGTGCCAGCGGAAGAGCGTGCCGTCGTTGCGAAGGGCGTACACCCGCCAGCTCGGATCGTCGAGCGACCAGGACTGCGTCAGCGTGCGGAACACGTCCCAGCCGCCGCCGATCCGGGTCATACTGCTTCTGAGGACCTTGCCGCCGGTCCCCTTCTCGACCCACTGGTTCGCCTGGTACATCGCGCCGCCGCTCACGACATGGCCGTTCAGCGACATCTCGTCGCCGAAGTCGTCGTCCCACACCCACTGGCTGCTGAGTGAGATGCTGCGACCGCCGAAAGCCTGCTTGGCCATGACGGTTGCCGGGCTCGCCGTGACCGGCGACGTCGCGACCACGTACCGGTTCACGGTGTCGCCGCCCGCCGTCAGCGCACCGGCCTGCACCTGACAGGTGCTCGCCGTTGGCGCCGCTGACGCCGGAGCCATGCTCGTCAGGACCGGAACAGCCAATGCCAGGCCCGCCGCTACTGCAATCGTCCGCCGCATCTCGACTCCCCCTTCGACAACCGCTCTCCCGGACAACGATGCGCACCGCTGCGTGGAAGTTGCGTGATCGGGGATTGTCGGCGCGATGCGACAGACTGGGAGCATGTTGCTCACCGAGGTGGTCCAGACGTCGGCCGCGCTGGCCGGGACCCGGTCGCGGCTGAAGAAGGCCGAGTTCATCGCCGACGTGTTGTCCAAGGCCACGGAGCCGGCCGAGATCGAGATCGTGGTGACGTACCTGTCCGGTGAGCTGCGGCAACGGCGGACAGGGGTGGGCTGGCGGACGCTGACGGAGGTTCCGGAGCCGGCCGCCACGCCGTCGTTGACGGTCGAGGAGGTCGACGCGGCGTTCGCCGGCCTCGCCGAGATGTCTGGCACCGGCGTGCAGGCTCGGCGCCGAGCGGCTGTCGACGCGCTGTTCGGTCGGGCGACGGCCGACGAGCAGCGGTTCCTGCGGCTCCTCGTCGGCGGCGAGCTGCGGCAGGGCGCACTCGACGGCGTGATGGCCGATGCGGTCGCCCGCGCGACCGGCATCCCGCTGGCCGGGATCCGGGCCGCGACGATGTTGCGCGGGGCGGCTGCTCCGGTCGCCGTCGCCGTACTGACCGAGGGCGAAGCGGGGCTGGCGCAGTTCGGGCTCGAGGTCGGGCGCGGCGTGCAGCCGATGCTGGCGCAGTCCGCGACGAGCGTCGCGGAGGCCCTGGCGAAGACGGGGACGCCGGCCGCGCTCGAGTGGAAGCTGGACGGGATCCGGATCCAGGCGCACCGCGACGGCGACCAGGTCGTCGTCTACACGCGGACGCTGGACGACATCACCTCCCGCGTGCCGGAGGTCGTCAGCGCCGTCCTCGCGCTCGACGCCCAGCAGGTCGTCCTCGACGGTGAGCTGATCGCGCTGCGGGCCGACGGTCGGCCGGAGCCGTTCCAGGTGACCGGGTCGCGGACGGCGACGCGCGCCGCGACGGGGCCGGATTCGGTGCCGCTGACGCCGTACTTCTTCGACATCCTGCACCAGGACGGGCAGGACCTGCTCGGGCTCGACGGGGCGGCGCGGCAGGAATGGCTGGCGAAGCTCGTGCCCGAGGAGCGGCGGATTCCCCGGCTGGTGACCGAGGACGCCGAGGCCGGGCAGGCGTTCTTCGCGGACGCTGTGCGCCGCGGCCACGAAGGCGTGGTGGTGAAGTCGCTGACCGCGCCGTACGAGGCGGGCCGGCGCGGGTCGGGCTGGGTCAAGGTGAAGCAGACCCACACCCTCGACCTGCTCGTGCTGGCTGCGGAGTGGGGCCACGGACGGCGGACAGGCTGGTTGTCGAACCTGCATCTCGGCGCGCGGGACGAGGAGACCGGCGAGTTCGTGATGCTCGGGAAGACGTTCAAAGGGCTGACCGACGAACTGCTGCGATGGCAGACCGAGCGGTTCCAGGAGCTCGCCGTCCGGCAGGACGACTGGGCCGTCTACCTCCGGCCGGAGGTTGTCGTGGAGATCGCGTTCGACGGGGTGCAGACCTCGCCGCGGTATCCCGCCGGGATGGCATTGCGGTTCGCCCGGGTGCTGCGATATCGCGAGGACAAGAAGCCCGCCGACGTCGATACTGTCCAGACGGTCCGGGACATCCACCTGGGTACTGGGGAGAGCGTGGGCAACGATGAGTGAGGACCCCGATGTCGTCTCGCGGCGGATCGCGCGCGAGTCGCTGGACCGCGACGACCCGACGGGCTGGTTCGAGAATCTGTATGCCGCGGCCGCCGACGGCTCCGCGGTCGTCCCGTGGGATCGCGGGACGGCGCATCAGTTGCTGCGCGAGTGGGTCGAGGAGTCCGAGCCCGACGGCGCCGACAAGACCGCGCTCGTCGTCGGCGCGGGTACCGGCTGGGACGCTGAGCTGATCGCCGACCGCGGGTACGACACGACGGCGTTCGACATCTCCCCGAGCGCGATCGAGGCCGCCCATCGCAACCACCCGGACTCCAGGACGCACTACCGCGTCGCCGATCTCCTCGCGCCACCGGCAGCCTGGCACCACGCGTTCGACCTCGTCGTCGAGATCTACACCGTGCAGGCCCTGCCGATCACCCTGCAGCCCGAGGCGGTCAAGCAGGTGACGGAGTTCGTCGCCCCGGGCGGCACCCTGCTGGTGATCGCCGCAGCCCGCGCCGACGACCAGCCGGACGATGCGATCGAGGGCCCACCCTGGCCACTCACCCGAGCCACCATCGAGTCCTTCGCCACCCCAGACCTGCACCGGATCCAACTGATCCAATCCCCCAGCCCTACCGACCCCAGCGTCCTGCGGTGGCGCGCGGAGTACCTGCGCGACTGAGCCGCGGTATTACGGTGTGTCCGATGGGCGCACGCGGTCGCGATGCGCGAGGACCGACCTCCCTTGGGGGAACAGTTGGCCAACTGGCTTACTGACGGCCGCGTGCCGGAGTGGCCCGCGCCGGTGATGCGTGCGCGGGAGGCGGCGCTCGCCGTCGGGATGCCGCTGACACGGGCCGGCGGCGGGCCTTCATGTTGCCTGCCGGCGGTCGGGCAGTTCCTCGCGGTGCTGGCGGCTGGATGCAAGGGCGGATTGATAGGCGAGGCGGGTACGGGCGTCGGCTTCGGGACGGCATGGATGGCCGCGGCGATGCCCGCCGACTGCCGGCTCGTGACGGTTGAGCTCGACGAGACCAGGGCGGCTGCCGCACGGCAGGTCTTCGCGGACGAACCACGCGTCGAGGTGGTTCACGGGGACGCGTTCGAGGAACTGGCGCGCCGGGCGCCCTTCGACCTGCTGTTCGCGGACGGCGGCCGGCAGCCGGCAGCCGGCGGAAATGATCGACCTGATCCGGGTCGGCGGCCGAGTGGTGAACGACGACGTGACGCCGGTGGGCCTGCTGCCGCCCGATTCGCCGTACCTCACGCACGATCCGAAGCGGGACTTCTTCTTCGACGATCCCCAACTCATCTCCACCGAGGTGGTGCTCCCGGACCTGCGGAACTCGCCGCTGGTGGGGACCCGGGTGTGTGATGTCTCAGGACCTCGGTGACACTCATGGCCAACCAAGGCATCTGCTCGGCCTGACCGGACGCGCTCGCTCAGCGGCAAATCCGGACGGTCCATGCGGGAGACTCCACTGGTGCGGACTGAAGTGCAGAACCAGATCAGGATGCTTGGCAGCGCCGTTGTTGCGGAGATCGCCAAGCGACGCGACTCTCACCGCCGTTGGCTCCGGCTCGGCCCAGTCGACGGCGGGTGCACCTGCTGGATGTCGAGGTCCCGGTCGGCGTCGACCCGGCCAACTGGCCTTGGGACGATGGGGACTACTTGCGGTTCAATCGGTCGTGCTTCGGAGGCGTTCGATCGCCTTCAGGATCTCGTCGCGATGCTTCGTCTGCTTCATCCAGGACGGGAGCCTTTCGACAGGGCTTGACCTTGCGGCGGGCGGGCGTAGCCCTCGTTCCCGCAGAGTGGCCGAAACGAAGGACTCCAGCAGATCGAGGTGCGGGACGTTGTACGCCCAAAGCACATGACCCACGCAGTCCGCCGTGAGCCAGAGCCGGAGTCCGCAGTATGGATCCCCCCTGCCATCGCGATAGATCGTCCACCGTGAGAGGGCGGGCCGGTCGACGAAGTATCCGCAACTCAGACAGGAGACGCGCCGCGGCGTAAAGACTGGCCTCTCGTCCGAGGTCTCAGTCGACACCGGGGCCACACGAGCCTTGTGACCGCAGCTCGGGCAGCGAACGAGAATCTCGCCCATGTAGTCCCAGATTTCGCTACGTGGGTCCTGGAACCTCTCCGGGCCAGGATCCTGTGGGGCCTTCACGGAGACACTCTAGACGGGCCAACAGTCCTCACATTGGCCGTTCCGTGCTTCACGGACAGCGGCAGAGGAGTGCGTTCGGGATGCCATCATCAAGGGATGGCGAAGCACTCGATTGAAGTGGCGGACTACGACGCATCCCGCGGAGTTGTCGTCCTCACTGAGGAGGGCGGGGACATCGTCGTCCGCCTCGGTTCCGACGGTGTGAAGATCGAGGCGAACCCCGCCGGTCTGCGCGATCTAGCCCGATGGTGTCTCGCGCTTGCAGATCCCGACGCACCTACCGGCGCGCACATCCACATGGACCCAGGCCAGTACCTACTGACTGGGGACAGCGAAGCGTTGACGCTTGGGCGCTCAGACACGCTCCGCGCCCAGTAAAAGCGTCGGCCGCTCGATGCGCCCAATCTTCGGCATGAACGTGCGGATTGCGGCAAATCAGTGCGTTCTTGGTTGCTACCGGCGCAAGGTCGACGGTGATGGCGAGCATGCTGGAGCGGCGCCGGTCGACGCTGCTCACGGCGTGACGGTGATCCCCAGCGGCGCCGTCAGCGTGACGCCGCTGTCCGTCGCTAGGGCGATGTCCAGCCACCATTGTCCGGGCGGGACGGCGTAGCCCAGGTCGGGAGCCACCGAGGCTGTGCCGATCAAGACGGGCACAGGGCGGCTCTGGTGAGGCTCGATCGCGAACCCCACCGGGCCAGCGGCCGCGGGCCGACGTAGAGACCGACGACGGTGCCGGAGTTGTCGGTCACCGCTGATGCCAGGGCGCCGTTGGTGAGGAGCACTTGCTCGTCTGCGGCTCGATTCGTGACCAGTACGTCCTGGTACACGAACCGGCCGGTTCGGACCGTCAACGGAGACAAGGGTTCCACGTCGAGCCCGGCGGACTCAGCGGCAGCTCCGCGTACCTCGTGCCAGCGCTCGTATCAGCTCGTCTTCACCGACAGCTGTCCGCCCGGAACGGTCATCGCCCCGACATGCAGATCCACAAAGCTTCCGTACTTCGCGTTCACCGCGGCCGCGATGTCGGTTGCCCAGGCGGCCAACTCGATGTGGATCGGCCGCCCTCCCCGCTGCTCGCTGACGGGGTCTTGAAGGACCATGAACGCGTCCGGTGACTCCTCGAGCAACTGGCGCAGATCAGCGCGCAGACTCTCCCAGCCGGCCATAGCCTGACGGTATCGGAATCGCGCACCCTGTCGCCGCTCGCGGAAGCGCGATCTAGTCCGCTGAGCAACTTCCTGAATTCGGCTCTTCCGTGCTTCACGGACAGCGGCAGATGAGGTCCGCTGAACAACAGGTAGCGGTGCGGGCCGCGGTTCGACCCCGTATCGGACCTGCCGGAGCGCGACGACTTCCCCTCGGCCGTCAATACACCCCGCAAGACCTTGCCGGCCTCAACTGGCCCTTCACCCATGACCTCCCCGAAGACTGGGCCGCCATCTCCAAGAACCCCGATCTTCAGGCGTGCTCGACCATCTCGAGGAACTCGATTAGCTCCGGATCGCCCGAGATCCGGAGCCGCGCATCCGTGAGCACCCAACGCCTGATGTCCGCAGTGACGTCGATCATGCCCGACCACCCGACAGCCAGCTCTCCGTTCAGCAGGTCGCCCCACCACCAGCGGAACAACTCCTGGGCGTGCAGATCCGCAGGGCCTGGCGGTTGAGCGTTCCACACGTCGAGCCATTGGGTGAGAGGTACGGGCGTCGTCGCGAGGAAACTGAGTACGACGTGCGCGTCGGGAGTTCGCGGGAACGACGCCAACGTGTCGGACCACCACTCCCGGCAGACGGCGAGCAGCGCATCACGCTCATCGTCGGCCCACGTGGTCCAACACCCAGCCTCGACGAGGCGGCTCGCGATCAGTTCCCCGTCGACGTGCAGATCGCCGTACACGAGCAGAGCCATGATCCGCGGCGTCAGCTTCCGGTACAGGTTGACGAAGCCACCCCAGTGATCCGGCCCCTCGAACGCCGCGTACGACAGGAGCTCCGTCGGAATCGCGCCGACCGGTCCCGCTAGAAGCACAGCATCTTCCTCGGTGTAGCAGAAGCCGCAGTAGTCTGCCAGGTCCGCTTCGACCCCTGCGAGCACCTCAGCCAGCCGCAGCAACGCCCCGTCGACCGTAGTCATCCCGACATCATCCCCGAGCCCAGGACCGGCCGCGACTGTTCGGGCGCGACCTGGGCGGACTGAGACTGCATGGGAACATTTGTTCGAAAATCATGTAGACTTGGGGTATGGCGGGGCGGAGTGTGGTGGGGCCGACGGCTCTGCGGATGATGTTGGGGGGTCATCTGCGGGAGCTGCGTGAGCGCGCCGGTGTCTCCCGCACCGATGCCGGCTGGGCGATTCGGGCGTCGGAGTCGAAGATCAGCCGGCTCGAGCTCGGCCGGGTCGGGTTCAAGGAGCGCGACGTCGCCGACCTCCTCAGCCTGTACGGCGTGCAGGACGCGCGCGAGCGGGACCGCCTGCTGGCGCTCGCCCGCGAGGCCAACGACCCGGGGTGGTGGCATCGGTACGGCGACGTGACGCCGGAGTGGTTCGACGCGTATCTGGGGCTCGAGGCCACCGCCGAGCTGATCCGAACCTACGAGATCCAGTTCGTCCCGGGCCTGCTGCAGACCGCGGAGTATGCGCGCGCCGTCGCGCAGCTGTCCCCCAGCGGCCCGCGCGCCGGCAGCGAGATCGAGCGGCTCGTCGCCCTGCGCAGACGACGGCAACGGGTGCTCGACCGCGAGCCGCCGCTCAAGCTCTGGGCCGTCATCGAAGAGGCCGTCCTGCACCGTCCGATCGGCGGCACCGCGGTGCTGCGCGACCAGCTCGACGCCCTGCGCCAAGCCATCACGCGGCCGAACGTGACCGTCCAGATCATCCCGCTGGAAAGTTCAGGTCATGCAGCCACCGGAGGCGCGTTCAGCCTGCTCCGCTTCCCGCAGCGCGACCTGCCCGACATCGTCTACCTGGAACACCTCACCAGCGCGCTGTACCTGGACAAGCGCGACGACGTCGAGACCTACACCCAAGCCCTGGACCTGCTGGCCTCCACCAGCCCGTCGCCACAGCGCACCGAGCAGCAGTTGACCCGCCTGCTCGAGCGCTTGCCGGCCTGACTATTGCTCGGTCTCGTGCTCGGTCTCGCCCTTCAGATGTTCGACCCGCCCCTGGTCCTCTCCCGCGTCCAGCAGCTTGCCCCCAGGCGTCGCGTTGTGCGCGTACTCGGCGAGCGCGAGTGATGGATGGTGGAGGTCGAACGCCGGGGACTCCGAGCGGATCCGGGGCAGCTTGACGAAGTTGTGCCGCGGCGGCGGGCAACTCGTGGCCCACTCGAGCGAGCGGCCCCAGCCCCACGGGTCGTCGACCTCGACGCGAGGCGAGCGGCGGGACTTGTAGATGTTGTAGAAGAACGGCAGCGTCGAGATCCCGAGGATGATGGCGCCGACTGTCGACACCTGGTGCAACACCGTGAAGCCCTCGTTCGCCCGGTAGTCGGCGTAGCGCCGCGGCATCCCTTCGACGCCCAGCCAGTGCTGCACCAGGAACGTCGTGTGGAAGCCGATGAACAGCAGCCAGAAGTGCAGCTTGCCCCACTTCTCGTCCAGCATCCGCCCGGTCAGCTTGGGCCACCAGAAGTAGAACCCGGCGAACATCGCGAACACCACCGTGCCGAACACCACGTAGTGGAAGTGCGCGACCACGAAGTACGTGTCGTTCAGCTGGTAGTCCAGCGCCGGCGACGCCAGGATGATCCCGGTCAGACCGCCGAACAGGAACGTGACGAGGAAGCCGACCGCCCAGAGCATCGGCGTGTCCAGCGACACCGAGCCGCCCCAGATCGTGCCGATCCAGTTGAAGAACTTCACACCGGTCGGCACCGCGATCAAGAACGTCATGAACGAGAAGAACGGCAGGTTCACGCCGCCGGTGACGAACATGTGGTGCGCCCAGACCGCGATCGAGAGCGCCCCGATCGCGAGCGTCGCCGCGACCAGGCCGTAGTACCCGAAGATCGGCTTGCGGCTGAACACCGGGAGGATTTCGGTGATGATGCCGAAGAACGGCAGCGCGATGATGTAGACCTCTGGATGCCCGAAGAACCAGAACAGGTGCTGCCACAGCAGCGGTCCGCCGTTCGCGGGGTCGAACACATGCGCGCCGAGTGCACGATCCGCCTCCAGCACCAGCAGCGCCGCCGCCAGGATCGGGAACGCGATCAGCACCAGGATTGACGTGACCAGCACGTTCCAGGTGAAGATCGGCATCCGGAACATCGTCATACCCGGGGCGCGCATCGTGATGATCGTGGTGATGAAGTTGACGCCGCCGAGGATCGTGCCGAGGCCGGCCATCCACAGACCCATCACCCACAGGTCCCCGCCGACGCTCGGCGAGCGCTCCCCGCCCGACAGCGGCGCGTACGCCGTCCAGCCGAAGTCGGCCCCGCCGCCCGGGGTGCCGAACGCACTCAGCGTGATCAGCCCGCCGAACAGGAACAGCCAGTAGCTGAACATGTTCAGCCGCGGGAACGCGACGTCCGGCGACCCGATCTGCACCGGCATGATCACGTTGGCGAAGCCGACGAACAGCGGGGTCGCGAACAGCAGCAGCATGATCGTGCCGTGCATCGTGAAGAGCTGGTTGTAGACCTCCTCGTTGACGATCTGCAACCCCGGCTCGGCCAGCTCGGCGCGAATCACCAGCGCCATCACACCGCCGATCAGGAAGAACGCGAACGACGTGACCAGGTACAACTGGCCGATCACCTTGTGGTCGGTCGTCGACAACAGCCGGCCGATCACCTTCCCCAGCGGCCGCCGGCTCCCCTGGACCGCGGCGGTTCCGGTGCGCTCGGTGACCCCGGCATGCCCGCTGACACTGGCCATGCACCCTCCCGAACTACAGCATTCCTTCGATTAGACACCTATGGTGCGAGGAGCAACACCCCGTCAGCCGAGTGCGCTCAGTAGCGATTTGCTGAAGGCCGGCAGGTCGTCGGGCTTCCGGCTGGTGATCAGGTTGCCGTCCGTGACGACGGATTCGTCCACCCAGTCGGCGCCCGCGTTGCGCAGATCCGTCCGCAGACTCGGCCAGGACGTCATCCGCCGCCCGCGCACGACGTCCGCCTCGACCAGCGTCCAGGGCGCGTGACAGATCGCCGCGACCGGCTTGCCCGAAGCCATGAAGTCCCTGACGAATCCGACCGCCTTCTCGTCGGTCCGCAGCGCATCCGGGTTCGCCACTCCCCCGGGAAGCACCAGCGCGGCGAAGTCGTCGACCGACGCATCACCGACAGCCTGATCGACCGGCGCCGTCTCCGCGGCGGTCAAATGATTGAAAGTCTGTACCTGACCGGTCTCGGGGCTGAGCAGGACGGGCTCGTAACCAGCGTCCTGCACGGCCTTCCAGGGCTCGGTGAGCTCCACCCGCTCGATCCCCTCGGCAGCGACCAGGAACGCGATCTTCGGCATCGTGAACTCCTCTCGGGTAGCAGGGACGTCATCCGGTACCCGAGGAGCCGGCCGGCACACGCGCTATTTCGGCGGACCCGCGGCGATCAGTGCGCGGACGTCGGCGAGCTGCAGCGTCGCCGGGTCGACGTCCATCAGGCACCAGGTCGCGCCCGCATCGGCGTACGGACGCGGATCGACGTCCGGCTCCAGCGCGACCGCGATGTCGAAGGCGTCCAGGTCGCCGCGCAGTTCACGCAGTACGGCGGCCGGTGCCGCCACCTGCTCCGGTGAGGTGAGATTGACCGGGAAGAAGCCGTCGTACCGTGCGGCGCGCCGGACTGGCTTCGCGTTGCCCGGGAAACCCGCGAGCCACACCGGCACCCGGCCGGCGACCGGGCGCGGCAGGAACTGCACGTCGTCGACCAGGAAATGCTTGCCGTGGTGGCGCACCGGCTCGCCGGTCCACCCTGCGGTGAGGATCTCGAGTGACTCGTCCATCCGCTCGGCGCGGATCCGGTCGTCGAGCTCCTCGCCGGTCTTGGAGTACTCCTGCGCGAAGCGGTCGCTGCCCAGCCCGACTCCGAGGATCAGCCGTCCGCCCGAGAGCCGGTCCAAGGTCGTTGTCTCACGCAACAGCTTGGTCGGCCGCCGGCGGGCGATCGGCGAGACCATCGGACCGATCCGCAGCTGTTCCGTGGCGGTCGCCATCGCGCTCATCGTGATCCACGGATCCGAGACCTCCCGCACCGGCGGCCGCCACCACAGCTGGTCCCAGAGGAAGAACCCGTCCCACCCGGCCTCCTCGGTCGCCGCCGCCAGCTGCGCGACCAGCAGCGGGTCGGACAACTCGTCGAACAGCGGCAACCAGATCGCGTACTTCATCGCGTCACCTCGTCCACGAACGTCTTCCAGTACGGCGCCGACAGTCCGTGCCCCATGCCGTGCAGGACGACGAGCCGGGCCCCGGGCACCGCGTCACGGATCGACTCACCGTGCGGCAGTGGCAGCAGCGGGTCGGCGTCCCCGTGCAGGACGAGCACCGGCACCGCCAGGTCGCCGAAGCCGCCGTTGCGCGGGGCATCGAAGTCCATCGCGAAGTGGTTCGTCAGCGCGGCCTCGTAGTCCTTGGTACGAGCCATGTCCTCGCGGACCAACGCCCGGGCGGCCGATTCGTCGAAGTGCCCTGCCGCCTCGGCCTCGATCGAGCGTACGACGTACTCCTCGACCTCGGCCGCGTCGCCGAAGTCCGGCGTACCCAGCCGCGGCATGTCCGCCGACGGCGGCGGCAGGCCCTCGTCGCCGCTGCTGCTCGACACGAACGTCAGCGACGCGACCCGCGACGGGTGATCGAGGCCGACCATCAGCGCCGTCCCGCCGGACATCGACTGCGCCACCACGTGCGCCTGCGCGACGCCGAGCGCGTCGAGAAGGCCGACGGCGTCCGCAGCCAGGTCGCTCATCGCGTACCCGGGCGCGCCGACCGGGAACGAGGTCGAGCGACCGGTGTCGCGCTGGTCGTAGCGGATGACGAAGCGGCCGCGGCTCGCGAGCTCGGCGCACAGCTCGGTGTCCCACCACAGCATGGACGCCCCGGCGCCGTGGATCAGCAGGATCGCGGGGTCGGCCGGGTCGCCGTACGTCTCCGCGCAGAGCTCGATGTCATGGACTCGGTAGATGGTCATGACACGACCGTAGAATCCGGCGCATCATCGTGAAAAGCGATTGATTCTTATCAAAGCGATCGCCATTGGCGATAGAGTGCGGCGCATGTACGAATTGCGTCATCTGGCGACGCTGGCCGCCGTCGCCGACGAGGGGTCGTTCGGACGGGCCGCGAGCCGGCTCGGGTACACCCAGTCGAGCGTCAGCCAGCAGATCGCCGTCCTCGAGAAGACCGCCGGCGGTCCGCTGTTCGACCGGCCGGGCGGTCCGAAGCCGGTCCGGATCACTCCGCTCGGCGCCGTCGTGCTGCGGCACGGCCGCGAGTTGTTGCGCCGCGCGGACGACATGCGCGACGGGATCGAGCGGTTCCGGGCGGGCGACAGCCGGATCGACATCGGCACCTTCCAGACCGTCTCGAACACGTTGCTGCCGCAGGTGATCCGGGAGCTGCGCGACGCACATCCGGGCTGCGACATCCGGCTGTTCGAGGAGGAGACCGACGATCCCGACCTGACCGGGCTCGACCTGATGTTCTTCGACGGGCGGACCGGCGACAGCATCGAGGACCTGAAGTTGCTCGACGACCCGTACGTGCTCGTGGCGCGCCCCGGCGACTTCCCGGCCGGACCGATCCCGCTCGAGAAGCTCGACGGGCTTCCGCTCGTCGCGCACCCCGCGATCTGCCACCAGGCCGTCGTCGAGGACTTCCTGAACGCCCGCGGCATCCACCCGCAGTTCGTGTTCCGCACCGAGGGCAACGAGGCGCTGCTGGCGATGGTCCGGGCGGGTCTCGGTGCGGCTCTGGCACCGAGACTCGCCGTACTCCGGGACGACGAGAGCCTGGCGTTGCACGAGCTCACGCCAGAGCTCCCGCCGCGGGAGATCTTCTTGCTGTGGCAGGCCGGCCGCACCCACTCACCGCTCGCGGCGCACGCGATCGAACTCGCGCGACGTGCGGCGGCCGACCTCGCCGGTTAGCCGACCGTCAGCACCTTCGACGCCGTCTGCGTGCCCTGGTGGTCCGCGTCGGCCAGCCACACCACGCGGTAGGTGTATGTGCCACGGGCGGTCGGCTTGAGGCTGAACGCGTACTTGCCGTTCGTCGTCAGCTTCCCGGTCGTCACCGCGACCCACGACGTACCGGAACGACGCTGCAGGTACGCCGTCGTACCGGCGTGTGCCGGGTTCAGGTAGCCGTACAGCAGGCTCGATCCGCCGAGCGTGATCGCGCCCGGCACGAGGTACGCCGACATTGCCGGGTGGACCTGCACCAGCGCCGTGGCGCTCCGCGTCCCGAGCAGGCCGGCGCCACCGTTGTAGCCCCACATGTAGTAGGTCGACACAGCCGGCTTCTGCGACGTCGAGACGACCCCGTTGGCGTCGGTCGTGAAGGACCCGACCGTCGACCACTTGGTCGCGTTCTTGGCCTTCGAGTACAGCACCACCGGCACGCCGGCCATCTTCGCCGCACCGTCCAGCCGCGAGACGCCCATCGACAGCGTCACCGCACCGGTGTACATGATCGACGCCGAACTCGCGCCGAACGTCGCCTTCGTCCCGACCAGCCGGACATCGACGCCCGGGCTGATCTTGCCGGCGCTGTTCTTCACCCACACGCGATACGCGTAGCTGGCCGAGTTCGCGAGCCCGGTGTGCGTGAAGAGGCTCGCCGTGCCGTTGTAGATCGACGTACCCGCGGTCGGCAACTGCGGCGGGGTCGAGCCCGACGCGGCGCGGACCATGATCTGCCCGAGCGTGACGTTGGCAGGCTGCGTCCAGCGCAACGTGGCGGCCGCGACGCCACCCGTCACGGTGAAGCTGGTGACCGGCGGCGGCGGAGCCGTCAGGTTCAGGTAGTCCTTGTCGATGTTCAGCGTCACGCCGCCGTTGGTCTCGGTGACGTTGTCGTACTGATGGACGCGCTGGTGGTTGCTCCAGTACGTCGCCGGGATCGACATCGTGCCCGGCGTGCGGTTCCACTGCGCGACCCAGATGTTGTCGGGACGCGTGTACGCCGTGTTCGCGTACGCGCCGACCAGCGCCTTCGCGCCGGAGGTGGCGCCGACGTACGCACCGCCGACGTACCCGCGGGCGTTGAGCTCCTGCGTCCACCCGCTCAGGTAGGACAGCACCGCGGCGTCACAAGCGGCCGTCGACGTGTACGCCTCGATGTCGCTGTAGATCGCGCTCCGCTGGGCGAATCCCAGCGCCTGCGCCGCCGCGACCGCGTTGATCGCCGCGTTCCTGCCCTGGATCAGCGCGGTCGACGCGACCGAGGACATCCGGCTGTTGTACGTCGTGCACGGCGCCTGCAGGCCGACGTCGATCAGCAGGAACTGCCAACCCTTGCTCGCGTTCGTGGCGACCCAGCTGGACGTCAGGTTCGGCTGTGCGCACGCCCGCAGGCCGCCGCTGATGTAGATGCCGATGCCCTGGTACTTCGGGCGCCAGGCATCCATCGTGCTCTGCGAGGGCGCCGTGCAGGCGTCGAAGCCCTCGCCCGCGTAGTTGCCCGTCGCAACAATCGTCGGGGTCACCGCGGCCTGCTGGGCGACCCGCGCCGACGAGGTCTTCGTCACCACCCGGCCGGTGGCGAGCAGGTCGCTCGCGGTCTGCTCGGCGCCCGGCGCGTAGTACGCCGTTGCCAGGACGCCGGCATCTGCGACCGCGCGCCGGAGCAGGCCGTCGGTGGACGGCTGCGCCGTGGTCAGCGGCTCCAGGATCAGGCCGGTGCTGCGGCCGACGCGGTGCGCCGGGCAGTCGGCCTGCGCCGCGCTGTGGCCGAGGTACACGGCCGGCTGGTCGAGCCGGACGCAGGCGGACGGAGTCGCGGCCAGGTCGACGACCGGCCAACTGGCCGGCACGGTGACCTGATAGCCGCGGTAGGAGACGGTCTTCGTGTCTTCAGCGGTGGCCGGTGCGCTCGCGGCGACTCCGGCGACCAGGCCGAGGGCAAGTGCCAGCACCCCAGGTCTGAACAACCTCACAATGCTCCTCAGTTCATCGATGGAACGGTGCCCCCAAGTGAAGGCGAGCGCCGCCGCACTGTCGAAGAGCTTCCGGCACTCGCCTCGATGCGCAGATGCTATCGGCGCTGCGAGATCACCCGCCGGGCAGGATGTTTTGGATCAATCGGTCCAAAACGTGCTAGGCTCGGCGGCATGCCGAGACCGAGGACGTTCGACGAGGACCGTGCCGTGGACGCCGCGATGCGGGTGTTCTGGAGATCGGGCTACGAGGCCACCTCGACCCAGGACCTCTGTGCGGCGACGGGCCTCGGCCGGAGCAGCATCTACAACACCTTCACCAGCAAGCGCGACCTGTTCGACCGCGCCCTGCGGCGGTACGCCGATCGCTTCACCGCCGCCCAGCTCGAGGTCATCCAGGACGCGACGCTTCCGATCCGCGAGCGGGTCCGGCGGATCCTGTGGACCGCGGTGGAGCCGGATCCCGACGACCCGGCGGGCTGTTTCGTGATCAACACGATCGTCGAGCTCGGCCCCAAGGACGCCGAGATCGTCGAGCTCCTCGACCGCGACCACAACGTCAAGCTCGCCGCCCTGACCACTGCTCTCCGGGCGGCACAGGCCACCGGCGAGCTCGACCCGGAGCAGGACGCGGCCGGCCTGGCGACGTACGTCTTCACCGTTCTCGGCGGGCTCCGGGTGGCCGCCCGGCGTGGCGCGGCCCCCGAGAGCCAGCGAGTGGTCGTCGAGGCCACCCTGCGCAGCTTCTGAACCGCATCTCCCCCGGGTCAGTCATCTGCCCGCTTTTTGCACCGATCGATCCATTATCAGCTTGATCTCCGAGAGGACCCTCATGCCTCGCGCTGTCTATCTGCTCGGGCTCGCGATCTTCGCCCAGGGCACGTCCGAGCTGATGCTCGCCGGTCTGCTGCCCGAGATCGCGACCGACCTGGACGTCTCGATCCCGGCCGCCGGGCTGCTGATCTCCGCGTTCGCGGTCGGCATGCTCGTCGGCGCCCCGATCCTGGCCGTCACCACGCTGCGCTGGTCCCGGCGCGCCGCGATGCTCGCCTTCCTGACCGTCTTCGCGCTCACTCACGTGGCCGGCGCGCTCACCTCGTCGTACGGCGTGCTGGTCGCGACCCGCGTGGCCGGGGCGTTCGTGTACGCCGGATTCTGGGCGGTCGCATCGGTGACCGCGATCGAACTCGCGGGACCGGCGGCGCGGGCCAAGGCGATGAGCATCCTGGCCGGAGGTCTGACCGTGGCCACGATCGTCGGGCTCCCCGCCGGCACGCTCCTCGGTCAGCACCTCGGCTGGCGATCAGCGTTCTGGGCGGTCGCCGTACTGTCGGTCGCCGCGATCGCCGGCGTCGTCGCCACCATCCCCGGCGGACGTGCGACGGAGACGCCGCGGTTGCGGCTCGAGCTGCGGAGCATGGCGAACCCGCAGCTGTGGCTCGCGTACGGGACGACGGCGTTGTCGACCGGCGCGATCCTGGTGATCTTCAGCTATCTCGCTCCGCTGCTCACCGAGACGACCGGCCTGTCCGCGACCTGGGTGCCGGTGATCCTGGCGCTGTACGGCGTCGGCGCGCTGGCCGGGATCACGATCAGCGGACGGACCGCGGACCGGCGACCGTTCCGCACGCTCGTGATCAGCCTGGCCGGGGTGATCGCCGCCGCGGTCGTCGTCGCACTCGCGACCGCGACGCCGTGGCTCGCCGTACCGGCGATCATCGGCGTCGGCACCTTCGGCTTCGCCACCAACCCGGCGGTGAACTCGCGGGTGTTCAGCGTCGCCGGCTCCGCGCCCACGCTCGCGGCCGCGTTCAACATCTCGGCGTTCAACGTCGGCATCACGGTCGGGCCCTGGCTCGGCGGCCTGGCGCTGGACGCCGGCGCGGGCTACTCCGCCGTCGGCTGGATCGGGGCCGCGCTCGGAGTCCTTGCCTTCGGCACCGTTCCGCTCGCCGCCCGGGCCGCGGGCAGGACCCGCGCCGCGGCCGATCAGGCGGCGTACGAGACGGCCAGCTCGATCACCGGCGCGTAGGCCGCGCGCCGGGCTTCGGTCCAGGTCGCGGCGCCACCGGCGAGTTCGTCGGTGGTCAGGCGATAGATCAGCGCCCGGACAAGCATCTGCCCCCACTCCGGCAGGTGCGCCCAGCGCGCGGCGAGATCCGGCGTCGCGGCGTACCAGCACAGGGCGTCCGCGACGGCGACCGCCGCAGCCCAGGACGGTGGACGCCAGTAGACCGGCCAGTCGATGATCGCCGGCGGGAGACCGTCGGCGAACATCACGTTCCCCGGCAGATCGCCGTGCGCCAGCTGCGACCTCAGCTCCACCGGCCGCCACGCCGCGGCGAGCGGCCCGACCAGGTCGACGTACGCCGGACTTCCGTCGGCCGACTGCTCGCGCCAGGCCACCCGGTCACCGTCGGCCCACGGGTCACGGCGCGTCTCGAGGAACGACGGCCGCGGCAGGTCGGCAACGGCTTCGTGGAACGCGGCAGCTGCCGTGAGTACGTCGTCCTGCCGGCTGACGTCCGTCGCTCCGGCGAGCAGCTCCGTGGCCTCCCACCCCAAGGCGACCCACTCACCCTCGCGAGCCCGCACCGGCCGGGGCACGCGGAAATCCCCGGACTCCGGCAACGCGTCCAACACGTCGGCGCGCCACGCGGCCTCGGCGTCAGCGCGCTTCAGTACGACGTCACCGGACCGCCAGGTCTCCCCCTGTCCACCCGCCAGCCGGACGGCGGGCTCGGACAAACCGAACGCCGCCAGCACATGACTTCCCGGTCCGTCCACAGCTCCACCCTTTCATGGGCAGGGTGCTCTAGGATTTCGCGGTGACTGATCTCGACCTGTTCGGCGACCTGGACACCGGCGCGCTCCCGGAGCGGCAGCAACGCATCCTGGTGGTGATCCGGGACTGGGTGACGCGGCACGGATACCCGCCCAGCAGCCGGCAGATCGGCGATGCGGTCGGGCTGCGCTCCTCGTCGTCGGTTTCGAAGCACCTGGCCAGCCTGGAGGAGAAAGGGTTCCTCCGTCGCAGCCCATCGGTCTCCCGGCCGATCGACGTGCGGATGTTCCTGCAGGAGCCGGCCGCGCGTGCCACGGGCGACGAGAACGTGCCGGTGCCGGTGGTCGGCGACATCGCGGCCGGTACGCCGATCTCCGCGGTCGAGCACGTCGACGACGTCCTCCAACTCCCCCGCGGGCTGACGGGCCGGGGCACCGTGTTCGGGCTGCGTGTCCGCGGTGAGTCGATGATCGACGCCGCCATCTGCGACGGGGACATCGTCGTGGTCCGCCAGCAGTCCGAGGCCCACTCCGGCCAGATCGTCGCCGCGATGATCGACGAGGAGGCGACCGTGAAGGTGTACCGCCGCCGCAACGGCCACGTCTACCTGGAGCCGCGCAACCCGGCGCACGAGGTCATCGACGGCGACAACGCCACCATCCTCGGCATCGTGGTCTCGGTGCTGCGCAGCGTCTAAATCCTGTTCAGGGTCTTCTTGACCCCGAACAGCTGCGAGACGCCCGGGACGGACGAGAGCAGCCAGGCGAGCAGTGCGGAGACGGCGAAGGCGGCGGGCAGGAGTACGGCGTACTTCGGCCCGATGCCCGCGTCCCAGGTGACGACGAAGTACGCGATCGCGAGGATCACCGGTTGGTGGACGATGAAGTACGGCATCGCGGCCCGCGCGAGCGTAGGCGGTAGCGGACGCTGGAGCGCGGGCGCGCGGAGACCGAGGCCGAGGATCGCGACGAGCCATCCCCACACGGCGAGCGTGATGAGCGGCGAGTACCACAGGTACGCCCACGAGTAGCCAGGGTCCGGCCACCAGCCGTCGAGGAACTCGATGATGCCGGTCACGACGCCGAGCAGGAACGCACCGGCGCCGAGCAGCAGTCCCGGTACGGCGTCCCGTCGTACCGCTGCCAGCAGGCGCTCGTCCGACATCACCAGGTAGCCGACGACGAAGAAGTCGAAGAAGAACACGAACTCGCCCCAACCGTGCTCCGGACCGGGCGCGGCGAGCAGCAGCAGATGGACCGGCACGAGCGGTACGGCGAGCAGCAGGATCGACCCGCGCCGCCGGCAGCGCCGCGCGATCCAGTCGGTCTTGCCGCGCAGGAGCAGGAACAGCGGTAGCCCGAGCACGGCGAACTGGATCAGGTAGACGAGGAACCACAGGTGGTACGTGTCGCGCAGCCACAGCGGCGCATCACCACCGAGGTCGCTGAAGAACGTCTGGACGTCACCGAAGAACGACGCCGTCGAGCGTCCCTTGTGGTGCTCCTCGATGAAGTACTGCAGCGGCGAGAGCAGCACGTAGGCGACGACGAACGGGACGAGTAGTCGCAGTGACCGTTCGCGGAGGAACTGCGGCGCGGCCCGCCACCGCAGGGCCAGCCACGCGGCGCAGCCGGAGATCATGAAGAAGAACGCCAGCCCCCACAGTCCCAGGAACGCGATCCCGATCGAGATGCCTTCGCTGGTCTTCGCGTTCTTCACATGCCAGTCGCCGTCGTCGAACGGCCGCAGCGTGTGGAACACGAACACCCCGAGCACCGCCAGCACCCGCAGCCAGTCGAGAAACCACAGCCGTTCCCCCTGCCCCTCCGCACCCATGGAGCAAGGATGCTCGGTCAGCGGGCCAGCCGCTCGTTGAGCAGGCCAAGCTGTGCCGGGTTGGTGGTCAGCTCCGCCGCGCGTCCGTCGGCGGTCCGGGCCTCGCTGTCGCGGCCGAGGTCACGCAGCAGCTGGGCCCGGGTCGCGTGGAACAGCGGGTAGTGCTCGAGATCGCCCGCCAACCCGTCGAGTTCAGCGAGAGCGTTCGCAGGCCCACGGACGTACGACAGCGCGATTCCTCGGTGCAGTCGGGCGACGGGTGTCGGCTGCAAGGTGAGCAGCATGTCGTACAGGACAAGGATTTGCGGCCAGTCCGTCTCGGACCAGGTGCGCGCCTCGCTGTGACAGGCCGCGATGGCGGCCTGGAGCTGGTACGGGCCGGGTGCGTGGTGACGGCGTGCGGTGCGGGTCAGGAGGGTGGTCGCTTCGGTGATCGCGGCGTGGTCCCACAAGGTGCGGTCCTGGTTCTCCAGCAGGACGATGTCGCCGTCCGGCGTGAACCGCGCCGCCGTGCGGGCCCGGTGCAGGCGGATCAGGGAGAGCAGGCCGCCCACCTCGGGTTCGTTGGGCAGCAGGCCGTGGAGCAGTGCGGTCAGCCATTCGGCGTCGTCGACGAGGTCCCGCGAGTGCGCACGGTCCGCCGTACTCGACAGGTAGCCCTCGTTGAAGAGCAGGTAGATGACGGTCAGCACTTCGTCGAGACGTTCGGGCAGGTCGTCGGCGCGCGGGATGCGGTACGGGATGCCCGCGTCGGTGATCTTGCGCTTCGCCCGCGTGATCCGTTGCGCGACCGCGGACTCCGACGCCAGGAACGCCGCCGCGATCTGGGCGGTCGTCAGACCGCACACCACGCGGAGCGTCAACGCGACCTGCGCCTCCCGCGCGAGCGCCGGGTGGCAGCAGGTGAAGATCAGCCGCAACCTGTCGTCCGGCGGCGGCTGCACCGGCGGCTCGAGCGCGGCCAGCTTGGCGCGGTAGTTCTGCTGCCGGCGCAGTACGTCGAGACCGCGCCGCTTCGCGACCGTGAACAACCAGGCGTCCGGCCGCTCCGGGATGCCTTCGACGGGCCAGCGCTTGAGCGCGATCTCGACCGCGTCCTGGACCAGGTCCTCCGCGGCGGCGAAGTCGCCGAGCAGCGTGACGAGCGCACCGGCGAGCCGGCCGGCGTGGTCCCGGACCACGCGGGCCAGCTCGTCCTCGGCTCTCATCACATCTGCTCGACCGGCCGGATCTCGACCACCGGGCAGGCCGGCCAGGTGCGCACCATCCGCAGTGCCTCGTCGAGGTCCTCGACCTCGATCTCGGTGAACCCGGACACGACTTCCTTGCCCTCGATGAACGGCCCGTCAGTGGTCATCACCCGTCCGCCGTCGAGCCGGACCGTGGTCGCGGTCTCCGGGCCCTGCAGCTTGGAGCCGCGGTCGGTGATCTTGTCCTTGTGGTCCTCGAACCACTGGTACACCCGCCGGTACGCCTCCTCCTGCTCGCCCGGTCCCAGCGCCGCGAACTCCTTCGCGAACTCCTCGGTCTCGATGAACATCAGCACGTACTTCACCCACGCACCTCCTTTCCGGACAGTCTGGCTCACGAAGCGGGCAGGGCGGCGTAGAGATCGACACCATTGCCGGACGGATCCGCGACGGTCGCGTAACGCATCCCCCACGGCGCGTCGAACGGTTCCTGCAGGCTCGGTACGCCGGCCCCGACCAGGTCGGCGTACGCCGCGTCGAGCTCCGCCGGGCTGCCGTACTCGAAGGTCAGGAAGATCCGGCCGGTCGCCGGCGGTGTCCAGCCTGCGGTGATCTTGCCGCGGGCCTCGTCGGTGTCCAGCATCAGGTGCAGGCCGTTCGGCAGGTCGCAGCCGGCGTGGTCGTCCGGCATGTACCGATCGCGCTCGAACTCGAGCCCGAAGCG
Source organism: Kribbella sp. NPDC051936 (assembly GCF_040680955.1). Lineage (NCBI taxonomy): Bacteria > Bacillati > Actinomycetota > Actinomycetes > Propionibacteriales > Kribbellaceae > Kribbella > Kribbella sp. NPDC051936. Next base: position 88,004 of record NZ_JBFAXS010000009.1, on the reverse strand, counting down.
GCGGTAGAACTCGATCGCGGCGCCGAGGTCGGACACGACGACGTCGATGATCTTCACGGTGCCTGGCACGGTGGTAGGCATGGTCTTCTCCTCGTGGTGACGAACAGCGGTCACTCTGGAGACGATCGGCGGGTGCCAAGATCCGACACTCTGGATCCGGCACTCTGAGAGGGTGGAGAGCATGAAACATCCGCTCTTCGCCCGGATTTACACCAAGGCCCGGCCGGCGCTCGACCAGCAGGGCGCCGCCGAGCACCGTCGCCGCCTCCTGGCGGGCGCCGCGGGCCGGGTGATCGAGGTCGGCGCCGGGGACGGCGGCAACTTCACGCACTACCCGCCCGAGGTGACCGGCGTGCTGGCCGTCGAGCCCGAGCCCTACCTGCGCGCCCAGGCCGAGCGGCAGGCCGAGTCCGCGCCGATCGACGTCGAGGTCGTCGAAGGTACGGCGGACCGCCTGCCTGCCGCTGACGCGTCGGCCGATGTCGTCGTGGTCTCGCTCGTCCTCTGCTCCGTACCGGACCAGCAGGTGGCGCTCGCCGAGGCCCGGCGGGTCCTGCGCCCGGGCGGAGAGCTCAGGTTCTACGAGCACGTCGCAGCCGAGCCCGGCACGCGGCTCGCGACCGTGCAGAAGGTCGCCGACGCGACTCTCTGGCCGTTGTTCGTCGGCGGCTGTCACACCCACCGGGACACGCCCGCCGCGATCACCGCGGCCGGCTTCGACATCGAAGCCCTCGACGAGTTCCGCTTCCCGCCCGACCGCGTCACGCCGGCCGGCCCTCACGTCCTCGGCCGCGCGCGGCTCAGGGCATGAGGTCCATCGCGGCGGTTCCGGATTCGAAGTTGGTCGGCACGGAGACCTGGTCGTGGACGATCAGCCACTGGTCGTCGATCTTCTGCCACGCGGCGGTCCAGCGCAGCCAGTAGTCGATCTTGCCGCCGGGCTTCAACGCGGCGTTCATGTGGTTGAGGGAGTAGACGACGGCCAGGTCGCCGTCGACGAGGACGGTGAGGTCGCGGACCTCGTACTCCAGCGGGGTCTCGAAGACGGTGAAGACGCGCTCCCAGTTCGCCCACTTCTTCTCCGCGCCGAGGTGCCGCAGCGGCGGCTCGATGTCGAAGGAGACCAGGCCGGGCGCGAAGATGGTCTTGACGGCGTCCAGGTCGCCGGTCCGGACCGCGTCGAGCAGGACCTCGACGCGCTCGCGGATCTCGACCTCGGAGACAGCGTTGTGTGACGTGGTGTGTGTGGTCATGTTCCCTACGACGAGACGCCGCCGCGAACTGTCAGACCTCACACTTCGCGGGCCTGTTCCGTCGTACGGGGTATGGACGAGAGGACCGACATGAGTGAGCCCGGGCTGAGCGCGATCATGAGCGAGCGGCGGCAGCTGATCAACCTCGCCTACCGGCTGCTCGGCTCGCTGGCCGATGCCGAGGACGTGGTCCAGGAGACCTACGCGCGCTGGTACGCGATGACGCCGGACGAGCAGCGGGCGATCGAGAACCCGGCGGCGTGGCTGACCAAGGTCGCGAGCCGGATCTGCCTGGACCAGCTGCGGTCCGCGCGCGCCCGCCGCGAGCGGTACGTCGGTGAGTGGATCCCGGAGCCGCTGCCGGAAACCGCCGAGTGGCAGTCCGGGCAGACCGGCACCGCCGACCCGGCCGACCGCGTCACGCTGGACGAGTCGGTGAACATGGCGTTCCTCGTCGTCCTCGACGCGATGACGCCCGCCGAACGGGTGGCGTTCATCCTTCACGACGTGTTCCGCTACCCGTTCCCGGAGGTCGCCGAGATCGTCGGCCGGACACCGGCGGCCTGCCGCCAGCTGGCTTCGTCGGCCCGGCGGCGGATCCGGGACGCCGAGCACCCCGCGGCGCCGTCCGCGCGCCGGGCGGAGCTGATCCGCGAGTTCAAGGCGGCCTGGGAGGCGACCGACATCGCCGCGCTGGTCACGCTGCTCGACCCCGAGGTCACCGCGGTCGCCGACGGCGGCGGCATCGTGGCCGCCTCACTCGCGCCGGTCCACGGCGGCGCCGACGTCGCGCAGTACTTCGCCGACCTGCCCGTGTTCCGGCTCGGCAGGACGCTCCTCGAGCGCACGGTCAACGGGCAGCCGGGCCTGGTGATCCAGTTCGACGGCGTCATCGAGACCGTGATCGCCTTCGACGTGGCCGACGACCGCATCACCAACATCTGGGCGATCAGGAACCCGGAGAAGCTGAGCCCCTGGCAGAGCTGACCAGCGTCCGCACGGTCTCCTGGGCGCAGGCCTTGTTGACCCCGATCCCGCCGCGCGCGCCGCGTTTGATCCAGCCCGCCACGTAGTGACCGGGCCGGTCGACGACGGCGCCGCGGACGTTCGGGACGATACCGCGGCTCGCGTCGAACGGCAGCCCGTCGATCGGCCGCCCCTCGAATCCGATCGCGGTGAACAGATGGCTCGCCGCGATCGTCTCGCCGGTGTCGAGGACCAGGCCGTCGCCGGTCCAGGCGGCCGGCCTGGCGTGGTACCGGAACTCGACGCGGTCACCGACCGCGGCCTGCAGCTCCCGCAGGGCGGACGGCGTATACGCCGCCTCGTCGGGCCCGCGTCTGCCGACCAGTACGACCTTCTTCACACCGCTCGCAGCCAGCGCCGCGCGCACCCCTGACGGAAGCTCCATCGAGCGCAACCGCTGCTCGTCGCTCAGCAGGATCCGGGCGACGTCGAGTGCGACGTTACCGTTGCCGACGATCACCGCACGCGGGCCGGCCAGGTCGACGAGAGCCGCGGCGCCGGGGCGTCCGTTGTACCAGGCAACAAAGTCCTCGGCTGCGATGGCGGCCTGCTCACCGGCGATGCCGAGCTGACGGCTCCGCCGGGCGCCGACCGCGTGAACCACGGCGTCGTATCCCGCCGGCAACGCGCCGTCGTACCTGTGCAGTGCTGCCGCATCCGTCCCGGGCCGCCACCGCACCCGGCGGTGTGCGGCGATCCGCTCGAAGGTGTCGATGATCTGCTTGGTCTGCGGATGGTCCGGCGCGACGCCGTACCGCACCAGGCCGCCGACGTGCTGGAGCCGGTCGACGAGTGTGACCTCGGCCGCTGTCCGCAGCAACAGTTCGCGGGTCGTGTAGATACCGGCCGGCCCGGCACCGACCACCAGCACGCGCCGCGGCCCGCCGCCGCGCACCTCGTACGACGGCGGCTCCCAGCTGTCCAGATCCATGGCCTCCAGTGGCTCGCGCTCCGCGAAGTGCGCCGCGTTGCGCTGCACGTCCTCGGGCACCGACCGGTCGGAGGGCTTCGCGGCGTCGACGGGGCAGATGTCGGCGCACGCGCCGCAGTCGATGCACGTGCGCGGGTCGATGAACAGGCTCGCACCGGTACCGAACCCGGGCTCGCCCGGCGCCGGGTGGATGCTGTTCATCGGGCAGACCGCGACGCAGCTCGCGTCCGAGCAGCACTCCCCCGAGATCGCGTAGCTCACAGCAGACCGGTCCGCCGGTACATCCGGGCCGCTGCGGGCGTGAGCAGCCCGACCGAGCCGAGGAAGTCCATCAGGTTCGCGCAGCTGGTCCTCAGCAACGACCGGTGGTACTCGTTGTGCCGAGCCTCCCGGACTGCGCGGTCGACGTCCAACCCGACGTTCGCGTACACCTCCCGGCCGACCATGCTCGACACGATCATGTCGGCGGCGATCGCGATCACCAGCGCACTCACCCAGCGCCGTCCGCGTCCCGCACCGGCCAGCCGCTCGCGGGTCTCCTCGCGCGCGAACACCATGTGCCGCGACTCCTCCACGACGTGGATGTGGTTCACCGTGCGCACCAGCGGCTCGACCCGGCGGTCGCGCATCCAGTCGCGCTGCATGACGTCCAGCACCTCCTCCGCCACCAGGATCGCGGCGTACGCCGACTCGCCGGTGGCCACGGTCTTGAACATCCGGCCGAGCTCGCGCGCCGCCAGTCGCGGCCGGTACGACGGCTCGACCATGCGCTCGGTCGCGCGGGCGAACATGATCGAGTGCCGGCACTCGTCGGCGATCTCGGTCAGCGCCCACTGGAACTCGGCGCTGCGGGCCGGCTTGTCGTACACGTCGCGCAGGATCAGCTGCTGCAGGATCAGCTCGAACCAGATCCCGGTCGTCGCCACCGACGCCGCCTCGTGCCGCGTCAGCTCCCGCCGCTGCGCCTCGGTCAGCTCGTCCCAGTACAGCGTCGCGTAGAGCGTGCTCCACTCCGGCGACATCCCGTACCCGTCGCCGATCGGCGCGTCCCAGTCGATCTCCGTGTCCGGGTCCCGCGACAACCGGCCCGCCGACCCCAGCAACCGCTCAGCGGTCTCGTTCATCGAGCACACCTCCGAAGCGATATGACATCGTCTATGTAACATAATCGATGTCCGAAGTCGTGTCGAGGTTCCCAGCTGGTGTAACAGCCGCTACATTTGCTGCTGTGACGGATCGATGGCTGGTGCTTGTGGTGCGGATTCCCGCGGAGCCCTCGCGGCACCGCGTGGCAGTGTGGCGGGAGCTGCGGAAGGCGGGGGCGCTGTCCCTCGGGCAGGGCGTCTGGGCGGTGCCCCAGCTTCCCGTGTTCGAGGCCTCGATGCAGCGGACGGCCGAACTGGTGGCCCGTGCGGACGGCGAGGTCACGGTGCTCGACGCGGCCGGCCGGAGCGCCGACGACGCGGCCCGGCTGCGCCGGCTGTACGACGAGGCGCGGCGCGCGGACTGGACCGAGTTCCTGGCGGACTGCACGAAGTTCGAGGAGGAGCTCGAGAAGGAGATCCGGATCGAGAAGTTCACCCTCGCCGAGCTCGAGGAGGAGGAGCAGAGCCTCGAGCGTCTCCGCCGCTGGCACCGCGACCTGACCGGCCGCGACGTCTTCGGTACGCCGGAATCCGCACAGGCGACCGCCCGGCTCAAGGACTGCGTCGCGCGCTGCGAGGAGTTCGCAGAACTCGTGTTCCGCGCACTGCATCAGCTTCCGGGGCACGCGTGAGGACAATGTGGCCGCTGTATGCGGCCGGTTTCACGACCGCCTTCGGCGCCCACGCGGTCGCGGCGAACCTCGGTGGATCGTCCGAGGATGCCGTCACGTCGCTGCTCACGCTCGGTCTCCTGCTCGCGCTGTACGACGGGGCCGAGGTGCTGCTGAAGCCGGTGTTCGGCACGATCGCCGACCGGATCGGCGCGCGCCCGATGCTGTTGTTCGGGCTCGCCGGCTTCGCCGTTGCCTCAGGCACCTATGTGCTCGTGGACCGGCCTGGCTGGTTGTGGGTCGCGCGCCTCGGCCAGGGTGCCGCGGCCTCGGCCTTCTCCCCTGCCGCCTCCGCACTGGTGGCGCGACTGAATCCTTCGGGCAAGCACGGACGCGCCTTCGGGAGCTACGGGTTCTACAAGAGCATCGGCTACACGGCCGGCCCGCTGCTCGGTGGTGGGCTGGTGTGGGTCGGCGGCTTCCGGTTGCTGTTCGCGGTGATGACAGTGCTCGCCGTGGGCGTTGCCGTTTGGGCGCTGATCGCCGTGCCGGTTGTGCCCCCGTTGCCGCGGACGCGGCAGACCGTGCTGGACCTCGCGCGCCGAATCACCGATCCGCAGTTCCTTCGCCCGACGACGGCACTCGCTGCCGCGACGGCCGCGTTGTCCGTCGGCGTCGGGTTCCTGCCGGTGACCGGCGCCGCGGACGGGCTCGGCACCATCGCGACCGGAGCGGCGGTGTCGCTGCTCGCCGCGACCGCGGCCGTCGTACAACCACGCAGCGGCCGTGCGCTCGACGCCGGCCGGCTGACGACCCGCGCCGGCATCGCACTCGGATTGATCCTCGCGGCGGCCGGTTTTGTGTGCGCGGCCCTGCCCGGCGTCGCGTTCCTCCTGATCGCGGCCGCGTTGATCGGTGCGGGGACCGGCGTGATCACGCCGCTCGGCTTCGCGGCGCTGGCGGCGAGTACGCCACCGGAGCGGCTCGGTCAGACCATGGGTACGGCCGAGCTCGGCCGCGAACTCGGCGACGCGGGCGGTCCGCTACTCGTCGCCGCGATCGCGACGGTCGCCGTACTCGACGCCGGGTACCTCGCGCTCGCCGCACTGCTGCTGCTCGGGCTGCTCATGCTCCGCCCGGGACGAAGCTGAACAGGCTCCGCCCTGTCACCAGCGGCTCCGGTACGCCGGTGAAGCGGTGCACGCCGACGCCGAAGCCGGCGTCGGCGTCGGAAAGCCAGACCCTGTCGAAGCCGCGCGCCTCGAACCAGTCGCAGATCGTCGGCGCCAGGTCCGGCTCCTCCCGGTGACGGGTCCAGATCACGGTGCCGCCGGTTCGGCAGAATTGCGGCATCGCCTCGACGGTCCGCTTGATGTCCGCGTCCGACACGTTGCCGAAGATCCCGCACAGCAGCACCAGCTCGGCCGGGACCATGCCGTCGTACTGATCGGTCAACGACGCATCACCGGTGACTACATCAACCTGATCGCGCGCCCGCTCCCGGGCGGTGGCTGCGAGCTCAGGGTCCAGCTCGACGAGCCGCGCGTGGACGTCTGCCCCACGCGGGTGGTCCTCGATCACCTCAAGGAGGTCCCGGCCTTGTCCTGCGCACAGGCTGACCACAGGCACCGGCCCAGCCGGAGCACGGTCGAGCGCCGCCCCCACCTGTTGCTGCACCGCCGCCAGCCGCCGCGACAGCTCCGATCCCGGGACGTCGTACTTCGCATGCCACGCTCGCCAGTCCATAGCGCGCAACACTAGTTACGACCTGAGGTCAGGTGCCGATCTGCCGGTCTGTAACCTCACGGTGACGGAGAGGTAGGAACTTCCGGGCCTGATGGATAGTTGATCTTCAGGAGCACGGGCACGATCAGAGGAGAGTCATGGCACGGCGCGTCGAACAGAAGGCTGCGGCCCGCGAGCGGATCGCGGCGCAGCTGGCCGCCCAGCAGCAGGCGGAGCGACGACGACGCCTCCTGTTCGCGGTCGGTGCGGTCGTCCTGGTCCTGGTGATCGTCGGCGGCCTGGTGACCATCCGCCTGGTCGGCGGCGGCAAGAAGACCGCGACCGGTCCGTCCGGCGCGGCCGACTCCGGGCTGGTCACGGCGCTCTCCTCGATTCCGGACTCGACGTTCGCCGCCGTCGGGAGCGCGGACGTGAAGGCCGCGCCGTCGGCGATCACCGCCCCCGCGCTGACCGCGGGCGGCAAGCCGAAGGTGCTGTACATCGGCGCCGAGTTCTGCCCGTACTGCGCCGCGGAGCGGTGGCCGGTCACGGTCGCGCTGTCCCGCTTCGGGACGTTCAGCAACCTCGGCACCACCCACTCGGCGTCCGAGGACGTCTTCCCGAACACGGCGACGCTGTCCTTCCACGGCGCGACGTACACGAGCCAGTACCTGGCGTTCACCGGCGTCGAGACGACCACGAACGAGATGGTCGGGAATGGATACAAGCCGCTGGACACCCCGACCGCCGAGGACCAGAAGACGTTCGACACCTACAACAAGCCGCCGTACGTCGAGAGCGACGGGTCGATCCCGTTCATCGACCTCGGCGGCAAGTTCGTCAACTCCGGGGCGACGTACAGCCCGGAGGTGCTCGCCGGGAAGACGCAGACGCAGATCGCCGACGCGCTCAAGGATCCGTCGAGCCCGATCGCGAAGGCGGTCCTCTCCTCGGCCAACGTCTACACCGCGGCGATCTGCAAGCTGACCGACAACCAGCCGGCGAAGGTCTGCTCGACCGACACGGTGACCGCCGCGGCGGCGAAGCTCGGCAGCGCGAAGGGCTGAGGCGTGGCCAGCACTGCACAGCAATCCGCCCGGACGTCGCTCGGCGTGATCCCGTGGGCCACGCTGGCCGTCTCGGTCGCCGGGCTCGCGGTCGCGGCGTACCTCACCTACGAGCACTTCACCGCCGGTTCGACGCTCGCCTGCCCGGACACCGGGGTGGTGAACTGCGCCAAGGTGACCAGCAGTCAGTACTCGAAGCTGTTCGGGATCCCGGTCGCGCTGCTCGGCCTCGCGTTCTTCGTGGGCATGACCGCGCTGTCGGTGCCGCCGATGTGGCGTACGGCGTCTCCGTGGCCGGGGCGCCTGCGGCTGGCCGGCGTACTGACCGGTGTCGTGTTCGTCTGCTACCTGATCTGGGCCGAGCTGTTCCAGATCAACGCGATCTGCCTGTGGTGCACGGTCGTTCACGCACTGACGCTCGTCCTGTTCGCCCTCGTCATCGTCCGCCTGGCGCTCGTGCCGCCGGCGTCATGAATCAGGCTGCGTGAGCGTGTAGTCGACCAGCGACACGGTCGTCACGACCCGGCCGTCGGTCCGGGTCTCTTGCTGGATCGGCATCCCCGGCAGGCTGGTCGCGAACCAGAACACCTCGTCGGCCGCGCCGTCACGCACGGTGTAGCGCAGGCAGTCGAGGTCACCGATCGCGGTCCGGATCCGCTCCGGCTCGATCGTCGTGTCCGCGGCCGGGAACGAGGCGTGGCCCTGCAGGTCCAGCCAGGTCGTCGTGAACACCTGCGGCTCGCCGAGCGGTTCGCCGTCGAGCGTCAGCCGGGAGCGCTCCAGCGTCGCGCCGTCCGCGTCGCACGCGAGGTACGTGCTGATCAGCAGGAACGACTCGGCATCCTCCGAGTCGACGCGACGCGTGATCGACTTCCCCACCGTCGTCGCGTCCCGGATCTGACCGGCCGTGAACGGCGTCGGGGCCCGCCCTGGGCCGAGCACATACGCATCCCGCGAGTCAGCTGCCATCTGGTGCCTCCGTGGCGAGGAATGGAGCCACTGTAGACGTCGTGTGCCGCGTCATGAAACGAGTCGGCAGGGGTACCGGAGCGGCATGCGATGGCTACGACCGCGAGCGTTGCTGCTGGCCAACCTGGCACTGTTCTTCGGGTTCCTGGTCGGACTGGCGTTCGTGGGTCACGCGCAGCAGAACTCCGAGCTCGCCGATCACGGCCGGCCACCGGAGAGCCTCGGGCAGTACGTCGGCTCCTCCTCCTTCGGCGAGGCGCTCTTCGAGAACTGGGAGTCCGAGTTCCTGCAGATGTTCATGTACGTACTGCTCACGGCGTACCTGGTGCAGAAGGGCTCGGCGGAGTCCCGGCCGATCGACGAACCGGCGCCGCAGGACGAGGACCCGCGCGGGCACCGCACCGACCGGAACGCACCCTGGCCGGTCCGGCGCGGCTCGGAGCTGATCCTGAGGCTGTACGAGAACTCGCTGGCGATCGCGTTCGGGGTGGTGTTCCTGCTGTCACTGTGGTTGCATGCGGCAACCGGTGCCGCGGCGTACAGCGAGGAACAGGAGCTGCACGGCGGCGCCGCGGTCACGACCTGGTCCTATCTCGGCACGAGTCAGTTCTGGTACGAGTCGCTGCAGAACTGGCAGAGTGAGTTCCTGGCCGTCGCGGCGATCATCGGCGGTTCGATCTACCTACGGCAGCGGCGCTCGGCCCAGTCCAAGCCCGTCCATGCGCCACACTCGGAGACAGGTGGCTGATGACCAAGTACCCGGGAGCGCAGGAATGGGTCCCTCGCGACGGCGGGATGCGGAAGGTCCGTGCCGTGCTCGGCGACTGCCGGGGCTGCGACCTCTGGGAGGACGCCGAGCAGGCGGTGCCCGGCGAGGGGCCGGTGCGGGCCCGGATGATGCTCGTCGGCGAGACACCCGGTGACCACGAGGACAAGGAAGGGCACGTGTTCGTCGGGCCCGCGGGTCACCTGCTCGACAAGGCGCTCGTCGAGGCCGGGATCGACCGGTCGGCGGTGTACCTGACGAACGCGGTGAAGCATTTCCGTTTCGAGCGGCAGGGAAAGCGGCGGATCCACAAGACGCCGGCCGCCAGTCAGATCACCGCGTGTCATCCGTGGTTGCGGCGCGAACTGGAGATCGTGAAGCCGTCGCTGGTGGTCGTGATGGGATCGGTGGCCGCGAAGGCCCTGCTCGGCTCGACGTTCCGGGTCACGCAGGAGCGGGGAAAGCGGTTGGAGCTTCCGGGCGGCGGCCTCGCGGTGGCGACCGTGCATCCGTCCGCGGTGGTCCGGTCGGACGAGTTCCGGCGGGACTTCGCGCGGTTCGTCGACGATCTCCGGGTCGCGGTCGGCCTACTGGACTGACCACCGCCAGCCCCGCACCTCCGGCAGGTCCTCGCCGTACCGGGTGACATAGGCGTGATGCCGCGTGCGCTGGTCGATGAAGTACTGCCGCGCGGACACCGCGCGCGACCGCAGCGACGGCACCCGGTCGATGACGTCCATCGCCAGGTGGTACCGGTCCAGGTTGTTGCGGACCACCATGTCGAACGGCGTGGTCGTCGTCCCTTCCTCGAGGTACCCGCGCACGTGCAGGTTGGCGTGGCCGTGCCGCCGGTAGGTGAGGCGGTGGATGAGCCACGGGTAGCCGTGGTAGGCGAAGATCACCGGCTTGTCCGTGGTGAACAGCGCGTCGAAGTCGGCGTCGGGCAGCCCGTGCGGATGCTCGGCGGCGTCCTGCAGGCGCATCAGGTCGACCACGTTCACGACCCGGATCCGCAGGTCCGGGACGTGGTCGCGGAGCAGGTCGACCGCGGCCAGCGTCTCCATCGTCGGTACGTCGCCCGCGCACGCCATCACCACGTCCGGGTCGCCGTCGTCGTTGCTGGCGAAGTCCCACACGCCGACGCCCCGGGCGCAGTGCACCGCGGCCTGGTCCCAGTCCAGCCAGTTCGGCTGCGGTTGCTTGCCCGCCACAACGACGTTGATGTAGTTCCGGGTCCGCAGGCAGTGGTCCATCGTGGACAGCAGCGTGTTGGTGTCCGGCGGCAGGTAGACGCGGACGACCTCGGCCTTCTTGTTCACGACATGATCGATGAAGCCCGGGTCCTGGTGCGAGAACCCGTTGTGGTCCTGCCGCCAGACGTGCGAAGTGAGCAGGTAGTTCAGCGACGGGATCGGCCGCCGCCACTCGAGCTGGTTGATCGTCTTCAGCCACTTCGCGTGCTGGTTGACCATCGAGTCGACGATGTGGACGAACGCCTCGTACGACGAGAACAGGCCGTGCCGCCCGGTCAGCAGGTACCCCTCCAACCAGCCCTGGCAGGTGTGTTCGCTGAGGATCTCCAGCACCCGGCCGTCCGGCCCGAGGTGGCGGTCGGTGTCGCGCCGCTCGGCGAGCCACAGCTTGTCCGTCTCCTCGTAGACCGCGCCCAGCCGGTTCGACTCGGTCTCGTCCGGCCCGAACAGCCGCAGGTTGTCCGGGTTCCGCCGGAAGGCGTCCCGCAGGAACGTGCCGAAGACCTTCGTCGGCTCCCCGTCCTCGGCGCCCGGCGCCTTCACCGGTACGGCGTACTCCTCGACCGGCGGCAGCTCGAGGTCGCGGCTCAGGAGGCCGCCGTTGGCGTGCGGGTTCGACCCCATCCGCAGCCGGTCTCCCGGCGCGAGCTCGATCAGCTCCGGGACCGGACGCCCGTCCTCGTCGAACAGATCCTCGGGCCGGTAGCTGCGGAGCCAGTCCTCCAGTTGCCGGAGATGGTCCTCGTTCGTCCGTACGCCGGACAGCGGCACCTGATGCGACCGCCACGTGTCCTCGACCGGCTCGCCGTCCACGGCCTGCGGGCCGGTCCAGCCCTTCGGCGTCTTCAGCACGATCATCGGCCAGACGGGCCGCGGCGGCGCGTCGCTCGCCGACCGTGCCTCGCGCTGGATCTCGTCGATCCGGTCCAGGCAGGCGTCCAGGGTCGCTGCCAGCGCCTGGTGGACCGCGGCCGGCTCCGACCCCTCGACCAGGTACGGCTCGTATCCGTAGCCCCGCATCAGCGCGGTCAGCTCCTCGTCGCCGATCCGGGCGAGCACCGCCGGATTCGCGATCTTGTATCCGTTCAGGTGCAGGATCGGCAGGACGGCGCCGTCGCGCGCCGCGTTCAGGAACTTGTTCGAGTGCCAGGACGCCGCGAGCGGACCGGTCTCCGCCTCGCCGTCGCCGACGACGCAGGTCACGACGAGGTCCGGGTTGTCCGCGGCCGCGCCGTACGCGTGACTGAGCGAGTAGCCCAGCTCGCCGCCCTCGTTGATCGACCCCGGTACGTCGGCCGCCACGTGACTCGGGACACCTCCGGGGAACGAGAACTGCTTGAACAGCCGCCCCATCCCGGCCTCGTCCAGCGTGGTGTTCGGGTACGCCGCGGTCCAGCTCCCCTCCAGCCAGGTGTTGGCCACCAGGGCCGGGCCACCGTGGCCGGGGCCGGTCACGAACAGCATCTCTCGGTCCCGCTGCCGGATCACCCGGTTCAGATGCGCGTAGATCAGGTTCAGGCCCGGCGTCGTACCCCAGTGGCCGAGCAGCCGCGGCTTGATGTGCTCGGGTCGCAGCGGCTCCCGGAGCAGCGGATTGGCAAGCAGATAGATCTGCCCGACGGACAGGAAGTTGGCCGCGCGCCAGTACGCGTCGATGCCCTCGAGTTCGTCGTCACTCAGTGCCTTGGCCTCGATCCGCTCCACGGTCGCCCCTCGGGATTCGCCGACGATCTTCGTGCGCCAGCACTGGTACCCGGTGCCGGTCTCCAACATTCGGGAGAGTGCGGGTAGCATGGTTTCTCGATCGCGCACACAGGAGCGGTGCATTCTGAGCCGCTTTCCTGGAGGACCCTCTGAACGGCCCTCTGGACGACACCGGGTGGTATCTCGTCGGCGGGTCGGTCCTCGCGTGGTCCGGTATTCCGTCACGGCTCCGCCGTGGCACGACACAGGAGGAAATGTTGGCCCGACGAGGTCAGCGCCAGCCCGGCGCTACCCGTTCCGCTCCCCGTCGCCGGCGCCGTGTCCGCGAGGGTGAGTCCGACGGTCTGATCCAGGTCCTCGCGCAGGCCGTGCGTGAGGTCGAGGCCGCGGTCACCCGCGCCGCGATCAAGCCGTCGACCCGGACGAAGTTCCAGGTCGTCGCCCTGCTGGTCCGCGAGGAGCGGTCCCGGGTGAACGGCGCCGAGTCCGCCACCGAGGCGTACCGCACCGAGCAGCTCCGGCGGCTCGACGGGATCGCGACGATCCTGGCCAAGACCGCCGCTCTGGAGCCCTCGCTGCTCGGCCTGCTGGCCGAGGACGCGGTGATCTCCGAGGCCGCGGCCGCGCTCCGGCGGCAGATGCTCGAGGACGCCGGTATGGAGGCGCCCGAGGAGCCGGAGCCGGAGCAGCCCGTCGCTCCCCCGGAGACCCAGACCCGGCGGGTCGTGCCGCAGGCGGTCGTCTCCCGGCAGCTCGCCAACCCGTTCCTGGCCCCGGACTTCTCCAACGCCCCGTCCCGGCCGGCCCGGCCGAGCCGGCTCGGCGGCTGGGAGCTGATCGGCCCGCTGCTGCGGTCCTTCGAGCACGCCGCGGCCTCGGCCAGCATGACCCTCCCCGACCCGACGTCGCTGCGGCTGACCGGCGGCATCGACTCGCTCCGGCTGCGCGGCCTGGAGCTGATGCCGCACCAGGCCCGGCTGATCGCCGCCGCCGCTGCCGGTCACCGGACCTTCCTGCTCGCCGACGAGCCCGGCCTCGGCAAGACCGCCCAGGCGCTGCTCGCCGCCCAGGCCGCCGACGCGTACCCGCTGCTGGCCGTCGTGCCGAACGTCGTCAAGACGAACTGGGCGCGCGAGGCCGGCCTCTGGACCCCGCGCCGGACGCCGACGGTGATCCACGGCGACGGCGACACGATCGACGGGTTCGCCGACATCGTCGTGGTCAACTACGAGGTGCTCGACCGGCACGTCGGCTGGCTCGGCGAGCTCGGCTTCCGCGGCATGGTCGTCGACGAGGCGCACTTCATCAAGAACAAGAAGTCCCAGCGGTCGCGGAACGTGCTCGAGCTGTCGGACCGGATCCGGTCGCGGACCGCGCGGCCGCTGCTGATGGCACTCACCGGTACACCGCTGATCAACTCGATCGAGGACTTCACCGCGATCTGGGAGTTCCTCGGCTGGATCGACGAGAAGGCGCCGCGCGCCGAACTGATGGACAAGCTCGACGACACCGACCTGACGCCGGCCGACCCGGGCTTCGCCGCGGCCGCGCGGGCCAGCGTGATCGACATGGGCATCGTCCGGCGCCGGAAGGTGGACGTCGCCGCCGACATCCCGGCCCGCCGGATCGCCGACCTCCCGGTCGAGCTGGACGGCGCCCTCGGCCGCTCGATCCGGGACGCCGAGCGCGAGCTCGCCGACCGGCTCGTGGCGCGCTACCGGACCGCGCTCGAGACGCGCCGGCTGGGCATCGTCGTGGACGGGATCGACCACGACCTGGTGCGCCAGGTGGCCGGCTGGGAACGGTCCGAGATGGCCACCAAGAAGACCGGCGACAACGTGTTCAGCCTGTTCCGCCGGATCGGTCAGGCCAAGGCCGGCCTGGCCGCCGACTACGCGGCGCAGCTGGCGCAGAACGTCGGCAAGGTGGTGTTCTTCGCCCGCCACATCGAGGTGATGGACACCGCCGAGGAGCTCTTCGCCGAGCGCGGCATCCGGTACTCGTCGATCCGCGGCGACCAGACCGCGCGCACCCGGCAGAAGAACATCGACGCGTTCGTCAACGATCCGGACGTGGCGATCGCGGTCTGCTCGCTGCTCACCGCCGGCGTCGGCCTGAACCTGCAGGTCTCGTCGAACGTCGTCCTCGCCGAGCTGTCCTGGACGAACGCCGAGCAGACCCAGGCGATCGACCGGGTGCACCGGATCGGCCAGGACGAGCCGGTCACCGCGTGGCGGATCATCGCCGCGCAGACCATCGACACCCGGGTCGCGGACCTGATCGACGCCAAGGCCGGCCTGGCCGCGATGGCGCTCGACGGCTCCGACGAAGAGGTCGGCTCCTCGGCCGACTTCCAGCTTGAGGCGCTGGTCGCCCTGCTGACCCGGGCGCTGGAAGCCGCGGCCTGATTCAGCCTGACATCTCCCCCACCGGCAACTCGACACCCAGCGTGTTGGTTGCCGGTGCGAGGGGGCAGGTCCAGTCCGGGCTGTAGGCGCACGACGGGTTGTAGGCGAAGTTCAGGTCGACGACGAACCGGCCGGTCGCGAGGTCACCGCCCAGGTCGGCGCCCTTGACCGTGTCGATCAGGTAGCGGCCGCCGCCGTACGTGGCGCTGTTCGGGTCCTTGACCGGGACGAACAAGCCGCCGCCGTACGACTCCAGCCACCAGACGTCGAGGTCGCCGATCGGGAGACGCAGGACGCCGACGCGGGAGAACGGGATCACGCCGTCGGTCGCCGAGAGGAACTCCCAGTTGTGGGGTTTCACGTCGGTGTCGATGGTCGCTTCGAAGCGGTACTGCGGGTCGTACGGCGCGACGGGTGCGCCGGAGTATCCCTCGCGCTGTTCGACCGGGACCGGTGAGGCGGGGTGATGTCTCAGGAGTTCGTCGCGGGTGGCCTGCCACCGGGCGTGCGCCGCGGCGGGGTCGCTCTCGGCGCGGACGGATCGGTACAGCGCGAAGACCTGTTGGCGCCAGTCGGCGACGGCCAGGGTGGGTGCTGCGAAGGTCACAGGGGCTCCTGTCAGCTCTCGAGGGCTTCGGCGGACTTCGCCCAGTTGCCGTGCAGGCGGTCGAGGTACGACTGCGCCTGCGCACCGGCCTTGCGGCCGCGGGCGAAGATCCGCATGTTGCCGCCGCCCGCGTTGTAGCCGAGGGCAAGCAACTCGTCCTTGGTGTAGAGGTCCGAGCGGTCGGCGGGCAGCCGTCGCGCGAGGTCGTGCAGGTGCCAGGCCGCCGCCTGGATCGCCAGCGCGGGGTTGTCGGGCAGCTCCTCCCACTTCCGCTTCGCGAAGGGGCGGCCGCGTTTGGTCTCGTCGAACGCGGGCTTGTGCATGTTCGCGATCCCGAACGCCGGGTCCGAGTCGACCTCGGCCCACTGCCGCTCGAACTTCGGGTCGTGCGGCTTGTACGACTCGTTGTACAAGATTGCCATCAGCAACTGTGGGTTGATCCCGGCCTGCTTGGCGTAGCGCCGGACGTCGGCGGCGAAGTGTGCCGGGTCGTAGTCGTCGTACCAGGGCTTCGAGGTCGTCGCCGTCGGCTTGGCGGGAACCGTCGTGCTGACGGTGGGTACCGGCGCGGTCACCGGCTTGGTGGTGGCGCCGTCGTCCGAGCACGCCGCCCACACCCCCGCCACGAGGACCCCGACCGCGACCCACGCCCACCGCTTCGCCACCTGCACCCCTCAAACCTAGCCGTACGGCGAACACCGGCCTGTCCGCAGAACGCAAATTGTGCGGGAAACGGGACAGATCGCAGCGAAACCGGTCATAGCAGCCGCATGATGTCACCACGGCAGCCCGACGGCGGCCAACCCCCGCCGGACCGCCAGGAGACGATGAAGAGATGGCCATGATCGACCCGATGAGCGACACGACGGCCTCGGCCTTCGCGCGCCTCGCCCTCGAGCTCCACGACGCCGCGAGCGTCGAGGAGACCGTCGACGCCGTGGTGCAGTTCGCCCTGCAGGCCCTGAACTGCACCTACGCCGGAGTCGCGTTCGCGACCCGCGGCGCGCGTGCGCAGGTCGCCGCCGTCACGGACCCGGTGGTCGCCGAGATCTTCGAGCTCCAGATCGGCAGCCAGAACGGTCCCCTGGTCGAGTCTTTGCAGAGTCACGCGCCGGTCCTGATCCGGGACACCGGCTCCGACGACCGCTGGCCGGTGTGGGCCGAGAAGGTCGCGGCGCTCGGGGTCCGCAGCGTCCTCGACGTACCGATGGTGACCGGCGCGGCATCCCGCCGCGCGGTCGGTGTGCTCGGGCTGTACAGCCCGGACCCCGACGCGTTCGGGCCCGACGACGAGGCGGTCGCGCACATCCTGGCCCGGCACGCGTCCGTCGCGCTGGTGTCGGCGCGGCACGAGGCGTCGCTCGCCCAGGCGATCGACGCCCGCAAACTCGTCGGGCAGGCGATGGGCATCCTGATGGAGCGCTTCGACATGGACGCCGACCGCGCCTTCGCCGTCCTCAAGCGCTACTCGCAGGACACCAACACCAAGCTCCGGGACGTCGCCCAGCAGCTCATCGACACCCGGAAGCTTCCCTAACGCGCCAGGGTCGTGCTCGGCAGTTCGCCGTACTGCTCGCGGTACGCGGCGGTCATCCGGCCGTGGTGGTGGAAGCCCCACCGGGCGGCCACTGCCGCAACTGTCTGCTGCGACGGGTCGGCGGCCACGAGCTCCGCACGCACCTCCTCCAGTCGCAGCCGGCGCAGATAGGCCAGCGGCGTCGTACCGAGGTGCCGCTGGAAGGCCGTCTGGAGCGCACGCACGGTGACCCCGGCGGCCGCCGCGATATCGGCGATCGCGAGCGCCTGGTCGAGGTTCGACTCCATGAACGTGAGCGCCCGGCGGACCGTCGTGGGCCGGGCGTCCCGGCTGTCGGCGCCGATCTGCTGAGGGTCGGCGTCGGCCGTGTTCGGGAACGCGGCCAGGACGCTCGAGGCGAGCAGCTGCGAGACGGACGCGAGCACGAGCGGCGAGTTCTGGACGGCCGGGTTGGGCAGCGTGTCGGCGAGGTAGGCGATCGTCTGCGACAGGTGGCGGGCGGCCTGACGGGACCGCGGCCGGTGGGCGAGCAGTCGCACCGGCCCGTTGATCTTCCGGCCGATGCCGGCCACCCGGGTCAGCAGCGCCGGGTCGAACATCGTGATGCTGTACGACGACGTGCGGATCTTCCCGGCGTACGGCCGGTCCGGCGGCGCGAACGACACCACGTCCCCCGGCTGGAACGCGTCCTCCCAGCCGTCGGTCGCGTGATCCGTGATGCGGCCGGTGTACACCTCGCACAGGCAGATCTTGCCGAGCGGGTCGGCGTCGTAGCTCATCTCGAACCCGATGTCGATCCGGTCGACGGTGATCGACTCGGCGGCCGCCCGCGCGATCCGCGTGCGCACGCCGGCCGGGCCGCCCCCGATCTGCATCTTCGTGTACGCCCGGTTCAGGAATTCCTCGGTCCGGCCGAGATCCTGGCTCTCGAACACCAGTGACTCCATGCCCCCATCCTGCACGCCACCGGCACTCGTTGGCGACCAGCAGCCTTGGAAAGCGCTTGCTACAGTGCTGGGGTGATCTACGAGCTGAACCATGTCGGCGGTCGGGTGCGGGATCTCGAGGCGAGTCTGGCGTTCTACGGCGGGCTCGGGGCGGAGGTGGTCGACCGGTTGTTCATGGCCGGTCCGCGCGTACATCGGGTGCACATCCAGCTGGCGACCGGTCTGGTGGAGCTGCTGTACCACGAGGAGCCCGACGCGCAGGCGTCGTACGGGCTGAACCACATCGGCTTCATGACCGACGACCTGGACGGCGACTACGCGCGGCTGACGGCGCTCGGGTACGCCGAGATCTCGTCGCCGCGGGTGGCCGGCAGCGGGCAAGGGCGGCTGGCGTTCCTGTCCGACCCGAACGGCGTTCGGGTCGAGCTGCTGCAGCGCTCGGAGGAGTTCCGCGTCACGCCGATCACCGCCGGCCCGGTCCAGGCGTTCACCCACGTCGCTGTCGCGGCCCCCGACCTGGACGCGGCGGCCGAGTTCTACGGCACGCATCTCGGCATGGAGCGCGTCGGCGACAACACCTTCCGTCTCGGCGCCGACGCACTCGAACTCGCACCCCCGCCGGCCGCCTCGATCGCCCACCTTGCCTTCGCAACGACCGCCCCGGGTCCCGACACCCAGGACCCCGACGGCAACTCGATTCGCTTCGTCCCTGCCTGATCTAGCCTTGGCGGCGTGTTCGACTACGACGCCGAGATGCGGTTCCTGCAGGCGCGCTTCCGGGCCGCGTGTGGTGTGCAGAGCGGGGACCGGGTTCTGGATGTCGGGTGCGGGGGCGGGCAGACGACCCGGGAGGCAGCCGCGGACGCCCGGCCGGGGCGGGTGGTGGGGGTGGATGTGTCCGAGCGGATGCTCGCGCACGCACGACGGCACACCTCCGAGGGGCACGTCAGCTATCTGCTGGCCGACGCGGCGACGTACGATTTCGGGCCGGCGGCGTTCGAGGTGGGGATCAGCCGGTTCGGGGTGATGTTCTTCGCCGACCCGGTGCGCGCATTCGCCAACTTGCGGCGGGCCTGCGAGCGACTCGTGATCATGGTCTGGCAGCCCCGGGCAGCCAACGAGTGGGCGCGGGTGATTCCGGAGACGATCGGCGGCGACTTCCGCGACGACTCGCCGTTCACGCTCGGCGACCGCGATGTCGCGCGGGACGTGCTGACGTCCGCAGGTTTCGCCGACCCCACCTTCACCGCGGTCCACGAACGGCTGTACTACGGCCCCGACGTCGAGTCGGCGTACGAGAACCTGCTCCGGCTCCGCGAGCCGCAGGCCCTTCTCGCCGAGCTCGCTCCCGCTCAGGCCGACCGCGCCCGGGAGGCGTTGCGTGCGATGCTCTCCGCGCACGACAACGACGACGGAATCCTGTTCGACTCCGCGGCCTGGATCATCCAGGCTGTGTGACCGGCGTCACATTCAACGCATGTCGAGCCGCTCGGCACCCGCACGACGCACAGGCACAAGCACCAGACACCACTGAGCACCACTGATCCAAGGAGCACCAGATGCGTACCCTCATCACCACCGCGTTCATCTCCCTCGACGGCGTCGTGGAGGGCCCCGGCGGCGAGCCCGGCTACCGCAACTCCGGCTGGACCTTCAAGGACATCGCGTTCGAGGAGGCGGCCTACGCGCTCAAGGGCGAGGAGCAGACCGAGGCCACCGCACTCCTGCTCGGCCGGGTCAGCTACCAGGCGTTCTCGCCGGTCTGGCCGGGGATGACGCAGGAGTTCGCCGGCTACAACGCGATGCCGAAGTACGTCGTGTCGACCACGCTGCAGGACAGCGACCTCGTGACGAACTGGGGCGAGACCACCATCCTCCGGTCCCTCGACGACGTCGCGGCCCTGAAGGAGACCGACGGCGGTCCGATCATCATCAACGGCAGCGCGACGCTCAACCGCAACCTGTCCGACGCGGGCCTGATCGACCAGTACAACCTGCTCGTGTTCCCGGTCCTGCTCGGCGCCGGCAAGCGCCTCTTCAGCGACGCCGACCGCGACAAGACCAACCTCGAGCTCGTCTCCAGCGAGTCCTACAAGAACGGCATCCAGAAGCTGGTGTACTCCGTCCAGCACTGATCGCTGTACTACGGTTCGGGGCATGGGTGTCGACGTCGTAGCACTCGCCCGCGAGCGGCTGGGGTTCGAGTCCCTGCGGGCCGGCCAGGAGGACGCCGTACGGGCTGTGCTCGACGGGCGGGATGTGCTCGCCGTCCTGGCCACCGGCACCGGGAAGACCGCGATCTACCAGTTGGCCGGCCTGGCGCTGGGCGGGGTGGCGGTGGTGGTCAGCCCGCTGGTGGCGTTGCAGCGGGATCAGCTACGGGCACTGCGTCCGGCCGGTGTCGAGGTCGCGGAACTGAACGCGACCGATCGCGCCGGCCGGCACGCCGCCCACGAGCTGCTGACGAGCAACCGGCCCGGCTTCGTCCTGCTCTCCCCCGAGCAGCTGACGCATCCCGACGTACTGGAGTTGCTCGCTGCGTCCCGGCCGACGCTGGTGGCCGTCGACGAGGCACATCTGGTCAGCGAGTGGGGAGCGGACTTCCGGCCGGACTACCTGCGGCTCGCGACCGCGATCCGCGCGATGGGACGGCCGCCGGTCCTCGCGCTCACGGCGACCGCCGCGCCGCCGGTCCGCAAGGAGATCGTGCATCGCCTGGAGCTGAACGAACCCGCCGTCGTGGTCGGCGGGTTCGACCGCCCCAACCTCAACCTCGCCGTGTTCGCCTTCGCCGACGACGACACGAAGAACCGCCGGCTGCTCAGCCACGTCCGCTCGTCGCGCGGGCCGGGCATCGTGTACGTCGGCACGCATCGGCATGCCGAGGAGCTCGCGCACGAACTCGACACGGCCGGCGTCGCCGCACAGGCGTACCACGCCGGGCTGCCGGTGAAGCAGCGCCGTGAGGTGCAGGACAGCTTTCTCGCCGGCGGCTGCCGGGTCGTGGTCGCCACGATCGCGTTCGGGATGGGGATCGACAAACCGGACATCCGCTGGGTCAGTCACGCGGAGGCGCCGGCGTCGGTCGACGCGTACTACCAGGAGATCGGCCGTGCCGGGCGGGACGGCGAACCGGCCGACATCGAACTGTTCTTCCGGCACGCCGACCTCGGTCTGAACCGCTTCTTCGCCTCCGGCGGCGTCACCGACGAGGACCTGCTCGCGGTCGCCACCGCCATCCACGACCACCGGCCGCAGGACGTCGCCGCGCTGGCCCAGGCCACCGGTCTGAGCACGGCCCGGGTCGAGCGTGCTCTCGGCCGGCTGACCGACGCCCGAGTCGTTGCCGTCGGACACCAGTTCCGGCTGACCCGCTCGGTGGACGCCGCCGTCGCCGCGGCCTCGGCGGTCGAGCACGACCGTCGCGAGGTGGCCCGCTCCCGGGTGGAGATGATGGCCGGCTACGCGGAGTACGGCGGCTGCCGGCGCGAGTGGCTGCTCAGCTACTTCGGCGAGCGGTACGACGGCCCGTGCGGCAACTGCGACAACGACCTCGCGGGCCGGACCGCGGCGCCGCCCGAGGACCAGCCGTTCCCGGTCGGCAGCCGGGTCGTGCATCGCGCGTTCGGAGCCGGGCTGGTCGAGCACTACGACGGCACGGCGATGACGGTCCTGTTCGACCGGGTCGGCTACAAGGAGCTCCGGACCGCGTTCATGATCCACAACCAGCTCCTGCAGGCCGAGGTGGCGCCATGAGTATCGACGTACGGCCGGCCAGTGTCTTCGAGGACGTGCGGGCGGTGATCGGGCCGAAGTCGCCGACGGCCAACGTCTGCTTCTGCCTCAGCTACCGCATCCCGTCCAAGCTCAACAACGCGCTGCGCGGCCCGGAACGCGCCGAGTACGTCGCGGGCCTGTGCGCGGCGACTCCGGCGCCCGGCGTGCTCGCGTACGACGGTGACACGCCGGTCGGCTGGGCCGCCATCGCACCGCGCGCGGAGACGACGTTCGCCCGCAACCGAAGGATCCCGCACGTGGACGACCTGCCGGTGTGGTCGTTGTGGTGTATCCGGGTCCGGCCGGGGCATCGCGGTCAGGGGATCTCGCACGCGCTGATCGCCGGCGCCGTCGACTTCGCCCGCGCGAACGGAGCGCCGGCCGTCGAGGCCTACCCGCTCGACAACGGTGGCAGCAAGGTCGACCTGACGATGGCGTACGCCGGTATCCGCAAGAACTTCGAGCGCGCCGGGTTCGCCAAGGCCGCAGACACCACGTCGACACTGGCCGGGCATCCCCGCATCCTGATGCGCCTCGACCTCAGCTGAGATCGAAGCGCAGCAAGGTGATGCTGTGCGGCGGGAAGTCGTAGTCGCCGTCCGCCAGCTCGGCGGTTCCCAGATCCCGCAGGCCGACGGCGTCCGGTGTGCTCAGGGTGTTCGTCGCGAGCACCTCGTCCGCGCTCAACTGCGTCACCGCCGCCCGGGCCGGAAGGCGGCCGCCGTCGAGCGTCAGGGCGGCGCGGATCGCCGTGTCGCGGTGACGGTTGATGACGGCGACGCGGAGCGAGCGGCCGTCGGTCGTCTGCGTCGCGGAGACGTCGAGGTCCGGCACGGTCGCCGGGTAGCTGCGGAACTCGCCCCGGCGGTCGCACTCGTCCCCCTGCCGTACGGCGGTCAGCCTGCCGGGCGACCGGACATCGGCGGACAGCGCGACCGGGCCGAGGTGGTTCTGGTACAGGTCCCAGACGTGGTACGTCGCCGCGCGCACCGCACCGCCGGGCCGCGCGACGATGACGCCGTTCGCGTTGAGCAGGTTCACCGTGTTCGCCATCGCGACCGGGACCTGACGGCCGCCGGCGCGGTGCAGGGCGTGGAAGACACCGGCGTAGAAGAGCGCATCGGCGAGCGTTCTCGGGCTCCACCGGTTCACCCGGTGCGCCGGCGCGGTCGGCAGGCCGTCGACGTCGCGCGCGACCGTGCCGCCGTCGGCCGACGGCTGCGGGTCCGGCCAGCCGGCCGGTTCGACGTGCCGGATGTTCCACTCGTCGAGTGACAACGCGAGCGGGCGGTCCCCGGCGAAGCGTTCGACCAGGTCGGAGTAGTCGGCGATCTGCTGCTCGAAATAGAGCGACTGGGCAACGATCGCTTCGTACTCGGCGGCGCCGTCGACCAGCTGCGTCGTCGCGCCGTACAGGTGGAACGACAGGTAGTCGATCTGGTTGCCTACAGCCCCTAGTACGGTCTCGGTCCAGCCGTCCCGGTCGTCGGTCTTCCCGACCGCGACGAACTTCAGCGCCGGGTCGACGGCTCGCATGAAGCGGGCGTGCTCGGCCGCGTCGGCGGCGTACGCGGCGGCGCTGCGGTGCCCCATCTGCCCGGCGCCGTACACCTCGTTCCCGAGGCCCCAGTACTTCACGCCGTACGGCGCCGGGTGGCCGTTGCGGGCCCGCTGCCGGGTGTACTCGGTGTCGCCGCCGTAGTTGGTGTACTCGACCCAGCGGACCGCGTCGTCGACGTCCCGGCAGCTGTGGGCGAGGTACGGCTCGGTCCCGACCTCGGCGCACCAGGCGAGGAACTCGTCCGTGCCGAAGCGGTTGGTCTCCTCCGAGCCCCAGGCCGGCTCGAGCCGCCGCGGCCGGGACTCCCGCGGGCCGACGCCGTCCTCCCAGCGGTACGGCGACGTGAAGTTGCCGCCCGGCCAGCGGACCACCGGGAGCCCGAGTTCGCGGCAGAGCTCGATCACGTCGCTGCGCAGGCCGTTGCGCGCGCCGTCACCGCCGTATGCGAGCGGCGAGCCCTCGTCGAACACGCCGCCCTCGATGTTGCCGAAGAACGCGGACTCCAGGAAGTGCCCGTAGATCATCGGGTCGATGGTGTGGCGCCGGTCGCGGTGGATGTCGATCGTGGCGGCGGATGTCGCGGGAGGCCTCCGGTGGCGTTGTCGTGAGGACGAGGGCGATGCCGCCGCGGGCCGCGGCGTCGGGACCGAGCGCCGCGCGGGTGATTCGCGCGGTCCGGCGGACCTGGCTGTGGGTGTACCGGCCGAACGCGGCTCGCAGCGGGGCGAACAGGTGGTCGCCGGTGTCGGCCAGCTCCCCGCCGACCACGACGACCTCTGGGTTGACCGTGTTGCAGGCAGCCGCCAGCACTTCGCCGATCCGCGCGCCGGCTTCGGCCAAGACCTCATGAGCCCCGGCATCGCGCGCTTCGAGAACGTCTGGGCATCGCTCTTGCAGGGTCGTCAACGAGACGTACCGTTCGAGGCAGCCCCGGCCGCCGCACTGACATGCCGGTCCGTCGCGATCCACGCTGATGTGCCCGAGCTCCCCCGCCGCGCCGCCCGCGCCCGCGAACAGCCGCCCGCCGAGGACCAGCCCGCCGCCGACGCCGTACGACAGTCGCAGATACAACGCACTGCTCACACCCGCGCCGGCGCCCCAGACCGCCTCGGCCAGCGCGGCCAGGCGGGTGTTGTTGTCGACGACCACCGGTACGCCGAAACGCGCGCCGAGAGTGTCGTGCACCAAGTCCGCATCCGGCTCGGGCCGGCTCTTGTCGGCCGTGACGGGCCCGACGATGCCAACCCCGATCCCGGCGAGCGCGGCCAAAGAGATCTCGTGCCTGCTGGTCAGGTCGTCGACCAGATCGAGCGCAAGCTCCAGGCGGCGCGCCGGCGGCGTCCGTTCCGCGCAGGCGACCGCGCCCGAGGCGACCACCTCGTGCGCGACGTTCGCGATCGTCACCTGGACGCCGCGGTGGCCGAGGTCCATACCGAGTGCGAGCCCGCCGGCCGGGTTGAGCGTGAGCATCGAGACCGGCCGTCCACGCCCCCGACCGGTGGTCGCCTCCTCGCTCGTCTCCGTCAGGGCCTGCCGGCCCAGCAACGTCTGGACGATCGACGAGAGCGTCGCGCGCGACAAGTTCGTCTGCTCGACGAGTTGGGCACGGGTCAGCGCGCCCCGAGTGCGGAGTGCGGTGAGCACTCGTTCCTCGTGTGTCTCCCGGAGCAGCCGCAGCGGCCCGGACGGTTCCGTCCCCACGGCACCCGACTCTGACCGGCACGCCCTCTTTTTGTCAATGCTCCAGATTTAATAGACTGATCCGCATGCCGCCCAACGTCCTCGTTCTGTGCACCGACCAGCAGCGGTTCTCCGCGCTGGGTGCCGCCGGCAACGACGAGATCGACACGCCGAACCTCGACCGGCTCGCGAGCCAGGGCGCGCTGTTCGGCAACTGCTACGTGCAGAACCCGGTCTGCGCTCCCTCCCGCGCCAGCCTGATGACCGGCCGTTACGTCCACCAGCACGGCCTGTGGGCCAACGGCGTCGGCCTGCCCGACGAGGCGCGGCTGTTCAGCAAGGACCTCGCCGACGCGGGCTACGACTGCGGCCTGGTCGGCAAGTTCCACCTCAACGCGTGCTTCGGCGGCCGCTCCGAGAAGCGGCACGACGACGGCTTCCGGGTCTTCCGCTGGGCCCACGATCCGTACCCCGGCTCCTCCGAGAACGAGTACCACCGCTGGCTCCGCACGCTCCGCCCCGACCTCGCGGACGCGGACATCGACTACGACACGCTGCCGACCGAGCTGCACTACAGCCACTGGATCGGCGAGCAGACGATCGACTTCCTCACCCACTCCCGCGAGCGCGGCAAGCCGTTCCTGTTCGTCGCGAACTTCTTCGATCCGCATCACGGCTTCGGCGCCCCGGAGGAGTACGTCCGCCGGTACCGCGACCGGGAGCTCAGCCGCCCGCTGCCCGACGACCTGTCCGGCAAGCCGCCGATCCAGACCGAGGCGTCGCACGCGTCGTACGCCGGCCACGCGCGCGGCTTCACGTCGTACAGCCCGGAGGGGTTGCAGGAGGTCAAGGCGGCGTACTACGCGATGGTGACGCTCGTCGACGACGAGGTCGGCCGGATCCTCGCCGCGCTCGACGCCGAAGGGCTCACCGAGGACACCTTGGTGATGTTCACCAGCGACCACGGCGAGATGCTCGGCGACCACCGGCTGATGCTGAAGGGCCCGATGCTGTACGAGCAGGCCGTGCGGGTTCCACTCGTCGTGCGCTGGCCCGCGGCCGTCCCGGCCGGCACCCGCTGCGACGAGCTCGTCCAGTGGATCGACCTGTCCGCCACGATCCTCACCGCCGCCGGGCTGCCCGTCCGCGGTGAAGGGCAGGATCTGTTGCCGCTGGTCATCGAGCGCGCCGCAGGTCGCGGTTGGGCGCTGAGCGAGTACCGCAACAGCGGGCATCCGTACCCGGCGCCGGTGCACCTCACGATGCTCCGGCGCGACCGCTGGAAGCGCGTCGTCCAGCACGGCTCCCCCGCCACCTCCAGGCAGCGAACCGGCGAGCTGTACGACCTCGACGCCGATCCGGACGAGCAGCAGAACCTGTGGGACGACCCGCTGCACCGGGACATCCGCACCGACCTCCAGGAGTTCCTCCTCGATGTCCTGGTCGCCACCGAGGACCGCGGCCAGGAGCGCGTCGCGGACTGGTGAGGCTCAGGCGGTCGTGAAGCGCTGTTCGACCGTGTCCAGGAAACCTTCGACCTGGCGGTACGTCTCGGAGCTGTAGGCCCCGATGCTGCGTTCGTTCCCGAGTGCCTCCCGCATCGCGTCGAGGTAGCGGCGCTGCAGGATCTCCATCTGTTCCCGGGTGTCCGCCTTGGTCTCGCGCAGCTGCCGGCTGCCGGAGACCAGGCGCGGCACGATCCGGTCCTTCAGCGTGCTGACCACGACCGGGTCGAGCGGTTCGCCGTCGACGGTCTGCTCCTCGAGCGGGCCGACGGCGTCGATCGCGGACTCGCCGATCCGCCGCATCAGCGCCTGCACCGAGTCGCGCTTGTCCTCGGCGCTCTCCGGGCGGAACCGCATCCGCGCGATCACCGCGGGCAGCGACAGCCCGAACAGCACCAGCGTGATCAGCGCGACGATGAACGCGGCGAGCACAACGGTCGCGCGGTGCGGCGTACCGGCGGGAATCGTCTGCGCGGCGGCGACCGTCACGACGCCCCGCATCCCGGCCCAGGCGAGCACCAGCAGGCCGCGGCCGGTGATCGGCTCCCGCTCCTCGAAGTCGGCGTCCGCCCGGCCCCGCGCCAGCCGCTTGCGGGCCCAGGCGAGCCTGTTCTCCTCGCGCGCGCCGGACGGCTCCATCGAGTCCAGATGCTCCTCGAACTGGTCCAGCTGCGCGCGGACCTGCTCGGTGCGGTCGTTCCGCCCGAACCGGCCCTGCAGCGCCGGCCACGCCAGACCGAGGAACCGCAGCACGATCAGCAGGCCGACCACCAGCAGGACGAGCGCGGTGATCTCGCCGAGCGTCGTCTCCGCACGGGCGTCGTCGACGAGCTCCGGCAGCTGGTACCCCATCGCGAGGAAGACGCCGCTCTCCAGGATGAAGCTGATGGTCGTCCAGGTGGTCGCCTGTGTCTGCCGGTCCCGGGCGCTGAACTTACGGCTGCCGAGCGCTCCGGTCAGCAGCCCGGCGACGACCACCGCGAGTACGCCGGACGCGTGTGCTTCCTCGGCCGGGAAGTACGCGAGGAACGGCACGGCGAACGAGATCGTCGTGTTCAGCACCGGGTCGTCGAGCCGCTGCCGCAGGACGACGGTGAGCAGCCCGACGGCTGCCCCGATCAGGATCGCGCCGACGACCGCCCAGGCGAAGTCCAGGACGGTGTGGCCGAGGCTGAAGTGGGCGGTGACGGCGAGCGCGGCGACCGCCGTCCGCAAGACGACCAGCGCCGAGGCGTCGTTGACGAGACTCTCGCCTTCGAGCACGGTCATCAGGCGGGGCGGGAGTCCGACGCGGTGGCCGATCGCGGTCGCCGCCACCGCGTCCGTCGGGCTCACGACCGCGCCCAGCGCCGTGGCGAGCGCGAACGAGATGCTCGGGAACAGCGCGTGCACCAGCGCGCCGATCACCAGCGCCGACACGATCACCATCACGATCGACAGCCACGCGATCAGCCCGAAGTTCCGCCGTACGTCGAGCACCGGGAGCTGGACCGCCGACGCGTAAAGCAGCGGCGGGAGGACCCCGGCGAGGATGATCTCCGGCTCGAGGTGGATGGCCGGCGTACTCGGCAGGTAACTCGCCCCGATCCCCAGCGCGACCAGCAGCAGCGGCGCCGCGACGCCGGTCCGCCGCGCGAACACCGAGGCCGCGATCATGATCGCGAGCCCCGCTCCGGCAATCAGAACGATCTGGTGGTCCACATGACAGCACTCTAGGGCCGGGCACCGGGGTGCCCAGGTAATGACCAGGGATTCTCACTGGTGTCACGGGGGCCGCGGAGCGGCAGATTGGTGATCAGCGAAGAACGTCGATCCCAGGAGGAAGTCATGAGCAGCACCGACCTGAAGCTCGAAGCCGTCGTCGTCCCGGTCGCCGACACGGATCGCGCCAAGGAGTTCTACACCGGCCTCGGCTGGCGGCTGGACGCGGACTTCGCGTTCGACAACGGGTTCCGGGTCGTCCAGTTCACCCCGCCGGGCTCACCCGCCTCGGTCCAGTTCGGCACCAACATCACGACGGCCGCACCGGGCACCGCGCAGGGCCTGTACCTGGTCGTCACGGACGTCGAGGCGGCGCGGGCCGAGCTGCTCGCGCACGGCGCCAAGGTCAGCGAGGTCTTCCACCCGGCTGCGCCGGGCGCCCAGTTCGAGCCCGGCGACAGCGGCGCGCGGGTGACCGGCCCGGCCGACGAGCGGTCCAGCTACGGCTCGTTCGCGACGTTCAGCGACCCTGACGGCAACACCTGGCTGCTGCAGGAGGTCACCAAGCGGCTGCCCGGGCGCGTCGAGGACGCGACGTACAGCTCGGTCGACGACCTCGAGGCCGCCCTCAAGCGCGCCGCCGCAGCGCACGGCGAGCACGAGGCCCGCACCGGCAAGGCCGACGCGAACTGGCCGGCCTGGTACGCCGCCTACATGGTCGCCGAGCGCACCGGCTCCGAGCTTCCGCAGTAAACCTGTCCGTGGCCGCCTCTAGCCTGCGGGTATGAACCGGATCGATCGGCTGTACGCGCTCGCGGAGGAACTGCGCGCGGCGGGGCCACGAGGGCGGACGGCGCGGCAGTTGGCGGCGCGGTTCGAGGTGAGCGTGCGGACCATCGAGCGCGATCTCAGCGCGCTCGGGCAGGCCGGCGTTCCGCTGGCGACCAAGCAGGGCCGCACCGGAGGGTATTCGGTCGACCGGTCGATGAGCCTCCCGCCGCTCAATTTCAGCGCGCGGGAGGCGATGGCGGTCGCGGTCGCGCTGAGCCGCGGCGACCACGTGCTGTTCGCGCAGGACGCGCGGACCGCGCTGCAGAAGATCGTCGCCGCGATGCCGCAGCGCGATCTCGACGAGGCGCGGGCGGCGGCGGCCAAGGTCCGGCTGCTGGTGCGGCCGGTCCCGGATCCGGACGTCGCGATCGCCGAGCAGGTCTGGCGGGCGGTGCGCGACAACCGCGTCCTGCGGATCCAGTACACGAACGGCGACGGCGTCGAGACGCTCCGGGAGATCGAGCCGCAGCACGTCGTCGTCGGGCCCAACGGGTCGTACCTGACCGGCTGGTGTCAGCTGCGTCAGGAGGAGCGGGTGTTCCGGATGGACCGGATCACCAAGGCCGAGCCGTCGGCGACGCTGCCGCAGCACCCGCCGGCGTCGGACCGCCTGCAGGTGGACGGGTACGAGACCAAGCTCCCGGCCGCCGCGCTGCGTCCCGAGGATCTTTTTCCAACACCGACATAGGGCTGTCGCGAACCGCTGGGAGCGTGGTTCTCGTTGACACGTTCTACGTCGAAGGAGAGATCCATGAGTACTCCCGCCCCTGGCACGCTGGCCTGGTTCGAGGTCGCGAGCGACGACCCGGAGACCGCCGAGAAGTTCTACGGCGGGTTGTTCAACTGGTCGTTCGAGTCGTCCGGGAGCCTGACGTCCGGCGGCCTCGACTACCGCAACATCACCGCACAGGGCGCGCAGCAGCCGATGGGCGGCCTGTTCGCCACCAACGGCGAGCTGCCCAACCACGCTGTCTTCTACATCCTGGTCGCGGACGTCGAGACGACCTGCGCGGAGGCCGAGCAGCTCGGCGGCACCGTGGTGAACAAGCGCATCGGCACCGGCGGCGGCACCCCCGACTTCGCCTACCTCCGCGACCCGTCCGGCAGCCAGTTCGCGGTCTTCACCCCTCGCCCCGAGTGATGCAGGTCCCCCGCCGGTGTGTACCGGCGGGGGCACCTGTCGTCGACTGTCAGACGGCCAGGCGGCCGCCGTCCACGGGGAGGGTCGCACCGTGGACGAGGGAGGCGGCGTCGGAGGCGAGGAAGACGATGCCTGCGGCCACTTCGTCGGGCGTGCCGACGCGCTGGAGCGGCGTCGTGCCGGCCAGGTTGTCGAGGTTCTCGCCCATCACGGCGGTGCCTTCGGTCCGGGTCGGGCCGGGGCTGACCGCGTTCACCCGCACACCGGCGGGCCCGAACTCGGCCGCCCAGGCCCGGGTCAGCAGCTCCACCGCCGCTTTGCTCGAGCCGTACGCCGCCATCCCGGCCATGCCGATGGACGCGACCATCGTGGTCACGTTGACGATCGCGCCGGCTCCGCGCGCCGCCATCAGCGGGGCCAGCTCGGCGACCAGGTAGAACGGCGCCCGCACGTTCACGGCGTACACGGCGTCGAAGTCACTGTCCGGCACCTCGGCCGTCGGCCCGAACGGGAAGATCCCCGCGTTGTTGACCAGCACGTCGACGTGCCCGCCGCCGAGCTCGATCGCCTGCTTGGCCAGCGACCGCACACTCGCCAGGTCGGTCAGATCCGCCGGCACGAAGTCCGCCGTCCCGCCGCCGGCCCGGATCTCCTCGACCGCCCTGCTCCCCCGGGCGGCGTCCCGCCCGCTGATCACCACGTGCGCGCCACGCCGCGCGAGCTGCCCCGCCACGGCGCGGCCGATGCCGCTGTTGCCGCCGGTCACGAGCGCGGTCCGGCCGGCGAAGTCCTGCGTCATATCGGTTCCATCCTCTGGTTCGGAGTTGACGATCCGATAGTTCGCCGACGAAATTGGAGTATCAACTCCAAAATCCGTACGGTGGGTGGTATGACCGAGACCGCCCGGCGACTGACCAGGAAGGGCCAGGCGACCCACGACCGGATCGTCGCGGCCGCGGCGCGGCTGATGCTCGAGCAGGGCGTCGCCCGCACCACGATCGAGGACATCCAGGCCGCGGCCGGCGTCAGCCCCTCGCAGCTCTACCACTACTTCCCCGGCAAGGACGCCCTGGTGACGGCGGTGGTCGACCACCAGGCGACGCAGGCGCTCGACGTCCAGCAGACCTGTCTGCAGCGGCTGGACACGATCGACTCGCTCGGCCGGTGGCGGGACGTGATGGTCAACATCCTGACCGAGATGCAGTGCGTCGGCGGCTGCCCGCTCGGGTCACTGGCCAGCGATCTGTCCGAGAGCGATCCGGTCGCGCGGACCCAACTGGCCGCCGCCTTCGCGCGCTGGCAGGACCTGATCCGGGAGGGGCTGGCCGACATGCAGGCGCGCGGCGAGCTCGCTTCGGAGGCGGACCCCGGCGAACTCGCGGTCGCGATGCTTGCGGCCGTCCAGGGCGGGCTGTTGCTGAGCCAGGTGAGCCGCGACCCGGCGCCGCTGCGGATCGCGGTCGACACGATGATCGACCACCTGCACGCCTTGACGCGACCCGCGGTTCCGTAGGGTTCGCGGTATGGGTAGCAGTGTCTACGTTGCTTCGGTGGAGGGGACGACCGGCAAATCGACGGTCGCGCTCGGCGTGCTCCATCAACTGTCCCGCCGGGTCGGGCGGGTGGCCGTGTTCCGGCCGATCGTGCGGGCGGACGCCGCCACCCACGGTGGCCGCGACTACGTCCTCGACCTGCTGACCGCGCAGGACGCGGTTGAGCAGTCGTACGAGGACGGCGCCGGCGTCACGTACGAGGAGGTGCACGCGGACCCCGAGGCCGCGCTGGACACGATCGTCCAGCGGTACCACGCGGTCGCCGAGCAGGCGGACGCGGTGCTGGTCGTCGGCAGTGACTACACCGACGTCGGCACGCCGACCGAGTTCTCGTTCAACGCCAAGATCGCGGCGAACCTCGGCGCGCCGGTGCTGCTCGTGGTCAACGGCTTCGGCCGGACGCCGTACGAGGTCCGGGCGATCGCCGACATGGCCGCGGCCGAGCTGACCGCGAACCACGGCTCGCTGTTCGCCGTGATCGCCAATCGCGTGGACGGCCAGAGCACTCCGGTGGTCGCGGCACTCGACGGTATCGGCGCGCCGGCGTTCGCGATTCCCGAGCAGCCGGTGCTGAACCAGCCGCTCGTCGCCGACCTGCTCGCGCCGATCGACGGCTCGCTGCTCAGCGGCGACCCGCAGCTGCTCACGCGCGAGGTCACCGGGCTGATGATCGCCGGGATGACGATGCCGAACGTCCTGGACCGGCTCTTCGACGGCGCCGCGGTGGTCACCGCCGGCGATCGTCCGGAGGTCGTGCTCGGCGTCCTGATGGCGCATGCCTCGCGAACCTTCCCGCAGATCTCGGCCATCGTGCTGAACGGCGGCTTCGAGCTGCCCGGCCAGGTGCAACGGCTGATCGAGGGCCTCGGCGTCACGCTGCCGATCATCGAGACCGGCCTCGGCACGCAGGCCACGTCCGCCAGGCTCACCGCCGTCCGCGGCCGGCTGACGAAGGATTCGCCGCGCAAGGTCGACACCGCCCTGACGCTCTTCGACCAGTACGTCGACGGCCCGGCGCTGCTCGACCAGCTCGCACTCGCCCGCAGCAGCGCGGTGACGCCGCTGATGTTCGAGCACCGGCTGGTCGACCGCGCCGTCTCCGACCGCCGGCACATCGTGCTGCCGGAGGGCGACGAGGAGCGGATCCTGCGCGCCGCCGACGTCCTGCTCCGGCGCGGCGTCGCCGACCTCACCCTGCTCGGCGATCCGACCCTGATCAGCGCGAAGGCCGCGAGCCTCGGCGTCGACGTGACCGCGGCCCAGGTCGTCCATCCGGAGCACAGCGACCTGACCGAGCGGTTCGCCGCCGAGTACCACCGGCTGCGGCAGCACCGCGGCGTCGACCTCGACCGGGCCCGCGAACTCGTCCGCGACGTGTCGTACTTCGGCACGATGATGGTCCAACTCGGGCTCGCGGACGGGATGGTGTCGGGCGCCGTGCACACCACCGCGCACACGATCCGGCCCGCGCTCGAGGTCGTCAAGACCGTCCCGGACGTCTCAGTGGTCTCGTCGGTGTTCTTCATGTGCCTGCAGGACCAGGTCCTGGTGTACGGCGACTGCGCGGTGAACCCGGTCCCGACGGCCGAACAGCTCGCGGACATCGCGATCTCGTCGGCCGCGACCGCGACCGCCTTCGGGGTCGAGCCGCGGGTCGCGATGCTGTCGTACTCGACCGGCTCGTCCGGCACCGGCACCGACGTGGAGAAGGTGTCCAAGGCAACGAACATCGTCCGGGAGCGGGCCCCGCGGCTGCCGGTCGAGGGCCCGATCCAGTACGACGCCGCGATCGACGCGGCCGTGGCGCGAACGAAACTGCCGGACTCCCCCGTCGCCGGGCGCGCCACCGTGTTCGTGTTCCCGGACCTCAACACCGGCAACAACACGTACAAAGCCGTGCAGCGGTCGGCCAACGCGGTCGCGGTCGGTCCGGTGCTGCAGGGTCTCCGCAAGCCGGTCAACGACCTGTCCCGCGGCGCCACCGTCCGGGACATCATCAACACGGTCGCGATCACCGCGATCCAGGCCCAGCAGGAGGCGGCCCGATGAGTGAGCACGTGCTGGTGATCAACGCCGGGTCCTCGTCGCTGAAGTACAGCCTGGTCGACGCGAAGTCGGGCGAGGCCGCGGCGACCGGGCTGGTCGAGCGGATCGGTGAGGACCAGAGCCACCACGTGCACCACGGGCCGCACGGCGACGCCGACGACGACCACCCGGTCGCCGATCACGAGGCCGCACTCGAGGCCGCCGTCCGGGCGTTCGAGACGCACGGCCCCGCGCTCGGTGACGTCGACATCGTGGCTGTCGGGCACCGGGTGGTGCACGGCGGCGATCAGTTCGCGGCCCCGGCGCTGGTGGACGACGATCTGATCGCGGCCGTGACCGACCTGGTTCCGCTGGCTCCGCTGCACAACCCGGCGAATCTCGAAGGCATCGAGGTGGCGCGCCGGCTGCTCCCGGACCTCCCGCATGTCGCGGTGTTCGACACCGCGTTCCACCAGACGCTGCCGCCGTACGCCTACACCTACGCGGTGCCCAGCGCCTGGCGGGAGGAGTACGGCATCCGGCGGTACGGGTTCCACGGCACGTCGCACTCGTTCGTGGCCGGTCAGGCCGCGCGGCTGCTCGGCCGCGACGTGCGGGACGTGAACCTGATCGTGCTGCACCTCGGCAACGGGTGCTCCGCGACCGCCGTCCGCGGCGGGACGTCGGTGGACACGTCGATGGGTCTGACGCCGCTGGAGGGTCTCGTCATGGGGACCCGGTCGGGCGACCTCGACCCCGCGATCCACGGACACCTCGCGCGGGTCGCCGGCCGCTCCGCGGAGGAGACGGACCGCGCGCTCAACTCGGAGTCGGGCCTGAAGGGCCTCAGCGGCGCGAACGATTTCCGCGAGGTGTCGCGCCGGCGCGCGGCCGGTGACGAGCGGGCCCGGCTCGCGTTCGACGTGTACTGTTACCGGCTGAAGAAGTACGTCGGCGCGTACTACGCCGTCCTGGGACGTGTCGACGCGATCGTCTTCACCGCCGGTGTCGGGCAGCATGCGGCCGATGTCCGGGCCGCCGCACTGCACGGTCTGGAGGGCCTGGGCATCC
Organism: Kribbella sp. NPDC051936; assembly: GCF_040680955.1. Lineage (NCBI taxonomy): Bacteria > Bacillati > Actinomycetota > Actinomycetes > Propionibacteriales > Kribbellaceae > Kribbella > Kribbella sp. NPDC051936. The sequence continues at coordinate 53,210 of NZ_JBFAXS010000009.1, read as the reverse complement.
ACGTCGACCCTGTGCGGAACGCCGACCCCGACGACGGCTTCGCCTCCACCGAGGACAGCCCGGTCGCCGTGCTGGTCGTCCCCACCAACGAGGAATGGGAGATCGCCCGCCAGGCGGTCGAGGTGCTAGCTTCCCGGTGACTCCTTCTTGAAGGCCTCGACGGCGGTCGGGAGGGTGTAGAAGACGCGGCCCGGGCCGAGGCGTTCGAGGAAGCCGGCGGCATCGAGGTCGTCGCGAAGGTCCTGCTTGACCCGGGCCAGCGCGAGCACGATGCCGCGCGCCGCCAGCTCCTCGCGCAGTGCGTCGAGCGCGTCGATCGCGGTGATGTCGATCTCGACGTTCGCCTCGGTGTTCAGCAGCAACCAGCGCACCGGGGTGGGCGAGTCGTCGGCGGCGGCGAGCGCACGGCGGTGGAAGTCCTCGGCGTTCGCGAAGAACAGCGGCGAGTCGTAGCGGTAGACGACCAGGCCGGGCACCGGCCGCGCGTCCGGGTAGTCGTCGATGTCGTGCATCCCGGCGATCCCGGGCACGTAGCCGAGGATCCCGTCGTGCGGCCGGGCCACCCGCCGCAGCAGGTCGATGACGGACAGCCCGACGGCGACGAGGACGCCGTACAGGACGCCGAGCGCGACCACGCCGATGGTCGTTGCCACCGCCAACAGCAACTCGCTGCGCCGGAACGACGCGATCCGGCGGAACTCGGGGACGTCGATCAGGCGCAGCGCGGCGTAGACGACGAGGGCGCCGAGCGCGGGGATCGGGAACGTCTCGAGCAGCGGCCCGGCGAAGAGCAGCGTCGCAACGATCGTCAGCGCGGCCACCAGCGAGTAGACCTGGCTCTTGGCGCTGGAAGCCTCCGCCAGGGCGGTGCGGCTGCCGCTGCTGCTCACCGGGAAGCCCCGCAGCAGGCCCGCGGACACGTTGGCGAGTCCGAGGACGAGCAGCTCACGACCGGGATCGATGTTCCCACCGCCGCGGCTGGCGAAGGCGCGGGCCGTGAGCACCGTGTCGGTGTAGCCGACGAGCGCGACGCCGACGGCGGGTAGCGCCAGCATCGCGACGTCCTGCGGATCGATCGAGGGCACCTGCGGGACCGGCAGGCCGCTGGGCACCGAACCGACCAGAGCCACGCCCTTGTCGCCGAGTCCGGCCATCCAGGTCACCAGCGCTGCCAGCGCCACGACGATCAGCGGGCCGGGCAGACGCGGCGTCCACCGCGCTAGGGCGAGCAACAACGCCAGCGCCGTCACCGAGAGCAGCACCGGGGCGAGCTCCCATTCAGGGATCAGGCGGATCGCCGACACCACCTCGGCCACCGGTGAGTCACCCTCGACCGGAGCCCCGGTCAGCCGTCCGAGCTGGCCGGTGATCATCAGAACCGCGATGCCGGCCAGGTAGCCGATCAGCACCGGTTTCGACAGCAGGTCCGCGAGGAAACCCAGTCGCGCGGCCCATCCGGCGACGCAGATCGCGCCGACCATCAGCGCGAGTACGGCGGCCAGCCCGGCGTACCGCGCCGGGTCTCCGGCTGCGAGCGGGCCGATCGCGGCGGCGGTCAGCAGCGCGGTCGTCGACTCCGGTCCGATCGACAGCAGCCGCGAGGTGCCGAGCAGGAAGTACAGCACGAGCGGACCGAGCGAGGCCCACAAGCCGGCCACCGCGGGCAGACCGGCGAGTTGGGCGTACGCCATCACCTGCGGCACGAAGTACGCCGCGACCGTCAGCCCGGCGACCACGTCCGACCGCAGCCAGCCCCGCTGATATCCCCGCAGCGTCTCGAGTCCGGTAATCGTCAACCCAGGCCCCCTTTCGCAGAACTGCTGCCCTTCAGTGTCCGCCACACGGAGGACCTTCGGCCCTACTGCCACGCCCGGGACGGACGGCAGGCTGCTGAACCATCACGGCCTTTCATCGGCTGGTTCGAAAATTGCCCGTAGCGGGCACAGAGATCGACACAACGGCGTCCGGCGGGAGCACGATGACAAGGGGATCCGCCCGACAAGGAGAGCTGATCATGGACAGCACCGGCGGCGACAGGACCGCAGTACGTTCCCCGTGGTTGATGCTCGCCGTCGCTACGATCGGGTTCGCGGTCAACTTCTGGGCCTGGGCGCTGCTCAGCCCGCTCGGCCCGCTCTTCCGGACCCAGGGCACGCTCGGCACGTTGACCGAGTCCGATGTGGCGCTGCTGGTCGCCGTGCCGGTGCTCGTCGGCTCGCTCGGGCGGATCCCGATCGGCGCGCTCACCGACCGGTACGGCGGCCGGGTGATGTTCCCGCTGGTGTCCGCGGCGACGATCGTGCCGATCCTGTTCATCGAGTTCTTCGCGCTGGACTCCTACGCCGCGCTACTGGTCGGCGGGTTCTTCCTCGGCATCGGCGGCACCGCGTTCGCGGTCGGCGTGCCGTTCGTGAACGCGTGGTTCCCGCCGGAGCGCCGCGGCCTGGCGATCGGAATCTTCGGCGCCGGCATGGGCGGTACGGCGATCAGCGCGCTCACCACGGTGAAGCTCTACAGCAACGCCGGGCACCAGATCCCGTTCCTGCTCACCGCGATCAGCCTCGCGGCGTACGCCGTCATCGCCTGGTTCGTGCTCCGGGACGCGCCGAACCGCCGCCCGGCGCAGGGCGGGTTCGTGCAGCGGCTGGTCGCGAACGCGAAGCTCCCGATCAGCTGGCAGGCCTGCATCCTGTACGCGGTCGCGTTCGGCGGGTACGTCGCGTTCTCGGTGTACCTCCCGTCGTACCTGAAGACCGCCTACGACCTGAGCGCCGCGGACGCGGCCAACCGGATGGCCGGTTTCGTCGTCGTCGCCGTCGTGATGCGCCCGGTCGGCGGCTGGCTGTCGGACAAGTTCGGCCCGATCCCGGTGCTGGCGTGCTGCTACGGGGTCGTGGTCGTCGGCGCCGCGGTGGCCGCCACGACACCACTGCTCCAGCCTGTCGGGACGATCGCCTTCCTCGGGATGGCCGCCGCGCTCGGCGGCGGCAGCGGCGCCACCTTCGCGCTGGTCGCCAAGGTGACGGACCCGGCCCGCGTCGGCGGCGTCACCGGACTCGTCGGCGCCGCGGGCGGCCTGGGCGGCTTCGTGCCGCCGTTGATCATGGGCTACGTCTACGGCCGCACGCAGTCGTACGGGATCGGCCTGACGCTGCTGTCGATCACGGCGGCCTTGACGCTGCTGCTCACGCTGACCATCGTGAGGAAGACCGCTCAACCGAGTCCCCAGGAGTCGCGCACCACACCGATCGAGGGAGCCGCATGAGTCTGGACGGCGAGCTGACCGAAGCTCTGATCCGTACCCGTCGCTACTTCACCAAAGGCACCGTTTCCGACGACCTGCGCACCCTCACCAAACGCGGTGGCCGCGGCGCGGACGACTTCTACCGCGACCGCTGGAGCCACGACAAGGTGGTCCGGTCGACGCACGGCGTGAACTGCACCGGTTCGTGCTCGTGGAAGGTCTACGTCAAGGACGGCATCATCACCTGGGAGACCCAGCAGACCGACTACCCGTCGGTCGGTCCGGACAAGCCGGAGTACGAGCCCCGCGGTTGCCCGCGGGGCGCCGCGTTCTCCTGGTACACCTACTCCCCCACGCGCATCCGCTACCCGTACGTCCGCGGCGTCCTGCTCGACCTGTACCGGCAGGCGAAGGCGCAGTACGGCGACCCCGTGGCGGCGTGGGCGCACATCGTCGACGACCCGGAGCTCGCGCACCGGTACAAGTCCGGGCGCGGCAAGGGCGGGCTGGTCCGCTCGACCTGGGACGAGGCGACTGAGCTCGTCGCGGCGGCGTACGTACACACACTGAAGAAATGGGGGCCGGACCGGATCGCCGGGTTCTCCCCGATTCCGGCGATGTCGATGGTGTCGCACGCGTCCGGCGCCCGGTTCACGTCGCTGATCGGCGGGACGATGCTGTCGTTCTACGACTGGTACGCCGACCTGCCGGTCGCGTCGCCGCAGGTGTTCGGCGACCAGACCGACGTACCGGAGTCCGGCGACTGGTGGGACGCCGGCTACCTGATCATGTGGGGCTCGAACCTGCCGGTCACGCGGACGCCGGACGCGCACTGGATGGCGGAGGCCCGGTACCGCGGGCAGAAGGTGGTCGCGGTCGCGCCGGACTACGCCGACAACGTGAAGTTCGCCGACGAGTGGTTGCCGGCAGCACCCGGTACGGACGGCGCGCTGGCGATGGCGATGGGGCACGTGATCCTGCAGGAGTTCTTCGTCGACCGCGAGACGCCGTACTTCACGAAGTACGCCAAGAGCTACACCGACCTGCCGTACCTGATCCGCCTCGACGAGACCGACGGCAGCTACCGCCCCGGTAAGTTCCTCACCGCGGCCGACCTCGGCAGCACGGAGGAGAACGCCGCGTTCAAGCCTGTGGTCCTCGACACGACCACAAATCAGCCGGTGGTCCCGAACGGCTCCCTCGGCCACCGCTTCGGCGAAGCAGGACAAGGCCGGTGGAACCTGGACCTGGGCTCCACCGATCCCCTCCTGACGCTGCAGGGACGTGAGAGCGTTCCTGTGACGCTGCCGAGATTCGACGCCGACGGCCACCTGCTACGGGGCGTTCCGACCCGGCGCATCGGCGATCACCTGGTCACGACCGTGTACGACCTGATGCTCGCACAGTACGGCGTCGCGCGCCCCGGCCTCCCCGGGGAGTGGCCGGCGTCGTACGACGACCTCGCGCCGTACACCCCCGCCTGGCAGGAGCCCATCACCGGCGTACCGGCCGCCGCGGCAGCCCGGATCGCCCGCGAGTTCGCGCAGAACGCCGAGGACTCCAAGGGGCGGTCGATGATCGTGATGGGGGCCGGAACCAACCACTGGTTCCACTCCGACACGATCTATCGGGCGTTCCTCGCGCTCACCACGCTGACCGGCTGCCAGGGCGTGAACGGCGGCGGCTGGGCGCACTACGTCGGTCAGGAGAAGTGCCGCCCGATCACGGGCTGGGCGCAGCTCGCGTTCGGGCTGGACTGGGTGCGGCCGCCGCGACAGATGATCCAGACCGCCTACTGGTACCTGCACACCGACCAGTTCCGCTACGACTCGTTCGGCGCGGACGCCTTCTCGGACCTGCCCGGCAGTATGAGCGGCAAGACCACCGCGGACCTGATCGCGATGAGCGCGCGGCTCGGCTGGATGCCGTCGTACCCGACCTTCAACCGCAACCCGCACGACCTCGCCGACGAGGCCGCCGCCGCGGACCGGCCGGTCGCCGAGCACATCGTCGAGCAGCTGAAGTCCGGGGATCTCCGGTTCGCCTGCGAGGATCCGGACGCGCCGGAGAACTTCCCGCGCATCCTCTCGATCTGGCGCGCCAACCTGCTCGGCTCGTCGGCCAAGGGCAACGAGTACTTCCTGGAGCATCTGCTCGGTGCCGGGTCCTCGCTGCGCGCGAGCGAAGGCGTGCATCCGCAGGACGTCGAATGGCACGACGAGGCTCCGCGCGGCAAGCTCGACCTGCTGCTGACGCTGGACTTCCGGCAGACCAGCACGACGCTGTTCTCCGACGTCGTCCTGCCCGCCGCGACGTGGTACGAGAAGCACGACCTGAACACCACCGACATGCACCCGTTCGTGCACTCGTTCAACCCGGCGATCGCGCCGCCGTGGCAGACCCGGACCGACTGGGACGCGTGGCAGACGATCGCCGAGAAGTTCAGCGCGCTCGCGGCCACCCAGCTCGGCACCCGCCGCGACGTGGTCGCCGTACCGCTGCTGCACGACACGCCGGACGCGCTCGCCACCCCGCACGGCACGGTCCGCGACTGGAAGGCCGGCGAGTGCGAACCGGTGCCGGGCGTCACGATGCCGAAGCTGATCGAGGTCGAGCGCGACTACGCGGCCGTCGCGGCGAAGATGTCCGCGCTCGGTCCGCTGATGGAGAAGCTGGGCGCGACGACGAAGGGCGTCACGTACGACGAGACCGCCTCGGTGGAGTACCTGCGCGCCAAGAACGGCGCCGTCCGCGGCGGGCCGGCCGACGGTCGTCCGTCGCTGAAACGTGACGTGCACGCCTGCGAAGCGATCCTGGCCCTGTCCGGTACGACGAACGGACGGCTCGCCACCGAGGGCTTCAAGACGCTCGAGCGCCGCGTCGGCAAGCCGCTGCACGACCTCGCGGCCGAGCACGAGGGCAAGCAGATCACCTTCGCGGACACGCAGGCCGCACCGGTCCCGGTCATCACCTCGCCGGAGTGGTCCGGCTCGGAGTCGGGCGGCCGCCGGTACTCGCCGTTCACGATCAACGTCGAGCGGCTCAAGCCGTGGCACACGCTGACCGGCCGCCAGCACTTCTACCTCGACCACGACTGGATGACCGAACTCGGCGAGAACCTGCCCGTGTACCGCGGGCCGCTGGACATGGGCGCGATGTTCGCCGAGCCCGAGATCGGGTCGGTCGGGGAGCTCGGCGTGACGGTTCGCTACCTGACACCGCACAACAAATGGTCGATCCATTCGGAGTACCAGGACAACCTGTTCATGCTGTCGCTCAGCCGCGGCGGGCAGACGATCTGGATGAGCGACCAGGACGCCGCGAAGGTGGGGATCGTGGACAACGACTGGATCGAGGCGGTGAACCGCAACGGCGTGGTGGTCGCGCGGGCGATCGTCTCGCACCGGATGCCCGAGGGCACGGTCTACATGCACCACGCGCAGGACCGGCTGATCGACGTACCGCTGGCCGAGACGTCCGGGAAACGCGGCGGGATCCACAACTCGCTGACCCGGCTGCTGATCAAACCGTCGCACCTGATCGGCGGGTACGCGCAACTGTCCTTCGCCTTCAACTACCTCGGGCCGACCGGGAACCAGCGCGACGAGGTCACCGTGATCCGCAAGCGCTCGCAGGAGGTGACGTACTGATGCGGGTGATGGCGCAGATGGCGATGGTCATGAACCTGGACAAGTGCATCGGGTGCCACACCTGCTCGGTGACCTGCAAACAGGCGTGGACGAACCGCAGCGGCACCGAGTACGTCTGGTTCAACAACGTCGAGACGCGGCCGGGGCAGGGGTACCCGCGCACGTACGAGGACCAGGAGACGTGGAAGGGCGGCTGGGCCCTCACCAAGCGTGGACGGCTGACGCTGAAGTCCGGCGGCCGGCTGAAGAAGCTGCTGACGATCTTCTCGAACCCGAAGCTGCCGTCGATCCACGACTACTACGAGCCCTGGACGTACGACTACGCGAACCTGACCGACGCGCCGGCGCAGCAGCACACGCCGGTCGCGCGGCCGAAGTCGTTGCTGTCCGGCGACGACCTGAAGATCACCTGGTCGGCGAATTGGGACGACGACCTCGGCGGGTCCGCCGCGACGGCCGAGCGGGACCCGATCCTGAAGAAGGTCGGCGACAAGGTCCGGTTCGAGTTCGAGCAGACCTTCATGTTCTACCTGCCGCGGATCTGCGAGCACTGCCTGAACCCGTCCTGCGCCGCGTCCTGCCCGAGCGGCGCGATCTACAAGCGCACCGAGGACGGCATCGTGCTGGTCGACCAGGACCGGTGCCGCGGCTGGCGGATGTGCGTCTCCGGCTGCCCGTACAAGAAGGTCTACTTCAACCACCGCACCGGCAAAGCGGAGAAGTGCACGTTCTGCTTCCCGCGCGTCGAGGTCGGTCTCCCGACGGTCTGCTCGGAGACCTGCGTCGGCCGGCTGCGCTACATCGGTCTCGTGCTGTACGACGCCGACAAGGTGCTCGCCGCCGCGTCCGTGCCCGACGAGCAGGGCCTGTACGAGGCACAGCGGGACGTGTTCCTCGACCCCTTCGATCCCGCCGTCCAGCGGGAGGCCGAGCGGGCCGGGATCCCGGCGGACTGGATCGAGGCAGCCCGGCGATCGCCGGTGTACGCGCTGATCAACCGCTTCCGCGTGGCGTTGCCGCTGCATCCGGAGTACCGGACGCTGCCGATGGTCTGGTACATCCCGCCGCTGTCGCCGGTCGTCGACGTGGTCCGCGAGACCGGTGAGGACGCCGAGCGCAAGGACAACCTGTTCGCGGCCATCGACGCGCTGCGGATCCCGATCGAGTACCTGGCCGAACTGTTCACCGCGGGCGACGTGGCACCGGTCGACCAGGTGCTGCGCAAGCTCGCCGCGATGCGCTCGTACATGCGCGACATCAACCTGGGCCGTGATCCGGACGGCAGCATCCCGGCGGCGGTCGGGATGAGCGAGGAGGACGTGTACGACATGTACCGGTTGCTCGCCCTCGCGAAGTACGACGAGCGCTACGTGATCCCGGCGGCCCACGCCGAGCAGGCCCACGACCTCGAGGAGCTGGCCTGCTCGCTCGACTACGAGGGCGGACCGGGGATGGGTGGATCGGGGCCGTTCGGCGAGGGCTCCGGCGTACCGACGCCGATCGCCGTCGAGAACTTCCAGATGCTCAAGGATCGCCAGACGTCGGAGGGGATCGCCTCGCCGGAGGACAAGCAGGCGCGGGTCAACCTGCTCAACTGGGACGGCAAAGGCAAGCCCGACGGCCTGTTCCCGCCGCGGCCGGACGACGAGGAGCACACCGGATGAAGCATCCCGCCCCGGCCCTGCCGGCCGGGCAACTGACGATCGCCTGGCAGTCCGCGTCCCTGCTGCTCGACTACCCCGACGAGATCCTGATCGAGCGTCTGCCGCTCATCCGCCGTGCCCTCGACCGGCTCCCGAGCAGCCTCGCCGAACCGCTCACGGCCACCCTCGAACAGCTTGCTGCCGGCCACCTTCCGGACCTGCAGGCGCGGTACGTCGAGACGTTCGACAGCCGGCGTCGGCACAACCTCTACCTCACGTACTTCGCCCACGGCGACACCCGCCGCCGCGGCGTCGCGCTGTTGCGGTTCAAGCAGACCTACCTGCGATCCGGTTTCGTCCTCGACGACTCCGAGCTGCCCGACCACCTCTGCGTCGTCCTGGAGTACGCCGCGACGGTCGACCAGAAGCTCGGCCACCAGCTGCTGCTCGACCACCGTGCAGGGCTCGAACTGCTCCGGATCGCGCTCGCCGACGGCGACTCGCCCTGGTACGGCGCGGTGCTCGCGGTCACCGCGACGCTGCCGCCGCTGCAGGGCGACGAACGGGACGCGATCGCCCGGCTCGCCGCCGAGGGCCCGCCGCAGGAGGAGGTCGGGCTCACGCCGTACGCGACCCCGGCCTTCGATCCGGCCGTCCTCCCGATGCCGACCTTTCCCGGAGCGCGCTGATGGACGAGATCCTGTGGGTGGTCTTCCCGTACGTCTGCCTGACCGTGTTCGTCGTCGGGCACATCTGGCGGTACCGGTACGACAAGTTCGGCTGGACCACGCGGTCGTCGCAGCTGTACGAGGACCGGCTGCTGCGCTGGGGCAGCCCGCTGTTCCACTTCGGCATCCTCGCGGTGTTCCTCGGGCACGTGATGGGACTCGGCATCCCGAAGTCGTGGACCGACGCCGTCGGCGTCTCCGAGGGGCTGTACCACTTCTTCGCCGTGTCGATCGGCGCGATCGCCGGGTTCTGCACGCTCGTCGGCCTCACGATCCTCATCTATCGCCGTCGTACGGTCGGTCCGGTCTTCTCCGCCACGACGCGGATGGACAAGTTGATGTACGTGTTCCTGGCGACGGTGATCCTGCTCGGTCTGGCCAACACGGTGGTCGCCAACCTCGTCGGGGACTACGACTACCGCGAAGGCGTGTCGATCTGGTTCCGCGGCATCTTCCGCTTCGATCTGCACCCGGATCTGATGGCCGAGGCTCCCTTGACCTTCCAGCTCCACGGTCTCGTCGCGATCGCGCTCTTCGCGCTCTGGCCGTTCACCCGCCTGGTCCACGTCTTCAGCGCGCCGCTCGGCTACCTCACCCGTCCGTACATCGTCTACCGCAGCCGCGACGCCCGCCCGACCACACACTCACCCCGCCGCGGCTGGGACGCCCGCTGACTCATCCCTTGATCGTCTGCGCCGCCTCGGCCAGCTCGGCGAGGCGGTGTGCGCGGGCCGACTCGGCGGGCGTGAACGGCTCGCCCGGACGACTGAACACGAACAGGCCCGTCCACGGCGAGGGCACCTTGAGCACCGTCGCGTCGCCTGGAAGCTGACCGGCGAGTGTCGCCCGGTCGGTGACCAGCCGCGCGCCGAGCAGCTCCGCGACCGCGTGCGGCAACTCCCCCGGGTCCGCGACCACACGCGCCGACAGGCTGAGCGCCTTCGTCTGCCCGTCCACCAACGCCAGCGCGGTCGTCGGCCAGACATGCGTCTCCCGCCCGCCGCCCGACTCCACGGCGACCTCCAGGTCGGCCGCCGTCACGTCGTCCGGGGTCGAGACCACCAACTCGTCGCGGACACCGTCGTCGATCGGATGGACGTGCAGCCCCAGGATGTTCGCGTCGAGCACCGCGAGCCGCCGGGTGACATTCTCCAGCGCTCCCGCCCGGTCGTCGAGCGTGACACGGATCCGCCACAGCGTCCCGATCCCGTGCCGTGGACGGACCCTCGGGGCGTGCAGCCAGGACCGCAGCAGCCGCATCGTCGACGGCTCCACCACCCAGATCACCAGCGCCGTCGTCACGGTCGCGAGCACGGCCACCGAGATCAGGTACGGCGGGTGCGCCGCCAGCACGGCGGCGTGCAGGGCCAGCTCGACGGGTGCGACCGCCACGAGTTTCGCCAACGTCAGGCGGAGGCGCCGCGGGTGGGGCAACCGTCCACACACCTCACAGGCCGTTCCGCCGGTGAGTGTCGTCCGTAACGAATCCATGCGTGACAGCGTCCCGGGCCCAGATTGCCCGGCTGTTGCGCCGGTGTGAAATCACGGCTCGATCAGACCGGTCACGCGCGCGACGGCGTTCGTGTCAGGCTCGGTCGGCGGAGAGTTCTTCGGCGATTCGGTCGCCGATGACCAGGCACGCGGTGGCGGCGGGTGACGGTGCGTTGAGGACGTGCAGTGCGCGGCCGTCGCGGAGGAACAGGAAGTCGTCGACGAGCTTGCCGTCCCGGGTGACGGCCTGCGCGCGAACCCCCGCACCGGACCGCCGTACGTCGGCGACCTGGAGCTCGGGCAGCATCCGCCGCGCCTCGCGGACCAGCGCCCGGCCGGTGAGCGACCGGACGATCTCCTTCGCGCCGGTCCGGGCGTACCGGCGGGCAAGCTTCCAGGACCCGCGGTACGTCGCGGACTCCCAGACGTCCCGGACGACGATCCGCGACCACGAGTACCCCTCGCGGGACAGCGCAGGTACGGCGTTCGGGCCGACGTGGACGCTGCCGTCGATACCCCGCGTCAGATGGACGCCGAGGAACGGCAGGTCGGGATCGGGCACCGGGTAGACGAGCCCCTTCACCAGATGCTCCCGCCCGGGCACAAGCTCGCTGAACTCGCCGCGGAACGGGAGGATGCGCACGCCGGGTTCGAGGCCGGACGCGCGCGCCAGCCGATCGCTGTGCAGCCCGGCGCACACCGCGACCCGATCGGCCTCGATCACGTCGTCCGCCGTCCGGACCCGCACCACCGAGCCGGCGTTCTCGACAGTCGTCACGGACACACCGGTACGGATCTCGCCGCCTGCCGCCCGCACATCGTCGGCGAGCGCGGCCGCCACGAGCTTGAAGTCCACCCGGCCCGTGGAGTCGACCGCCAGGGCGCCCTTCACCCGCAGATGCGGTTCCCGCTCGGCGACCTCGTCCAGGCTCAGGCGGCGTACGGGCACCCCGTTCTCGCGGCCGATCCCGAACAACCGGTCGAGCTGCGGCAGCTCGGTGTCGGTCGTCGCGACGACCAGCTTCCCCGGTACGTCGAGCGGGACGCCCTTCTCCGCGCAGTACTCGCGCAGCGCCGCACCACCGGCCACCGCGAACCGCGCCTTCAGCGACCCCGGCCGGTAATACAGCCCGGAGTGCACCACGCCCGAGTTGTGCCCGGTCTGGTGCGCCCCGACCGCCGGCTCCTTCTCCAGCACGATCACCGGCGTACCGGGGTCGAGCCGCTGCAGGCTTCGCGCCACAGCCAGCCCCACGATCCCGCCGCCGACCACCACCGCAGATCTCGTCACCTGTGAAAAGAGCCGCGAAGACGGTCAGAAATACAGCCACTCCCGCAGCGCGGTCGCCAGCGCGACCGGTGCGTCGTATTGCATCAGGTGGCCCGCGTCCGGCACCTCGGCGTACGACGCTCCGGGGATCAGCTCCGCCAGCCGCCGTCCGGTCGCGGGCGGGATCCAGGCGTCGTCCCGGCCCCACAGCACCTTCACGGGTATCGACAGATCGCCCAGGCTGCGCTCGTTCTCGGCCAGGAATTTCTCGTCGTACTGCGCGATCTGCCGGTAGAACGCGGGCTGTCCCGCCTCGGTGCGCCACGGCGCGACGAGCTCTGCCAGCTCGTGCTCCCGCAGACCGCGATGACTGGCGGCACTCACGTAAGCCCGCAGGATCGCTTCGTGGATGTACGGCGGCAGCTCGTCGAGCGTCGTCGGGTACCGCTTCACGAACTGGAAGAACGGCGAACCGCTCGGCGGGATCGCCACCACGTCGACGAGCATCAACGACGCGTACGCCGCCTTCTCGGCCAGCGTGGCGCGCAGCGAGACCGCACCGCCGAAGTCGTGCGCGACGACATGCGGCCTGTCCTGTCCCCAGTGCTCCAGCAAGGCCGCGAACGCCTTGGCCTGTGCTCCGAAATCCACCGCGTGATCCGGGTGCATGGACGATTCCCCGTACCCGGGCATGTCCCACAGGTGCACCGTGAAATCGGCACTCAGCGCGTCGGCGTACCGCGACCAGACCCGCGAGGAGAACGGCGTCCCGTGACAGAACACCACCGGCGGACCGCTGCCGGCACGGCCCCACGCGATCGATCGGCCTTCCCAGTCGAACCGCTCGTCGACATCCATACGCCACCCTAACCATTGCAGTGGTTCACAACGGTTAGCGACCCAGTCGGCCGGCTTGGAGCCCGTCACCCGAGTCGAGCCACCTCGCCGAGTCGTGCGTATTGGTCCGCACCCGATTCACCGAGTCGTGAAGAACGGCGCCGATCCACAACCACTCTCCACGACTCGACGACCAAGCAGCCGGCTAGTCCGGGAGGTCCAGGTGCTCGGCGTGGAACAGTGCCTGATCGAGGAGGCGCTGCACGTGGTGGTCGGCGGCCGAGTAGTAGACGAACGTGCCTTCGCGACGGCCTTTGACCAGGCCGGCCAGGCGGAGCTTTGCCAGATGCTGGCTGACCGCGGTCGGCGCGGCGCCTGCCAGTTCGGCGAGGCAGGCGACCGACGACTCGCCCTGGAGCAACGCCCACAGAACCTTGATCCGGGTCGGGTCGGCGAGCAGCCGGAACGACTCCGCGGCGAGGTGCACCTGCTCCTCGTTCGGCATCTCGAAGTCCTCGATCGACGAGTGCATACCGCCGAGCCTAACCGCTACCTGCCTACTTGCGTACCTGCATGCTTGCGCAGATAGTATGCGCAAGGTGAAGACATCACACGGACACGGTCATGGGCATGGTCACGGTCACGCGGCGCTCGAGACCAGCCGGCAAGGCATCCGCTGCCTCCAACTGAGCTTCGCCGGACTCTTCCTCACCGCGGCGATCCAGACCGTGATCGTCGTCCGGACCGGATCGGTCGCCCTGCTCGGCGACACCCTGCACAACTACGCCGACGCATTCACCGCGATCCCGCTCGCGATCGCGTTCCTGGCCGGGCGCCGCGTCGCGACCCGCTCGTACACCTACGGATTCGGGCGCGCGGAGGACCTGGCCGGCGTGGTCGTCGTACTGCTGATCGCGGCCTCGGCGGCGTACGCCGGGTACGAGGCGATCTCGCGGCTCGTCCATCCCGCCGACGTCCGCCAGGTCGGCGTGCTGGCGGTCGCCGGCGTCGTCGGGTTCGCCGGCAACGAGCTCGTCGCGCAGTACCGGATCCGCACCGGGTGCCGGATCGGCTCGGCCGCGCTGGTCGCGGACGGGTTGCACGCCCGCACCGACGGGTACACCAGCCTGGCCGTCGTGCTGAGCGCCGTCGGCGCCTGGCTCGGCTTCCCGCTCGCGGACCCGATCATCGGCCTGGTGATCACGGTGGCGATCCTGTTCGTGCTGCGCGACGCTGCCCGCGAGGTGTACCGCCGCCTCATGGACGCGGTCGATCCCGCGCTCGTCGACCGGACCGAGCAGGTCACCCGCGCCGTTCCCGGCGTACTGGACGTGACCGGCATCCGCCTGCGCTGGCTCGGTCACACGCTCCGCGCCGAAGCCCGGATCACCGTCCACTCCAGTACGCCGCTCATCGACGCCCACCACCTCAGCCACCAGGTGGAGCGGGCCCTGATCGACACCGTACCCCACCTGACCGCGGCCACCATCCACGCCGAGCCGCTGCCCCACGACGCGTCCCCGGCCCACGATCTCCTCAGCGGCTGAGGACTCACACCGCCAGGTCGCTAGAGGAAGGTGGACAGGAGCAGGGTCAGCGCCAGACCCATCACTGAGATGATGGTCTCCATCACCGACCAGGTCTTGATGGTCTCGCCGACGGTCATGCCGAAGTACTCCTTGACCAGCCAGAATCCGGCGTCGTTGACGTGCGAGAAGAACAGCGAACCGGCGCCGATCGCCAGCACCACCAGGGCGAGGTGCGTCGTGCTCTCGCCGGCCGCCAGCGGCGCGACGATGCCGGCCGCGGTGACCGTCGCGACCGTTGCCGAGCCGGTGGCCAGCCGGATCAGGACCGCGACGATCCAGCCGAGCAGCAGGGCGGACAGGTTCGCCGCGATCGCGATCTTGGCGATCGCCGTGCCGGTGCCGCCGTCCACCAGGACCTGCTTGAACCCGCCGCCGGCGCCCACGATCAGCATCACGCCGGAGATCGGGAGCAGGCTCGTGCCGATCTTGCGGCTCAGCTCCGGGACGCCGAAGCCGACCGCGGTGCCGAAGGTGTACATCGCGAGCAGGACGGCGATCAGCAGCGCGACCACCGGATCGCCGATGAACTGCAGGGTCGGGTAGAGCGGGTTGTCCTTGCTCATCCACACGTCCGACGCGGCCTTGAGCAGCATCAGCGCGACCGGGAACAGGACCGTCACGATCGTCGCCGCAAAGCTCGGCGTCCGGGTCCGCACCGATCCGGCCGGCGCGTCGTCCCCGTCCATCACCGATGCCCCGGACGAGCCGGCCGACCCGGCTGAGCCTGACGGCCCTGACGACCCCGACGACCCCGACGACCCCGACGACCCCGACGACCCCGACGACATGGTGGGCGGACCGCCTGGATGTACCTCGGCCTCCTGGTGACCGGCGCCGACCTCGAGCGCCGCACCGGCGGCGCCGATCGGCACCCACTGCGCGGCCAGCCGCCCGAACAGCGGCCCGGCGACGATCACCGTCGGGATCGCGACCAGCAGACCCAGCGCCAGCGTGATGCCGACGTTGC
Organism: Kribbella sp. NPDC051936; assembly: GCF_040680955.1. Taxonomy (NCBI): domain Bacteria; kingdom Bacillati; phylum Actinomycetota; class Actinomycetes; order Propionibacteriales; family Kribbellaceae; genus Kribbella; species Kribbella sp. NPDC051936. Next base: position 37,791 of record NZ_JBFAXS010000009.1, on the reverse strand, counting down.
CGCCGAGGACGCCGATCGCGGCCAGCGGACCGGGGTGCGGCGGCACGAAGCCGTGCAGGACGGACAGGCCCGCGAGGGCCGGGATCCCGAGCAGCATCGCGCGGGCGCCGGTCCGCCGGACGGCGAGGACCACGACGGGGATCAGCAGGACCAGGCCGATCTCGAAGAACATCGGGATCCCGATGATGAAGGCGATCAGCGCCATCTTCCACGGCAGCCCGCCGGCCCGGCCGCGCAGCAGCGTGTCGACCACTTGATCGGCGCCGCCGGAGTCGGCGAGCAGTTTGCCGACCATCGCGCCGAGGGCGATCAGCACACCGACGTACCCGAGGACACTGCCGACGCCGTTCTCGTACGACTTCGTGACCGCGCCCGCGCCGATGCCGGACCCGAGGCCGACGAACAGTGCTCCGATCGTGAGCGCCAGGAACGCGTGCACCTTGAACGCGACGATCAAGACGACGATGAGCGCGATTCCCAGCACGGCGACGACCAGCACCCGGGTGTCGTGACTGTTCCAGGGTGCGTTGACGTCCGCTTCAGCCATCAGCGGAAGCCCGACTTCGTAAGCGATACCCATACCTTCACCGCTCCCTTCCGTGACCCCGCCCTTCCGCAGTGTCCCACCGCGCCCCGGATCACACCTGCCGACGCGCGATCCGCCTCGACGGACCTCGTCCGCGATCAGGTCTTGCGAGGATGTTATCGATCACTTACGGTCTGGGTGATCGATAACACGGCACCGCGACCCCGCTCGCGGAGCAGCTGATCGCTGTCAGACCTCCCCCGCCCAGTGAGGACCTGCTGTCATGCCTCGAACCGTGTCGTTCCGTCTGCTTCTCGCCGGCCTCGTGGCGGCGCTGATCGCCGGTGTGGGACTGCCACCGGTCGGCGCCGCGCCTGCGCGGAGCACCTTCACCAATCCGCTGATGAGTGACATCGCCCAGGCGTTCTCCGACGTCGGGCTGATCCGCGCCAAGGACGGCGCCTGGTACTCCTACGCCACCAACACCAGCCTGACCCGCGAGAACGCCGACAACGGCGGTCCGCAGCACCTGATCCCGATGGTGCGCTCCGCCGACCTCGTGCACTGGGAGTTCCTCGGCGACGCGTTCAGTGCCGAGAACCATCCGGAGTGGGCGCCCTGGCCGCAGAAGGGGTACTGGGCTCCGGACGTCCGGTACATCGACGGCCAGTACTACATGTACTACTCCGCGCCGAGCTCCACGCCGCTCGGCGCCGCGATCGGGCTCGCGATCGCCGACTCGCCGGCCGGCCCGTGGAAGGACATCGGCCATCCGGTCGTGGACTTCGTCGCCGACAGCGAGGTGATGGAGATCGACCCGATGATGTTCATCGACGACGACGGCACGAAGTACCTGTACTACGGCTCGTTCCGCCGCGGCGGGCTGCACGTCGTACGGCTCGCGCCCGACGGCCGCAGCACGGTCGGTACGTCGCAGCAGGTCGTCGCCGGTGAGCGCGGCGAAGGCACCTGGGTGACCAAGCGCGGTCCCTGGTACTACCTGTTCTACTCGGGCTACGGCTGTTGCATCGGCAACGTCGGCGGCGGAGGCTACCCGGTGCTCGTCGGCCGCTCGACCTCGCCGACCGGTCCGTTCGTGGACGAGAGCGGCGTGTCGCTCACCGCCACACGGCCCGGCGGCACGATCGTGAACTCGTTCAACGGCAACTCGCTCTCCGCGACCGGGCACAACGCGGTCACGGTGGACCGCTCCGGACAGCAGTGGAATCTCGTCAACTCCGACATCCGCGCCGACCACACGTGGGGCGGCCGCCCGCAGTCCATGGACCGCCTCGACTGGATCGGCGGCTGGCCGACGGTCCGCGCCGGCCTGTGGACCTCCGACCAGCCGCAGCCCGCGCCCGCCGCGACGCCAACCATCGGCAGCTCGTTCAACGAGTCCTCGTCGTTGTCCGACTGGCGTGCGCTCAGCGGCGAGTGGACGGTCGGCCAGGACGCATCCAGCGGCGGGTACGCCGAATCCGCCGACGCCTCGTCGCTCCTGGTGAGCCGTACGGGCGGACCGGCCGACTACCGCGTCGAGGGCGATCTCCGGACGTCGACCGGCCGGGCAGGACTCGTCTTCGCCTACCACTCGCCGCGCAACTACTCCGTCGCCTGGCTCGATCCGTCCCGCGGCTCGCTCCGCGTCGAACAGCGCGTCGGCGGAAAGCTCGTCAACTCGGCGCAGACCGCGCTCTATCCGGGCTTCCGGTACGACACCTGGCACTCCGTGAGCGTCGAAGTACGCGGCGACCGGGCGACCGTCCAAGTCGCCCCAGCACTCGGCGACAACGCGCTCGCCGAACTGAACATCCGGCTCGCGAACGGGCTGGCCGGCGCCGCCCAGATCGGCCTGACAGGTTCCGCACAGGGCGACAACCTCGCGATGACGAAGCTCTACGAGCCGGTCACGCACAAGGTCCCGGATCCGCGGATCGGCAAACTCCTCCCGGACTTCAGCGACGAGTTCGACACCGCGGACTCGCGCTGGCAATGGACCGGTCCGAACCAAGGCCGACTCGAGAACGGTCAGCTGGTGTGGGACACCCAGGCCAACGACCTCAGCAAGGAAGACAACCTCGCCACCGTCCTGCTCCGCGACGCACCGCAAGGTGACTACACCGTCGAGACGCGGCTGTCGCTGCCGTTCGCAGGCAGCACCGGCAATGCCCGCGCCGGCCTGATCGCCTGGGCCTCGCGAACACAATCGCTACAGCTCGCTCCGACGCGCACAGGCGCCGTACAACAGGCCTTCCTGTGGCCTGGAGCAGACGCGACCCCTTGGGCGGAGGCGATCCAGCTCGGGCCGAGCGCCGACACCATGTGGCTGCGGCTGCGCCACACCGCCCAGCTGGTCACCGGCGAGCACTTGTTCCAGGCAGCGACCAGCCTGGACGGCCGGCACTGGCAATGGGGCAGCTATTGGTACCTGCCCGCCGACGCCGGACCGCTGAAGCTCGGTCTCATGTCGATGGGCGGCACCGGCACGACGGCCCGGTTCGACTACGTGCGGACGTACCAGTCATGACAAGGGAGCAGCCGATGACGATCACTCGCCGCACGCTGTTGGCCGCCGGTGCAGCCAGCGCGCTGGCTGCCAGTCTCCTGCCGGGCGCCGCGTTCGCCGTACCGCCCAACGAAGACGGCTACGACCTTTGGCTTCGCTACCGGCTCGTCGACGACAGCGCAGTGCTGTCCCGGTACCGCGCCGCGTTCACCCATGTCGTTGTGCTCGGCAACCACGCCGTACTGCGATCCGCGGGCGCCGAGCTGGCCCGTGGACTGTCGGGGCTGCTCGGGCGATCGACACCGGTGCGCGATCAGATCGGCAACGGCGCGGTTGTCGTCGGTGTCGGTGCGGACAGTGCCCTCGGTCCGGAGGGGTTCACGATCAAGCGTCGCGCCGATCGGCTCGAGATCACCGGGTCCGGCGAGAGCGGAGCGCTGTACGGCGCGTTCCGGTTCCTGCAGCAACTGCAACGCCGCCGCCCGCTCGACCGGCTGGACCTGACCGACCGGCCGGCCGCCCCGCTGCGCATGGTCAACCACTGGGACAACCTGAACGGCAGCATCGAACGCGGGTACGCCGGCAAGTCGATCTTCGCCTGGGACGAGCTCCCCGGGCTCCGCGAGCGGTACGTCGACTACGCCCGGATCCTCGCGTCCGTCGGGATCAACCACACCGTGGTCAACAACGTCAACGCCAGCGCCGAGTTCCTCCGCTCCGAGCGGCTGCCGGGGCTGGCGGCGCTGGCCGGCGTCCTGCGGTCGTGGGGTGTGCGGCTGTGGCTGTCGGCGAACTACGCCGCGCCGATCACACTGACCAAGGACCAGCCGGCACCGATCACCGTTGCCGATCCGCTCGACGCCCGGGTCCAGCAGTGGTGGCAGGACAAGATCGCCGAGATCTACCGGCTGATCCCGGACTTCGGCGGGTTCCTGGTGAAGGCGAACTCCGAGGGGCAGCCGGGCCCGCTGGACTACGGGCGCACCCATGCCGAAGGCGCCAACATGCTCGCCGACCGGCTCGCGCCGTACGACGGGCGGCTGGTGTGGAGGTCCTTCGTCCACGAAGGGTTCGACGACTGGGCGGAGTACCAGTACCGGGTCTTCCATCCGCTCGACGGGCAGTTCCACGGCAACGCGGTCGTGCAGACGAAGAACGGGCCGATCGACTTCCAGGTCCGGGAGCCGGTGAACCCGTTGTTCGGCGGGTTGCCGCACACCAACCAGATGATCGAGCTGCAAGTGACGCAGGAGTACACCGGACACTCGACACACCTGTGCTACCTGGTCCCGGAGTGGAAGTCGATCCTGGGCTTCCAGACACACACCGGTAAGGCGTCGACCGTCGCGGACATCGTGACCGGAGTCGCGTACGACCAGGACAACGTCGGTCTGGCCGGGGTGATCAATCTGGGCGACGACCGGGACTGGACCGGTTATCAGCTCGGCGCTGCGAACACGCACGGGTTCGCGCGGCTGGCGTGGAACCCGGGGCTGTCCGCGGACGAGATCGTGTCGGAGTGGATCGAGCTCACGTTCGGCGGCGACCCGCAGCTCAGGTCGGTGCTGAAGGCAATCATGTTGCAGTCGTGGCAGACGTACGAGAGCTACACGTCGCCACTGGGCATGGGCTATCTGACGTACCCACTCGGCGCGCACTTCGCGCCGGCGCCGACGACCACGCAGAACCTGTCGCACCACACCACCGCCGAAGGCACCGGATTCGACCGGACCGCGACCGGATTCACCGGGATGTACGCCCCGCCGTGGCAGGAGATCTGCAGTTCGCTGGAGAAGTGCCCGGACGAGCTCTTGCTGTTCATGCACTGGGTGCCGTACACGCACCGGCTGCACTCGGGGAAGACCGTCATCCAGCACATCTACGACAGCCATTTCGACGGCTACGACAAGGTGGTTGCGTTCCGGCGAGCGTGGGAGCGGCTCGCGGGCCGGGTGGATCAGGCGCGGCACGGCGACATCGCCGCCACCTTCGACGCGCACGTGATCGAGGCGGAGCGCTGGCGGGACACGATCGTGTCGTACTTCTACCGTTTCTCACGGATCGTGTCGGGCGGGACGGGATGGCTTCAGCTCGGCTATCCGGGCGGGCAGTTGCTGTTCGGGGGGAAGCCGAACAACCTCCCGGTCGAGGTCACCAACGCGAGCAGCAGGTTGCGGTCCTTCGCGGCAACGGTGCATCCGGTGGACCCGGGATGGCAGGCCGGTACGGCGAGTGCGACCGTCGGACCGGGCGCCGCGGCCACCGTCGTACTGCCCGTCACGCCGCCGTTGATCGCGGATCACGTGGACCTGTCGATCGACATCACACCGTCGCAGACAGCACTGAGCTCGCGGCACCAGACCTTCGTGGTCACGCCGGACGCCGCGCAGTGTCATCTCGCGCTGGACATCGGGACCGCCGACAGCCCGCTGGTGACGGGCTACGCGCGGGTCTCCCCCAGCACCACCTGGAACACGACCCTCGGCTACGGATGGGTCGGCACGGCACCACAAGGCCGCGACCGCGGCAACACGTGGGACCCGCTGCGCCGGGACTTCTGTGGCGACTACCCGGCCCGCACCCTACGGATCACGTTGCCACCCGGACCGGTCCGTCTCTCGGCACTCGTCGGCGACGGCGGCCCGGACTGTCCCCCGACGATCATCGCCGAGGGCAACAAAGTGCTCGCCACGTCCACCGACCTGCCCGGCGGCATCTTCACCTGGCTCCACGCAGACCTCGACGGCGGCCCCACAGGCCGCACCGCCGACCTGATCCTGGACAGCGAACCCGACCGCTTCTGGCACCTGGGCGCCCTCGTCCTCACCTGACCACGCCGCTGTCAACTCTGGCGTGACCGGCGGGGTGCGGCGGTGGTTTCGCGGAAGACGATCTCGGTCGGGGCCGCGGGCAGCGGGGCCGGTTCGGGTTCGTTGCGGATCGCGGCGATCAGGCGGCGCATGCCGTGCCGGCCCGAGGATTCGCGGTCTACGCGGACGGTGGACAACGCGGGGGTGCCGTACCGTACGAGGGTCAGGTCGTCCCAGCCGGTGACACTCAAGTCGTCCGGCACGCGCCAGCCGCGCTCGAACGCCGCGCGCAGCACCCCGGCCGCGATGTGATCGCTCGCCGCGACCACCGCCGTGACCGGTGTGTCGACGGGCAACGACCGCACCGCCTCGGCGCCGGTCTCCGGATGCCACGGACCGTCGTACACGCCGTGCGACCGCAGCCCGAGCCGGTCACAGGCCTTCAGGTACCCGGACTTGCGCAGCTGGGCCGACTTCCAGTCCTGCGGTCCCGCGGCGTGGAAGAAGTCGCGGTGCCCGAGCGCGGCGAGCCGCTCCAGGATCTCCTCCATCGTCGCCTCGTCCGCCGCGACCGCCTGCACGGCGTGCAGCCGGTGGTCGAACTCCGCAGTCTGTACGACGACGCCGGCGCTGTTCGTGGTGCCCGTCAGCGGTGTCACCGACAGCACACCGTCGACCTGACCGCGTCCGAGGATGTCGTCGGCCAGTCGGCTCAACGCGGCCGGGTCCTCGTCGACGCCGATCACGATCTCCACCTGGTACCCGAGCCGCTGCGCCTCCTCGCACGCCGCGGCGACGGTTCGCTCCGGCCCGGTCCACCCCGGAAGGATGATCGCGACCACCCCGGTGCTCCGCGTCCGCATCGCGCGGGCCATCAGGTTCGGCCGGTACCCCAGCTCGTCGATCGCGGCCTTGATCCGCACCTCCGTGTCCGCCCGCACGGCCGGATCCGACCGCAAGTACCGCGAGACGGTCTGATGCGAAACCCCCGCCAGGGCAGCCACGTCGTACATCGTCGGCCGCCGCTGCGCACTCATACCGCCACGATACTTGGATCAGTCGGGTTCGACGGTCAGCAGCCGGTCGAGCACCTCACCCGCCTCGTCGTACCCGGCGTCGGCGATGCGTTGCAGTTCCCGCAGGTCGCGCGCGGCGGCCGCGCGGCGGGTCAGCAGCTCGCCGGCGTACAGGCAGCCCTCGTCCAGCAGCTCGCTCAGTTCCTCGACGTCGTCGCGCTCGTCGGCCAGGTCCGCCAGCCGGTCCTGGGCGCGCTCGTTGCCCTCGTCGGCCAGGGCGCGGAGGGTTTCCCGATCGAAACTCGTCATACCGGCATCGTGCGACATTGCCCCAGGGGAAGGGTCAAGCTGGTGTCGTGATCACCATCGGCGAGCTGGCACGGTACGTCGGCGTCTCGACCAAGACGATCCGGGTCTACCACGACAAGGGGCTGCTCCCGGAACCGCCGCGCGACGAGTCCGGGTACCGCCGGTACTCCGCCCAGGACCTCGTGGAGCTGGTCAAGATCCGCACCCTGGCCGAAGCCGGCCTGCCGCTCGCGACGATCGCCCGCCTGTCCGCCGGATCACCGGCCGAGCTTCAGGACGCGGCCTCCGCGGCGGTGACCGAACTGACGGCGCGCATCGAACGGCTGACCGCCACCCTGTCCCGCCTGCAGCGCCTTGCCGCCGGCAGCAGCCCGTTCCTGCCACCCGAGGTCGAACAGCACCTCCTACGACTCCATGACCTCGGCTTCTCCGATCGCTGGATCGCGCTGGAAAGGGACCTGTGGATCCTCACCTTCGCGACCTACCCGGACACCGCCCGCCGCTACTTCGCCGACCAGTCCCAGGCCCAGAACGACCCGGAACTCCGCCGCCTCTACCTCGAGTACGACCGCGCACACGACCTGGACCCCGCCGACCCGACCCTCACAGACCTCGCCGACCGCATCGTCACCGCATCCCTCGCCCGCTACCCCGCCACCGACCTGCACGAGCCCCCGGACGACCTGGCAACACTCCCCCAACTCGTACAGTCCTCGATCAACGCATCCTCACCAGCCTGGGAACGCCTCGACACCCTCATCCGCCACGGCCTGCGGACCCGCCGGTGACCGTCAGCCGACGTGCACCCACGGCCGGTTCGAACGCCTGGGCTCGGCGCGCCGAAGAACCTCACGGGTGACGGGCGGTACGTCGCCCTCGCCCGAGATCAGGTAGCGCAGCAGGAAGTAGAACGGGTTGCCTTCGGCCCAGGCGAAGTAGATGTGCGGCATCACCGCCCACTCGTCGCGGATCTTCAGCAGCAGCGCGGCGATCGCGTTCGGCACGCTCGGGCTGTCGACCCGCAGGATCCGGTAGCCGTGCCGTTCCTCGCCGCGCACGTCCAGCTCGGTCTCGAACTGCGAGGCGTCGGTGAGCGTGACCTCGAGGAACAGGATCGGCAGGCCCTCCGGCAGGTTCCGCACCTCGCGCTGCTCGGCCTCCTTCTCCTGGTACTCCGCCGCGTCGCGGGCGTCCGGCTCGTTCGCGATGATCCGCAGCTCACCGTGTCGCGCGGCTTCGGCGATCAGCCGGCACGCCTCCGCGTCGAACCGGACCTCCGTGGCGCGCAACTCCAGTGAGCGCGTGGCGCGGGAGATCAGCGAGGTGAGGATGATCGCGACGATGAAGAGCGACGCGATCTGGACACCGTCCGGCCGCTCGATGATGTTCGCGACCGTCGTGTACAGCAGCACCAGGCTGATCACGCCGAAGCCGACCGTCCGGACGCGTTCCCCCTGGCGCCGCGCGGACAACGTCACCGCGATCGAGGCCGACATGATCAGCACGAGTACGCCGGTCGCGTACGCACCGCCCTGCGCGTCGACGTCGGCCTTGAACAGCAGCGTGATCACGAACGCGATCAGGCCGAACACGATGACCAGCGGGCGGGTCGCCCGGGCCCAGTCCGGAACCATGCCGTACCGCGGGAGATACCGCGGCACGATGTTCAGCAGGCCCGCCATCGCCGACGCCCCCGCGAACCACAGGATCAGGATGGTGCTGACGTCGTACACGGTGCCGAAGACGTTGCCGAGATGCTCGTGGGCGAGGTACGCGAGAGCCCGCCCGGACGCCGCGCCGCCGTCCTTGAACTCGTTCTCCGGGATCAGGACGATCGTCGTGAAGCTGCTCGTGATCAGGAAGCCGCTCATGATCAGCGCGGCCGTCGTCAGCAGCCTGCGGGTGTTCCGGATCCGCGTCGTCGGGCGTGCCGGGTCGTCGTCCGGCGACCCGTCGACCTGCGGCATCACCGCGACCCCGGTCTCGAAGCCGGACAGGCCGAGGGCGAGCTTCGGGAAGACGACCAGGGAGATGCCGATCATCACCCAGATGTTCGAGTGCTCGGTGGTCAGCATGCCGCGCCAGTTGGCGACCAGCTCCGGCGCGGTGACCACGTGCCAGAGCGCATTGGCGACGACGATCAGGTTCAGGCCGAGGTAGACCACGACCAGGGCGACCGCGATCCCGATCGCCTCGCCGAACCCACGCAGGAACACACCGGCGAGCAGCGCCAGCAGGACGAGGGTGATGATCACTTCCTTGCCCTCGAACCAGTGCGGCACGTACGGGTTCTCGATGACGTGCGCGGTGGCGTCGGCCGCCGACAGCGTCATCGTGATGATGAAGTCGGTGGCCATGAAGCCGAGCAGGACCAGGATGGCGAACTTGCCCTTCCAGCGGCCGAGCAGCCGGTCGAGCATCGCGATCGACCCCTCGCCGTGCGGGCTCTCGGCGGCGACCCGCCGGTAGACCGGCAGGGCGCCGAGCAGCGTCAGCAGGACCAGGATCAGGGTCGCGACCGGCGACAGCAGCCCGACCGCCGCCGCGGCGATCGCAGGCTGGTAACCGAGCGTCGAGAAGTAGTCGACGCCGGTCAGGCACATCACCTTCCACCAACGGTGCGTCGCGTGCGGCGCCGGCCGATGCGGCCCCGGATGCCCGGCGGGTCGATCATGCAGCAACCACCCCACCACCCGCCCACGGGCAGGCGGCAGCACACCAACGGCCTCGTCCTCACGCGTTTCCGTCACCGGCCGGAGCTAACCACGCCCCGACACCCACCCCGAGCTTTCTAACGCCTCTCTAACAGCACCGGATGGTGAGGGGAGATCGTGGTATTCGGGATCGCGGACGGCGTCAGCCTCGAGGTGTCACGGTGAACCACGTCCGCAGGCCCGGAACGCGGCGGAGCACGAAGTGATCGAGGAGGAGTACGACCAGGAGGGTCAGCCCGAAGAGGGGTAGGAAGAGGCCGAGCGCGACGACCAGCACAGCCAGGCCCGGGGTCGCGCGCAGCGGGAGGCGGCCGCGGGGTGCGCCGAGGCTGTTTCCCTTCGGGCGGCGGCGCCACCACATCAGCGGGCCGGTGACGCACATGAACATGAGGCCGAGACAGAAGGCCGTGGTCAGCCAGAAGTTCACGACGCCCACTCGGCGGCCCTCGTGCAGAGCGATGCCCTGGGCAACGACCTTCGCCGGCTTCGGATAGTCGCGATACCCGTACGTCGACACCACGCCTCCGCCGTACCGGTCGACATGCAGCGTGCGTTCCTTCCCGGGGTCGCTGAACGCGTAGCCGATCGCCGAGAACACGCCTTCGTCGCCGGTGGGCAGGGCGATCGTCATCGGGTGCTGCAGCCCGTTGCGCTCCCCGACCGCGATGGCCGTGTCGACCGTGGCCACCGACCGCGTGCGATTGGACGGGTCCGAGCGCGGTACCTCGGACTTGCCGAGGGCCCACGGCACCGAGTGGCTGTGCGGCAACGATTCGTCCAGCGTCGACGTCGGGTTCGACAGCGCGCCGGGGTCCTCGGCCCAGAACGATGTCCCTTGATGGGTCGCGAGCTGCTGGGTCTTCGCGCCCCAGAAGCCGGTCCACGGCAGGCCGGACACGACCAGGAAAAGCAGCCCGAGACCGAGGATCGCGCCGGTGCGACCGTGCCGCGACCGCAGTACGGCGCCCGCCGCACCAGCGGCTCGCCGGCGCGCTCGCGCGACCCTGCCGCGGATGAACAGGTAATAGCCGGTCAACGCCATCACGATCGCCCAGCAGGCGGCGATCTCGATCACGTAGTCGCCCCAGCGGCCGGCCATCAGCTCGCCGTGCAGCAGGATCGCGGCGCCCGACAACGTCCGGTCCGGGTCGAGCGAGCCCAGCACCTTGCCTTCGTACGGGTCGACGAACACGTCCCGCGAGCCGTCCGCGGTGTCGACCGAGAAGACCGTCGAGCGGTTCGGCGCGGACGGCTCGGTCATCGACACCACGGTCGCGTCGGGGAAGGCGCGCCGTACCTCGTCGAGCTGGGTCTCGTACGGCTGCGCGACCAGGCCGCCGGGCTGGTCGACCTTCATCAGGCCGGCGTGCAGCACCGGTTCGAGCTGGAACCGGAACAGGTAGATCAGCCCGGTCGCGGCGAGAATCAGCAGCACCGGGATCACCAGGAAGCTCGCGTAGAAGTGCCACCGCCAGAACGCCCGGAACAACCCGGTCCCCCGCGGACTGCCGCCGCCGGTCCGCTTCGCCGGGGCCTCCAACTCCTGTACTGCGCTCACGTCCACTCCTTCTCCGCACGATCCGGAACAGGAGTCGGTTCGCCGGCGCGTCCGGTTCCTGCCGGTGCATGTGGCGTGGGACACACGCTGGGACGGGATGCGACCATGGGTTCCGCCATGCAGGAGAGCCTGGGGTTCCGAGCCGCACGGGCCGCGATGTTCGCGGCCACCTGCGTGCTGCTCGCCGCGCTCGGCCACGTCCTGATGTCCGGTACGCCGGTCCCGTGGTGGGCGATGGTCGCGGGCGCCGGGTCGATCGGGACCGCCGCGTGGATCGTGGCCGACGGCGAGCGCGACGTACCGTTCGTCGTCCTCGCCACGCTGGTCGCCCAGGCGGCGCTGCACACCGTGTTCACCCTGGCCCAATCGATGGCGCAGTCGATGGCGGCACCGCCCGCGATGCACGACCACATGACGGGCCATACGACGGGCCATATGACGGGGACGTCGTCGCTCGGCATGCTCGCGGCCCACTTGCTCGCGGCGCTCCTGTGCGGCCTGTGGCTCGCGTACGGCGAGCGGGCCGCGTTCGCCGTCCTGCGATCCGTCGCCGGTCTGGTCCTGCTTCCGTTGCGCCTGCTCGCGTCACCACAGATCACCGCGCACCGGCCGCGGATCCAGGCCGTCCACTCCCCCACGCCGTACACCGACCTGCTGCTCGGCCATGCCATCACTTCAAGAGGTCCACCGCGCGGATCCGCTGCCTTCTGACAGCACGACCCATCCGGGCAGGTACTGCCCGGCCCTCCGCTCACCGACGACGCGCGCTGCCGTGCGCCGCCGGATCCTGGACTTCCGAAGGACTCAAGCCATGGCTTCTGCCTTGCTCGACGAAAACTCGACCCACCTGGCCCTCGCGGCCCGCGACGGCGACCTCGTTGCCCTCGACAACTTCATCCGCACGCTCCACCACGATGTCCGCCGGTATGTCGCGCACCTGAGCGCCGACCCGCACGCGGCCGACGACCTCACCCAGGAGACGTTCCTGCGGGCGTTGCAGAGCCTGCACCGCTTCGAGGGACGCTCGTCGGCGCGGACGTGGTTGCTGTCCATCGCCCGGCGTGCCGTCGCCGACGAGCTGCGCCGCAGGGCGGCCCGGCCGAGAATCTCCCGGTACGACTGGCAGCTCGCCGCCGAGCAGAGCCAGCCGCGGGACCTGCCCGGCTTCGACGACCGCATCGCGCTGACCGAGCTGCTCGACAAGATCCCCGGCGACCGCCGCGAAGTCTTCGTCCTCACCCAGCTCGCCGGCGTTCCGTACGCCCAGACCGCCGCCCAGCTCGGCTGCCCGGTCGGCACCGTCCGGTCCCGGGTCGCCCGGGCCCGCACGACCCTCGCCACCCTGCTCACCACCTGACGGCGGTCAGGCCGCGCAGCGGGTATTGCGGGGCGGGATCGTCAGGGAGGCCAGGTAGTCGGTGACGAGCCGGGTGATGCACGCGTTGCGCCCGACCGCGCCGTGGCCCTGGCCTTCCCAGGTCAGCAGTTGCGCAGTACCCAGGCCGGACGCCATGTCCACCGCTCCGCTGTACGGCGTGGCAGGGTCGTGACGGGTACCGACCACGAGGATCGGGTGTTCGGTGGCAGCGACCGGCGGCTGCAGGGTGTGCCGGTCCGGCTCCCAGAACGTGCACCCGAACAAGAACCATGACAGCCACACCCCGAACAGCGGGTACTGCTGGGCGAAGCGCGCCCCGGCCGCCCTGATCTCGGTCTCGGTCGGCCCGGGCGCGCTGTCGTTGCAGTTGATCACGAGCTGCGCGTCCGCGGCGTCCTCCCCGCTGCGGGCCGCGTCGGCCAGGTCCCGCAGCGTGCCCGAGTCGCCGGCCGTGGCCTCCGCCAGCCCGTCGGCGAGATCCGGCCAGCGCGCGTCGTCGTACAGCGCGCCGACCACCGCGTCGAGCACGTCGGTGCCGTACGTCGGTTCCTCGTCACCCGGCCTCCCGCTCGGGATGGGCGACTTCTCGGCTCTGCGAACCAGGTCGGTGACGAAGCCGCGGGTGGCGCCGAGGGCACGGCACCTGTCATGGCTCGCGCACCAGGCGGCGAACTGGTCGAAGGCGTCCTCGAAGCCCGCGACCTGACGCTCGACGGTCTCGATCCAGGTCGTCCGTGGGTTGCTCGGGGCATCGAGTACGGCCGCGCGCACGTTGTCCGGGTACAGGCGGGCGTACTCCGCGCCGAGCTTGGCTCCGTAGGACCAGCCGAGGTACGTCAACGCCGGCCGGTCGAGGGCCGAGCGAATGCGGTCGATGTCGACCGCGGTCGCGGTCGTGCTGAACAGCGCCGCCTTGGACCCCAGTGCTGTCGCGCACTCGGCGGTCCTCGCGCGCATCGTGTCCGCAGCCCGGGTGTAACCCGTGGGAGTCAGCAGATCCGGCAACCCGGGCGGGTCCGAATCCTTGTGCCCACACCGGATCTGCTGCGAATGGCCGACGCCGCGGGGATCGAAGCCGATCAGGTCGAACCGGTCCAGAAGCGCCTCCGGCAGCAGCCCGGCCGCGACTGCGGCGTACTCCACCCCGGACTGACCGGGACCGCCGGCGATCAGCAGCAGCGGCTCCTTCCCGGCACCGCCCGACTGATGGATCCGGATGAGCTGGACCGCGAGCGTTCCGGCCTCCGCATGGGCGGGGTCGAGGTCGACGTCCACCGCACCGCAGCGGAACTCGAGCCGGGCGGACCGCTCCGCAGGCAGATTCGCTGCGTGTACGTCGGTGACGCCCGCGCAGTCCCCCCACTCGATGGACGCCGTCTTGTCCGGCCGTGACGACGTACACGAGGTCAGTCCAAGGACCGCGGCCACCAGCACCGCGACCGCACCCGACGGACGCACATCCTCAGTAAAGCAGCAGGTCCGGGCGACCGGCACCGCCCAGACCCGCCCGCATCACGTCCCGTCGGGCTGCACGGCCGCCTTGGCCTTGCGCGCTCTCGGCTTGCGACCGGCCGGCTGCGAACCGTTGCCGTTCCCGTTGGTGCCGGGCTCGGCGGCGAACGGGACGAACGGCATCGTCAGCGGCAGCGCCGCGAGCCGCATCAGGAGCAGGACGTTGTCGTCACCGGCGGTCTTGTTGAGCCGGAGCCGGCCGCAGTTGGTGCACCGGTGGATGAGGACCCAGCGGCCCTCGCCGCGGACCGTGACCGCGATCGGCTCCATGCCGCCGGCACAGTCGGCCTTGCGATCGCCCGGCACGTTGCGGTCGAGATGCCGCGACCACAGACAACTCGGGCAATGGTTGCGATGGGTGGTTCCAGGGGCGTCGAGGGAAACCTCTACGCCGCAGTGTTCACAGCTGAACGAACGTGCGAATGCCAAACCGAAAGACCTTTCAGAGCAAAGCTACGGGACAGGACAGACATGGCCTTCCTCCTTCCGGTCCGCGCCGGCCCACCCGGCGCACGTCCTGACAGCAGACCAGTCCGTCGCCGGCATCGTCAATCGAATAACAGCCCGGTCGCGACGGCTTGACCTTGACGCAGGGTCAACCCTGCACGCTTCCGGTATGACAGTGACATCGACCGCCGGCCCGGCGATCCACGTACAGGGCCTGCAGAAGTCGTACGGACAGAAACCGGTACTCCGCGGCGTGGATCTCGACGTCGCGCGCGGCAGCATCTTCGCCCTGCTCGGCTCCAACGGTGCGGGCAAGACCACCACGATCAGGATCCTCTCGACACTTCTCGCGGCCGACGCGGGCACGGCCGAGGTCAACGGTTTCGACGTCGCCACACAGGCGGCCGACGTCCGGCGGTCGATCAGCCTCACCGGCCAGTTCGCCGCCGTCGACGAGATCCTCACCGGCCGGGAGAACCTCGTCCTGGTCGCGAAACTGCGGCACGTCCCGGACCCCGGCGCGGTCGCCGACGAGCTGCTCCGCCGCTTCGCGCTCACCGATGCGGCCGGCCGGCGCGTGGCCACGTACTCGGGCGGGATGCGCCGCCGGCTGGACATCGCGATGAGCCTGATCGGCGACGTACCCGTGATCTTCCTCGACGAGCCGACCGCCGGACTCGATCCGGAGGCGCGGATCGAGGTCTGGCACACGGTCCAGGAGCTGGCCGGCCACGGAACGACGGTGCTGCTCACCACGCAGTACCTGGAGGAGGCCGAGCAGCTCGCCGACCGGATCGCGATCCTGCACAACGGCCTGATCATCGTCGCCGGCACCCTCGGCGAGCTCAAGCAGCTCCTGCCGCCCGCCAAGGTCGAGTACGTCGAGAAGCAGCCGTCCCTCGAGGAAGTCTTCCTCGCCATCACGAGCAACGAGGCCCGATCATGAGCACCTTCTTCCTCAGCGACGTCGGCGCGCTGACCGGCCGGACGCTCCGGCACGTCACCCGCAGCCCGGACACGATCATCACCACCGTGCTGACGCCGATCGCGATGATGGTGATGTTCGTCTACGTGTTCGGCGGCGCGATCGACACCGGGGCCGGCGCGTACGTGAACTACCTGCTGCCGGGGATCCTGCTGATCACGGTCGCGTCCGGCGTCGCCTACACCGCGTTCCGGATCTTCATGGACCTGAAGAGCGGGATCTTCGAACGGTTCCAGTCGATGCCGATCGGCCGGTCCGGCGTGCTCTGGGCGCATGTCGTCACCTCGCTGGTGGCGAACCTGATCTCGCTGGTGGTCGTCGTCGCGGTCGCGCTGCTGATGGGCTTCCGCTCGGACGCGGGCGTGCTGGACTGGCTCGCGGTCGCCGGCATGCTGTTCCTGTTCACGCTTGGCCTGACTTGGATCGCCGTCATTCCCGGGCTGTCCGCGTCGACCGTCGAGGGTGCGGGCGCGTTCGCGTACCCGCTGATCTTCCTGCCGTTCGTCAGCTCGGCGTTCGTGCCCACGCAGACGATGCCCGGACCGGTGCGCTGGTTCGCCGAGCACCAGCCGGTGACGTCGATCGTCGACACGATCCGCCGGCTGTTCGCGGGGCAGCCGGTCGGCGACGGCATCTGGACCGCGCTGGCGTGGTGCGTCGGCGTCCTGGTCGTGGCGTACGTCGTCGCGATGGCCGCCTATCGCCGCAAGGTCGCATGAGGCAGGCTGTGACGCATGCTCACGATCAGCCGGCTCGCGGCGTACGCCGGGGTGACGGTGCGGGCGGTCCGGCATTATCACAAGATCGGGCTGCTGCCGGAGCCCGGCCGTGACCGGTCCGGGTACCGCTCCTACGACGCTGCCGCGGTCGTCCGCCTGATCCGGATCCGCACGCTCGCCGATGCCGGCGTACCGCTGGCGCGGGTGCAGGAGCTACTCGACGCCGCCCCGGACGAGTTCTCCGGCGGCGTCGAGGAGATCGACAAGGAGCTGCGCGCCGAGGTCCGGCGGCTGCAGGACACCCGCAGGCGTTTGGCCAAGCTCGCCGCCGGCGACCAGCTGGCCCTGCCGCAGAGCGTCGTCGACTACCTCGACCGGCTGCGCGGTCTCGGCATGAAGGAGCAGTACGTCGAGATGGAGCGGGACGCCTGGATCATGGTCGCGGCCCAGGTCCCGGACCAGATCGACGCGGTGATCGTCAAGAAGCACGAGGCGTTGCAGCATCCCGAGATGCTGAAGCTCTACCGCATCGTGAACGAGGCCCTCGACTGGTCCCTGGACGACCCACGGATCGTGGAGATCGTCGACATCCTGGAGCGCATCATGGTCGCCGCCGTCCAGGCCGGTGAGACCGGTTCGTACGGACTCGACGACAGCCTGGTCACGCTGATGGACACCGCCGTCCTCGAGGCCTCCCCCGGCGCGGAACGGGTGCTGGCGCTGCTGGAAGAGCGAGGCTGGAAAGGCTGGACCCGCATCGAACGCGTCCCGGCCGGCAGAGTCGACGAGCTGAGCCCCCGACCGTCATCGACGCCGGCGGACCAGCTTGGCGGCACTGTCGACGAGCAGTAGGACCAGCGCGCCGGCCGCGGCGAACAGCCAGCCCTGGTACGACGGCCAGCCGCCGCCCAACAGGTCCGCGACCGGCGGTACGCCGAGGAACACCATCAGCAGGCCGAGCTCGACGACGAGCGCGACCAGGAGCGGCCTGTTCGTCGTGAGGCCGATCTCCACGATCGTGCTGCGCTCGCTCCGGCAGGCCAGCGCGTTCGCCATCTGCATCATGACGATCACCGCGAACGCCGTACCGGAGGCGACCGCGAGCGCGGCCGCCGCCGGCTCGGTCCCGAAGGTCCATCCGTGGCCGCGCAGCACGAGCAGGAAGGCCGACATCGCCACCACGGCCTCTGTCATCCCCAGCACGCCGAACGCCCGGGTCAGCAGACCGCGGTCCACCAGCCGGCGATGCCGCGCCGGGCCGTCGAGCACCCGCGGGCCGGGCCGCTCGACACCGAGCGCGAGCGCGGGCAGCACGTCGGTCCCGATGTCCAGCGCGAGCACCTGCAGTACGCCGATCGCCAGCGGCACCGACCCGCCGGACAGCGCCCAAGCCACGAACGGCGCCAGCTCGGCGACGTTGTCGGCCAGGTGATAGGTCAGGAAACGCCGGACGTTCGAGAACGTGGCGCGGCCCAGCCGGATCGCGGTCACGATGCCCGCGAAGTGGTCGTCGAGCAGCACCAGGTCGGCCGCCGCGCGGGCCACGTCGCTGCCCGAGGCCCCCATCGCGACGCCGACGTCGGCCTCCCGGAGCGCCGGTGCGTCGTTGACGCCGTCCCCGGTCATCGCGACGACATGCCCGCGTGCCCGCAGCGCCCGGGCGATCCGCAACTTGTCGGCGGGCGTCACCCTGGCGACCACTACGCCGTCGTCGCGGTCGAGCAGTTCGCCGAGCGGCCCGTCGTCGGCGGGCAGTTGCTCACCCGAGACCACGAGCCCGCCGGGCCCGAGCAGGCCGACCTCGCGCGCGATCACTTCCGCGGTCGCCGCGTGGTCACCGGTGACGACCGCGATCCGGACCCCGGCCTGCCGGCAGGCGCTCAGCGCGGTGTGGACGTCCGGTCGTGGCGGGTCCTCGAGGCCGACCACAGCCAGCAGGTCGAGCGCGTCCGGCCGCAGGTCCAGGTCACCGTCGCGAACGAGCACCCCGGACGCCTCCGCCACCGCGAGCACCCGCCGGCCCTGACCGGCCAGGTCGCCGACTGCCGACGCGGCGGCGCCGTTCGTGCGGCAGTACGGCAGCAGCGCGTCCGGCGCGCCGATCACCATCGTGTTGCCATCGGCAACCACAGCGCTGTACCGCGTCTCGCTGGTGAAGGTGACCCGGTGCGTGATCGCCTCCGGACGCACCGGCGCCACCCCGAGGCGCCGCGCGAGGACGTCCAGCGCGACCTCCATCGGATCGCCTTCCGCGGCCCACCCGTTCTTCGACCGCACCGCACGGCCGCGAACACAGGCGACGGCCGACCGGGCGGCCCGCGCGGCCGCGTCGATCGCGGCAGAACCGCCTTCGGCCGAGCCGTCCGGGTCGTAGCCGTCACCGTGCATCAGCACGGATCCGTGCGGCGTCCAGACGTCGAGGACCTCCATCTGGTTCAACGTCAGCGTCCCGGTCTTGTCGGTGCAGACGAACGTCGTGGCGCCGAGCGTCTCGACCGCGTCCAGGCGCCGTACGAGCGCGTTGCCGTGCGCCATCCGCTGCGCGCCACGTGCCAGCGACAGCGTGACGGTCGGCAGCAGGCCCTCGGGGACGAGCGCCACCATCACTCCGACCCCGAACAGGAACGCCTTGGTGGCGCTCAGACCCAGCACCAGTGACACCGCCGTCAACGAGGCGCCGACGGTCACGGCGATGACCGCGATCACCCGGATCAGTCGGTGCAGCTCGATCGTCAGCGGACTGGGGCGCCGTACCGCGCTCTCGGTCAGCGACTGGATCCCGGCCAGCCGGGTCCGGCCGGCCACCGCGGTCACCACCGCTTCGGCTTCGCCCTGCACGACGAACGTTCCGGCGTACACCTGGTCGCCGCTACCCGGGCGGACCGGGACCGATTCACCGGTGAGCATCGACTCGTCCACGGCCAGGGCGTGCACCGTGACCAGGCGCAGATCGGCCGACACCCGGGCTCCGGCGCCGAGCAGGACCAGGTCGTCGCGGACCAGTTGGCTCGCGTCGACGGACCTGACCTCGCCGTCGCGGATCACCTGCGCCCGGACCGGCAGCAGGTCACGCAGCCGCTCGGCGGCGCGGTCGGCGCGGTACTCCTGGGCGAACGCGAAGACCCCGTTCAGGACGATGATCACGACGATCGCGATCGCCAGCGGCGCCAGCCCGCCGGCCAGGGCGAGCGCGGCCGCCACCCACAACATCACCGCGAACAGATGCGTCAGCTGACCGGCGAGCAGTTTCCAGGCCGCCGTACGACGGGGTGCGGGCAGCTCGTTCGGACCGTCGGCGGCGAGCCTTCGCGCCGCCTCCGCAACCGGCAAGCCGCGGACAGGCGATGTCTCCACACCAGGCATGACCACCTCCCCCACGAGCGTCCGGCTCGTGGGGGAGGCCGTAGCAGGGGCCAACGGCCCGACATCGGGGCCGGACGGCCCACGGCTGCGTCAAGCCGGAGGTCAGGCCAGGGCGAGGAAGAGCTTCTCCATCTTGGCCACGTCGACGTCGCTGTCCTCGTCGGTCAGGCAGCGCTGCAGGCCGGTCGCGACGACGGCGTAGCCGGCGCGGGACAGCGCCTTGTTGACAGCGGCGAGCTGGGTGAGGACCGCCTCGCAGTCCGCCCCCTCCTCCATCATCCGGATCACACTGCCCAGGTGGCCGTGGGCGCGCTTCATCCGCGCGATGACAGGTTTGATCTCGGCGGCCTCGAGCTCCATCGGTGCTCCTTCTCCCAGCGTCGGAGTCCTCAGTCTACATCCCCCCGGGGGGATGTGTTACGGTAGCGACAGATCCCCCTAGGGGGATGCGAGCAGGGAAAGGATCCTCGATGCCAGACACCGCCGCCGACCAGCAGCACACCGCACCGCTCCCCCGCGTGACCGTTCGGGTGATCGACACCGCCTCGCTGGGCGACCGTAGCTACCTCGTGCACGACGGCACGGTGGCGTTCGTCGTCGACCCGCAGCGCGACATCGACCGCGTCCTCGACCTGCTCGACGCCGACGGTGTCCGGCTGACCCACGTCTTCGAGACCCACATTCACAACGACTACGTCACCGGCGGCTTCGCACTGGCGCAGGCGACCGGGGCGACGTACCTGGTCAACGCCGACGACCAGGTCAGCTTCGACCGCACCCCGATCCACGACGGCGACACCATCGACATCGGCACCCGGATGCGGGTCCGGGCGATCCACACACCAGGACACACCTTCACCCACCTGGCCTACGCACTCAGCCACGGCGACGAGCCGATCGCGGTGTTCACCGGCGGCTCACTGCTGTACGGCGCCACCGGGCGACCCGACCTGCTCGGCCCGGAACACACCGACGCCCTGGTCCGTCACCAGCACGCCTCGGCCCACAAGCTCGTCGATGTGCTGCCCGACTCGACCGGCGTCTACCCCACCCACGGGTTCGGTTCGTTCTGCTCCGCGACCCAGTCCGAGGCCACCGAATCCACCATCGGGCAGGAGAAACGCGCCAACCCCGTCCTGACCAAGAACGAACAGGACTACGTACGTGATCTGCTGGCCGGGCTCGGCGCCTGGCCCGCGTACTACGTGCACATGGCACCCGCCAACGCCGCCGGCCCCGGCGCACCCGACCTCTCCCTGCCCAAGCGGGCCGACGCCACCGAACTGCGGCGCCGAATCGAGGCCGGCGAATGGGTCGTCGACCTGCGCACCCGCACCGCATTCGCCGCCGGGCACGCACCCGGCACACTGAACTTCGGGCTCGACGGGTCCTTCACGACCTACCTGGGCTGGCTGATCGAGTGGGGCACCCCGCTCACCCTGCTCGGCGACACGGCCGCCGACGTCGCCCAAGCCCAGCGCGAACTCGTCCGCATCGGCATCGACCGCCCCGCCGCGCACGCGACCGGCGGACCGCAGGACTGGACGCCCGACGTCCCGGTGTCGTTCCCGACGGCGACCTTCGCCGACCTGGAGCAGGTCCGGCACCACCGCGACGTCGTCGTCCTGGACGTCCGACGCGCGGAGGAACACCACGCCGCCCGAATCCAGGACGCGGTCAACATCCCCGTCCACGAACTCGTACGGCGACTGGCCGAGGTCCCGCCCGGCGAGGTGTGGGTGCACTGCGCCGCCGGTTACCGCGCCTCCATCGCCGCCTCGATCCTCGACGCCGCCGGACGCAAACTCGTCGCCGTCGACGACCAGTTCGAAAACGCGGCCAAGGCCGGCCTGCACCTCGTCGGGCCGGACGCCTGACGTATCACTCACCCCGAAGGAGAACCCATGTGCCGACCCGTCAACTGCAAGACCTGCGCCAAGACGACCTGGGCAGGCTGCGGCCAGCACGTCGCCCAGGTGAAGGCGATGGTCCCCGCCGATCAGTGGTGCCCCGGCCACCCCAAGGCCGAGGGGAGCGGCGGCAGCTGGCTCGGCAGACTCCTCGGCCGCTGACCTGACAGAACGCTGACCGGACAGAACGCAGACCTCCGGTTCGGCCGGCCGTCATCCAGGGTCGTCGTACCTCGCGCGGCGGGACCTCTCGCCCTACTGGTGCGCCACAGTGCGGGGGACGCTGGGCGCAAGATCTGGTGGACGGAGGAAGGTGAGGGCGATGCTGATCCGGGAGCTGATGACCAAAGAGGTCGTCGCCGTGGCGCCGGAGACCCCGATCTCGTCGGCGCTGCAGCTCATGGACGAGGCGAAGATCACCGCGCTGCCGGTGCTCGACCGGCACGGTGCGCTGGTCGGGATCGTGAGCGAGGCCGACCTGGTCGAGGAGGAGAACCTGATCAGCGACCGCGTCCCGGTCACCGTCGTACGGCTGCCGGGCCCGACGCCGCCGCGCCGGGTCGCCGAGGTCATGACGTATCTGGTCGTGACGGTGCGGCCCGACGAGGAGCTCGAGGCGGCGATCGACCTGATGCGCTCGACGATGGTCAAGAGCCTGCCGGTGGTCGAGCACGACCGGGTCGTCGGGATGATCAGCCGCAGTGACGTGGTCCACCTGCTCGCCGGTCGTGACCGCCGCGTCCAGGCCGAGGTGACCGAGCTGCTGCAGCCGGAAGGCCCGGACTGGCAGGTCCAGGTGCAGGACGGCATCGTCACCGTGATCGGCCCGAGCGACCCCCGCGAACGCCACCTCGCCGAAGTCCTCGCCGGCACGGTCCGCGGCGTCATCGGCGTCCAAGTCAGCCGCCTGAGCACCCTCTGACGGGAGCCCCGCTGTCAGAGGATCCGTGAAACGCCCGGCACCTTCTTGATCAGGAGCCAGGCAGCGCCGAACGAGGCGCCGATACCGCCGACCGCGACTATCGGCGCCTTGACCTCGGCGGGGAGGTCGACAGGGCGCAGAACCACGGCGAGCGCGAGCAGGAAGACGGTCTGGAGCATGAAGGCCGCGTAGGCGCTCCGGCTCAGCGCCGGGCTCCACCGATACTGCCGAGCCAGCCGGTGCTGGGCCACGCTCAACAGCCACACCGAGCCGAAGACGGTCAGGATCGCCTCGACGACCGCGAAGAGTCCCCCGAGCCAGTGCAGGCCTCCGAGCACCTCCTCGACGGCGTCCAGTGCGCCGGCAAGAAGCAGCAGCGCCGCCATCGCGCCGGCCGCGAGCAAAGTCACCACCCGGGATCGCCGAGCTATGTCTGCCGGGACCACTTCGCGCCAGCCGTCCCGCGAGCCGGCGATGCCCAGTGCGAACACCGCGACGCAGGCCGGCCACTCCCACAGGTTCAGGTCGGAGAAGCCGCTCTCCGAGCCGTACGGGTAGACCAGCCGGACGGCGAACGACAGCGGCGCGACGACGAGCGCAGTCAGCGTCAGAGTCTTCAGCGTGATCCCACGTGCGGCGCGGTGTGCGCTCCCCCGACGGCGCCAGACGGCGTACCCGAGCGAGTAGATCAGCAGCACACCGACGAACCACAACGGTCCGGTGTCGATCTGCCGCTCCGCCCCGAGATACTCGTCCCAGAAGGAACCTGGCGCGTGCCCCAGCGGATGCGCGACGGCGTACACGAGACTCGGCTGCACCACGAAGACGTAGACGACGAACGGTACGCCGAGGCGCAGCAACCGGTCGGTGACGAACCGCCGCGCGCCCTTGCGGTCGTACGACGGCGGTGTCAGCAGCCCCGCCACCAGGAAGAGCAACGCGATCAGGAAGAACCCGAACGGACTGACCAGCACGAGCAGGGTCATCTCGAGCGCCGGGTTCAGCGTCACCTCACGCAGTTCGGAGTACGTCCACGCCTCCACGATCCCGGCGTACCCGAGGACCGCGTGGAGCGCGATGATCACGGCGATCAGGACGACCTTGAGGTTGTCCAGATAGACCAGGCGCGTCGGGAGCCGGTGATCGACCACCTCCCCTAGTGCGGCCTCTCGTGCTGATGGACGAACGCGGCCGGGCAGGGTGCGCGGAGCAGGATGCCGTGGGCGGTTCCACCTGGCAGGATCGCTCGGACGCGGCCGTGCACACGTCCGCCCACAACCAGCAGTTGGGCACCGGCCTCGGTGGCGGCATCGGTCAGGGCGGCGACCGGCTGACCGCGTCTGAGCTCGGTCCGGAACCTGGCGCCGGGGTGCTCGCCGCGGCACCGGCCGAGGATCTCGTCCATGCGCCGGCTGTGGTGGATCCGCGCGATCTCGGCCGGCGGCAGCACCGCCGCTTCGTCGCGGGTGGACGTCTTGGAGACGTCCCAGACGTGCACCAGGCGGATCGGAGCGTCCCGTTCGGCGGCGAACCGGACGGCGAAGTCGACCGCCGCCGCGCAGCGATCGAGCCGGTCCACGCCGACCACGACCGGCGCCTGCGGGTCACCGGGCCGCCACTTCGGCGGTACGACGACCACCGCGGTCTCGGACTCGTGGGCCGCGGCCTCGGCGGTGGACCCGATCAGCAACCGGCTGAGGACGCCGTGGCCATGCCGCCCGATCACGAGCATCCGGTCCCGGCCGGCGGCACCCGCCAACGTGTGCGCCGGCGGACCGGACAGCACCAAGCCGGTGTGCAGTCCCGGACGGTCGTGATGATCGAGATACGCACAGACCTCGCGGACCAGAGCGTTGGCCGCGGCGTCGGCGCCGGGGAAGTCGAAGTACGCCCCGAGCGGCGGCCGGTCGTCGATCACGTGCAACGCGCGGATCGGGGCCGCGGTCAGCTCCGACTCGTGCAGCGCCCAGTCCACAGCGCCGTTGTCGGCCCAGCTCCCGTCCACGCCGACCGCAATCGTGGCCCGGCGCTTCATGACGCCGTCGTCCGCGCGAGATCGTGACCGCCGATCTCGAAATGAATCACCGGATTCGTCATCGAACCCACCCCCAACAGCGCAAAGCCGGTCGGGCGCCGTGCGGCCGGTGAGGTGACGGTCGCACGGCGCCCGGTGGTTGGAGCGGCGCGCCCCTGAACCCGCTCTCCGACACGTTGTTCGCTGCCCGTCGGACAGGGCCCAACATGACGAGGAGGATCCGGTTCCCTGGTGGTCCGAAGCCTCGGCGTCCGTTGCGGTGATCCGCTCGCGGGACCGGGGCTCCGCCGGGTCCTCCTCGCCACTTCCAGTGCACTGCGGAGGCTGGGCCCGTCGAAGGGCCGAAGGTCCCGACCGGCCCGGGACCTTCGCCCCGAAGCTGTGCGACAGGGACCAATGTCCCGGCTTCGGGGTCCAACGGACCTGCCCGCGCGCCCGGGCCGTTGCGAGCCTGAAGCCGTAGGAGCTACCGGAAGGGACCGATGACATGGGCAGGCTTGATGATCGGGTCGCGCTGGTGACCGGTGCGGCGAGCGGCATCGGCGAGGTGACCGCCTGGCGGCTCGCGGCCGAAGGTGCGGCCGTGCTGCTGACCGATATCGCGGTGGATGCCGGTGAGGCCGTGGCCGAAGGCCTGCGGGACTCCGGGGCACGGGCCCGGTTCGCCCGCCACGACGTCGCGAGTGAAACCGACTGGCAGGCAGTCTGCGAGCTCGCCGCCGAGGCGTTCGGCGGTATCGACATCCTCGTCAACAACGCCGGTATGGGCGATCTGGCGACGATCGAGGAGACGACGCTCAAGGACTGGCAGCACACCATCGACGTCGACCAGACCGGTGTCTTCCTCGGGATGCGCACCGCCGCGCCGTACCTGAAGGCGTCCGGCCACGCGTCGGTGATCAACATCAGCTCGATCTTCGGCACCAGCGGCGGCTTCGGTACGTCGCCGGCGTACCACGCGGCGAAGGGCGCGGTCCGGACCCTCACCAAGAACGCCGCGCTGCACTGGGCGACCGACGGCATCCGGGTCAACTCGATCCATCCGGGGTTCATCGACACCCCGATCCTGGACTCGACCCGGAACACGCCGTTCTGGGACGTGATGACCCAGCTGACGCCGATGGGACGCCTCGGCCGGCCGGAGGAGGTCGCGGCCGGTGTCGCCTACCTGGCCAGCGACGACGCGTCGTTCGTCACCGGTCTCGAGCTGTACATCGACGGCGGTTACGTGGCCCGCTGATGGCCATGCGCGGACGTGACACGGGCGCCGTGACCGACTGGGTCCTGGCGTTCGGCGGCTACGACCCGGCCGACGAGCGCCGCCGGGAGGCGCTGTGCACCACCGGGAACGGGTACTTCGCCACCCGCGGGGCGTGGGCGGGATCGGTGGCCGGCGACCATCACTACCCC
The DNA here is from genome assembly GCF_040680955.1 of Kribbella sp. NPDC051936. Taxonomy (NCBI): domain Bacteria; kingdom Bacillati; phylum Actinomycetota; class Actinomycetes; order Propionibacteriales; family Kribbellaceae; genus Kribbella; species Kribbella sp. NPDC051936. The sequence goes on along the minus strand of NZ_JBFAXS010000009.1, from coordinate 11,668 downwards.
GGGACGTACCTGGCCGGGTACTACAACCGCCTGACGGACACGATCGGCGACATCGCCCTCGAGAACGAGAGCCTGGTCAACCTGCCCGACTGGTTGCCGCTCACGTTCGCCGCCGACGACGGCGACTGGTGGACGCCCGACACCACCGAGGTGCTCGACCACGATCTGGAAGTGAACGTCGCCCGCGGGGTGGTGACCCGCCGGTTCCGGCTGCGGGACCCGGCCGGGCGCGAGATCCGTGGCGTCGAACGCCGCTTCGTCAGCATGGCCGACCCGCACCTGGCCGGGCAGACGCTCGCTGTCACCGCGGTGAACTGGTCCGGCCGGCTCCGGATCGGATCCGCGGTGCACGGCAACGTCACGAACGCCGGCGTCGAGAGATACCGCAAGCTGGCCGCGAGGCACCTGACCCGCGTCGCGCCGGTGGTTGCCGACGGCAACCTCATCGTGACGGCCGCGACGACCCAGTCACGGCACCGGATCTGCGTCGGCACCCGGCTCGCCGCCGCCCGGAACGGGTCGGTCCTGGAGGGGTGGACCACCCGCACGGACGACACCTCGGCGTACGCCGAACTCACGGTCGCGGTGACGCCGGGCGACACGGTCGGCGCCGAGAAGATCGCGGCGATCCACGGCTCGCGCGACGTGGGGATCTCCGAACCGCAACTGGCCACCGAGCTCGCCCTGCGGAGTGCGCCGTGTCTCGGTGATCTCCTCGAGCGTCACGTGCTGGCCTGGTCGCAGCTGTGGCGGCGCTTCAGCGTCGAACTCGAGGAGGCGTACGACGGGACGCCGGCCGCGCTCCGGCTGAACATCTTCCACCTGCTGCAGACCGTGTCCCCGCACAGCCCGGACAGCGACGCCGGCGTACCGGCTCGTGGTCTGCACGGCGAGGCGTACCGCGGACATGTCTTCTGGGACGAACTGTTCGTCTTCCCGGTCCTCACGCTGCGCCTGCCGGAACTGACCCGTGCACTCCTGCTCTACCGTTGCCGACGGCTACCCGCGGCCCGGCTCGCGGCGCGGCAGATCGGGCTCCAGGGCGCGATGTTCCCGTGGCAGTCCGCCTCCGACGGGCGCGAGGAGAGCCAGCGTGTGCACCTGAACCCGCTCTCGGGCCACTGGACCGACGACGTGTCGTTCCGGCAGCGGCACGTCGGCCTGGCCGTCGCCTACTCGATGTGGCAGTACGTCGAGACCACCGGCGACACGGACTTCCTGTCCGATCACGCCGCCGAGGTCATCGTCGAGGTCGCCCGCTTCTTCGCGGCGCTCGCCGAGTACGACGTGGGCCGGGACCGCTACGTGATCCGCGGCGTGATGGGTCCCGACGAGTTCCACACCGCGCACCCGGGTCACGCCGAACCCGGCATCGACAACAACGCCTACACCAACGTCATGGCCGTCTGGCTGTTCGGCGTCGCCGCGCGTGCCCTTGACCTGCTCCCGGCCTGGCGACGTACCGAGCTGATCGAGTCGCTCGGCCTGCGGCAGGAGGAACGCAACCGCTGGGACGAGCTCACCCGCCGCATGTTCGTGCCCTTCCACGACGGTGTCATCAGCCAGTTCGAAGGCTACGAACAGCTCACCGAACTCGACTGGCCGCAGTACCGGGACCGGTACGGCGACATCCGGCGCCTCGACAGGATCCTCGAGGCCGAGGGACGCGACGTGACGACGTACCAGGTGTCCAAGCAGGCCGATGTGCTGATGTTGCTGTACCTGCTCCCCCGGCGTGACCTGCGCGCGCTGATGGAGCGGCTCGGGTACCCGTTCACCGCCGAAATCGTCCGGAAGACCGTGGAGTACTACCTCGCGCGGACCTGCCACGGCTCGTCGCTGAGCGCCGTCGTCCACGCGTGGGGGCTCGCGGCCCTCGACCCCGATCGCGCCCTCGCGTTTCTCGAGCAGGCCCTGCACAGCGACGCCGGCGACGCACTCCGCACCGGCACGACCGCCGAGGGCGTGCACCTCGCGGCGATGGCCGGAGCCGCGGACCTCGTCCAACGCTGCTTCACCGGACTCACCACGACCGGTGGCGTCCTGCGCTTCCGCCCGCACTGGCCCGCCAGACTCGGCGCACTCGAGATGGTGCTGCGCTACCGCGGGCACCGCACGACGGTCACGATCACGAGCACAACCGTCGCCGTCACGATCGACCCCGGGCCGGGCCCGGCCGTCGCCGTCCGCTGCTTCGGTCGGACGCGGCAACTCAAGCCCGGCGACAGCCACCGCTGGACCCTCCCCGCGTGACGCGCCCGAAAGGCCTTGTTTCCGCGGCCGGCATACCGCCGCCGAACGCCCCGGATCGGCTAGGCTCGGAAGGTGTTCCCCAGTTGTCGCACGAGCTCATGAACCAGTCGCCGGAGCCCCCGCTGCGGGAGCACAGTGATCCGTTCGACATCGTCGCGATCGGGTCGTCCGCCGGCGGCATCCGGGCTCTGGGCCTCGTGCTCGGCGCGCTCCCGGCGAACCTCTCGGTGCCGGTGGTGGTCGTCCAGCATCTCGACCCGCGCCACGAGACCGTGATCGCCGACGTGCTCGGGCGGCGCACCGCCCTGGAGGTCAAGCTCGCCGAGGCGGGTGAGCAGGCACGTCCGGGGACCGTGTACGTGGCGCCGCCCAATCGGCACCTGCTCGTCGGCGGCAACGGCGAATTCACGTTGTCGAGCAGCGAACTGGTGCACTTCGTGCGGCCGTCGGCCGATCTGCTGTTCGAGTCGGTGGCCGGGGCTTACGGTGCGCGGGCGATAGCCTGCCTCCTGACAGGATCCGGCAGCGACGGGGCGATGGGAGTGAGTGCGGTCAAATCACGAGGCGGCACGGTGATCGTCGAAGATCCGGAGTCGGCGGAGTTCCGGGGCATGCCGGACGCGGCGGTCGGCACCGGATCGGTCGACTTCGTGCTGCCGCTGGACGAGATCGCGGGCGTCATCGTCGCCCTGGTCGACGCGAGGAGCGTGTGATGCCGGACGACACCGACGACGGCGTGGATCCCGACCTGGAGCAGTTGCTCGCCTTCATCCGGGACGCGCGCGGCTTCGACTTCACCGGCTACAAGCGGTCCTCGCTGGCTCGCCGGGTCCGCAAACGCATGCACGACGTCGGGATCGCGGAGTACCTGGACTACCGCGACCTGCTGGAGACCAGCGCGGACGAGTTCGGGTTCCTGTTCAACACGATCCTGATCAACGTCACCAGCTTCTTCCGCGACACCGAGAGCTGGTCCTATCTGCAGCAGGAGATCATTCCCGAGCTGCTGGGCAGCGCCGAGGCCGACCAGGAGATCCGGATCTGGAGCGCCGGATGCTCCAGCGGCGAGGAGGCGTACTCGCTGGCCATCATGTTCGCGCAGGCACTGGGTATCGAGGAGTGCGCCCGGCGGGTCAAGATCTACGGCACCGACGTGGACGAGGAGGCCCTGCGCGAGGCCCGCACCGGCGCCTACTCCGAGAAGGCACTCGAGGCGCTTCCCGAGGACCTGCGCGAGGACCTGCGCGAGCTGTACTTCGAGCAGAGCGGATCCCGTCTCGTCTTCCGGTCGGACCTGCGCCGCAGGGTCATCTTCGGCCGCCACGACATCACCCGGGACGCCCCTATCTCCCGGCTGCACCTGCTGGTGTGCCGTAACACGCTGATGTACTTCAACGTGGAAGCACAGTCGCAGATCATCGACCGGTTCCATTTCGCCCTGCGCCCGGAGGGCTACCTGTTCCTCGGCAAAGCCGAGATGCTGCTGTCCGACGGCGAGCGGTTCGACATCGTCAGCATGCGTCAGCGGGTCTTCCGCCGGCGGGCAGGCCGCGCCGAGCCGCCGCACCAGCCCAACCCGCTGAAGCTGACCGCGCCGACGGGTGGCGAGCGACGCGACGCCGCCCGCAAGCGGCAGTTGCGCGACCTGGTCCTGGAGACGGCGCCGAACGCGATGATCGCGCTCGATCTCGACGGCGCGATCACCCAGGTGAACAGTCAGGCCAGAGCGCAGTTCGGGCTCACCTCCCAGGACGTCGGACGGCCGCTGCGGGACCTCGAGGTCTCCTACCGGCCGACCGAGCTGCGCTCGCTGATCGAGCAGGCACACTCCGAGCGCCGCACCGTCCGGGTGAACGGCGTGGAACGCCGGTCGTCCGACCAGGACGTGCAGTATCTCGACATCATCGTCCAGCCACTGGCCGCCGACGACGGCATGGTCGTCGGATCGTCCGTCGCGTTCGTCGACACCACCACCCTCACCCGGCTGCAGCTGGAGGTGAAACGCAACCGGGAGGACCTGGAGACCGCGTACGAGGAGCTGCAGTCCACGAACGAGGAACTGGAGACCACCAACGAAGAACTCCAGTCCAGCATCGAGGAACTGGAGACCACCAACGAGGAGCTCCAGTCCACGAACGAGGAACTGGAGACCACCAACGAAGAACTCCAGTCGGGCAACGAAGAGCTCGAGACGATGAACGAGGAGATCCGGATCCGCAGTACCGAGCTCGACGAGGCCCGGACCTTCCTCGAAGGTGTGCTCGCGAGCGTGGCCGCCGGGGTGGTGGTGCTCGACGGAGAACTCCGGGTGCGCAGCTGGAACCGCGGCGCGGAGGAACTCTGGGGACTGCGCAGCGACGAGGTCCAGCGGCAGCCGTTCTTCCAGCTCGACTTCGGGCTACCGACGGATGCGCTCGTGGAGGTCGTGCAACGCTGCCTGACCTCCGGTCGCCGGACAGATCCGGTCGACCTGATCGCCGTGAACCGCCGGGGCCGCCGGATCAGGTGCTCAGTGATCTGTTCACCGCTGGACAGTCAGGCAGAAGGCGTGGTCCTGCTGATGGAGGACCTCCAGGAAGCCGGGGAACAGGACTAGAATCGCGACGTGGCGAATGGGCTGACCGCCTGGATCGGAGCCGCTCGGGAGCAGGCCGAGCTCGAGCGCGCCCGAGCAGGTCGTGCCGCGACGATCGCCCGGCGGCACGAAGAGCTCGTGACCACCGGACCGGACACGATGCGCGCTGTCCACGAGCGGCTGGCCCGCCTCCACCGCCGCAGCGAAGACCGGCATCTGACGGCTGCCAAACTGCACGACGCGCACATCCGCAGGCTCGGCCGATGGATCTCGCCGGACGCCTTGGAGGCCGAACGTCCGCGGCTGATCTCGACGGTCGCGGAGCTGCTCGGGACCCCGAGTGCCGGGATCACGCTGCTGGACTCGCGGCAGATCGAGGCCTCGGTGATCTCCTCCGACCCGCTCGCGGCGGCCGCTCAGGACCTGGAGCTCACGCTCGGGGAAGGACCGGTGCACGACTCCACCGCCACCGGCAGGCCGGTGTCCGTGGCCGCGCAGTCACTGCGGCATCGGTGGCAGTACTACTCACCCGCGATCGCCGCCCTCGGCGTGCGCTCGCTCGCCGCCGTTCCGCTCGGACCGCCGGAGCGATGCATCGGCGCGCTTTCGGTGTTCGATCCGCCCGGCCCGGCGGCCGCCGAGCCGCTCGTCGGCGAGCTCGAGGAGTTCGCCGACGCGCTCACCCATACGATGCTCCTGACCGAGGAGTGTCTCGCCCGGCTGCTGGAGGTGGGCGAGACCGCCGGCGCCGCGAACGTACTCGACTCGCCCAACCACCGGCTGGTCCTCCATCAGGCCGTCGGAATGGTCGCCGCTCAGTGCGACTGCAGTGTCGAGGACGCACTGATCCTGGTCAGGGCCCGGGCCTTCGCGCACGACGAATAGGTCACCGACGTGGCTCGGCGGATCGTCGAGAAGCGCCTGCGGCTGGACGTGCAGGAGGGGAGAATCCCCAATGAGTGAAGCCGAGTACGCCTGTGTCACGGCGCACGGCCTGGTCGCCCGCTTCGTGACGGACGAGAATCTGGTCGACGCCCTCGCCTGGCTCACGGCGCGGTGCGCGGAGTCGCCCGGTGTGACAGCCTCCGCGCTGATGCTCGCCGACCGCGACGGCGCCCTCGACGTCGTCGCAGCCTCGTCCGGCGCGGCACGCCGCCTGCAGGAGCTGGAGTACCGGGCCGCCGAAGGACCCGCTCATGACAGTTACGGCAGCGGTTCGCGGGTGGACTGCCCAGATCTGACCGATGCCGACACCCGGTGGCCCCACTTCGCGCCCGCGGCGCGGCGCCGGGACATCCGGGCGGTGCACGCCTTCCCGATGCCCTTGCCGGGGCGGACCATCGGGTCCTTGACGATGTTCCTGAGCAAGCCCGGCGCCCTCTCCGAGGGCTCGCTCGAGGCCGGGCAGATGCTGGCGAGCACAGCCGCGCTCGGCGTGGAGGCGCACCACTCGACCCAGCACGAGACCCGCGCCGACCAGTTGCAGGGGGCCCTGGACAGCAGGGTGCTGATCGAACAGGCGAAAGGGCTCCTCGCCGAGCGGCTCGGCCTCAGCCTCGACGACGCTTTCACGGTGCTGCGGCAGTACGCGCGCAACAACGGACGCCGCCTCGCCGACGTCGCGGCCGCCGTACTCGACGGCACGCTGGCCCTCACCTCGACCCGTCCCGGCTAGGTCCGCGCAGCCGAGCCCCCGTTCCGCTGCACGTGCGCCGTTTGCTGTGCAGCGGAACGGAAGCCGACCTCGCCGGGCTCCCCTCCGTTGCCGGACGAAGAGAGGAGCCTCGTCCGGCGACCCGGCGTTCCCGCACGCTCAGTGCGGAGTTCAGTGGGACATCACCCGCTCCCGTCAGCAGCGCGTTGGTCCAGCTCGCGTTGCAGGCGCTGCCGATAGATCTGGAGCCGGATGTTCAGGACCCTCGGCCCGCCTTGCCGCGGCGACCATCGCTCGTCGATCTCGGCGTCCAGCGAGGCCAGCGCGGCCGTCAGCTCTTCGGTCCGCCACGCGTCGAAGCGGGTCGAGCGCGCCAGCCGGTCCAGGTACACCGAGGTCATCGTGCTCACCCCTGCCTGTCGTCGCTGCGGCCTGCGGCCAGGTCGAGGGCCAGGTCGAGGGTGGCGATCGCTCGCGACTGGCGAACGGTGCTGCGATGCCGGGTGACGCTGCGCAGCTGCGCGTGCGCACGCCGGAGGACGGCCGGGTCCGGGATCCGCTCGACCAGCTCGGCGGCTGCCGACGCCGGCATCCAGTCCGGATCGACGACCGATCGCAGGACCCAGACGACGACCCATTGCGGCGACCGGGCCGGGACCATTCGACGGCGCGTCGCGCCGGGCGGGAACGCCGCATTCGCGGGAAGCAGCGAACGATCGGACGAAACGAACATAGGACCCCCTGTGCACGCAGCAGGTGCCGGGTCCGGGGCCCCTAGTTGGGGCCTGACAGTACCACCTCGTACGGTGCCCGAACAGGCTGTGACTTGCTGCCTGCGCCCGTCGTTCGCCGCCTCCGATCACCAACGAACACAGGCGAACACGGGCACTCTCAGGCGATCTCAGGCGATCACGGAGGTCGGGACCGATGCCCGGCGATCTCGGGACTTTCGGCCCACTGCCCGGCCGCGACGATGTTGCAGAGTGCTGCTGAGACCCCGTCGATCCCCTCTGGCCCGGTCTGGGGCTGCGTCAGAACTCCGATCAGGAGACCAGGCCCATGACCACGCACGAAGCCGCCGCCCCCGAGGACGGCACCGACTTGCACGCGGATGTCGAGACGTACTACGAGAACGGCGCATGGCACACGCGCCGCTGTGACTCACCGGAGCCGTTCGCGTCCGGCCCCAGCCGGGTCCGGCTGATCGCCGTCGGCGTCGAGGTGGCCCGCTGGAACGGGCTGTGCCACATCATCCGCGACATCGACGGCACCGTCGCCGAGGTCAACCGGTACGCCACCGGCCCGTACCCGAGCCGCTCCCCCGTTCCGACCGGGCGCTCCTGAGCCTGACGGTCAGGGGCGGCTTCGGTGCTCGGGTGACGGCGTGATACCCGGCGTCGACTCGGTGTCGTCGTACGCCCACCTGAGCTCGTTGTCGACGCCGACCACGCCGTCGACCTCGGCCGTCAGTTTTCCGGCGAGCTCGGCGGTGCTGCGCCGGTCGACCTGGCCGGACAGTGTCACGACTCCGTCCCGGACGGCGAGCTCGATGCCGGACGCCGCGTCACCGAGGGTGGTGACGACGACCTCCCGCCGGACCCGCTGCAGCAGGTGGTCGTCGGGCTCGAGGAAGGTCTTCAGCAGGTCGGACCTGGTCACGATCCCGGTCAGCACCTCACCGTCGGTCACCACCAGCCGGGTGATGCCCCGCGCCGCCATCAACTTGGCCGCCTCGGGAATCGTCGCGGTCTGATCGATCGTCACCGCCGGACGCGACATCAGCTCGGCGACCCGCACACCGGTCGCCCGCGAACGGGCCTGCCGCTGCCGCCGGCGCAGCGCCCAGGAACGTCGGCGCGAGCCCTGGAACTCCTCCTTGCGGAGCAGATCGGTCTCCGAGACGACACCGCCGACGCCGCCGTACGCGTTGATCACCGGCACGGCGGTGATGTGGTGCGCGGCCAGCACACCGACGACTTCCTTGTACGGCGTGTCCTCGGTCACCGTGACGACCTCGCGGGTCATCACCTCGGACACCTTCATCGGCTGCGTCATCGCTCCTCCAACGCACTCAGTCCGGATGGATCGAGGTGCCCATGCCGGCCTGGCGGATGAGGTCGGACACCAGGTCCTGGGCCTGCACGATCGTGGTCTCGAGCGTCTTCAGGCCGTCGTCGGGCCGGCCGGCCTCCAGCGCCCACCGGGCCGCCGCCATGCCTTGGACCAGCGAGTCGTTGATCTCGATCGCCTCGCGGTACAGCAACGCCCCGGACTCCAGCTTGCGCCGCTCGGCCTCGGCCCGGCGGAGCCGGTCCGACGCGTCGCCGAGCAGGAACCCGAGCAGCAGCTCGGGCAGGCAGCGAGCGATCCAGCCCACCGGACCCAGGTCCGTGCCGGTCGCCAAAACCCAGGTCACCACCATCAGCACAGCCAGCGCACCCGCGGCAACGCCGGCGCGCAGCCCGAACGCGACCGCGATCAGGGCGACCGGAAGCGTGAACAGCAGCATCGACGCGTCAACGGCATCGCCGTCGATCAGCCGTACGACCCACACCGAGGCGAACAGCATCCCCGCGACGACCAATGCCGCCGCCGGGTGCTGCCGGAACCACGGCTCCCGGGCCAAAGCTGTCGATCCACTGCCGAAAACGCTCATTTGCCCAGCGTGCGCCGCACCTGCCGCGAGCACACGGGCCGAAGGTCACCAGCCGCGGTGACAACCTCCCGACCACGAGGTCCCGGTGGTCCGGGACCTTCGGCCCTACTGCACACCGCCCGGTTCTCGCGAGAGTTGCTGCAGGCAGCCAGGAAGGCACTCCGATGACCCTCACCCACCACTTCGATCACTCACGGCTCGAGATCGTCGACCGGGCCGAGTGCCTGCGGCTGCTGCAGTCCGTGCCGATCGGACGTCTGGTCTACACTTCCGGCGGCCTGCCGGCCGTCCGGCTGGTCAACTTCCTCATGGACGCGGACACCGTCGTGTTCAGCTCGGGTCGCGGCGACAAGTTCCGGGCCGCGGAACGGGGTGACGTGGTGGCGTTCGAGGCGGACGACGTGGACCTCGAGCGGCACGTCGGCTGGACGGTGACCGCGATCGGTCACCTGTCCGTGGTCAGCGACGACGAGGCCGCCGAACTGCGGAGCACCCTGCCGGTGCGCTCCTGGCTGCCGATGGAGGATCCGCGACTGGTCCGGGTCGGCGTCGAATCGGTGCACGGGAGGCGTCTCGTGCCCTGGGGGAAGCGGCCGCGCGACGGGGCCTAGACCGCAAAGAGCTTCCCATGACACGCACCATTCCCTAGGCTGAGCGGGTGGTGGGCGACTCGCAGGCGGGACATGGAACCTGGGACGAGGGGGCGCTGGAGTACGCCGGGCTGTCCCGGGTGCGTCTCGATGCGCTCTTGCAGGAGCTGCTCGGCCGGGTCGACGAGATCATGGAGTACCAGGAACGCCTGCGCGCACTCCTCGACGCGGTCGTCGGCATCGGCGCGGATCTCGACCTGAACAGCACCCTGGACCGCATCGTCTCCGCCGCCTGTGAGCTCGCCGGCGCCCGGTACGGCGCACTCGGTGTCGTGGGGCCGGACGGCAGGCGACTGGTCCGGTTCATCACGCACGGCGTCACCGACGACGAGATCGCCGCGATCGGCCCGTACCCCGAGGGCCACGGCATCCTCGGCCTGCTCATCGAGCACCCGGAGCCGATCCGGATGCACGATCTCGCCGAACACCCCCGCTCGTACGGCTTCCCGTCGAATCACCCGCCGATGAAGAGCTTTCTCGGTGTCCCGATCCGGACCCGGGAGCATGCCTACGGCAACCTGTATCTGACCGAGAAGAACGACGGCGCCGACTTCACCGAGGACGACGTGCGCACGGTCACCGCGCTGGCCGCGGCCGCCGGTGTGGTGATCGACAACGCCAGGTTGTACGCCGACACCGAGCAACGCCGGCGCTGGCACGAGGTGAACGCCGAGATCACCCAGCTGATGCTCGGCGAGTTCGACGCCGACCAGGCCCTCCAGCTGATCACCCAGCGAGCCCGCGAGATCTCCCGTGCGCAGGTCTGCGCCGTCCTCATCGCCGATCACGACGAGCTCGTGGTGCGGGCGGTGGACGGTCCGCCGGAATACGGCCGGTACGTCGGCCGCCGGCTGCCGGCCGATCTGCCCTTGCTGCGCCAGGTGGTCTCCGACGACGGGCAGGTGGTGGTGCTCGAGGACCTCGCTCAGGTCCTCAAGGACGTGGGCGGCCTGACCGGCTTCCCGGAGGCGACCATGCTCGGCCGGACGACCATCGCGCCGCTGCCGGCCGGAGGTGGGGACACCGGCGGCCTGCTGGTGGTGGCACTGGAACAGGGCGCGAACAGCCGCCTGACCGAGGGGGCCGACCTGGTCCGGATGTTCGCCGGGCAGGCCACGCTGGCACTCGAGCGGGCCCAGGCACAGCACGACCGGGACATGCTCGCCGTCCTCGAGGACCGCGACCGGATCGCCCGCGACCTGCACGACCTCGTCATCCAGCGGTTGTTCGCGACCGGCCTGCAACTGCAGGGCATGCACCGGATGGCCCGCCCCGAGCACCAGGAGCGTCTCGGCCGTGCGGTCGAGGACATCGACACCACCATCCACGACCTGCGGGCCGCGATCTTCGAGCTGCAGCAGGCACCGGAGTCCAGTTCGCTGCGCAGCGACCTCCAGGCGCTCGTCTCGGAGTACGCCGAAGGTCTCGGCTTCCGTCCGCGGCTGATCTGCACCGGACCGATCGACACCGGCGTGCCGGCCTCCGTCCGGCCGCAGATCCTCGCGGTGGTGCGGGAATCGCTGTCGAACGTCGTCCGGCACGCCAACGCCCAGAATGCGCTCGTGGAGGTCACCGTCGGGGACGGCCAGGTCGTCGCGCGCGTCTCGGACGACGGCATCGGCATCGGCTCCAGCACCCGGCGCAGCGGTCTGCGCAACCTCACCGAGCGGGCCCAGTCCCTCGGCGGCACCGTCCGGCTCGCCGTCAACGACCCGCACGGCACGGTCGTGGAGTTCACCGCACCCACCGACTAGGTTCCTGTCTGGATCACCAGACAGGACCTAACCTCGATCTTTCGTGTGGCTGGTTGATGAGTGGTTGTGGGTTGGGGTTTTGAGGGGGGATCGGGCTGGGCAGGGCGGGGCTCCGGCGCTGTGTTC